>NZ_JBBCYA010000001.1:0-878778 GCF_037145155.1 Microbacterium sp. USHLN186
CTGGGGGCCGCCCCCCCGCGCCGCTCTTCGCCCCGCCCCGGCGCCCCCACACCACTCACCCCCTTGCCTTGTGTCGCCGGGGGGGGGCCGCCCCGGCCCGCCCCCCCCGCCACGGGCGCATCGAGGTCAGCAGCAGTCTGCGACGCACGTGCCGTCTTCGAGGATCTCGCAGCAGTCGTCCATGTCACACCCCCTTACATCGATGTCCATCTATATGATTCCCAGCCATCGTGGCGGATATATTGACGATCGTCAATACATCAGACAGAATCGAGATGTGCCTGTCTCAGAGCTCATCCCCCTGCGCGACCTGCGCTCCTGCTGCGCGCCGCTGACCCGGGCGCCGATCTCCGTTCAGAACGCGGAGTCACTGGCATCCTCCCTGAAGGCCCTCGCCGACCCGGCCAGACTCCGGCTGATCTCGATGATCTCGGCGCACGCCGACGGCGAAGCGTGCGTCTGCGACCTGACCGAGCCGCTCGGACTGAGCCAGCCCACGGTCTCGCACCATCTGCGAGTGCTGGTCTCGGCCGGTTTCCTCGAGCGTGAGAAGCGCGGGACTTGGGCGTACTTCCGCGTCGCCGACGGTGCGATCGCCGCCATCTCCGACCTGCTCGGGCGCTGACCGCGGGCCCTGCCCCCGAGACGACGGCTGCGGTGCCAGGATGAGGGCATGACCGACAGCACGTCGCCGGCACTCATCGAGCGCACCGGCATCGAGATCATTCCGGAGTCCGATCGCACCGCGCGACCGCGCGATCTGTTCTGGCCGTGGTTCGCCGCCAACGTGTCGGTGTTCGGCATGAGCTACGGCTCCTTCGTGCTGGGCTTCGGCATCTCGTTCTGGCAGGCGACGATCGTCTCGATCGTCGGCATCGTCGTGTCGTTCCTGCTGTGCGGGCTCATCGCGATCGCCGGCAAGCGCGGATCGACGCCGACCATGGTCCTCTCGCGCGCCGCCTTCGGCGTGCACGGGCAGAAGGTGCCCGGCATCGTATCGTGGCTCACCTCGATCGGATGGGAGACCTTCCTCGCCATCATGGCCGTGCTCGCGACGGCCACGGTGATCACGCAGCTCGGCGGCGACGGCGACAACGTCGCGTTGAAGATCATCGCGACCGTGATCGTCGCCGCGCTCATCGTGACCGCCTCGGTGCTCGGGTACCACACGATCATGAAGCTGCAGTCGGTGCTCACCTGGCTCACCGGCGTCGTGACCATCCTCTACATCGTGCTCGCCGCCGGCAGGATCGATCTCGGGGCGGTGCTCGCCAGGCCCGACGGCAGCATCGGGCAGGTCATCGGCGCGCTGGTCATGGTGATGACCGGTTTCGGGCTGGGCTGGATCAACATCGCCGCCGACTGGTCGCGGTATCAGAAGCGCACCGCTTCCGATGGCGCGATCGTGTTCTGGAACACCTTCGGTGGAGCGATCGCCCCCGTCATCCTCGTGGTCTTCGGTGTGCTGCTCGCCGGCTCCGACGAGAAGCTCTTGGATGCCGTCGGCGCCGACCCGATCGGCGCACTGGCCGTGATCCTGCCGATCTGGGTGCTCGTCCCCTTCCTGCTCACCGCGGTGCTCGCGCTCGTGTCCGGGGCCGTGCTCGGCATCTACTCCTCCGGCCTGACGCTGCTCAGCCTCGGCATCCGCATCCCCCGGCCGGCCGCGGCAGGAATCGACGGACTCATCCTCACCATCGTCACGATCCTCGTCGTGTTCGGCGACCAGGGCTTCCTCGGCCCGTTCCAGTCGTTCCTCATCACGCTCGGCGTGCCGCTCGCGTCGTGGGCCGGTATCCTCATCGCCGACATCCTGCGCCGCCGCTGCGACTACGACGAGGCGGCGCTGTTCGACGCGAACGGCCGTTACGGAGCGTGGGACTGGACCTCGATCGGCACCATGATCGTGACGTCGATCATCGGCTGGGGCCTGGTCGTCAACCTGTTCGCGGAAGACGCAGCCTGGAACAACTGGCAGGGCTACCTTCTGCCGCTCATCGGCGGCAAGGACGGCGAGTGGGCCTACGCGAACCTCGGCGTGTTCATCGCGCTGGTGCTCTCGTTCGTCGTCACCTGGTTCGCCCGCGCGAGCCGGATCCGTCGCCAGGAGCAGGCGTGACAGAGGGCGGGACCGCGGACGCCTGGCTGGTCGTCATAGATCCGCAGAACATCTTCGCCTCGCCCGACTCCGAGTGGGGATCGCCGTTCTTCGGGTCCGCGATGCAGAACATCGCGCAGCTGGCCGACCGGTTCGGCGAGCGCGTGCTGATGACACGGTGGATGCCGACCGCCGACCGCTCCACCTCGTGGGGCGCCTACTTCGCCACGTGGCCGTTCGCCGACCAGCCGGCGACCGACGAGCTGTTCGACCTCGTGCCGGCGGCGGCCGCGCTCTCACCGCATCCCACCCTCGACCTGCCCACCTTCGGCAAGTGGGGTGCGCAGCTCGAGGACATCGTCGGTCGCGGCGCGCACGTCGTGCTCGCCGGGGTGTCGACGGATTGCTGCGTGCTGTCGACCGCGCTGGCGGGGGCGGATGCCGGCGCGCACCTCACCGTCGCGACCGACGCCTGCGCCGGGTCGACGGCGGAGAACCACGCCGCCGCGCTGCACGTGATGAGCCTGTATCCCCCGCAGATCACGCTGGCCAGGACCGCCGAGATCCTGGCCTAGCCGCCGTCACTTTGGCAAAGGGGTGGGGCAGAGCGGGTTCAGGGGGTCCAGGTGTGCACGGGATCGCCCGAGTGCATCCGCTCGAGGTAGTCGTCGAGCATGCCCCGCAGCGCCTGCGGACGCGACTCGCCTGCCCTCTCCCTGGCGGCGACGTTCGCGCGCTGCCAGGTGGCGCCGTTGCGTCCGGTGATGCACCGCTGCTCGATGATGCCCAGGTAGCGGTCACGCGCCTCCGCCGAGACGCCGTGGGCGTCCAGGCCCTCTGCTGCCAGAGGCAGGAGCCGACGCAGCACGAGCTCGCGCGGACCGACCCAGCCGAGCTCGGGCCAGTACAGGCTGGACTCGATGCCCTCTCGCGCGGCCGCACGCAGGTTCTCATCCGCCGCGTCGAAGGTCATCTGCGACCACAGCGGGCGCTCGGCGTGCGCGAGCGACTGCAGCAGGCCGTAGTAGAAGGCGGTGTCCGCCAGAGCATCGGCCATCGACGGGGCCGCCGGCAGCACCCGGTTCTCGAGCCGGAGGTGGCATCCGCCGTCCTGCGTATCGTAGATCGGACGGTTCCAGCGGTACACGGTGCCGTTGTGCATGCGCAGCTCGCTGAGATCCGGCGCGGTGCCCGCCTGCATCGTGGCCAGCGGGTCCTGGTCGGAGCACTCCGGCAGCAGCGCCGGAAAGTAACGGGAGTTCTCTTCGAAGAGATCGAAGATCGAGGTGATCCAGCGCTCGCCGAACCACACCCGCGGGCGCACCCCCTGATTCTTCAGCTCGTGCGAGCGCGTATCGGTGGCCTGCTCGAACATCGGAATCCGCGTCTCGTGCCACAGCGCGCGCCCCGCGAAGAAGGGCGAGTTCGCCGCAAGGGCGACCTGCACGCCGGCGATGGCCTGCGCGGCGTTCCAATGGGCGGCGAACTCCTCGGGCTTCACCTGCAGGTGAAGCTGCATCGACGTGCACGCGGCCTCGGGCAGGATCGTGTCGCAGACGATGTCGAGATCCTCTGCCTCGGCGGCGTCATCGAGGGCCACCCCGTCCAGACGCAGCTCGATGTCCTCGCCGCGCGCGGCGAGGATCTGCTGCCCGAGCATCTTGTACCGGGGCTCGCGCGACAGCCAGCGCTCGGTGAAGTGGGTCTCGTCGAGAGTGGGCAGCATGCCCACCATCGCCAGGTCGCTGCCGGCGCTGTGTGCCCGCTCGTCGGCAGCGGCGAAGGCTGAGCGCAGCACGCGCTCAAGCTCGGCGAGGCTGTCGCCGGCGAGCGGGCGCGGGGCGACGTTGATCTCGACGTTGAAGCGACCCAGCTCGGTCTGGAACGCGGGGTTCGCGATGGCGTCGAGCACCTGCTCGTTGGTCATCGCCGGATTTCGTTCGCCGTCGACGAGATTCAGCTCGATCTCCATGCCCAGCTGCGGCTGCGAGGCCTCTTCGAACCAGCCGTCGCCCAGCATCGTCTCCAGCGCCGCGAGCCCGCGCTGCACCTGTTCACGGAACCGCGCCCGATCCTGTCGAGTGAAACGCCGTGCGCTGATGCTGTCTCCCATGGCGCGAGAATATCGGGTCACCCTGCACGGAACTGCATTCGCATCTCACGGTTGTGACGACCGCCACGTAAGTGATACGTTCGGCGGCATGGCCGACGGCGAGAATCAGCGCGCGCTCGAAGAGGGCATCGTCACCGATCTGAAGGACCGGATGACCTACGGGCTCTACCTCGACCTGGATCGTCTGCTCGGCGCCCAGCACCCGGTGTCGCGTCCCGAGCATCACGACGAGATGCTGTTCATCATCCAGCACCAGACCACCGAGCTGTGGCTCAAGCTCGTGCAACACGAGCTGGGCACCGCGCGCGACCGCCTCGCCGGCGACGACCTGCGCGCGGCCCTCAAGCACATCGCGCGGGTCAAGCACATTCAGGAGGTGCTGACCCAGCAGTGGTCGGTGCTGGCCACCCTCACCCCCACCGAGTACGCCGAGTTCCGCGGCGACCTCGGCAGCTCCTCGGGCTTCCAGTCGGTGCAGTACCGGTGCGTGGAGTTCGCGCTCGGCAACAAGAACGAGCGGATGCTGAGCGTGTTCAACGATCACCCGGAGAACCTCGCCATGCTCACCGCGGAGTGGGAGCGACCCACCGTGTACGACGAGTTCCTGCGCTACGCCGCCCGCCGTGGACTGCCCATCCCGCAGCAGATCCTCGACCGCGACGTGCGCGAGCCGTACCGCGAGCACCCCGAGCTCGTCCCCGCCATCCGCGAGATCTACGAGCACCCGCACGAGCACTGGGACCTGTACGAGGCGTGCGAGGAGCTCGTCGACGTCGAGGACAACTTCCAGTTCTGGCGCTTCCGGCATCTGCGCACGGTCACACGTACGATCGGCATGAACGTCGGCACCGGTGGCTCCAGCGGAGTGAGCTTCCTGCAGCGCGCGCTGGATCTGACCTTCTTCCCCGAGCTGTACAGCGTGCGCACCGAGATCGGACGCTGAGTGCGGGCGGCGCACTTCTTCGACGGCTCGGCCGTGCGCCCGGGTGTGCTGCAGGTGCGCGACGGCCGCGTCATCCTGCGGGAAGGGCAGGCGCCGCACGGCGCTGCGGTTCTCGACGGGGTGGTCACCGGGCTGTTCACCGACCACCATGTGCACCTGCAGCTCGTCGACCACCACCGGCTGAGCCGCTCCCGGCTCGGCCGGGTGATCGATCTGGGTGCGGATCCGGAGTGGGCGCGCGAGATCGCGGCGCAGAACTCCGGAGAACCGGGCGCTGACGACGGGGAAACGGCGGATCTCGGCCCCGACGGTGCCGTCTCTGCGGAGTTCTGGCCCACGGTTGAGTACGCCGGCCCGTTCCTCACCGCACCGGGCGGGTATCCCTCGGATCGCGCCTGGGCTCCGGCGGGTGCGGTGCGCGAGATTCCGGATCCCGTGCATGCGGCCGCCGTCGTCGACGAGCTCGCCGCCCTCGGGGTCTCGCTGATCAAGGTCGTCGCGCACAGCGAGGCCGGCCCGCTGCTCGACGACGACGCGTTCCGCGCGGTGGTCCGCCGCGCGGCCGCGCACCGCCTTCCCGTCGTCGCGCATGCGGAGGGCCAGGGTCAGGCGCAGCGCGCCTTGCGCCTGGGGGTGACGCGCCTCGCGCACGCGCCGTTCAGCGAGCGGCTCTCCGACGCGGAGGTGGCTGCGCAGGCGGCGTCCGCGTCGTGGATCTCCACACTGGCGATCCACGACAGCGCGGTGCGGGCGATCGCCGTCGACAACGTGCGGCGCTTCGTCGCCGCCGGCGGCGAGGTGCTCTACGGCACTGACATGGGCAACGGCGAGATGCCCGTCGACCTGCACGCGGCCGAGATCGACGCCCTGCGCGCCGCCGGCATCGACGGGCTCGACCTGCTGGCCGCCCTCTCCCCCGCCGACCCGCTCGCGGCAGGCCCCCTTCTGCTGCTGCCCGACGGCGACCCGAACCGGGCCCATCGACTCTCTCCCGCCGACATCGACGCCGACATCCTGGAGCCGTGACATGACCGACATCACCGCCGACCTGCTCGCCGAAGCCCGCAAGCTCGACCAGGCCGATCCGCTCGCCCACCATCTCGCCGAGTTCGCAGACGCCCCCGGCGTGGTGGCCTACCTCGACGGCAACTCGCTGGGCCGCCCGCTGCGCGATCTGCCCGAGAAGGTCGCTGCCTTCGTGCGCGACGACTGGGGCACCCGGCTGATCCGCTCGTGGGACGAGCAGTGGATGCAGCTGCCCATGCAGCTGGGCGACCGGATCGGCTCGCTCACCTTGGGCGCCGCGGAGGGGCAGACCGTGGTCGCGGACTCCACCAGCGTGCTGCTGTACAAGCTCATGCGCGCCGCGGTGGCCGCGCAGCCCGGCCGGACCGAGATCGTCATGGAAGCCGGCAATTTCCCCACCGACCGCTTCATCGTCGCGGGCGTCGCCGACGAGACCGGCACGACCGTGCGCTGGGTGGAGCCCGACCCGGTCACCGGGCTCACGCCCGAGCAGGTGGCATCCGTCGTCTCCGAGCGCACCGCCCTGGTCGTGCTCAGCCACGTCGACTACCGCTCCGGCGCTCTGGCCGACATGCCGCGCATCACCCGCGTGGCCAAGGACGCCGGTGCGCTGATGCTCTGGGACCTCTGCCACTCCGCGGGAGTCGTGCCCATGAAGCTCGACGAGTGGGGCGTCGACATGGCGGTCGGCTGCACCTACAAGTACCTGAACGGGGGTCCCGGCTCGCCCGCCTTCGCCTACCTCGCCGCCGCGCATCACGGCTGGCTGACCCAGCCGATCCACGGATGGTGGAGTGCGGCAGACATCTTCGCCATGGGCCCGCAGTACACCCCGGCGCCCGGCATCCGCCAGCTGCTCAGCGGCACCCCTCCGGTGCTGTCGATGCTCGCCATGCAGGGCATGCTCGATCTCATCGAGGCGGGGGGCGTCGACGCGGTGCGGGCGAAGTCGATCACGCTCACCGAGTTCGCCATCCGCGCGTACGACGCCGTGCTCGCGCCGCTCGGCGTGCGGATGCTGTCGCCGCGCGAGGCCTCGCGACGCGGCGGGCACGTCACGATCGGACACGATTCGTTCCAGGAGGTCACACAGCAGCTGTGGACGGATGGGATCATTCCGGACTTCCGCTTCCCGGACGGCATCCGCCTGGGACTGTCGCCGCTGAGCACCTCGCACGAGGAGACCCTGCGCGGCATCCTCGCCGTGCGCGACGCGCTGCAGTCATGACCACCGCCCCGCCCGATGTCGTGCTCGACGACATCGAGGCGCGTCCGGGCAGCACCACCTCCCTGCTGCGCACCCTGATCGGGCTGTATCTGCGCCCGCTCGGGGGGCGGATCTCCTCGGCGGCGCTGGTGCGGCTGGCCGGCGATCTCGGCATCCCGGCCGCCCGGGCGCGCACCGCGATCACCCGCCTCAAAAAGCGCGGCCTGCTGCTCGCCGCTCCGGATGCCGGGTACGCGCTCAACCCGGCTGCCGTGCCGATGCTCGAGCGCGGCGACCGGCGCATCTTCCAGGTGCGCGCCATGCGCCCCCACGACGAGTGGCTGCTGGTGTCGGCGACGATCCCCGAGACCCGCCGCGATGTGCGGCATCAGCTGCGCCGCCGCCTGCAGTTCATCGGCGCGGGTGCGGTGTCGGCCGGGCTGTGGATCCTGCCCGGCCACCTCGCCGACGAGGTCGAGCAGCTGCTCGCCGAGCTGGAGGCCCGCTGCTACGCCACCCTGTTCCACACGCGCGACCCGGCGCCGGCCGAGCCGCTGCCGGACGCGGTGGCCCGGTGGTGGGATCTCGACGCGCTGCGCGCCGAGCACGACCGCTTCCTGACGTCTCTCGACCACCTCGACCCGGCGGAGCCGTTCGCCGCCTACGTGCGCCTGATCGACAGCTGGCGCGTGCTCCCCTACCTCGACCCCGGCCTGCCCGCGGCGCTGCTGCCGGCCGACTGGCCCGGCGAGCGCAGCGTGGCGGAGTTTCAGCGCCTGTCCGAACTCCTGGCGGCTTCGGCCGCCGCGCACGTGCGACGCGTGGTGTGACCGGCGCGCCCATTCGCCCCCATTGCGGCAGGCGGACCGACCTCACGACACGCGGAAGAGATCCGCATCGGCAGTGCGCAGGGTCAGTCCGTTGCCGGGTGCCGACGAATCCGGCGTGATCGTGCCGCCCTGCGGGTCGAGGGTCCCCTCGAAGAGCATCCCCTCGATGCGCACGTGGTCGTGGAACCACTCCAGATGGCGCAGGTTCGGTGTCGCGGCGGCGACGTGGGCGTGCAGGTGCGGTGCGCAGTGACCGGAAACCTCCAGCCCGAAGGATGCCGCGACCGCGGCCGACCGCAGCCACTCGGTGATCCCTCCGCAGCGGGTCGCGTCGATCTGCAGGCAGTCCACCGCCTGCGCCTGGCACATCCGCCGGAAGTAGTACGTGTCGAAGCCGTACTCTCCCGCCGCGACATCCGCTCGCACCGCGTCGCGCACCTCGCGCAGCCCGTCCAGGTCGTCGGATGAGACCGGCTCCTCGAACCAGTGCACATCCAGATCTGCCGCGTCGGCCATGACCCGGATCGCCTGCTTGCGGGTGTAGCCGCCGTTGGCATCCACGAACAGCTCCGTCCCCGCCCCGATCACCTCCCGCGCCTGACCCATCCGGCGCAGATCGCGCTGCGGGTCACGACCCCAGGACTCCCCGATCTTGATCTTCACCCGCGGGATGCCCTGCTCGATCGCCCAGTGCCCCAGCTGCTCGCGCAGCTGGGTCTCGGAGTACGTGGTGAACCCGCCGCTGCCGTACACCAGCACCTCGTCGCGCACGGCGCCCAGCAGCCGGTGCAGCGGCAGCTCGAGCAGACGCGCCTTCAGGTCCCACAGCGCGACGTCCACCGCGGAGACGGCGTAGCCGACCGCCCCCTGACGGCCGCTGTTGCGCACCGCCGTGATCATGTCCTGCCAGCGGCCGGGCACATCCAGCGCGCTCTCGCCGCGCACCACGGGAGCCAGCACCTCCGCGACGATCTGCCCGCAGGCGGCCGTGCCGTACGTCCAGCCCAGCCCAGTCCGGTCCCCGGCACCGACCTGCACGATGATCATCGTGGTGGAGTCCCACGCGATCGTCCCGTCCGCCTCCGGGGCGTCGGTGGGGATGGTGTAGACGCCGACGTCGACGCGGTCGATGACCACATCGGCAGGCGCAATCCGCCCGGCGTTCACGACGACGACTTCTCACCGTCGCCCGGGTCGGAGCGGCCGAGGTGCAGCGTGTTCTTCACCCGCTGCACCCCTTCAGTCACCAGCGCCTTCGCCGAGTCCTTGATCACGGCGGGGGCGTACGGGTCGCCCTTCAGCAGCGCCTCTCCGGTGTTCTTCGCGAACTCGAACGTGATGTGCGGCGGCAGGGGCGGGACGTTCTTGCTGGTGTGCGCGTCGATCAGCGTCACGCCGTCGTGCGCCAGCGCGATCTCCCACGCCGCCTCGACCTCGCTGTCCTTGGTCACCCGGATGCCCTTGAAGCCGAGCAGCTCGGCCCAGCCCGCGTAGTCGACCGACTCCACCCGCTGCGACGTCTCCCACACCGGGTTGGCGTCCTCGGTGCGCATCTCCCACGACACCTGGGTGAGGTCGTCGTTGTGCAGCACCATGACGATGAAGCGCTTGTCGGTCCAGCGCTCGAGGTACTTCTTCACGGTGATCAGCTCGTTCATGCCGAGCATCTGGAACGCCCCGTCGCCGATCGTGCAGATCACCGTGCGATCCGAGTACGCGAATTTCGCGGCGACCGCGTACGGCATGGCGGCGAGCATCGTCGCCAGACGGCCGGACAGGTCGCCGCGCATGCCGCGCCGGAGCCGGATGTGGTGTCCGTACCAGTCGGCGGTGGATCCGGCATCCGTCGTGACGATCGCCCCCTCCGGTAGCCGCTCGTTCAGCGCGTGGAACACCCGGCGCGGATTCACCCCGTCGTCGTACTCGGTCATCGCCTGCGCGTGCATCTCGCGCTCCCAGTCGACCATCTCCGCTGCGATCTTCTGCTGCCAGGAGGTGTCGGTGCGCTCCTCGAGCATCGGGATCAGGGCGGTCAGCGTCGCCTTCACGTCACCCCACAGGTTCACCTCGGTCGGATAACGCAGACCCATGTGCTCAGGTTTGAGGTCCACCTGCACCGCCCGAGCACTGCCGGTCTCGGGCAGGAACTGTCCGTACGGGTAGTTCGTGCCGAGCATGACCAGGGTGTCGCAGTCGTTCATCTGATGCAGGCTCGGCAGCGACCCCAGCAGGCCCACCTGCTGGGTGTGATGCGGGACGTCACCGGGCACGACCTGCTTGCCGCGCAGCGCGGTGATGATGCCGGCTCCGCAGCGCCGTGCGGCTTCGAGCACCTCATCGGTGGCGCCGTCGGCGCCCGCGCCGACGAGGAAGGTCACCCGCTCGCCGGCGTTGATCACGGCGGCCGCCTTCGCCACGGCATCCGCGGGTGGCACGATCGCCATCTGCGGTGCGACCGCGCTGGAGCGTGACACCCAGTTCTCGCGTTGCGGCTTCACCATCTTCATGCCCTGCACGTCGTGCGGCAGGATCACCACCGTGGGGGTGCGATCGACGATGGCGACGCGGAAGGCGGTGTCGACGACGGCCTGCGCCTGCTCGGGCGAGACGATTGTCTGCACGTAGCCGGCGACGTCGGCGAAGGTCAGCTCGAGCTTGCTCTGCTGCTGATTGAAGGTGCCCAGCGCATTCAGGCCCTGCTGCCCGACGAAGGCGACCACGGGCTGGTTGTCCATCTTCGCGTCGTACAGGCCGTTGAGCATGTGGAACGCCCCTGGGCTCGAGGTGGCCATGCACACGCCCACCTCGCCGGTGAACTTGGCGTGCGCGGTGGCCATCAGAGCGCAGATCTCCTCGTGGGTGGGACGGATGTACTCCAGGCCGTCCTCGCCGCGTTCGGCGCGGCCGAGTGCACCGTCGAAGTCCCCGATGCCGTCGCCGGGGAAGCCGAAGACGCGGCGCACTCCCCACTCGCGGATGCGCTGGATGACGAAGTCGCTCACGGTGGATGCCATGGTGTGCTCCTCTGGCTCTAGTTCTTGCTGCGGATCAGCCGGTCCGCTGCGCGCGCGGCGACCGACATGATGGTCAGCGCCGGGTTGGCGCTGCCCTGGGTGGGCAGGACGCTGCCGTCGGTTATCAGGAGGTTCGGCACCGCGAAGGCGCGACAGTCCGCGTCGACCACCCCCTGGGTCTCGTCGGCGCCCATCCGGGCGCCCCCGACGAGGTGGGCGAAGCGCTGGATGGTGATCACCTCCTCCGCGCCGGCGGCCCGGAGGATGTCCTCCATCACGTGCTGAGCGGCGTCCAGCAGCATCCGGTCGTTCTCGCATTGCGAGTACGCGAAGTGCGCGACGGGCAGACCGTAGCGATCCTTCTCGTCGGCGAGGGTCACCCGGTTGCCGGCCTGCGGCAGGAACTCGCACAGCGCGCCGAAGCACGCCCAGTGCGGGTAGTCGGTCATGTAGTCGCGCATCCGCCGGCCCCACCGTCCGCCGGCCGAGACGTGCTCGGCCCAGGTGATCGGCAGCGGCGAGACGGTCTGCACCGAGAAGCCGCGCTTGTAGGGCTTGCCGGGATCGGTCTCGTAGAACTGCTCGGTGCTCACCTCGGGCGGCGGCGCCTTCCACATGCGGATCTCGGCCTCGAAGCGGCCGGCGGTCTGCGGCGCGCCCTGCACCATGAGGTAGCGCCCGACGAGATCGTGGTCGTTGCACAGGCCGTCCGGGAAGCGCGCGGAGGTGGAGTTCAGCAGCAGCCGCGGCGTCTCGATCGAGTAGCCCGCGATCGCGACCA
Organism: Microbacterium sp. USHLN186; assembly: GCF_037145155.1. Taxonomy (NCBI): domain Bacteria; kingdom Bacillati; phylum Actinomycetota; class Actinomycetes; order Micrococcales; family Microbacteriaceae; genus Microbacterium; species Microbacterium sp. USHLN186. The sequence continues at coordinate 12,013 of NZ_JBBCYA010000001.1, forward strand.
TCCGCGCGCGCTGGAAGCGCGCCACGCCGTTCCTCAGATAGTGCACGCCGGTTGCTCTGCCGGTTCGCTGGTCGATCTCGACGGAGGTCACCATGCTCTCGGCGCGCACCTCCGCACCGTGCGCGAGCGCGTCGGGCAGGTGCGTGATCAGCGGCGACGCCTTCGCGTTGACCTTGCAGCCCTGCAGGCAGAAGCCGCGGTAGATGCAGTGCGGGCGGTGTCCGAACCTGCCGTTCGCGATCGCCACCGGCCCGACGCGGGCGGGGATGCCGAGGGCCAGCGCTCCGCGCTGGAAGACCTCGCCGTTGCCCGAGACGGGGTGCGGCCGATGCGGGTAGTCGTGCGGGTCGCCCCATGGCCAGTGCTCCCCCGCCACCGGCAGCTCCTGCTCGATGTCCTCGTAGTAGGGTCGCAGGTCCTCGTAGGCCATCGGCCAGTCCGCGCCCACCCCGTCCTGGGTCCGCGTGCGGAAGTCGCTTGGGTGGAAGCGCGGGACATAGCCGGCGTAGTGGATCATCGACCCACCGACGCCGCGACCGGAGTTGTTCGACCCGAGCGGCACCGGGTCGGCGCCGCCGATCTGGCGGGGCTCGTTCCAGTACAGGTGATGCGAGCCCGCCTCATCGCTGACCCAGTCGGCCTCGGGGTCCCAGAACGGCCCGGCCTCGAACGCGACGGCCTTCCACCCGGCACGCGCGACGCGCTGCAGCAGGGTCGACCCGCCCGCGCCGCAGCCGACGATCGCCACGTCCACCTCGTCGTCGTCGGCGAAGCGCCGCATGTCCTGGATCAGCTGCGGCTCGATCGCCGAGCCGTCCGGGCGCAGCAGCCAGGCGGACTCGTTGCGTTCACGCAGATCACTCATCGTGCTTCTCGCGCAGGGGGTCGGCTTGCGGCCGCACGTCGCGGACCTCGAACGGCTCAAGACGGTCGATGCCGATGTTCTTGTAGCCGCGGGGGTAGGCGGGGCCGGCGAATCCGATCTCGTCCCAGGCGGAGGGATGCGAGTAGAAGGCCGTGCAGGCGTACCGGTTCCACAGGTTCCACACCAGCGCGCGGGGCATCCCGCGCCAGAAGTCGGCGTCGGAGTCGTGGATCTGCGCGAGCATGTCGTTCTGCTCGTTCCAGCGGCATTCGGCGAAGGGCCGCCCGCAGCGCTCGCGAGCCTCGTCATCGAGCAGGGCGAGAGTCTGCCGCCAGGCCTGGTCGTCGGGCGGCATCGAGTCGTGGTGCCAGCCGTCGAACTGGCCCTCGGCGAGACGTACATCGACCATGCGCGTGATCGGCACCTTCGGCTCTGCGCGCTGGTCGAGCAGCTGATCGAACAGCGCGGTCGCGGCGGCCTCCTCGGCGACGGTGAAGAAGCGGATCTGTGGCAGGGTGCCGACCCTGCTCTCCACGACGGCGCGGGTCGCGTCGTCCCAGTGCCGCCGCTGCGAGAGCACGTGGAAGCCGGGATAGCGGTCGCCGCTTTCCATCGGGAGCGGACGGTCGGTCATTCTTCCCGCCTGAGGATCGCGGCGAGCACGCCCATGCCGCCGACGAGTGTGACCAGCAGCGGCGCGAGCAGCGGTGGCCCCATCTCGAGGTTGTAGCGCAGGTTGCCGAGCCCGCCCGGCTTCTGGCGCACACCGCGCAGATGCAGGTAGACGCCCTGGATCCCGTTGGCGATGATCGTCGCGGATGCCACCGGCAGCAGCGTCTTCGCGGCGCGGCGGCTCGCCGCCCCGGCGACGCCGGCGATGGCGCCGACCGGCCCGAGCACGACCGGCGCCCACATCCAGCGGTTTCCGAAGCTCGCCTTGTCGTGCTCGAAGAAGATCTCGCCCGCGGTGACCACCGACCCGACGGCGGTCAGCACCGACAGCGACCGCTCGAACCGACCGGTTCTGACGTTGCGCACCATCCGGTCGATGCCGACCAGTCCAGCCGGTTCCGATCTTCTGCGAGAGGCGCGCCGAGCGCGGGTGACTGTGCGCATGCGGGCATCGTACGCCCGGTCCGCGCGGCCGCGGAGGGGGTTGACCTCGATCGGCGACGGCGGGATGCTTGGCGTCGCGGGCTCTGTCACGGATGTCAGCTGACAGGATCGTCGTATGAAGAACTCCGTCAAGGCCGTCATCCTCACCGGCGGTCTGGTGATGGTGCTGCTGGTCGGGCTGCTCGTGTACGCCGTGGCGCAGCGCGCCGAGAGCGAGAACGACCCGAAGCCGCAGGCGCTGCGAGCGGATTCCCATGTGCTCGACGACGCCGGACCCGACGCGGTGACGGTGGTCGAGTTCCTCGACTTCGAGTGCGGGGCGTGCGCGGCGCTGCAACCGACGATCGACGACCTGCGCGCGCGATACGACGGGGCGATCACCTTCGCGGTGCGCTACTTCCCGCTGTCCGGGCATGCCAACGCGATGGCGGCCGCACGCGCGGCGGAGGCGGCAGGTCAGCAGGGCGAGTTCGAGGCCATGTACGACCTTCTGTTGCAGACCCAGCCGCAGTGGGCGGGGGCCGCCGAGGCGACCCCGGAGGTGTTCCGCGCGCTCGCCGAGGAGCTCGGGCTCGACCTCGACGCGTACGACGCCGCGGTCGCCGACCCCGCGACCACCGAACGCGTGCGCCGGGATCGCTCGGAGGGCACCTTCCTGGGTGTGGAGAGCACCCCGACCTTCTTCGTCGACGGCCGCCGGATCGTCCTCACCGAGCCCGGCGACCTGGAACGCGCGATCGTGGAGGCCCAGACGCGCTGACCGCCGGAACGGGTCGTGTTTCTTCGCGTGTCGGCTCGTATCGACGACGGCCATGGTGCGTCGTACTCTCGGTGCATCCGATTCAGAAGGAGCACCGTCATGACCACGCCCCCACCCCGCCTGTCGCCCCTCGAGGTGCGCGAGGGTACGGCGTGCATGTGCGATCGTGGCGGAGCGTGCTCCTCCTACGCCCCGGGACATGCGCTGCATCTGATCCAGGCACGCATGGCCGCATCCACCCCGCTGAGCTGGCTGGATGCCGTGGTCGAGGACGCCGACCCGGGCTCGGGCATGCTGCACCTGCGCACGCTCGACGGCCACCTCATCGCGGTCTGGAACGCGGGCGGCGCGGCGCTCGAGGCGAGCGTCGGCGCCCCGGTGGCGTTGCACACCGCATACGACGTGCTCGATGTCGCAGGCGCGCGCTACAGCGTCGTGCGCTGACAGCGCCTGATCGGTTCGATCAGGACGCCATCTTCGTCATCGAATCGCGCATCGCCATGCAGGCGTCCATGCAGGCCTGACAGGCTTGAGCACACAGGCGGCAGACGTCGCTGTGCTCGGCGTGCGCCCGGCACTCGTCCATGCACATGCGACACATCGCGATGCATGCGTCGAGCATCGCCGTCATCGTATCGGCGGTCATGCCCTGCATCCGCAGCATCGAGCGCATCATCGTGCCGCACATGTCGGCGCAGTTCATGCACGAGACGCTGCAGTCCATCATCTGCGTCGCGCACACCGTGCAGGCCTGCTCGCAGGCGGCGCACGCGTCCATGCAGGCCTGCATCACCTGCATGTCCATCATCTGCATGCCCGCCGACTTCATCTCCGACGCCATGGCGTCCATCATCATCGCATCCATGTCAGGCAGGGTACGCCCGCGCGATCCCGGGGTCGAGGGCATGCGGTGCGGATGCCGGAGTAGGGTCGGTCCGTGCCCACGTTCACGTCCGTGCAGCGGCTCGTCGTCGCGGTCGCCGTGCTGGCGTCGTTCGTCACGTTCCTCGACGGCACGGTCGTCACGGTGGCGCTGCCGGCCATCAGCCGTGAGCTGGGCGGTGGCATCCTCACCCAGCAGTGGGTCGTCGACGCGTACCTCATCACACTCAGCGCACTGATCCTGCTCGCCGGCTCGCTCTCGGACGCCTACGGCCGGGTGCGGGTGATGCGCATCGGCCTGCTCGCCTTCGGTGCCGCGTCGGTCGCGGTCGCCGCCGCGGGTGACCCACTCGTGCTGATCATCGCGCGTGCCGCGCAGGGGGCCGCCGGCGCCCTGCTGGTGCCCAGCTCGCTGGCGCTGATCACTGCGACCATGCGCGGGGAGGTGCAGGCGCGAGCCATCGGGGTGTGGACCGCGTTCACCACCGGTGCGCAGCTGGTCGGGCCGCTGATGGGCGGAGTGTTCGTCGATCTGCTCTCGTGGCGGTTCGTATTCCTCATCAACGTGCTGCCGATCGCGGTGAACCTGATCCTGCTTGCGCGTCTGCGCCTGCCCGAGCCAGAGCGCGCCGTGCGCGTCGACTGGCTCAGCGGCGTCGTGTGCGCGCTGGGGCTGGGCGCAGTGGTGTTCGCGCTCATCGAGCAGGAACGGCTGGGCTGGTCCACTCCGGCGATCTGGATGCCGGCGGCCGCCGGCGTTCTGCTGCTCGCGCTCTTCCTGCGCCGCCAGGCACGCGCGCGCCATCCTCTGCTGCCGCTGGAGATGTTCGGGGTGCGCAACTTCGGCTGGGGCAACATCGCCACGCTGTTCATCTATGCCGCGCTCTCGCTGAACGGGTTCGTGATCGGTGTGTATCTGCAGCAGGGCGCGGGTCTGAGCGCGACCGCTGCGGGCCTGGCCAGCCTGCCGGTCACGGTGCTGATGATCCTGCTGTCGTCGCGTGCCGGGGCGTGGGCAGGGCGATTCGGACCGCGCCTGTTCATGACCGCCGGCCCGCTGGTCATGGCGGCAGGTGCGCTGCTGCTGCTCACCGTCGGCGGCGAATTCGACTACTGGTGGCAGGTGCTGCCGGCGATGCTCGTGCTGGGGCTCGGACTCGCCCTGACGGTCGCTCCGCTCACCTCGGCCATCCTCGGTGCGATCGACGAGCGCCGCAGCGGCATCGCCTCAGCCGTCAACAACGCCGTCTCACGTGTCGCCGGTCTGCTGGTGGTCGCGCTGCTGTCGACGATCGTGGGCGGAGCATTGGACCTGGACGGGTTCCACAGTGCCGCCGTCGTCACCGCCGCCCTGTTCGCCGCGGGCGGGGTGGTGTCATGGATCGGCATCCGCCGGCCACCACGAGAGAACTGAATCGGTCGGTGCACTGTCGGCACCGGCGCACCCGCGCAAGCCCCCTCGCTTCCGCCGCCGCGACGTGGTTCGCTGGTGCGATGACACGCAGACGCCGCCCGCACCGACACCGGCGCGCCGCGCCGGCTGCATCCACCGCCATCCGCATCGCGGCGGCCTGCTACGCGGCGAACTGCGCGCTGGGCATCGGCGTCGGCACCGGCGTGGTGCGCACCGGGAGGTTCCGCTGGGTGCATCACGCGCTGTACATCGCTACCGCCACGACGACGCTCATCGCCCTCGCGATCGCCGCCGCTGACCCGATGCAGCGTCAGCGATCGGCCGCACGCGCTCTGTCCCCCGTGCTCGTCCCGCTCGCTGTCATCCCGTATGCGGGCACGCGCACTCGCCGACATCCGATCATCGCGCTCAGCGCCGCACCCTGCTACCTCCTCGCCGTCCTCAGAACCCGCTGACTGGAGCACCATGGAATTCCTCGACGTCATCCGCCGCCGCAAGACGACCAACGGACCCTTCCTGCCCGACCCGGTATCGCAGGAGCACCAGCGGCTGCTGATGGAGGCGGCCGGGCGGGCGCCGTCGCAGCTGAACAGTCAGCCCTGGCGGTTCGTGGTGATCGAGGACCGCGGCACCATCGAGCGGATCGCGAAGATCTCGGGCGAGAGCATGACCGAGGTGATGTCGAACGGCACGTTCTTCGAGCGGTACAAGCCGTACTTCCGCTTCAGCGAGGCGGAGATGGAGCAGAAGCGCAGCGGCATGCTGTTCGACAAGCTGCCCGCGCTGCTGCGGCCCTTCACCAGTCAGGTGTTCACCTCCCGGGGCCAGAAGCTGATGAACTCCCTCGGCGTGCCCAAGACCCTCGGCGCCGAGAACGCGAAGCTCGTCGCGGGATCGCCGCTGCTGCTGGGCGTGATGCTCGATCGCAGCGAGTACCGGCCCGGCGAGCTGTCGTCGTTCTACTCCGTGTTCAGCATGGGCGCCGCGATGGAGAACGTGTGGCTGACGACGGTGGAGCTCGGCATGGGCATCCAGTTCATCTCCTTCCCGATGGAGGCCCCAGGGCGATGGGACGAGATCATCGAACTGCTGCACGTGCCAGACGACCTCGAGCTGATGGCCGTCTACCGCCTCGGGTACCTGCCCGCCGAGCAGCGCCGGCCGGCGATCGACTGGTCGAGCTCGCAGCGCAAGCTGCCGTCGCAGTACATCTTCCGCGAGACGTGCGAGACGCCGCAGCAGGGCTGGGACGGGTAGGACGGATGCCGGATGAGGCCCTGATCGGCGCCGCCCAGGCGCCCGACCTGCACGTGATGACCTTCAACGTCCGTCGCGCGGTGGAGGGCCGGTTGCGCCCCCGAGCGGATCGCTGGTCGACGCGCGCACCTGCCGTGCGGGCGCTGCTCGCCACGGAGCAGCCGACCCTGCTGGGGCTGCAGGAGGTGCGTCCGCGCGTGCTGCCGCTGCTGCGCGACGCGCTGGGCGACGGCTACCGGATGCTGGGCCGGGGACGCCGTGGCGACGGGGGCGGTGAGGGCACTCCGCTGTTCTTCGACGATCGGCGGCTGCAGCTGCGCGACGGCGGGCAGCGCGCCCTCTCCGATCGTCCGCAGCAGGCGGGGTCGACCGGCTGGGGCAATGTGCTGCCGCGCATCCTGGTCTGGGCGGAGTTCGCCGACCGCGACACCGGGCGGCGCTTCCTGGCCGTGAACACGCACTTCGATCACCTCTCCGCCGGCGCCCGGTGGCGATCGGCCGCCGCCGTCCGCGATCTCGTCGCCAGGCGCGGGCTGCCGGCGGTGGTGCTGGGCGATCTCAACGCCGGCGCTGATTCCGCTGCGCTGGCGCGGCTGACGGACGATCGGGCCGTCGGCGATCCGCTCACCGACGCCTGGCAGCAGGCCGCAGCGCGGCGCAGCCCGGCGTGGGGCACGTACGCCGGCTACCGCCCGCCGCGCGAAGGCGGGCGCCGTCTGGACTGGATCCTGGTCACGCCGTCGGTCGAGGTGTGCACCGCGGCGACGAACGCGCGGCGATATGCGGGACGATGGCCTTCTGACCACCTGCCGGTGCAGGCGGTGCTGCGCATCGGGAAGGAACACGAATGAAGGAAGACTTCCTGCGCCCGCCACGCACGGTGGTCGAGTGGACGGCGGACGCCCTGCGTCTGATCGGCGTGCTCGGGGTGGTCGCCGCTGCCGTGTGGCTGCAGGTGACGGATGCCGGCATCGCCGCGCTCGCCCTGCCGGCGCTGATGCTGCCGCGGATGCTGGGCATGCGCGCCGGGTTCGATGTGCTCTCGAGCGTGGTGGTGCTCGCCGCGACCTGGAGCAACGTCTTCGAGCTGTACACCGCGATCCGCTACTGGGACCTGCTCATGCACTTCGCCGGCGCGGGCGCGCTCGCCGTCATCGCTGCGCTGATCCTCGACCGGTGCCGGATCGCCGCGGTGACCGCGCCCGGCGTCCCCGCGCGCACGCCACTGGTGCTGCTGCCGCTCATCGCGCTCGCACTCAGCGCGGTGTGGGAGATGATCGAGTGGTTCGGCGCGGAATTCGTCAGCCCTGCCATCCACGTCGGCTACCGCGACACGATCGGCGACATGATGTTCGGCGGTCTGGGCGGGGTGGTCGCCGGGATCGTGCTCACGACGGTGTCCGTCGTGCGCAGAGCCGCGCCGGAGGACGCTGCGGCTGAAATCGCCCGGTCGGCTGCGGCCGTGCACTCGAGCACCGAGGGATGATACCCGCGAGTGGGCCCGGCGTCACGCCCCTGCCGCGCATCGCGTTCATGCGATGTGATCGCGGCATGACGAACAACGACAGCACCGGACACCACGACGCCGCCGCCGACGCGAAGCAGGCCGCCAGCGGCTCGCACGGCAACCCCGAGCCCGCGAACGAGGACACCCCCGACGGGCAGTTCGACGATCAGAAGATGCCCACCACCGACGGGGAACCCGCCTCGGGCGAGGATCCGGCCACGAGCGGCGGATCCGAGTCGCAGGAGGAGGGGGACGCGGCGATGAAGGCCGCTGAGGACGCGACCAGGAACTCCGGCTCGCACTGACCGGCCCGCTGGTCGGAAGGACGACCGCCATGGATTTTCAGCAGGTGATCGAGGCCGTCGGCAAAGCGGTCGACGCCCTGGGCGTGCTCGCGATCGTGATCGGTGCGCTCGCGGCCACGGCATCCGCCGCGAGCCACCTCTTCCGACGCGAGGCCAACGTCTACGGACGGTTCAGGCGCTTCCTTGGCCGGTCGATCCTGCTCGGCCTGGAGCTGCTGGTCGCCGCCGACATCATCCGCACCGTCGCGGTGACGCCGAGCCTGGGGTCCGTCGCGGTGCTGGCGGTGATCGTGCTGATCCGGACCTTCCTCAGCTGGTCTCTCGAGCTCGAGATCACCGGTCGCTGGCCGTGGCAGAAGCAGTCGACGACGGCGCAGAGCGGCACCGCAGAGGACGGCGCGTGATGATCGGGCGTCAGCGGAACCCCTCCTGCTGGGTGGTCTCATCGGCCACGCGCACGCCGTAGCGATACGCGAGCTTGCCCCCGAGGTAACCAGACGCCCCGAGAGCCGCGAGCCCGATGATCGACAGGACGAACCCCGCGATGCTCACGTGGTCTTCCTCCTCGGCGAGACGCACCACGAGGTTGACGATGAACAGCACGGTCACGCCGAGGTTCAGCACCATGTGCAGCGTGCCGGTCTTGCGCGCCTGCGTGCCCCGCTCGAGCTGCAGGTAGTCGAGGAAGCCGAACAGCGCCGCGAGCACCGCCCCGACCAGACCGATCACGATGAGGATCCACGCCGCTCGCGTGTATGGCTCGGGGTCTGCGGCGATCAGACCGATGATGTCGAACACGAGGCTCGCCACCCAGGTCCCGATCGGGATCGTGACGAGGATGGGGTGGAACGGATGCCCGTAGGGGCCGGCAAGCGCCGTCCTGGGCTGCTTGGCGTGCTGGTGAGCGTTGTTGCGCGACATGTCATCACTCCCTTGTGAGTCGCAGAGCCTGGTGGACTGTGCAGTTCATCACAGCACCGTCACTGCACTCCCGCACCGGGATTGACAGCACCACCAGGTAGCGTCGCCGTATGAGTGATGCCGGCGCCCTCGATGCGATCGCGGCTGAGCTGTACTCGGCTCCACCGGATCAGTTCGTGGCGATCCGGAACGCGCGCGCCAAGGAGGCCGCCGACCCGCAGCTCGCCGCCCAGATCCGCCGCCTGCGCAAGCCCAGCACCGCTGCGTGGGTGGTCAACGTCTTCGCCCGGGAGCGTTCCGCTCGGCTGCAGCAGGCGCTGCAGCTGGCCGCCGAGCTGCGCGAGGCGCAGGCCGACCTCGACGCCGCCACGCTGTCGCAGCTCGGCCGGCAGCGCCGCGCGCTGACCGGTCAGCTCGCGCACGAGGCCTCCTCGCTCGCCCAGTCGCTGGGCGCGCGAGTGACGGATGCCACGCGCGAGGCTGTGCGCCAGATCATCTCGGCGGCGTTCTTCGATGAGCAGGCGGCGGCCGCAGTGGCATCCGGGCGGCTCGTGCAGGATCTCGAGCCCACGGCATCGTTCGACCTCGATGTCCTCGTCGCCGGTGGTCGCCCGGCCCCGCCCGCGGCAGCGGCGGCGCCCGCCGACGAGGTGCGCGCCCGCCGCGAACGGCGCGCAGCGGAACGCGCCCTGCACGAGGCGGAGCGCGCCCTGGAGCGCGCCCGGGGTGCCGAGCGGCGGGCAGACGCCCGGCAGCAGGATGCCGCTGCGGAGCTCGAGCGGATCGACGAGCACATCGCCGAGCTCGAGGATGCTCTCGCCCGCGCCCGGGCCGATCGCGGCCGAGCGGCGGACGACGCGCAGGACGCTGAGAAGCATCATGACGATGCGCTGCAGCAGGTCGAGACCGCGGAGGGCGCTGTCGCTGCAGCGAGCGCCGGGATCCGTCGCATTTCGGAGCCGCCGACCCTGAAGTAACTATCTGACATGTGCTATGTTACAGGCGTGCCGCGGCCCGCCTGTGGCATCAGCCCGTCGAAGATGCGGGCGCACCCGACCCGAGAATCAAGGACGACTCTATGGCTCGCAAGAAGCTCTCCCCTCTGACTCCGCTGGTCGTCGCATCAGCCTTCGCGCTCGTGCTCAGCGGCTGCTCATCCACCGGCGGGGGCGGCGGCGACGCCGGCGAACCGCAGACCGGCGGCACGCTGAAGGTGCTCTCGAACGGCGACACCGACCACATCGATCCGCAGCTGATCGCGTACGTGCCCTCGAACAGCATCACCCGCGTCATCTCCCGCTCGCTGCTGAGCTACGAGGCGTCCAATGACGCCGAGAAGCGCGCGGCGCTCGTCGGCGATCTCGCCACCGAGGTGCCGGAGCCGACCGATGACGGGCTGACCTACACGATCACACTGCGCGACGGCGCCACCTGGGACGCACCGGACGGGGCGCGACCTATCGTCTCCGGCGACGTCGAGCGCGGCATCAAGCGCATCTGCAACCCGCACATCGGTGCGGCGCTGGGCGGCTACTTCATCACGCTCATCGAGGGGATGGCGCAGTTCTGCGACGGCTTCGGCGCGGTCGCCCCAGAGAGCGGCCCGATGAAGGAGTACGTCGAGGCGAACGACATCACCGGCATCGAGACCCCCGACGACAAGACGGTCGTGTTCCACCTCACCGAGCCGGCATCCGACTTCACCTCGATGCTGAGCCTGCCCACCGCCAATCCGGCCCCGGTCGAGGTGCTGGACTACATCCCGGACTCCCCGGAGTACCGCAACAACTTCATCTCGTCCGGGCCGTACACGATCGACGAGCACAAGCCCGACGTGAAGCTCACCCTCACCCGGAACAAGTCGTGGGACGCGAAGAGCGACCCGCTGCGCAAGGCGTACGTCGACAGCATCGAGATGACGATGGGGGTGGAGGTGGATGCTGCCATGCAGCAGGTGCAGGCGGGTTCGGCCGACATGCTGTTCGACATCCAGCCGGGACCTGCGAACATCCAGCAGCTGACCGCCACCAACGACGAGAAGTTCTCGACGCTCGAGAACGGCGGCGTCGACCAGTTCATGTGGATCAACACCAAGACGGACAACAACGGCGGCGCGCTGCAGAAGCTCGAGGTGCGCCAGGCGCTGCAGTACGCGATCGACAAGAGCGCCGTCGTGCAGGTCATGGGCGGCACCGAGATCGCCACGGTCACCAACGGCATCTTCGGCCCCGGCATCAACGGGTACGAGGAGTACTCCCCCTACGGTGACAAGAGCGGCAAGGCCGATCCCGAGAAGGCGAAGGAGCTGCTCGCGCAGGCCGGCGTGCAGAACCTCACCCTGAAGTTCCCGTACCGCAACCTCGGCTCGCAGCCGGACATCGCCCAGACCGTGCAGGCCAGCCTCGAGAAGGCGGGCATCAAGGTAGAGCTCTTCCCCGTCCCGCCGACCGACTACTACGCGAACTTCATGACCAACCGCGAGAACGCGTCCAGCGGCGAGTGGGACATCGCGCTGGTCGGATGGTCGCCGGACTGGGTCGGCGGCGCAGCGCGCAGCGTGTACCAGCCGCAGTTCACCTTCGACGGCACCCCGCAGGCGTACAACTACGTCGACTACAACAACGACGAGGCGAACGCGCTGGCCGACAAGGCCCTCGCCGCCAGCACCCCCGAGGAGGCCGGCAAGCTGTGGCACCAGGTGGATGAGACCGTCATGAAGGACTCGCCCATCGTCAGCATCGCCGCGAAGAAGAAGGCCAACTATCACTCGGCCCGCGTGCAGAACTTCTCGATCTACGCGCTCGCGCAGAACGGCGACTGGGCCAACGTCTGGCTGACGAAGTAGCCGCTGCTCGCCCTGCTGCTGCGGCGCGATGACCTCGCGCCGCAGCAGCTCGCACTCGGAAGAGAAGAGAACGAATGCCCATTCTCGAGGTCTCCCACCTGCGGGTCGACATCCCCACCGAGGGCGGCGACGTGCACGCCGTCAGGGACGTCTCCTTCGATGTCGCCGAGGGTGAGTTCTTCGGCATCGTCGGCGAATCCGGTTCGGGCAAGTCCGTGCTCGTGCAGTCGGTGATGGGGCTGATCCCGCAGGCGCGCACGTCCGGTTCGGTGCGCTTTCAGGGCGAGGACCTGCTCTCGCTGGACGCCGAGCGGCTGCGCCGGCGGCGCGGGCGCGACATCAGCATGATCTTCCAGGACCCGCTGTCCAGCCTGCACCCGCAGTACACCGTCGGCTGGCAGATCGTCGAGCAGATCCGCGCGCACGAGAACGTCTCGCGCCAGGCGGCGAAGGCGCGCGCGATCCAGCTGCTCGACAAGGTGCACATCAGCGACGCGGCCTCGCGCTTCGACGCATATCCCCACCAGTTCTCCGGCGGCATGCGCCAGCGCGTCATGATCGCGATGAGCCTGTCGCTCGATCCGGCGCTGATCATCGCCGATGAGCCGACCACCGCCCTCGACTCGACGGTGCAGGCGCAGATCCTGCAGCTGCTGGGCGAGATGAAGCAGGACTTCGGCGCGACGGTGCTGATGATCAGTCACGACCTCAGCGTGATGGCGAGCGTCGCGGACCGGGTGATGGTGATGTACCGCGGCGAGCAGGTGGAGGTCGGCACGAGCGACGAGGTGCTGCGCCGTCCGCGCGAGCAGTACACGCGAGCGCTGATCGCGTCGTCCTCGTTCACGCAGAGCGAGCGCCGAACCCCGCTCGGACAGCTCGAGGATGCCGCGCCGGCGCCGGCCGGCCCGATCGCCGAGGTGTCAGACGTCAGCGTCTCGTTCCGCGCCCGTCGCGGCGTCGAGCGGAAGGTGCTCGACGGGATCAGCCTCGAGGTGCGCCGCGGGGAGACGCTGGGGCTGGTGGGCGAGAGCGGATGCGGCAAGACCACGCTCGCGCGCACGATCGCCGGCCTGGTGTCGCCGTCCGAGGGCACCGTCCGCTTCGACGGCACCGACCTGCGCAGCATCTCCGGCGCCGAGTGGCGGCGGATGCGCCAGCGGGTGCAGGTGGTCTTCCAGGACCCGTTCTCGTCGCTCAACCCCAAGCGCCGCGTCGGGTCGATCATCGGCGATCCGCTGCGCATCCACGGTGTGGGCACCCCGCGCGAACGCGAGCGACGCGTCCTCGAGCTGCTCGACCAGGTCGGGCTCGACCCCGACCACTACAACCGCTTCCCGGCGCAGTTCTCGGGCGGGCAGCGCCAGCGGATCGGCATCGCCCGCGCGATCGCGCTGAATCCCGATCTCATCATCCTCGACGAGCCGGTCTCGGCGCTCGACGTCACCGTGCAGGCTCAGGTGCTGCAGCTGCTGGACGAGCTGCAGCGCGAACTCGGGCTGACGTACCTGTTCATCTCGCACGACCTCGCCGTGGTGCGGCACATGTGCGATCGCATCGCCGTGATGGAGAACGGCCGCATCGTCGAGCTCGACGACGCCGAGAGCATCTACCGCACGCCACAGCAGCCCTTCACGAAGAAGCTGCTCGCCGCCGCGTTCCTGGGCGCGCTCAGCGATGTCGCCACGCCCGGCGCCGACCTCGCCGCCGACACCAGCACCTCGGAGGAGCGCTCATGAGTCCGTTCTCGAAGGAGACCCTGACCCTGCTCATCCCCTCCAAGGGCGCCGCAGACGCGGCATCCGGAGTGAAGAGCTCGTGGCATCTGACCCTGCGACGCCTGCGGCGCGATCCGGCGAGCGTCGGCTCTGCCGTCGTCATCGTGCTCATCGTCGCATTCGCGCTCGCCGCACCCCTGATCGCGCAGTGGACCGGGCACGGCCCCACCGAGCAGTTCCGCGAGACCGGCCTCTCGCCGGCGGGGATGCCGGTGCCGCCGAACGGCGAGTTCCTGCTCGGCACCGATCAGCTCGGCCGCGACGTGTTCGTGCGCCTTGCATACGGCGCGCAGGTGTCGCTGCTGGTCGGTGTCGTCGCGTCGCTGGCGGCGTCGGTCATCGGCATCCTGATCGGCATGACCGCCGGCTTCTTCGGCGGCGTGGTCGACACGGTGCTCAGTCGCGTGATCGACCTCGTGATGAGCGTGCCGTTCCTGCTCGTCGCGATAGCCACGGTATCGGTGCTCGGCCCGAGCCTGCAGCTGTCGATCTCGGTGATCGTGTTCTTCAGCTGGGCGGGTCTGGCCCGCGTCATCCGCGGACAGGTGCTCGCGCTGCGCGAGCGCGAGTTCATCGAGACGGCCCGCTCGCTGGGACAGTCGGGCATCGCGACGATGTTCCGCGATGTGCTGCCCAACCTCGTCGTGCCGATCGTAGTGTACACCACACTGATGATCCCCGCCGCGATCGTGTTCGAGGCCACCCTGTCGTTCCTGGGCCTGGGCACCGTGCCGCCCACGCCCAGCTGGGGAAACATGCTCGCCGACGCCTCGAACGGGTCGATGTACATCGTCGCGCCGTGGATGGTGCTCGTGCCGGGCCTCGCGCTGCTGGCGCTGACCCTCACGTTCAATCTGCTCGGCGACGGTCTGCGCGATGCGCTCGATCCGTCCTCTGCGAAGGGAGCGCGGGCATGATCCGCTTCCTGATGTCGCGCATCGGCTTCGGCCTGCTGGTGCTGTTCCTGCTCAGCGTCTTCATCTTCGTGCTGTTCTACGTCACGCCCTCAGACCCGGCACGTATCATCGCCGGCGACAAGGCGACCGAGGCTCTGATGGCGCAGATCCGAGCGAACCTCGGTCTCGACAAGCCGATCTGGGAGCAGTACCTCATCTTCATCGGCAACCTCCTGCAGGGTGATCTGGGCTTCTCGTACCGCTCGAGCCTGCCGGTCGCCGATCTCGTGCTCGCCCGCATCCCCGCGACCATGTCGCTGGTCTTCGGCGCGGTCGTGGTGTGGCTCGCGATCGGCATCCCGATCGGCATCGCCTCGGCCAAGCGCCCCGGCAGCGTGCGCGACCGCCTGGGTCAGGGCTTCGCGCTGGTCGGCATCAGCTTCCCCACCTTCGTGCTGGGCATGCTGGCGCTGTACCTGCTGTACTACCTGCCCACCCGCTTCGGTGTGAACCTGTTCCCGCCCTCGGGGTATGTGCCCTTCGCGACCGGCCCGCTGCAGTGGGCGTGGCATCTGGCGCTGCCGTGGCTCACCCTCGCGATGGTGACCGCCGCCGTCTATGCCCGCCTCACCCGCGGGCAGATGCTCGACGTGCTCGGCGAGGACTACGTGCGCACCGCACGGGCGAAGGGCCTCACCGAGCGGCGCGTGATCTACGTGCACGCGTTCCGCAGCGCCATGCCGCCCCTGGTCACCCAGCTCGGCATCGACATCGGCCTGCTGCTGGGTGGGGTGATCGTGATCGAGCAGGTCTTCGGACTGCAGGGCGTCGGCGCACTCGCCGTCACCAGTGTGGCCATGCAGGACCGCCCGGTGGTGATCGCCATCGTGCTGCTGGGCGGACTTTTCGTCGTGCTGTCGAACCTCATCGTCGACCTCTTCTACGCGCTGCTCGATTCCCGGGTGCGCACTCGCGCCCGGTGACCCGCGGCAGACTGGACCGGTGCCCGCTCGCCGCGAGCACGTCGATCGGAAAGCAAGGTGACCTGCGTGATCTCTGACAGCGCGTACTTCGTCGGCAAGGACATCGTCGCCCGCGACGTGTGGACCACCGTGCCGCTGGATTGGAACGACCCCGACGGGGAGACCATCGAGATCTTCGCCCGGGAGTTCGTCGCCGCCGAGCGCCGCCACGACGACCTGCCGCTGCTGCTGCATCTGCAGGGCGGTCCCGGTGGCAAGGGCGTGCGACCGGTCGGCCGCGGCGACTGGGTCGCCGCCGCACTGTCGCGCTTCCGGCTCATCGTCCCCGACCAGCGCGGCACCGGACGGTCCACCCCGTTGTCGGGGGCGCAGTTCGCCGAGATGCCGGCCGAGGAGGCCGCGCGACGGCTGTCGCTGCACCGGGCCGACTCGATCGTGCGCGACTTCGAGGCGCTGCGCGCCGCGCACTACGGCGGACGCCGCTGGTGGACGATCGGGCAGAGCTACGGCGGCTTCCTCACCCTGCACTACCTCTCCGCATTCCCGGAGGCGGTCGTGGGCTCCGCGGTGGCGGGTGGACTGCCGTCGCTCGATCCTGACCCGGCCGAGGTCTACCGGCGCACGTTCCCGCGCGTGGTGGCGAAGAACCGGCTCTTCCGCGAGCGCGCCCCGCACCTCGCCGAGCGCATTGCGCGGGTCGCCGACATCCTGCAGACGCGGGAGGTCCGTCTCGCCGACGGCGACCGGCTCACCGTGCGGCGCCTGCAGACGCTCGGCTTCGATTTCGGCATGGGCCCGGGGTTCGACCGGGTGCACTGGCTGTTCGACGAGGCGTTCGCCGATCGCGCCGAGACCCGCCTGAGCGACACGTTCCTCTCCTCAGTGGGCGCGGCCACCGCGTTCGCCGCCAACCCGCTGTTCATCGCCTTGCAGGAGAGCATCTACGGCGCAGGGCCGACGGCCTGGGCGGCGCAGCGCGAGCGCGAGCGGCATCCGGAGTTCGACGAGGATGCGCGACCGGTGCTGTTCACCGGCGAGATGGTGTTCCCCTGGATGTTCGACGAGATCCGTGCGCTGCGCGGCTTCCGCGCCGGGGTCGAGCTGCTCGCCGGACGGGAATGGCCGATCGAGCTGTACGACACCGCCCGTCTGGGCGTCAATGAGGTGCCGGTCGAGGCGGTTGTCTACTTCGACGACATGTACGTCGACGCGGGCCTCTCGCTCGACACGGCGGCCCGCGTGGGCGGACTGCATGCGTGGGTGACCAACGAGCACGAGCACGACGGCATCGTCAAGGACGGCGTTGCCGAGCGGCTGTTCACCGCACTCGAATGGCGCCTCGGCGGCCGCGGCAGCGACCGCCCTTGACCCGGCCGGTGCGGCATCCGCACCTCTCCCCCGCCCGAAGATCATCTGGAGATCAGCATGAGCAGTGACCACCACCAGCCCGCCGGCTACGGCGCCGAGGTGCACGTCGTCGATTGGGAGAGCGGCATCCCCAACGCGCGTTCCGGCTCGCAGGACCCGCGGATGCCGTCGCTGGCGACCGCGGCCGGCTTCACCGACTGGATGAGGACCGGCTGGGGCGACGCGGACCGCACGCCGCGGGTGGAGCCCGGCGCCGCGCAGGCCGCGGGGCAGCACCGCGAGCGACTCTCGGCCGCACTGCCGGGGCAGACGCTGGTCATCGCGGCCGGGCGTGCGCAGGCGCGGCTGAACGACTGCTTCTTCGAGTTCCGCGCGCACAGCGACTTCCTCTGGCTGGTGGGCTTCGGTGTGGAGGACGGCGTGCTCGTGCTCACTCCCACCGCGGGCGGACACGACGCGACGCTGTACATCACCCCGCCGGCGCGCCCCGGCGCCGCGGCCTTCCATGCCGACCCGGCGCACGGCGAGCTGTGGGTGGGTCCGCTCGCCGGCACCGCCGAGCTCGCCGATGCCCTGGACCTGCGCGTGCGGGAGCTGGACGAGCTGGCCGTCCCCGACGACGCGCTCATCGCGGGCAGTGCAGTGGTGGGGGCCGTGCCCGGTCGGCAGCTGGGCGGCCGGCATCGCTCGGCCGAGCTCGCCCGGGTGCTCTCGGCGCTGCGCATGCAGAAGGACGCGTGGGAGCTCGCCGAGCTGCGCGCGGCGGTGCAGCACACCGTCGAGGGATTCGCCCAGGTGCGCCGCGAGATCCCGCGTGCCGTGCAGCACGGCGGGGAGCGCTGGCTGCAGGGCACCTTCGACCGGCACGCCCGCACGGTCGGGCAGGCGCCCGGGTACGCGAGCATCGTCGGCTCGGGGGCGAATGCGCCGATCCTGCACTGGGTACGCGCCGACAGCGCTGTCGATCCCGAGGCGCTGCTGCTGCTGGACATGGGAGTGGAGAACCGCAGCGGGTACACCGCCGATGTGACGCGCACGCTCCCCGCGAGTGGTCGCTTCACGACCGCGCAGCGCGAGGTGCACGATCTGGTCGAGCGCTCGCACCGCGCCGGGCTCGCCGCGGTGGCGCCGGGTCGCGACTGGCGCGATTTCCACATCGCGTGCATGGAGGTGCTCGCGCAGGGGCTCTCCGACTGGGGACTGCTGCCGGTCTCGGTCGACGAGGCGCTCGCGGCAGACGGTCAGCACCATCGCCGCTACATCGTGTGCGGCGTGGGGCACCACCTCGGGCTGGACGTGCACGACTGCGGCGCGTCGTCGTACGCGCAGTACTTCGAGGCCACCATGCAGCCCGGTATGGCGCTCACGGTCGAGCCGGGTCTGTACTTCCACGCCTGGGACGAGACCGTTCCGCCCGAGCTGCGGGGCATCGGCGTGCGGATCGAGGACGATGTCGTGGTGACCGACAGCGGGATCGAGGTGCTCAGCGACGTGCTGCCGATCGATTCCGCTGGTTTGGAGCGCTGGATGGCATCCGTGCTGTAATATGTTACATATGACCAACGGCTTCAGCGCCGCGAAAGCTGGAAAGGAACAAAGATGTCTCAGAAGGCTCCCTGGCATGGCGTGATCGTCGCATCCGCCCTGCCGTTCAAGGACGACCTCTCGGTCGACTACGACCGTTTCGCCGATCACGTGCGCTTCCTCGCCGAGAACGGCTGCGACGGGATCGCACCGAACGGATCCCTGGGTGAGTACCAGAACCTCAGCGAGCAGGAGCGCGCGAAGGTGATCGAGGTGGCGGTGGATGCCGCCCCCGAGGGCTTCTCGGTGATGGCGGGTGTCGGCGCGTACGGCGCGCTGCAGTCGGCGCACTGGGCCGAGCAGGCCGCGAAGGCCGGCGCAGACTGCGTCATGCTGCTGCCCCCGAACACCTACCGCGCGAACCGCGAGCAGGTCAAGCACCACTACGCGACCGTCGCCGAGGTGGGCCTGCCCGTCGTCGGCTACAACAACCCGATCGACACCAAGGTCGACCTCGTGCCCGACCTCATCGCCGAGATCCACGAGGCCGGCCACATGGTTGGTGTGAAGGAGTTCACCGGCGACCCACGCCGCATCTACGAGATCAAGGAGCTCGCTCCCGACATCGACATCCTCATCGGCACCGACGACAGCGTTCTCGAGATCGGCATCGCGGGGGCCGTCGGCTGGGTGGCCGGCTACCCCAACGCCATCCCGCAGGCCACGGTCGAGCTGTTCCGGCTGTCGACCTCGGGAGACGTGCGCGACCTCGAGCGCGCCAAGGTGATCTACCGCGATCTGCACAAGCTGCTGCGCTGGGACACCAAGACGGAGTTCGTCGAGTCGATCAAGCTCTCGATGGATGTGCTCGGTCTGTACGGCGGTCCGTGCCGTCCGCCGCGCCTGCCCCTTGCGAAGGACGTTGCCGACCGCATCGTCGCCGACACCGAAGAGGCCGCCGCCAAGGGCTACGGCAAGTGATCCGTGCCGCGGGGCGCGGCGGCGTGCTGCCGCCCTGCCCCGCGGCATCCGGTAGTTTCGTAGGCAGTGCCATGCCGCATGGCACTGCCTACGCTTGTTGATCGGTGGTCGTTCATGGCTCTTCCCTCCGTCGTCACTCCCCTGCAGCCGGTGATGAACCTTCGGGAGCGCGTGGAGGTGGCGCTCGAGGCCGCGATCCGCGCCGGAGAGATGGCTCCCGGCGAGCTGTTCTCGGCGCCCGCGCTCGCCGCGCGCTTCAACGTCTCTGCCACGCCCGTGCGCGAGGCGATGCTCAACCTCGAGAAGCTCGGCTTCGTCGAGGCGGTGCGCAACAAGGGATTCCGCGTCACCGAGGTGCGCGATGACGAGGTGGCGAACATCGTCGCGGTGCGGCGGCTGCTCGAGCCGCCGGTGATGCGCGAGCTGGCGGGGAAGATCCCCGCGGATGCCATCGAGAAGCTGCGCGCGACGGCGGATGCCATCGTCGACGGCGCCTCCAGCGGTGACCTCACCACCTACCTCGAAGCCGACCGCGCCTTCCACGAGTCCATCAACGTGCACAGCGGCAACCCCCGGCTGGCCGCGCTCATCTCGCAGCTGCGCAAGGAGACCCGCCTGCCGGGTCTGGCCGATCTGCTGGCCACGGAGGAGCTGTCACGTTCAGCGGCCGAGCACCACGAACTGCTGGATCTGCTCGCGGCCGGCGAGGGCGAGCGCGCCGAGCGGCTCATGCACCAGCACATCGGCCACGTGATCGGCTGGTGGGCCGGGCGCCCCGAAGCCGGCAGCTGACGCTTCCCGGCTGCGCGCCGGGGTCATCCCTGCGAGGTATGCGGATACGTCCCACGCCCGACGCGGCGCGGATCCGCTGCGGCGAGGCTGGAAGCATGAACGCACGCACAGCCCTCGCCGCTTCCGCCCTGCTCGCCGCAGCCGGATTCTCCCTGACCGGATGCGCGGTGTACGAGGAGCTCGTCCACCAGCAGTCCACGCACACCTTCGACGACCTCGCGGCGTTCCATGCCGAGGCGGATGTCGACGCGCCGTGGATCGCCTCGGACGCCACCGACATCACCGTGCGCACCTCAACGTCTAAGAGCTCCGATGACGCGGTCATCCTGCTCACCGGCGACTTCGCTCTCGCCGGCGACTGTGCGGATGTGGAGCGGCGATCGGCTCCGGTGTGGACGCTCGACGGCGCACCCGACCCGTACGCGGCGAAGACCGTCTTCGCCTGCGGTGACTGGAGTGTGATCCCCGCCGACGACGGCTGGTTCGGCTGGACGCCGAACTCTGACGCGGAGCGGGCGGACGCGCGGGGGAAGTGACCCGTCGGCGCAACGCGCACGATCTGGTCGCGCGCCGCCCTCCAATACGCGAGAACCCCCGATCACTCGGGGGTTCTCATGGCGGTGACGGTGGGATTTGAACCCACGGTAGGGGGTTACCCTACACAACTTTTCGAGAGTTGCACCTTCGGCCGCTCGGACACGTCACCGTCGTCCAGCTTACGACATCCGTCCGCCGCTGCGCGAATCGAAACCGAGCGACGCGCGGAGCAGCGATAGCGCGTGACATATTACAGTTTTGAACCTAGATTGGGATCATGCCCGATGTCATCGCCGATCTCGCCCTGGTCAATGCGCAGCTGCTCGCCGAGCGGGTGAGCATGTCCGCCGCCATCGCGGCCGTGCAGAGCACGCTGCGAGACGGCTTCGACCCCGAGCACGACCTCGCACGGCAGATCCTCGACGTCCCCAATGGGCAACTGCTGCTCATGCCCGCCGCAACCGGCGGCGCCGTGGGCCAGAAGTTCGCGACGGTCGCGCCCGGCAACCCCGATCGGGGGCTTGAGCGCATTCAGGGCGTCTACATCCTCGTCGACGGCGAGACGCTCGCTCCCACGGCCATCCTCGACGGCACTGCGCTGACGAGCCTGCGCACCCCCGCGGTCTCCGCCGCCTGCGCAGACGTGCTCGCCGGCCAGAGCGCCGGCGATCTCGTCGTCATCGGCACCGGTCCGCAATCGGTCCGTCACGTCGAGGCGTTCGCGGCGATCCGCCCGCTGCGCTCGGTGCGGCTGATCGGGCGGGATGCCGGGCGTGCGACATCCGCCGTCGAGGCGTCCCGCTCCTACGCACCGGACGCCGACATGCGCGTCGGCACCTTCGACGACATCGCGGCCGCCGACCTCATCGTGTGCGCGACCACGGCATCCGCTCCCCTGTTCCCCTCCGAATCGGTGCGCGACGACGCGACGATCGTCGCCATCGGCTCACACGAGCCCGACCGCACCGAGCTCGACCCCGCCCTTGTCGGCCGATCGCAGGTCGTCGTGGAGAGCCGGCGGGTCGCGGCATCCGAGGCCGGTGACGTGATCGTCGCGGTCGAGGCGGGGATGCTGCGCCTGGACGACGTGGTGACCATGCACGAGCTGTTCACCGGCGCGACCCCCGCGGCGACCGACCGCCCGCGGATCGTCAAGACCTGCGGCATGGGCTGGCAGGACCTCGCCGTCGCCCGTCTGGCCGTCTGAGCGCCGGATCGCGGAATCACCCGAGCACCGAAGGAGAGCGCATGCAGTGGAGCACCGAGGACTGGCACACCGCCGGCGAACCGTTCCGCATCGTCGAGGACGTGCCGACGCACGGCGACACAGTCGCCGAGCGCCGGGTCGAGGCGATCAGCGGCGACGCGGATGCCATCCGGCGGTTCCTCTGCCTCGAGCCGCGCGGCCACGACGACATGTACGGCGGGTTCATCACCCCGCCCGACGACGCCGGCGCGGACTTCGGCGTGCTGTTCTGGCACAAGGACGGCTTCTCGACGGCGTGCGGACACGGCACGATCGCCCTCGGCGCCTGGGCGGTGCGCACGGGCCGCGTCCCGTCCGACCCGGACGGCGAGACGGCGGTGACGATCGACGTGCCGAGCGGACGCGTGCAGGCGCTGGTGCGCCAGAGCGCCGGACGCATCGACGAGATCGTCTTCCGCAACGTCGAATCGCGGCTGCTTGCCCGCGGCATCCCGCTGCGCACCTCGCGCGGCGACGTCGAGGTCGACCTCGTCTTCGGCGGGGCCGTCTACGCCACTCTGCCCGCCTCGCCCGTCGGGCTCGAGGTCACCCCCCAGCACACCACCGACCTCATCGCGATCGGTCGCGAGATCAAGTGGGCGCTCAACGATCATCCTGCCGCGCAGCTCGAAGACGACCGTCTCTCGGGGGTGTACGGCACCATCCTGTTCGACGATCTCGGGCGCACCGATGCCGGCCCCCATCAGCGCAACGTGACGGTGTTCGCCGACGGCGAGGTCGACCGCAGCCCGTGCGGGTCGGGCACGGCGGCGCGCGTGGCCCTGCTCGCCGCGACCGGTGAGCTCGCCGACGACGAGACGCTCACGCACGACTCGATCATCGGCACCCGCTTCCTCGCCCGTGTCGCCGAGCGCACCGCGGAGGGCGTCATCCCCGAAGTCCGCGGCACGGCGTACCGGGTCGGCTCGTGCACGTTCGAGCTCGACGAGGGCGACCCGGTCGCAGACGGCTTCAGCCTGCGCTGACCACGACCCGAAGAAGAGAGAAGCATGTCGACCGCGTCCTTCACCGCAGCACCCCTGACGATCACCGGCGCCCAGGTCTGGGACGGCGAGCGCTTCGAGCGCCGCGACCTGCACCTCGCCGACGGAATGGTGAGCGAGCATTCGCATCCCGACGCCGACGTGCTCCACGGCACCGGCCTCTGGGTCGTCCCCGGACTCATCGACGCGCACTTCCACGCCTACGCCACGAGCATGGGCGGCTTCGAGAACGAGCGCGGCCCGCTCAGCTACGCCGCGCTCAACGGCGCGCGACGGCTCACCCGGGCGCTGCAGCGCGGCTTCACGACCGTGCGCGACGTGGCCGGTGGTGACATCGGGCTCGCTCAGGCGATCGACGCCGGACTGTTCCCGTCGCCGCGGTACCACTTCACCGGCCCGGCGCTCAGTCAGACCGGCGGGCATGGCGACCCGCGCGCCGCGCACGTGGATGTGTGCTTCTCGCACGGGCACATGTGCGAGGTCGTAGACGGAGTCGACGCCCTGCGCGTCGCCGTGCGCGAGCGGCTGCGCACGGGCGCGCACGCGATCAAGGTGATGGCCTCGGGCGGCGTCTTCTCGCTGACCGATCCCATCCGCGTCCCGCAGTACTCCCCTGAAGAGCTGCGCGCCGTGGTCGACGAGGCGACCCGGCGCGGCAGCTACGTCGCCGCGCACGCCTACTCGTCGGAGGCCGTGCAGCATGCGGTGCAGGCCGGCATCCGCTCGATCGAGCACGGCAACCTCATCGATGAGGCCACCGCGGCGATGATGGCCGAAGCGGGCGCCTTCCTTGTCCCCACCCTCGCCGCGTACGAGGCGATGGACCGCCGCGGCGCCGAGATCGGACTGAACGCGGTGTCACTCGCGAAGAACGCCGAGGTCCTCGCGAAGGGGCAGGATGCCGTGCGGCTCGCGCACGACGCGGGTGTGCGCGTCGGCTTCGGCAGCGATCTGATGGGCGACCTCGAAGACGACCAGCTGGCCGGGGTGCGCCTGCAGGTCGAGGCCAGCGGTGCCGCCCGGACCCTGCAGTCGATGACCGTGGTGAATGCGGCGCTGATCGGGGATGCCGCACTGGGGCACCTGCGGCCGGGCGCGTACGGGGATGCCGTGCTGCTGGCATCCGATCCGCTCACCGACCCCTCTGCGCTGTGGCGCGAGGACGCGCGTCGGGCCGTGATCAGATCCGGCGTCCGGATCTGACGCCCTTCCCCGCGCGGTCGCCGACACCCCTGCTTGCTGCCGAGACCCCCACGTGCGTCTGCGCACACGTGGGGGTCTCGGCTGAAGGTGGCGGTCTCGGCGGAGAGGCGAGGCCGACCGGTCGGATCAGCGGGCGAAGGAGCCCCACTCGGTCGAACGGCCCGCTTCGCTGTGCTGCTGCGGCACGTTCCACGGATTGTCGTCGCGCAGCGGGGCGGGCAGCAGCTCCTGCGGCGCACCCTGGTAGGCGACGCCGCGCAGGAAGCGCGTGATCGCGGCGGTGCCGACGCTGGTGGCATCCGTCGTGGTGGCGGGGTACGGGCCGCCGTGCTGCATGGCGGGCGTCACCGACACACCGGTGGGCCAGCCGCCGAACAGCACGCGTCCGCTGGTCTGCGCGAGCGCGTCCACGAGCGGGGCGAGGGAGCCGTCGGACAGCTCCTCTTCGCGGGCGTGCACGGTCGAGGTGAGGTTTCCGGGGAACAGCTCGACGTGCAGCGCCGGCAGTGCGTCACGGTCGCCGTACTGCACGATCACCGACAGCGGTCCGAACGACTCCTCGAGCAGGGCGTCGCGGTTCGCCATCAGGGTGTCGACGTCGACGGTCACCACCGTCGGGGTGGCGTAGGCCTGCCCGGCGTCATCCGTGCGCACCTCGCCCTCCGACAGCACGGTGACCCCGTCGGCGCCCAGCACATCGTCACGGCGCTGCGAGAACGCGCGCCCGATGCCGGGGTTGAGCAGCCGGTGCTCGTCGACGGCCCCGGCGGCATCCGTCACCGCGCCCAGATCCGCCCCCTCCGGGACGAACAGGAATCCGGGCTTGGTGCACAGCTGTCCGGCCGAGCCGGACACAGAGGTGACGAACGCCTCGAGCAGTGCGGAGTCGGCGTAGGTCGCGTAGACCGGGTTCACGCTGCCCAGCTCGCCGTAGAACGGGATCGGCACGGGTCGGGATGCCGCGATGTCGGCCAGCATCCGGCCGACGTGCGTCGATCCGGTGAACGCGCCGGCGCGGATGCGCTCGTCCTTCAGCAGCGCGACGCCGTTCTCCTGCCCGCTGATGAGCTGGAAGGTTCCCGCCGGCATCCCCGCGCCTTCGAGGGCGGCGGCGACGATCTGGGCGGTGCGCTCGGACAGCTCCGGATGCCCGGAGTGCGCCTTCACCACCACCGGGCATCCCGCGGCGAGCGCGGCGGCGGAGTCGCCGCCGGCCACCGAGAACGCGAAGGGGAAGTTCGATGCGGCGAAGTTCAGCACGGGGCCGACCGGTTCGAGCATCCGGCGCAGGTCCGGGCGCGGGCCGATGACGTAGTCGGGGTCGGCGGCGTCGATGCGCGCGTCGAGGTAGCCGCCGTCGACGATGGTGTCGGCGAACAGGCGCAGCTGCCAGGCGGTGCGCCGCAGCTCGCCGGTCAGCCGCGCCTCGGTGAGGCCGGTCTCGCGCATCGCGATCTCGATGAGCTCGGGCGATGCGGCCTCCAGCGCTTCGGCGACCGCGACCAGGGCCGCACCGCGCTCTCGGGGGCTGGTGCGGGCGAAGGGACGGGCGGCGGTCGCCGCCGCGGCGGCGACGGCCTCGATGGGCTTCTCTGTCACTGTTCTCTCCTCGTCTCGATGAATGTCTGTGTTGTCGGCGTGTGGGTGTCGGCGTGAGCCGGCGTTCAGCTCAGAACACGAACCCCTCGGGGAACGGGTCGTCCGGGTCGAGCAGGTACTGCCCGAGTCCGGTCACCCATGCGCGTCCGGTGATGGTGGGCACCACCGCGGGGCGGTCGCCCACACGCGTCTCGGCCACCAGTGTGCCGGTGAACTCCGTGCCGATGAACGACTCGTTCACGAACGGCACGTGCAGGTCGAGTTCGCCCCGGGCGTGCAGTTCCGCCATGCGCGCGCTGGTGCCGGTGCCGCAGGGTGAGCGGTCGAACCAGCCCGGGTGGATCGCCATGGCGTGCCGGGAGCGGACGGCATCCGATCCGGGGGCGATGAACTCGACGTGATGCACGTGGTCGGCGCCGCGCAGCACCGGGTGCACGGGCGGGGCCTGGGTGTTGATGGCATCCATGATGGCAAGTCCGGCGGCGAGGATGTCGTCCTGCCGGGACCGATCGAAGGGCAGCCCCACCTGCTCGAGGTCGACGAGCGCGTAGTAGTTGCCCCCGAACGCGACCGAGTAGCTGATCTCGCCGATGCCGGGCACGTGGATGCGCTCGTCGAGCCGGTCGACGAAGCTCGGCACGTTCTCGATGGTGACGTCGACGGCCCGGCCGTCCTCGACGCGCACCCGCGCGATCACCAGGCCAGCCGGCACGTCCAGGCGGATCTCGGTGACCGGCTCGGTCACCTCGACCATGCCCGTCTCGACGAGCACCGTCGCCGCCCCGATGGTGCCGTGGCCGCACATCGGCAAGAATCCGGATGCCTCGATGAACACGATGCCCCAGTCGGCGTCGTCCCGAGCGGGCGGCTGCAGCAGCACACCCGACATGGCGGAGTGACCGCGCGGCTCGTTCATGAGGAAGCCGCGCAGCCCGTCGAGGTGCTCCATGGCGTACAGGCGGCGATCGTTCATCGTCGCGCCGGGGATGCGTCCCACGCCACCGGTGACGACGCGCGTCGGCATCCCTTCGGTGTGCGAATCGACGGCTTGGATCGTTCGACGCGCGCGCATCAGATACCTCCTGCGAAACGGGGGACGAGGGACGGATCCGGATGCCGCCGCAACGCGTCCACGGCGAGAATTCTCGCACGCTCGGGTGCGCTGCCGCTGTGCACGATCGCCGTGCTCGGAAGCGGACGGGTGTGGCTCATCACTTCGTCTTTCTCAGTCGCGCATCGAGCGGTGTCGAGTCTCGGGCATCGTGAGGACCACGAGGAGCGCCAGCACCGTGATGATCACCACGTACCAGGCGGGCGCGACGGTCGAACCGGTCACGCCGATCAGCCAGGTCGCGAGCAGCGGTGCAGTGCCGCCGAAGATCGTGAAGGCCAGGTTGTAGCTGATCGATGCGCCGGTGTAGCGCACTCGGGCCGGGAACAGCTCGACGAACGCGGGACCCGCCGGCCCGAAGAACAGCCCGAGCGCCAGACCGAGCAGTCCCTGGCTGATGATCGCCGCGCCGAGCGTCCCGACGCCGACGAGCAGGTACGCCGGCACGGCGACGACCGCGCCGAACAGGCCGGCGATGAGCAGCATCCGGCGGCGCCCGATGCGGTCCGAGACGAGGGCGGCGACCGGCACGGTGAAGAACGTGATGAGCAGCGCGATGCTGTTGGAGATCAGGGCGGCCGACGACTCGAGCCCGATCGTCACCGTCATGTACGAGAAGAAGTACCCGGTCAGCGAGTAGTAGCCGAGGCTGGCGACAGCGGCGATGCTGAAGCAGACGAGCATGTTGCGCCACTGCTCGCGGAAGACCGTGCGGATGGGCGCCGACTCCACCTGGCGGTTCTCGCGCATCTCGAGGAACGCGGGCGACTCGTCGACCCGGGTGCGGATGTACAGACCGACGACGGCGAGCGGCGCGCCGAGCAGGAACGGCACACGCCAGCCCCAGGCCTGGTACGCCTCGGGCGGGAGGATCGTGGTGAGAGCGAGCACCAGCAGGGCGGCGATGACCGGCGGAAGGTTCGACCACGTGTAGACCATGCCCACGTTGAAGCCGCGCCGGGCGGTCGGCGAGTGCTCGGCGACGAAGGAGTTCGAGCCGATGGTCTCGCCGGCGGCGGAGAGGCCCTGCACCATGCGGAGCACGACCAGCAGCACCGGTGCCGCGACGCCGATCACCGCGTACGTCGGCAGCAGGCCGATGAGGGTGGTGGAGATGCCCATCACGAGGATCACGCCGGCCAGCACGCGCTTGCGTCCGAGCCGGTCGCCCAGGTATCCGAGAAGGAAAGCACCGATCGGACGCGCGACGAATCCCACCGCGTAGATGCCGAACACCGCCATGAGCGCCGCTGCCGGGTCGGTCTGCGGGAAGAACAGCGCGGCGATGACCGGCGCAGCATAGGCGTACACCGCGAAGTCGAACCACTCGACGAAGTGCCCTATCGCCGACGACGTCATGACCTTCCGCACACGACGTTCGTCGGCGGGGGCTGGTGAGGCGATCGGGTTCTCGGTCGTGGTGGTGCTCATGAGCGTCTCCTTTGTCGCGTACTGGCGTGTAACATGTTACACGCTACACGGCGATCTGCGACGCTTCTTTGCTCGCTGCTGACCCACTCGCTCCGTCGATTCACGCGCGCGGGATCGACGGCGGCGGCGCATCATCCGGCCCGCCCGAGACGCCGTCGCCCTCGGCGAGAGCGGCGAGCTCAGCGCTCGCAGCCAGCTCGCCGATACGCACCGACGAGAGCACCGGACGCCGGTCCAGGCTGAAGCTCGTCCCCAGCACATCCTCCACGCTGCGACCGCAGGTGCGCCCCTGGCAGGCGCCCAGCCCCGCGCGAGTGGACAGGCGCATGGCACGAGACGAAGCGGCCGAGTACTCGTCGATGCGAGCCTTCGGCACACTCTCGCAGCGACAGATGATGGTGTCGTCCTCGAGCCAACTCGTCCATCCTCGGCCGATGCGGTGCACATCCAGGCGGACGGCGAACGCCCGCATCCGTCGCCGGGCGGCCAACGGCGCCCTCCAGCGGGGGTCGGTGTCAGGAACCCCGGCGGCTGCGAGGCCGGCGAGCTCGCCCTCGGCGAGCGCGGCATCCGCACCGCCGATCCCGGTGACCTCGCCTGCGGCGTAGACGCCGGCGACGCTTGTGCCCTGGTCATCGCCGACTCGCACGAAGCGGTCGGGAGCGATCTCGCAGCCGAACTGGATGGCCGCCTCGAGCCGCGGGGTGAACCCGTGACCGAGTGCGACGGAGTCGCACTCGACGGTGCGCTCGGTTCCGGCGATCCGACGCCAGTCCGCGTCGATCCGCTGCACGGTCACCGCTTCCACTGCTGTGTCGCCGTGGATGCGGATGACCGCGCTGCCGAAGCGGTACGGCGTGCGATGGCGTGCCAGCGAGAAGAGGTACGAGCCGAGCTCTCCGGCCTTGCCGGCCGCTGCGGTGAGCTCCCAGGCGCGAGCCCCCCAGCCGCGCAGCATCCGTCCTGCTGCCGTCGCCTCGACGACCTCGGCCACCTCGCCGCCCATCAGCGCCACGCTCTGCGCGACCGGCAGCAGGAACGGGCCGGCCCCGGCGACGACGGTGCGCGCGCCGGGCGCGAGTCCGTCGCGCTTGGACAGCGCCTGCGCGGCACCGGCGGAGGTGACGCCGGGAAGCGTCCATCCCGGCACGGGCAGAACGCGATCGTGCGCGCCAGTGGCGACGACGACGGCATCCGCCTCGATGGTCTCCGCGCGTCGGTTCGCGGCGTCGGCGGGGCCGATCAGCACGTGCGCACGCAGCGGCGGGCCCGGCTCGACTCGCCACACACTCGCGGAGGACACCACCCGCACATCGCGCAGGCGATCGCGCAGATCGGCGAAGCGGCGGCGCTGATGCTGCAGGCGCTCGTCCGTGAGGGTGGGGTGATGGCGCCAGAACTGCCCGCCGACACGCTCGCCTTCGTCGACGATCACCACGTCGGCGCCGGCGTCCGCTGCGGCGACCGCGGCGGCCAGCCCGGCGGGACCCGCGCCGATGACCATCACCCGGGGTGCGCTGGCGCTCATGCGCGGGTCTCCCTCTCGATCACGTCACCGTCGCAGACGGTACGCTGGCAGGCGCGGACGCCCTCGACGCCGTTGACCGTGAGCACGCAGTCCTGGCACACGCCGATGCCGCAGAAGATGCCGCGCTCGCCGCCCTCGGCGGTGCGCCAGGTGCGGTGCCCGTGCGCGAGCAGCACGCCGGCGATGCTCTGGCCGTCGCGCCCTTCGAGCACCTCGCCGTCGAACCGGATCCGAACGCTCATCGCCCGCTCCCCCTCGCCAACCGCACTGCCTCCGGTATGACTTTCTGCCGCCTGAGCGCGCTCGCGGCGGCAGAAACTGATACCGGAGCGAGTGAGCGGGCCGTGACTGGAGCGAGTGGGCGGGGGGCGGCGGTCATGCGGCGGCTCCCTGCAGGGTGGCCCGCGAGGGCAGGAAGGGCGTCGGGTCCAGGGGCGCCGGGGTGCCGAGCACCGCGTGCGCGATGAGCGCCCCGGTCGTCGGGGCCAGGCCGATACCGGCGCCCTCGTGCCCGGCGGCGTGGAACAGCCCCTGCACATGGGTGTCCGCGCCGATCGCGGGCAGGTGGTCGGGCGCGTACGGGCGGAAGCCGAAGTAGGTGCGCAGCAGCATCGTGTCGCGCAGGAACGGGAACAGCCGGCTCGCCTTCGCCGCGACCTCGGCGAGCGGCGCCAGCAGGCCGTCCTCGGAGAATCCGACGCGCTCGCGGCTGGAGCCGATCAGCACCGTCCCGGCGGGGGTGGACTCCACCACCGTCGACGTCTGCAGCGCGGCATCCCCCGACCCGACGGCGCCCACGTAATCGGCGTCGTACACCTTGTGGAACACACGCTGCGGCATCGCGGTGGTCACCAGGATCGTGCCGCGGCGCGGCCGGATGTCGAGGGCGGCGCCGAACAGCGCCGCGATCTCCCCGGCCCAGGGTCCGGCGCAGTTCACCACGGCATCCGCGTCGATGCGTCCGGTCGGGGTGCGCACGCCCCGCACCCGCCCGGCTTCGACGATCGCGCCGGTGACCTCGGTGAGCTGCAGCTGTGCGCCGAGATGACGGGCGCGGGCGAGCATCGCCTGAGTGGCGAGGCTGGGCTGCACCTGGGCGTCATCCGGGTAGTGCACGCCGACGGCGATCTCGGGCGCGAGGTGCGGCTCAGCCGCGCGCAGGGCATGTGCGTCGAGCACTTCGGCGCGGATGCCGGTCTCGCGCTGCGCGGCGGCGAAGCCCTGCAGTGCCTCTGCGCCCTCCGGGAACGCGACGACGATGCCACCCTTGGCCTCGAACTCCGTGGCGGGTTGACCCGGCACGCGCTCCGCGTCGAGCCGGGCGGCGAGTGCGCGCCAGGCGCGGTTGGCCTCGATCGCCATGCCCGCTTCGGCTCCGGGTTCTTTGTCGGACACCAGGATGTTGCCCTCGCAGCGACTCGAGGTCTCCCCGGCCACGCCGGTGCGGTCGACGACGATCACGTCAGCGCCGGCTTCGGTCAGACTCAGCGCGCAGGCGGCCCCCACGGCCCCGGCTCCGATCACGATGATCCGCATCGATCACACCTCCTCGACCAGCCTAGTGCAATGTCACATGCTTACGACGGGAGATCGCCTCAGCCGCCGAGGTAGGCGTCGATCACTCTGGCATCCGCCGCCAGTTCGGCGGCCGGACCCGACAGCGTGGTCTGTCCGCTCTCGACGACGTACGCCCGGTCGGCGATCTTCAGCGCCGCCCTGGCATTCTGCTCCACGAGCAGCACCGTGGTGCCCTGGGCGTTGACCGCCTGGATCGTCTCCATGACCTGCTTGACCACCAGCGGTGCAAGTCCCATCGACGGCTCGTCGAGCAGCAGCAGCTTGGGTCCGCCGATGATCGCACGTCCGATCGCCACCATCTGCTGCTCGCCGCCCGAGAGCGTGCCGCCCTGCTGACGGCGTCGCTCGGCGAGCCGCGGCATCAGGCCGTACACCTGCTCGACGCGCCGGCCGATGAGCTTCGCGTCGCGCACGGTGTATCCACCCAGCAGCAGGTTCTCGTGCACGGTCATCGTCGAGAAGATCCGCCGGCCCTCGGGTACGTGGATGAGCCCGGCCGCGACGATGTCCCAGGGCTTGGCTGTGGCGAGGTCCATCTCGCCCCAGCGCACCGCGCCCGATTTCGGGCGCACGAGCCCCGAGAGCATGTTCATCGTCGTCGACTTGCCGGCGCCGTTGTTACCCAGCAGGCAGACGATCTCGCCGTCCTGCACCTCGAAGCTCAAGCCCCGCAGGGCGTGCACGCGACCGTAGTAGACGTCGGCCGCATCGACCGTCAGCGTGCTCACGGGCGCTTCTCCTTCCGGCCCCGGCCCGGTCGGGCAGGGTCGAGCGACGACAGGTTCACCGTGCCGGTCTGCAGCTTGGTGTCGTCGAGCGCCTCGTCCTCGACGCCGAGGTACGCCTCGATGACCACGGGGTCGTGCTTGATCTGCTCGGGGGTGCCCACTGCGATCTCCTTGCCGTAGTTGAGCACCACGATGCGCTCGGCCAGCTCCATGATCAGCCCCATGTCGTGCTCGATCAGCACGACGGCGACGCCGAGGTCGCGGATGCGGCGGATGAGCTGCATCAGCCCCTGCTTCTCGTTGAAGTTCAGGCCGGCGGCGGGCTCGTCCAGCAGCAGCAGCTTCGGGCCCGTGGCGAGGGCCCGAGCGATCTCGACGCGGCGCTGCTCGCCGTAGGGCAGCTGCGTGACGTAGAGGTTCTCGTCGCCGGTGAAGCCGACGAAGTCCAGCCATCCGCGAGCCTGCTCTGCGCACTCCGCCTCGGCGTGCCGGTACCCGGGCGTGTGCAGCAGCGTCGCCCAGAAGCCTTCGCGAAGGTTGGCGTGCATGGCCGTCTTGACGTTGTCGAGCACGCTGAGCTCGCGGAACAGGCGCAGGTTCTGGAACGTGCGCGCCATGCCCCACTTCGTCACCCGCGAGGGCAGGACGCGGTAGAAGCCGAAGCTCTGCAGCAGGTCGACCAGGCGCAGGGTGCGGAAGATTCCGGGCGCCTCGCGCACGATGTCCTTGCCATCGAAGACCACGGATCCGGATGTCGGCAGGTAGAACGCCGAGATGCAGTTGAACGCGCTGGTCTTTCCGGCGCCGTTGGGCCCGATCACCGCGAGGATCTCCCCCGCCTCGACCGAGAAGCTCAGCCCGTCGACGGCCTTGACGCCACCGAACTGCAGGCGCAGGTCCTTGACCTCCAGCAGCGCGCTCATCGGCTCTCCTCGCCTTCCACGGTCTCGAGGTCCTCGTTGGCCGTCGGCGGCGGCACCGCCATGAACCCGGCGGTCGCCGGCAGCACCGGCCGCCGCTTCTTCAGCCACGGCAGCACCGCGGTCGCCGGCCACAGCCCCGAGGGGCGGAACAGCATGACCACGACGAGCAGCACGCCGAAGATGAGGAAGCGCCATTCGGCGAAGTCGCGCAGCAGCTCGGGGGCGAGCGAGACGAACAGCGCGCCGATGATCACACCGGGCGTGGAGCCCATGCCGCCGAGCACGACGGCCATGAGGATGAGCGCCGAGTACAGGAACTGGAAGCTGTTCGGGCTGATCGCCGACAGGTGAGTCGCCATGAGCTGACCGGCGACACCGGCCCAGACCGCGCCGATGAT
Organism: Microbacterium sp. USHLN186; assembly: GCF_037145155.1. NCBI lineage: Bacteria > Bacillati > Actinomycetota > Actinomycetes > Micrococcales > Microbacteriaceae > Microbacterium > Microbacterium sp. USHLN186. Next base: position 45,493 of record NZ_JBBCYA010000001.1, read on the forward strand.
GTACGCCATGATCTTCGCGATGTAGGTGTTGATGCCCATCGCCTCAGCGGCGTCCTCGTCGTCGCGCACGGCCTTCCAGGCCCTGCCGAGCCGGCCGCGGGCGAGGCGCCCGGCGCCGATCACCCCGACGAGCACGACCACGGCGGCCACGAAGTAGTAGAACACCACGCGCTGCGGGAACTCCAGCCCGAACAGGGTGAAGCCGTCGGCGAAGCTCCAGTCGCCGAAGCGCCAGGTGGGGATGCCGTGGATGCCGGACGGCCCGCCGGTGATGTCGAGGTTGTTCGCGGTGATCCGGATGATCTCGCCGAAGCCGAGCGTGACGATCGCGAGGTAGTCGCTGCGCAGGCGCAGCGTGGGCGCGCCGATGATGATGCCGGCGATGATGCACGCCAGAACCGTGGCCGGCAGCGCCGCCCACATCGGCCAGCCGAGCACCGTGGTGAAGATGCCGGAGGTGTAGGCGCCGACGGCGAAGAAGGCGATGTAGCCCAGGTCGAGCAGACCGGCGTAGCCGACGACGACGTTGAGGCCCATGCACAGCATGATGTAGATCAGCGCGCTCGTCGCGATCGACATGGTGTACCGCGACGCGTCGAGGAACGGCAGCACGAGCAGCAGCACGACGCTGATCGTGCCGAGCGCGCGCAGGAAGCCGGTGTTGGACGAGAGGATGCCGGCCGGCGTGGCCGGGCGGTCGAACAGCGGCGACGGGGCACGCAGTGCGGCGTCGTCTCTGAATGCGGAGCGGGACATGTCACATCCTCTCGACGACGCGGGCGCCGAGCAGCCCGGTCGGTTTGAAGGTGAGGAACAGGATGAGGAAGGCGAACGAGAAGACGTCGCGCCATTCGCCGCCGAACCAGGCCGAGCCGAACGACTCGAGCAGCCCGAGCAGCAGGCCGCCGAGCATGGCGCCGTAGAGGTTGCCGATGCCGCCGATGACGGCCGCGGTGAACGCCTTCAGACCGATGATGAACCCCATCAGGAAGTCGATCGAGCCGTAGTAGGCGCCGGCCATCACGCCCGCCGCGCCGGCGAGTGCCGACCCGATGAAGAAGACCGTGGCGATCACGCGGTTGACGTTGATGCCCATCAGCTGCGCGCCCTGCGGGTCGAGGGCGATCGCGCGCATCGCGCGTCCCTGCCGGGTGCGCTCGACGATGTGCGCGAGCACGAGCATCAGCGCGGCCGCGATCACGACGAGCACGATCTGTGCGGCGGTGATGCGCATGCCGGCGAAGTTGAAGCCCGAGGACTCCAGCCGCACCGGGAAGGCTTCGGGGTTCGGGCCGAAGATCTGCCGCACGGCGTACTCGAGGGTGAACGAGACACCGATGGCCGTGATCAGCACGGCCAGGCGCGGGCTCTTGCGCAGCGGCCGGTAGGCGATGCGCTCGATGCCCACGCCGATGAGGCCGGTGGTCACCATCGACAGCAGCATGATGACCAGCAGCAGCGGGATCGACGACTCGTTGGAGATCCCGAATGCCGACATGGTGGCGAAGCCGGCGAAGGCGCCGAGCATGTAGATGTCGCCGTGCGCGAAGTTCAGCAGCTTGATGATCCCGTAGACCATGCTGTAGCCGAGCGCGACGAGGGCGTAGAACGAGCCGACGATGAGGCCGTTCCAGATGAGTTGCATCACTGCGGATGTCCTTGCTCGTCAGGGGCGGAAGGAGGCGTGCCGGGCGGATGCCGGACAGCGCCGACGAGCGGGGCGGCTCGCGCCGCCCCGCCGGTCGATCTCAGCCCTGGAGGTCGTCCTTGAGCACGAAGCTGCCGCTCGCGGGGTCGATGGCCACGATCACGAAGCCACCGCCCGAGAGGGTGTGGTCCTTGGTGAAGGTCAGCGGGCCGGCGAAGGTCTTGAAGTCCTTCAGCCCCTCCAGCGCCGCGACAACCTTGTCGAAGTCGGTGCTGTCGGCCTCGTCGATCGCCTCGGCGACCACGCGCACGGCGTCGTACGACTGGGTGGAGTACGGGCCCGGCTTGCCGCCGGCGAGCTTCTCGTAGTCGGCGATCCACTTGTCGGCGCCCTGGATCATGTCGGGCGTCTGCGTGAAGGTGCCCACGACGTTGTCGGTGTAGCCCTTGCCGGCGATCTCGGCGAACTTCGCATCCACCGAGCCGTCGCCGACCAGGAACGCGCCCTCGTAGCCCGCGTCGGTGGACTGGCGCACGATCAGGCCGCCCTCCTGGTAGTAACCGGTCCAGTAGACGAGGTCGGGCTTGGCCGAGGCGAGCTGAGTGGCCACTGCCGAGTAGTCGTTCTCACCCGGGGTGACGGTGGCCTCGAACGAGACCGTCAGCCCGGCATCCTTCGCCTGCTGCACGAACGACTTGGCGAGGTCGGCGGAGTACGCGGTGGCGTCGTTGATCGCCGCCACCGTCTTCGCGCCGATCTTCTCGGCGTATGTCACCGCGGCCTTGGCCTGCTGAGTGCCGGTGCCGTTGATGAGGAAGACGCCGGGGAGCTGCTGCTTGACGAGCTCGTTCGAGTTCGCGGCGGGGATCACCATCGGGATGCCGGCCTCGTCGAAGATCGGCAGGGTGGGCAGTGTCGCTCCCGAGCAGTAACCGCCGACGGAGGCGACCACGCCGTTGGTGACGAGCTTGTTCGCCGCGGCGACCGCCGCGGTGGCGTCGCAGGCATCGTCCTCGACGACGAGTTCGAGCTTGCGGTCGTCGATGCCCCCGTCCGCGTTGATCTCGTCGATCGCGAGCTGCGCGCCGTTCTTCATGTAGTCGCCGAAGGCGGATTCGCTGCCGGAGAAGGGCGCCAGCATGCCGAGCTTGATGGGGCCGTCGGACTTGCCGCCGTCTCCGTCGTCGCCGGCCCCGAGGCCGCCCGAGCAGCCGGCGGTGATGATGATCGCGCCGACTGCGGCGACGATGGAGAGGGTGCGTCGCAGACGCGGAGTGCGGGTATGCATGTGATGGTCCTCCTGGATGCCTCATTGCATTTGCCATCGGATAGTACGTGACACATTACTTTGTGCGGGGTGGGAACGGAAACCTTCGAGACCAATCCGTGACCGAGCAGCGCCGGCGGAAGGGTCAGCCTTCGTCGCGCCCGCTCCAGATGCCCCCGACGTGGCCGATATGGCGGCGCATCAGCGCCTCGGCTCCCTCACCGTCACCGGCGACCAGCAGGTCGACCAGCTGCGCGTGCTCGAGGGCGGTCGGCATGAGGGCGTCGGATTCCACCAGATGCGCGAGGCCCACCAGCCGCGTCTGCTGACGCAGCTCGCGCACCACCCCGAGCAGAGTGCGGTTGCCGGCCAGCTCGAGCACCCGCAGGTGGAAGGCGGTGTCGGCCGCCAGGAACTCCGCGAACAGCCCCGCCCGCCCGGCGTCGACGATGCGGTCGGCGAGTACCCGCAGCTCGGCGACGACCTCGTCGTCGAGGGCGCCGGCGATGCGGCGCATGGGCGGCGCCTCGAGCAGCATCCGCACCTCGCACAGCTCGTTCAGCTCGTCCTGCGAGACCTCCGTCACCGCGAAGCCACGATTGCGGATGGGACTGAGGAAACCGCGGCGCGTGAGGTTGAGCATCGCCTCGCGCACCGGCGTGGCGCTGACCCCGAAGTCACTTGCCAGACGCGGCACGGTCAGCACCTGGCCGGGCGGGATCTCACCCGCGACGATCCGCGCCGACAGCTGGTTCTCGATCTGCTCGCGCAGGCTCTCGGTGGGAGCCAGCGGCGCGGCGAAGCCGCTCAGCGCATCCTGCAGCGTCATGGCCACACCCTACCCGCACGCGGCCGCAAGGCCGGGAGCGCGTTTTGTCCGGCCCGACCGGGCGGAAGCGGGCTACGGTCGGAATAGGATCGCCTCACGCCGAAAGGGAGAACGCGATGGGATTCCTCACCTCTGCCGCCCTCAGCGAGACGGGCTTCGTCGTGCTCGATCGCCACGACCAGTCCGCGGACCCCGCCGAGTGGCTCGACCTGGAGTACGTGGGCTGGCGCTCCTCGGGCATCACGCGCTTCGCGCCGCTGGCCAGTCATGCCGGCGAGATCGAGTGCAACGGCTTCTGGAACCACACCCCGCCGCGCACCGACAAGGACGGGGTGTGGATCGACTCCCAGGTCGAGCGGGCGCCCACCCTGCAGGCGCGTGCGCTCGAGCCCGGTGTGAACGTCGGGCGCTGCCGCGTGATCGAGCTGCAGCCCAACACCTACGCGGACGCGATCTACAACCTGCACCAGGACGACAACAACCGGCTGAACGTCGAGGGCACCGGCTGGGTGGTGCGGGCGTGGCTCAACCTCACCGACGACGCCGATTCGCTGCTGATCCTGCGCTCGGACCGCTTCGACCCGTCCACCGAGATCCGTCTGCCGCTGCACGCGGGCTCGCGCATCATCGTCGACACCCAGCGCTTCTGGCACGCCGTGTGGCATCGCGGCACGGCACCGCGCTACTCACTGATCTGCTCATGGACCTCGGGCCCCGAGCTCGACGCCTACATCGCCGCCGGAAACGGCGACCCGCACCCCGCCTCGGTGCCGCTGCCGGCCGACCTCGTCGCCGACGCGCAGGTCGAGATGCACCGACGCATCGAGGAGCGACGACAGGCGCTGGAGGCGCACGGCATCGTCATGGAGCCGGTCGAGTCGCTGTACGGCTGAGCGGCGCCGGGACCGGTCAGGCCGTGAGGCGCAGCTGCACGGTGCACTCCGCCGGGCGCTGTGCGGCGAGCACGCAGTCCGCGGCGAGCGGGCCGCCCGCCTGGGTGAGCACACCCTGCATGAGGCCGAGATGCACCTGACACAGGGTCGGTCGGTGCTGCGGTGCGCTGGCGGCGTGCGGGCACGGGCTCAGCTCGACGGTCATCGTGGTCTCGTCCACGACCGGCTCGAAGCCGCTCTCCTCAAGGTGCTCGACGAGGGCGTCCAGCTGGTACGTGGCCTCGCGACCCAGCTGCGAATCGGGTTCGGCGAGCAGGCGGCGCATCATGTCGCCGCGTCGGGCGGCCTCTGCGACCTTGTCGCGCGCGACGGCGCTCGACGCGTCGGGCATGCCGGTGGCGGCGCTGTACAGGGTGCGCGGACGTCCGCGGGTGGTGCGGTGCTCGGTGGTCTGGATGACGTAGCCGCCCTCGATCAGACGCTGCAGGTGCTCGCGGATCGTGTTGGCGTGCAGCCCGGTCGCCTCGCAGAGCTCGCTGATCGTGCGCTCGGCGCGCGTCTGCACCAGGTGCAGGATCCGCACGCGCGAATAACTCGATATCGGTCCGTATGCGACCGCGCTGCTGCTCATGCGCCCATCCTCCCAGGGCTGAGGTTTTTCACGGTGCGCATGGGCCGTGAATAATCGCCCGCGCATCGCCGGCATCCCGCGCGGATAGTGTGGGGACATGATCGCCGCCGCCGTGCTCACCGTCTCGGATCGCTCGGCATCCGGCGTGCGCGACGACGCGGCCGGTCCGGTGGCCGTGGCCGCGCTGCGCGAGGCCGGGTTCGCGTGCGCCGACCCCGCGGTCATCCCCGACGGGGCGGATGCCGTCGAGCGCGCGCTGCGCGACCTGCGCGCATCCGGCATCCGACTGATCGTGACCAGCGGCGGCACCGGCGTCGCTCCGCGCGACGAGACCCCCGAGGGCACCGCCCGGGTGATCGAGCGCGCCCTGCCCGGAGTCGCCGAGGAGCTGCGCCGCAGCGGCCTCGCGCAGACGCCGATGTCGATGCTCACCCGCGGGCTGGCCGGCGTCGCCGGCGATGCCCTGATCGTCAACCTGCCCGGTTCGCCGCGCGCCGTGGCCGAGGGCATGCCCGTCGTGCTGTCGGTCGCCGCGCACGTGCTGGCGCAGCTCGAAGGAGAGGACCACCGATGACCGTCCGCCTCGCCCGCATCAGCGAGCAGCCGCTCTCGCTCGACGAGCACATCGCGGCCGTCGACAGCTCCACCGCGGGAGCGGTCGCGACCTTCGTCGGCCGGGTCCGCGACCACGATCCGGATGCCGCCGGTGCCGTGGTCGCCCTCGAGTACAGCGCGCATCCGGATGCCGAGGCGGCACTGCAGCGCATCGCCGAGGCGGCGGTCGGCCAGACGGATGCCGTCGTCGCGGTCAGCCACCGCGTCGGCCGACTGGCGGTGGGCGAGGCCGCGGTCGCGATCGCGGTGGCGTCGTCGCACCGCGACGCGTCGTTCACGGTCTGCCGCGAGGTGATCGAGGCGATCAAGCGCGAGCTGCCGGTGTGGAAGCGACAGGTCGAGGCCGACGGCACGACCGCCTGGAAGGGCATCGGCGGCTGACGCGCGCCGACTGGTCTCCGGGCGGGATCGGGGCTCAGCCCCCGGCGAAGGGCGGCAGCACGTCGATCGTCTGCGCGCCGGTCAGTGCGAAATCGTCGTCCACCCGCGCGCCGTCGACCAGCACCGCGCACCGCGGAAGGATGCCGGTCAGTGCCGGATGCTGCGCGAGCAGCGCCGTCTTCAGGGCGCCGAGAGTCTCGGCATCCGTCGTCATCGCGTCCTGCCCGACCGCCTCCTGCGCGGCCGCGAAGAAGCGCACCGTGGCCGTCCGCTGTGCGGGGATCTGCTCGGTGGTCATCTCACGCCTCCTTCTCGTGCCAGTCCTGTGCGAGCGCGACGACGGCGGCGACCGTCTCGCGCACCTGCTCGGGCGTGCCGCCCGCGCGCCCGGCGACCAGACCGGCCACGAACGCGCTGAACGGCGCGGCGGGCCGCGCCACGCCGGTCGCGACGTCGCGCGCGAGATCGAGGATGAGCGCGATCGGCACGTCGGCGGCGTCCAGCGTGAAGCGCTCGCGCAGCGCCGCTGCCCACGCGTCCAGCGCCTCGGGCGGCAGGGTGCGGCTTGACTCGCTCATCGTTCCTCCTCGAAGACGGCGCGCATGCGCGCCAGGTCGGCCGGCGTGTCGATGTCGGCGGTGACGCCGTCGTCGTCTGACAGCCAGGCTATCCGCAGTCCGCCGAGCACGGCGCGGCAGGACGCGTCGTCGAGCGCTCCCTCCTGTGCGCGCAACGCTTCGCGCAGCGCACGGGTGCGATACGCGCCGGCCAGCCACTGCGGGTGCCCATGTGCGGTGAACACCGCCGCGTCGTCGTCAGCGGAGGCGGATGCGGTCGCCCCGATCAACGTGGGGACGAGGCGCGCGGCGTGCGGCAGATCGCCGGCGAGCACCAGCATCCACGGCGGGATCGGCTCGGTCAGCGCGGCGAGCGCGGCGGCGATCGCGGCGACAGGACCGGTGAACGGCGGGTCCTCTCGCACCCAGCGCACATCGGCGGTCGCGTCGAGCAGGGGCCCCACCGCGATGATCGGAGCGGATCCGGCATCCTGCAGCGCCGTCAGCATCCGGTTCAGCAGCGTCCGCCCGCCCACCTCGAGCAGCGGCTTCGCCCCGCCGCCCATGCGTCGCGAGCGCCCCCCGACGAGCACGATCCCGCCGGGCGACGGACTGGGCGTCATTCGCCGGGCCGTCGCCACGACCCGCTGCGGCCGCCCTCCTTGGCCGTGATGCGCAGGTTCTCGATCGACGCCGACTTGTCGACGCCCTTGATCATGTCGATCACCGACAGCGCGGCGACCGAGACGGCGGTGAGCGCCTCCATCTCGACGCCGGTGCGATCGGCGGTGCGCACGGTGGCCTCGATGGCCACGCCCTCGTCCTCGATGTCCAGGTCGACGACCGCACCGTGCACGCCGATCACGTGCGCGAGGGGCAGGAGCTCAGGGGTGCGCTTGGCGGCCTGGATGCCGGCGATGCGCGACACTGCGAGCACGTCGCCCTTGGGCACAGAGCCGTCGCGGAGCAGCGCCACGGTCTCGGCGGCGCAGCGCACGAATCCGCGCGCGGTCGCGGCGCGCACGGTCGGGGTCTTCTCGGTGACGTCGACCATGCGGGCATGCCCGGCGGAATCCAGATGGGTGAAGGTCATCACAGCTCCATGACTTCGATGGGATCGCCGACGGAGACCTGCTCCGTCTCGGCGGGGACGATGGCGTAGGCCTCGGCGGCGCCGAGTCCCACGCTGAGGTGCGAGCCCGAGCCGCCCGCGGTGGCCGGGCGCACCACGGGCTGCGCGGGGTCGGTGCGGTCGATGATCGCGGGCAGGTACTGCCGGCGTCCGGGCGGCGTGCGCCAGTCGGCGCCGGCCGGCAGCATCCGTCGCGGGCGGTGGATCTGAGCGCGCCCCTGCATGCGCAGCAGGGCCGGCCGCACGAACACCTCGAACGACACCGCAGCACTGACCGGGTTGCCGGGCAGGCCGAACAGCAGCATCCCGTCATCCGCGCCGAAGCCCTGCGGCTTGCCGGGCTGCATGGCGATCTTCGCGAACTCCATCGCCTCGCCCATGCTCTGCTTCACGACCTCGTACGCGCCTGCACTCACCCCGCCGGAGAAGACGATGACGTCGGCGTCCAGACGCCGCGCCTCGGCCACAGCATCTGCCGGGCCGTCGCCCTCGTCGTCGACCACGCGGCGCAGCACGATGTCGGCGCCTGCCTCGGCGGCGAGGCCGGCGAGCAGGATGCCGTTCGATTCGGGGATCTGCCCGTGCTGCAGCGGCGCGCCGGCGGGCACGAGCTCCGTACCGGTCGAGACGATCGCGACGCGCGGGCGGGGTGCGACCGTCACGTGCGAGATGCCTGCGGATGCCAGTGCCGCGAGCTGACGCGGCCCCAGCAGCATGCCGGCGGCGAGCACATTCGCCCCCACGGCGACGTCGCCGGCGGCGCGACGGATGTGCGCGCCGGGCGTCTTCGGCGGGCGCAGCACGACGGCCGTGTCGAGCGAGTCGGCCAGGCCGCCGGCCGTGTCCTCGAACGGGATGACGGCGTCGGCGGCGGCGGGCACCGGCGCGCCGGTCATGATCCTCGCGGCCTCGCCGGGGCCGATGGCGGGATCGAGCCCGCTGCCGGCGGGGATGTCGGCGACCACGCGCAGGGTGACCGGATGCTCTACGGCGGCATCCGCGACGTCCGCCGCGCGCGCCGCGAAGCCGTCCATCGCGGAGTTGTCGAAGGGCGGCACGGCGGTCGCGGCGTGGGCGTCGGCGTGCAGGGTGAGCCCGCGCGCTTCGTCCAGAGGGACTGCGACGCCCGGTCGCTGCCGCACTTCGGCGAGCACGCGCTCCAGCTGCTCCTCGACCGTTCTCATCCCCGATCCTCTCCGTCTCGCCGTCCCCGCCCCCAAAACCGCTGATTCGCTCCGGTATGACTTCGTGCCGCTTGCGACGCGTTCCAGCGGCACGAACTCATACCGGAAGGAGAAGCGGTACCGGAAGGACGGGCGGGGGCGGGGGCGGGGGCGGGCGTCATCGGGGGGACTCCTGCGCGGCCCAGGCGTCCATGCCGCCGGCGAGGACCACGGCGTCGCGCCCGACAGCGCGCAGGGCATCCGCCGCACGCCGCGCGCGCACCCCTGCCTGGCAGATCACGACGATGCGCTCACCGTCGATCGCCTCGGGCTCGGCGAGCACGCGCGCCAGGGGCACATGCCGGGCACCGGCGATCATGCCGGCCGCGACCTCGGCATCCTCCCGCACGTCCAGCAGCAGCGCGCCGGCGTCCGACGCGGCCGTGAGTTCATCGACCGCGATGTGCGGAGCAGGCGCCGGGGCCTCCGGGCTCGGCTTCCACCGAGCGCGCGACGAGCGCAACGGGACCTCGCTGGTCCTGGCACGCAGCGCGTCGATCACCATCACTCTGCCGAGCAGCGGGTCGCCGATGCCGGTGATCAGCTTGATCGCCTCCATCGCGAGGATCGATCCCGTCTGCAGGCACAGCGCCCCGAACACGCCCACGGCGGCGCACGTGGGCAGCTCGCCGACGCTCCCCTCGGGGTAGAGGTCGCCGAGCACGACGGCGTCGGCGCCCTTCGGTGGCGACGACCAGAACACCGTGATCTGCGCGGCGAACTCCTGGATCACACCCCACACGAGCGGTATGCCGAGCCGCTCGGCGGCCGCGGCGACCACGAGTCGCGTCTCGAAGGTGTCGGTGCCGTCGATCACGAGATCCGCGCCGGCGAGCAGATCCGCGGCGTTGCCGGATGCCAGTCGCACGCGCAGCGGACGCACGACCGTCTCCGGCGAGAGATCAGCGGCGACGCGCACGGCACTGTCGACCTTCGGTCGGCCGACGTCGCCGCGGCGGTGCATGATCTGCCGCTGCAGGTTCGACAGCTCGACGTCGTCGTCGTCGATGATCGTGATGGTGCCCACTCCGGCGGCGGCGAGCGCGAGCACCACCGGCGCCCCCAGTCCCCCGGCGCCGACGACCGCGACGTGCGCCGCACGCAGACGGCGCTGCCCGATCTCGCCCAGACCGGCGAGCACCTGGTGGCGCGCGGTGCGCAGGCGCTCGGCGTCGCTCAGGGCGTCGACCGGCGCGACGAGGGGAGGCAGGGGCATACTCCGAGCGTACGGTTCCCGCACGCCGCAGGCCAGCACCGCTCGCCGGGAAACCCGGCCGAACGCCGGTTGGCGTCGCATCCCCGGGCTCAGGTGGCCGGCCTCGCGGTATCCGCCCCCGGGAGAGCACCATCCCGGCCACGCGAGCCACCGACCTCCAGCCCGACGACCGCACAAGCGGAAAAACACCGCCAGAAAACCAGCAGATGCGGGAGCAGCGCCCTAGGCTCGCATCATGAGCTCCTACCGCATCGCCGATGCCGCCCGTCTGCTCGGGGTCAGCGACGACACCGTGCGACGGTGGGTCGACCACGGTGCCCTGCCCGTGACCGGGGACTCCCCCGCCCGCATCCCCGGCGCGGCCCTCGCTGAGCACGCGCAGCGCCTGGCCGACGCCCCCGGCGACGACTCCGACCTGCTCTCCAGCGCGCGCAACCGCTTCACCGGTCTCGTCACGCGGGTGCAGATCGACGGAGTGATGGCCCAGGTCGACATCCAGGCCGGTCCGCACCGGGTCGTGTCGCTGCTGTCGGCCGAGGCCGCGCGGCAGCTCGATCTGCAGCCGGGGTCACTGGCCTCTGCCGTGATCAAGGCGACGAACGTGATCGTCGAGACGCCGAAGGAGGGACTGTGATGAGGCTGCGGAGAATCGGGATCGCCGCGCTGCTCGGGATGCTGCTGCTCACCGGCTGCACGACGTCGGCCCACAGCGGCGACGGCCTCGACCCGAACGCCGAGAGCTCCGGCCCGGGCACCGAGCAGCCCGGCCCGACCGGCGAGGTGACGGTGTTCGCCGGCGCGTCGCTGAGCACCGCGTTCGATGAGATCGCCGATTCGTTCGAGCAGCAGTACCCGGGCGTCACCGTCCGGCCCATCGTCTATGACGGCTCGAGCACCCTGGTGACCCAGCTGCAAGAAGGCGCGCGCGCCGACGTGCTCGCCACCGCCGACGAGCGCAACATGCAGACCCTCGTCGACAGTGGCCTTGCCGTCGACCCGCAGCTGTTCGCCACCAACACCCTGGTCGTGGCCGTTCCCGCCGGCAACCCCGGTGACGTCGACTCACTCGACGACCTCGCCGACGCGGTCACGGTGCTGTGCGCCCCCGAGGTGCCCTGCGGCGCCGCGTCGACGAAGCTGCTGGACGCGGCCGGTGTGAAGGTCACCCCGGCGAGTCTCGAGCAGAATGTCACCGCCGTGCTGCAGAAGATCGCGGCGGGCGAGGCGGATGCCGGCCTCGTGTACGCCACCGATGTCATCGGCGACGACGCCGTCGAGAGCTTCGCGCCCGCCGGTGCGGATGAAGTCGTCAACCGGTACCCGATCGTCGCCCTGCGGGATGCGAGCGAGGCGGGGGTCGCCTTCGCCGAGTTCGTGCGCGGGGATGAGGCGCAGCAGATCCTCGCGAAGCTCGGCTTCGGCGCGCCGTGAGTGCGCCCGCAGGAGGGCCGCGGCGGGGACGGCACGGCGGCATCCGCGACACCGGCACCGGCACGCCGTTCACGCTGATCGCTCCGGCGCTCCTCGGCGTGCTGCTGCTGATCCTGCCCCTGCTGGCACTGATCACCCGCGCCTCCTGGGCGACGCTCTGGCAGGACATCACCTCGCGCGCCGCGCTCGACGCGCTGCGGCTGTCGCTCGTCAGCGGCCTGGCCGCGACCGGGCTGTGCCTGGTGCTCGGCCTGCCGCTGGCGCTGCTCATGGCGCGCTCGGGGCCGCGCGTGTCCGCCCTGCTGCGTGCGCTGGTCGCGGTGCCGCTGGTGCTGCCGCCCATGGTCGGCGGCGTGGCGCTGCTGTTCCTGTTCGGGCGCACCAGTCCGCTCGGCCGGATGCTGTCGGATGCCTTCGACCTGACGCTGCCGTTCACCCCTGCGGCGGTGGTGCTCGCGCAGGCGTTCGTCGCGCTGCCGTTCCTCGTGCTGGCCGTGGAGGGCACCATGCGCAGCGTCGGCGGACGGTACGAGCGCACCGCGGCGACGCTCGGCGCGCGCCCGTGGCGGGTGCTGTGGCGGGTGACGCTGCCGCTGGCGGCGCCCGGCATCGTGGTCGGGGTGATCCTGTGCTTCGCGCGCGCGATCGGCGAGTTCGGTGCGACAGCGCTGTTCGCCGGCAACGCCCCCGGCGTGACGCAGACCATGCCGCTGGCGATCTACACCGCGTTCAACGGCGCGGGCACCGGGCGCGAGACGGCGGTGGCCCTGTCGATCCTGCTGCTCGCGACGGCGGTCGTCGTGCTGCTGCTCGTGCGGGCCTGGCGGCCGGGGGCGCTGCGGTGACCGGCGCTCTGGACGCGCACGTCGTCGTCGCGCACGCCGGTCTCGACGTGCACCTGTCGGTGCGCCCCGGCGAGGTGCTCGCCGTGATGGGCCCGAGTGGCGCCGGCAAGACCACGCTGCTGGATGCGATCGCCGGCCTCACGCGCCTCGGCGCGGGGCACGTCCACATCGACGGGCAGCGGCTTGCGGATGCCATGCGGCACACGCCCCCGTCGCGGCGCTCGATCGGGCTGCTCGGTCAGGATCCCCTGCTGTTCCCGCACATGACCGCCGTCGGGAACATCGCGTTCGCCGCGCGTTCGGCCGGTTCCTCGCGCGCCGAGGCCGTGGCGGTCGGCGAGGAATGGATGCCGCGCATCGGCCTCGCCGGCCTCGGCGATCGCCGTCCCGACCAGCTCTCCGGAGGTCAGCGTCAGCGCGTGGCGCTCGCCCGTGCCCTCGCGGCGCGGCCGCGCCTGCTGCTGCTCGACGAGCCGTTCAGCTCACTCGATGTGCTCGCCGCCGCGCAGCTGCGCGAGGTCGTGCGGGACCAGCTGCACGGCACCACGACGATCGTCGTCTCGCACACGATCGCCGACGCCCAGGCTCTCGCCGATCGGCTGCTGATCCTCGAGCACGGCCGCCCCACCCAAGAGGGTTCACTCGGCGAGGTGCTGGCGGCCCCGGGCACGGAGTTCGCCGCCGCGGTGGCCTCCACCAGCCGGTAGCAGCCACCCGCTGACCCCTTCTCCCCTCTTCACTCTCCACCGCCGCCGGCTGCACACCGAGTAGGGCGCAGGGACGTTCCCGGAGTGAGCATTGGGGAGGAGCGGAGCGGAGGGGCCCCACTCTGCGAACGAAGGGAACGTCCCGGAGCCAGGCCCTTCGACAGGCTCAGGGGCCCAACAGGCTCAGCGACCCAGGCAGCTCAGGGACGCCGCAGCCGCGCCGGGTCGGGGGTCGACACCGGATCCCATCCCCGCTTCGGCGCTCGCGACCCGCGGTGATCGTCTCGCGAGCGGTACACGATGTACGGCCGGAACAGATATCCCACCGGCGCCGAGAACACGTGCACCAGCCGCGTGAACGGCCACAGCGCGAACAGCAGCAGCGCCGTGATGACGTGCAGCTGGAACAGCAGCGGCACCTCGAGCATCAGCTCGGGTCGCGGGCGGAAGATCATCAGCTCGCGGATCCACGGCGAGATGCTCTCTCGGTAGTGGAAGCCGTGACCGAACACCTGGTACACGACCGTGGCGAGGGTACCGAACACGAGCGTCGCTCCGAGGAAGACGAACATGATCTTGTCCATCACGGTGGTGGCGAGGAAGACCGCGGGCACCGTGCGGCGCCGGAAGACGAGGATGGCGAGGCCGGCGAGGGTGAGCACCGCGGCGAACGAGCCGAGCACCGTCGCGCCGATGTGGTAGATCTCCTCGCTGACGCCGACCGCGTACAGCCACTCGCGCGGGATGAGCAGTCCCACCACGTGTCCGGCGATGACCATGAGGATGCCGAGGTGGAACATCGGCGAGCCCCACCGCAGCATCCGGTTCTCATAGCTCTGCGAGGAACGCGTCGTCCAGCCGAACTTGTCGTAACGGTAGCGCCAGATGTGCCCGAAGATGAACACCGCCGCGCACACGTACGGCAGCGCCACCCAGAGCAGTACCTGCATCGTGTTCATGATCACTCCCCTGTTCGGCGGAAGGCGGGCATGGGCAGGCTCATCCCGACCGTCTCGGTCGGCGGGCCCTCGTTGACGAGTGCGAGCACGCGCTCGCGGATGCGCTGGTCGACCTTCGGCAGCGACAGCGTCACGGCGCGCACCACGTCGGCCCACGGGCTGTCCATGCCCTCCAGCGCCGCACGCAGCACCTCGATGCCCTCGCGGTGCGCAGCGAGCACGGCATCCGCCACGTCCGACTGCGACCGCGCTGAGAACTCCAGAACGGCGGGCAGATAGTCGGGCAGCTCGGGCGCGTCGAACTCCCACCCCGCCGCGCGGTACGCGTCGAGGAAGGTGACCAGCGCCGTGCCCCGCCGCCGCGTGTCGCCGGTGGCGTAGTAGCTGAGATACAGCGAGCACTTGCGCTTGAGATCGAACGTGGTGACGTAGCGCTGCTGCCACTCGGACACTCCCGCACCGCGCGCCGTCCGCAGGAAGCGCTGCAGCGGCTCGGCGATCGGCGCGGGCAGCGTGGCGGCATGCGCGTCGAAGACATCGAGTCGTTCGAACCACTGCGCGTCGGGATAGTCCAGCAGCAGCGACACGAGCATGTGCACGGTCTGTCGCTGGGTGGAGGTGAGGGATGCCGGCGTCAGGGCGTCCGGCAGCCGGCGCCGCGGTGTGACGCGCGGCGGCAGGACGGTGCTCATCGCGGGTCCTCCGTGCGCTGCTGTGCGGCGTCGCCGGGGAAGTCGACGACGTCGTCGTCGTACTGCCGGGGCTGCGCGCGGTCGGACGGCGGGAACAGTCCGTGCGGCCGGCCGTTGCCGTCCCAGTTCAGCAGATTCACGCGTCCGGGTGAGGAGGGCCGGTCCGCGGTCTGCCGGTCGGCCAGCGCGTGGAAGTTCTCCACCGCGACCGGCACGGAGGTGCCGCTGGCCGCGCCGAACGGTCCGCCGGCGCCGCCCATGCCCGGGCCGCCGTCGTAGTCCAGCGAGCAGGCCATCTCCTCCAGTTCGTGCGCGCGTTCGGAGTGCGCGGCGGGGATGACGTAGCGCTCCTCGTACTTGGCGATGGCGAGCAGGCGGTACATCTCCTCGATCTCGGCACCGGTCATTCCGACCGCGTTCGCGATCCGCTCATCGCGCTCGTCGTCGATGCTCACCCCGCGCATGTACGAGCGCATCGCGGCGAGGCGCCGCAGCGACGCGTCGACGGGCACCGGATCGCCGGCGGTGAACAGCTCGGCGAGGTAGCCGATGGGGATGCGCAGCTTGTCGATCGCGGCGAACAGCGTCCTGGCATCCTCTCCGTCGTTGCCCGATCCGGTCACGACGTCGACGACCGGCGAGAGCGGCGGGATGTACCAGACCATCGGCATGGTGCGGTACTCCGGATGCAGCGGCAGCGCCACCTCGTAGTCGTGGATGAGGCGCCAGACGGGGCTGCGCTGCGCGGCCTCGATCCAGTCCTCCGGGATGCCGTCGCGTCGCGCGGCCTCGATCACCGCGGGGTCGTGCGGGTCGAGCAGCACCGACCGCTGCGCGGCGAGCAGCTCGTGCTCGTCCTCCACGGCCGCCGCCTCGGCGACGCGGTCGGCGTCGTAGAGCACGAGTCCGAGATAGCGCAGCCGGCCGACGCAGGTCTCCGAGCACACCGTCGGCAGACCGACCTCGATGCGCGGATAGCACATGGTGCACTTCTCGGCCTTGCCGGTCTTGTGGTTGAAGTAGACCTTCTTGTACGGGCATCCGCTCACGCACATCCGCCAGCCGCGGCAGGCGTCCTGGTCGACGAGCACGATGCCGTCCTCGGCGCGCTTGTACATCGCGCCGGAGGGGCAGGATGCCACGCACGACGGGTTCAGGCAGTGCTCGCAGATGCGCGGCAGGTAGAACATGAAGGCCTTCTCGAACTCGGCCTGCACCTCTTCGCTCATCTTCTGCAGGATGGGGTCGTCCTGCATGGTCTCGATCGATCCGCCCAGGTCGTCGTCCCAGTTCGCCGACCACGAGACCTTCATGTCCTTGCCGGTGATGAGGCTCTTCGGCCGGGCCACCGGGGTGTGCGCGCTGTTCGGCGCGTCCACGAGCATGTCGTAGTCGTAGGTCCACGGCTCGTAGTAGTCGTCGATGCCCGGCAGCTTCGGGTTGGAGAAGATGCGCGCGAGCTTGGCCAGCCGGCCGCCCGAGCGCAGCCGCAGCCGGCCGCGCTTGTCGCGCACCCAGCCGCCGCCCCACTTCTGCTGGTCCTCGTAGCCGCGCGGGTAGCCGACGCCGGGGCGGGTCTCGACGTTGTTGAACCACACGTACTCCACGCCGGTGCGGTTGGTCCACGCCTGCTTGCACGTCACCGAGCAGGTGTGACATCCGATGCACTTGTCGAGGTTCATCACCATCGACATCTGAGCCATCACCTTCATCGGTACTGCACCTCCTGGTTGCGGCGGCGGATCGTGGTGACCTCGTCGCGCTGGTTGCCGGTCGGTCCGAGATAGTTGAACGCCCATGCCAGCTGCGCGTAGCCGCCGATGAGATGGCTGGGCTTGAGCAGGATGCGGGTGAGGGAGTTGTGGATGCCGCCGCGCTGGCCGCTCATCTCGCTCAGCGGCACATCGACCGTGCGATCCTTCGCGTGGTACATGTACACCGTGCCCTCCGGCATCCGGTGCGACACGTTCGCACGCGCGACCACGACGCCGTTGCGGTTGTACGACTCGATCCAGTCGTTGTCGCGCACCCCGATCTTCTCGGCGTCCTTCGGGCTCATCCAGATCGTGGGGCCACCGCGCGAGAGCGAGAGCATGAACAGGTTGTCCTGGTACTCGGAGTGGATCGACCACTTCGAGTGCGGGGTCAGGTAGCGCACGTGCACCTCGGTGTGCGTGCTCTTGCCCGGGATGACGTCGCCGAACAGCCGGTGCATGTCCAGCGGCGGGCGGTAGATCGGCAGCGTCTCGCCGAGCTCGTCCATCCAGTCGTGGTCGAGGTAGAAGTGCTGGCGTCCGGTGAGGGTGTGCCACGGCTTGAGGTGCTCGACGTTGATCGCGAACGCCGTGTAGCGCCGTCCGCCGTGCTCTGAGCCCGACCATTCCGGCGAGGTGATCACGCTGCGCGGCTGCACCGACACGTCCTGGAAGCTCAGGCGCGTGCCCTCGTGCTCATCGGCGAGGAAGGTCATCTTCTGCCCGGTGTGCTGCTCGAGCTTCTCGAAGCCCTGCACCGCCAGGCGGCCGTTGCTCGTGCCCGACATCGCGAGGATCATCTCGCACGCGCGCTTGTCGGTGTCCAGGCGCACGCTGCCCGCGTACGGTCCGGATGTCGTCGTGCCGTTCAGGTGCGCCAGGCGCTCGATCTCCGGCTCGGCGCGATAGGTGATCCCCTTCGTGGTCAGCCCGAGCTTCCCGGTGAGCGGGCCCAGCGTCTTCCACCGCTCGGCGAGGTTCGGGTAGTCGCGCTCGACGACGGCCAGCTTCGGCATGGTCACCCCAGGCACGCGCGGCAGATCCTGCACGCGTCCGTGCGGGGTGGCCATCACGTCGGGGGTGTCGTGCTGCAGCGGTGTGGCGACCACGTCGCGACGCACGCCGAGGTGCGTGCGCGCCATGGCGCTGAACTTCTCGGCGAGGATGCGGAACGTGTCGAAGTCGGTCTTCGTCTGCCACGGCGGGGCGATCGCCGGGTTGAAGGCGTGGATGAAGGGATGCATGTCGGTCGACGACAGGTCGTGCTTCTCGTACCAGGTCGCCGCCGGCAGCACGATGTCGCTGAACAGCGTGGTGCTGGTCATGCGGAAATCCGCCGTCATCAGCAGGTCGAGCTTGCCCTCTGGAGCCTTCTCATGCCAGGTCATCGACACCGGCCGCGATCCCTCCGGCGCCTCCTGGGCGCGCAACGATGCGTCCGTACCGAGCAGGTGCTTGAGGAAGTACTCGTTGCCCTTGCCCGACGAGCCGAGCACGTTCGCCCGCCAGATGTTCATCACGCGGGGGAAGTTCTCGGGGGCATCCGGGTCCTCCACGGCGAAGTGCAGCGAGCCGTCGTCCAGGCTGTCGACGACGTGCTGGGCCGGGTCCTTGCCGGCGGCCTCGGCCTCATCGGCCAGCTCGAGCGGGTTGCGGTCGAAGGTCGGGTAGCTCGGCATCCATCCGCGCTGCACCGACTCGACGAGGCAGTCCGCGGTGGTGCGTCCCTCGAACCTGCCGAGGCCCAGCGGCGAGGCCAGCTGGTCGGCGGGCAGTCCGTCGTAGCGCCACTGGTCGGTGGCGAGGTAGAAGAACGCCGTGCCGATCGTGTGCCGGGGCGGGCGGCCCCAGTCGGCCGCGGCCGCGTACTGCTGGTAGCCGGTGATCGGGCGCACCTTCTCCTGCCCGACGTAGTGCGCCCACCCGCCGCCGTTCACGCCCTGGCATCCGGTCATGGTGGTCAGCGCGAGGAAGGTGCGGTAGATGGTGTCGGAGTGGAACCAGTGGTTGGCGCCGGCGCCCATGATGATCATCGAGCGTCCGCCCGAGCGATCGGCGTTGTCGGCGAACTCGCGGGCGATGCGCGTCGCCTGTGCGGCGGGCACCGAGGTGTGCTCCTCCTGCCAGGCCGGTGTCCCCGGGCTGGACGCGTCGTCGTAGCCGGCGGCCCACTGACCCGGCAGGCCGTCGCGGCCGACGCCGTACTGCGCGAGCATGAGGTCGAACACCGTCGTGACGGTCTTGCCCGCCACGGTCCGCACCGGCACGCCCCTGGTGACCGCGCCGGATCCGCCGGCGTGCTCCTGACCGGCCTGCGGGTCGAGGTCGAATCGCGGCAGGTGCACCTCGGCGGCCTCGCCCGCCCAGTCGGCGAGGTCGGCGACCGACAGGGGCGGCACCACGTCGCCCAGGTCGAGGTTCCAGCGCCCCTCGTCCTCGGGCGTGAAGCGGTGCCCGAGCGAGCCGTTGGGCACGACCGGGGTGCCGTCGGCGTCCATCAGCACCGGCTTGAAGTCGGCGCGCGCCTGCGCCGCGTCCGGCCCGTCGAGGTCGGAGGCGGTGACGAACTTGCCGGGCACCAGCACGCCGTCGCGCTGCTCGAGCTCGACGAGGAACGGCGCGTCGGTGTAGCGGCGCATGTAGTCCTCGAAGCGCGCGGTGCGCTTCTCGACGAAGTGCTCGCGCAGGATCACGTGTCCCATCGCGAAGGCCAGCGCGCCGTCAGTGCCGGGGTGCGGGGCGACCCACTCGTCGGCGAACTTCGTGTTGTCGGTGTAGTCGGGCGAGACGGTGATGACCTTCTGGCCGCGGTAGCGCGCCTCGGCCATGAAGTGCGCGTCTGGCGTGCGCGTGACCGGCACGTTCGAGCCCCACATGATCAGGTAGCCGGCGTTGAACCAGTCGGCCGACTCGGGCACGTCGGTCTGGTCGCCGAACACCTGCGGGCTGGCGACGGGCAGGTCGGCGTACCAGTCGTAGAACGACAGCATGGTGCCGCCGATGAGGTTCATGAATCGCGATCCCGCGCCGTGCGAGACCATCGACATCGCCGGGATCGGCGAGAAGCCCGCGATGCGGTCGGGTCCGTAGGTCTTCACGGTGTACACGTGCGCGGCGGCGGCGATCTCCATCACCTCGTCCCACGTGGTGCGCACCAGCCCGCCCTTGCCGCGGACCCGCTTGTACGAGCGGGCCTTCTCGGGATCCTCGACGATCGACGCCCAGGCGTCGACGGGGTCCGGATGCTGCGCCTTCGCCTCCCGGTAGATGCGGGCGAGCGTGTCGCGGATGTACGGATAGCGCACCCGGGTGGGCGAGTAGGTGTACCAGCTGAACGCCGCGCCGCGGGGGCAGCCGCGTGGCTCGTACTCCGGCGAGTCCGGTCCGACGCTGGGGTAGTCGGTCTGCTGCGCCTCCCACGTGATGATGCCGTCCTTGACGTACACCTTCCACGAGCACGACCCGGTGCAGTTCACGCCGTGCGTGGAGCGCACCACCTTGTCGTGCGACCAGCGGTCGCGATAGAACGAATCGCCCGATCGGCCGCCCTGCAGGAAGACCGCGCGCAGGTCCTCCGAGGTCTCGCCGGGCCGGACGAAACGGCCCATGTTCAGCAGCGCATCGGCGAGCGCTCCGTCGGTCGCGGCGTCGCGATGAGTGGTGGTTCCGGGGGTCATCTCTGTTCCTTCCGGAGAACGGCTGGTACTCCAGCATCCTGTCTGCCACGGCATCGCGAGGCAAGCACGCGCCGTTTTTAATCAGATCGGATGCTGCGTGCCCGGATCTTTTCCACGGTGCAAGATGTGGCTGGGATCGGTGAAGCGCGCTACCGTCACCGTTATCGAAGGGATGCATGATGACTGCTGCCACCACCTCCCCCGCACCGACGTCGACCTCGCTCAAGGGCGGATTCGCGCAGGTGCTCCTGGCCACTCTCGCCTCGACCGTCGCCTTCTGGGCGTGGATGTCGATATCGCCGCTGCAGCGCACCTACGCCACTGAGATGGGGCTGGACGAGGGTCAGATCTCGCTCATGCTGGCCACCCCGGTGCTCGTCGGCGCACTCGGCCGCATCCTCATCGGGGCGATGACCGACCGCTTCGGCGGACGGAAGATGTTCACCGCGGTGCTGCTGCTGTCGGTGCCGGCGGTGCTGCTGGTGGCGCTCGCGGGCAGCATCCGCAGCTTCCCGCTGCTGATCATCGCGGGGTTCTACCTGGGCGTCGCCGGCACCATCTTCGCCGCGGGCGTGCCGTTCTCGGGGGCGTGGTTCCCGCCCGAGCGGCGCGGCTTCGCCACCGGCGTGTTCGGCATGGGGATGATCGGCACGGCGGTGTCGGCGCTGATGACCCCGCGCCTGGCGCAGGACATCGGCTACCTGCCCACCCATCTGCTCATCGCCGCCGCCCTGGTGGTGATGGCCGTGCTGGTGTGGTTCTTCATGCGCGAGTCGCCGCAGTGGCAGCCGAACCACGAGAAGCTTGTGCCCAAGGTGGCCGGGGCGCTGAAGCTGCCGGTGACCTGGGAGATGGCGTTCCTGTACGGCATCGTCTTCGGCGGATTCGTGGCGTTCTCGACCTTCCTGCCGAAGTACCTCACCACCATCTATCCGTCGGAGGTTGATGTGCTCGGGGCAGGCATGCGCACTGCGCTGTTCGCCGCTGCCGCCGTGGTGGCGCGGCCCATCGGTGGCGTGCTGGCCGACCGCTTCGGTCCGAAGGTGATCTCGCTGGTCTCGCTGGGCGGGATCGTCACCCTCGCGTACGTCGTCGGGCAGCAGCCCGCGGAGGGCATCGTCACCGGGGTGACGTTCATCCTGATGGCCGGCGCGATGGGGCTGGGCATGGGCGCGGTGTTCGCCTGGATCGGGCCGTCCACGCCGAAGGAGAAAGTCGGCGCGGTCAGCGGCGTGGTCGCGGCAGCCGGCGGCCTGGGTGGCTACTTCCCCCCGCTGGTGATGGGCGTAACGTACGACGCGTCGACGAACTCGTATCACCTGGGCCTGTGGCTGCTGGTGCTGGTCGGAGCGTTCGCGCTGGTGGTGGCCGGGATGCTGCGCGACGTGGGCCGCAAGGTCGCGTGAGCCGCGGCGCGCTCAGCTCGGCGTGCGCGCTCAGCCCAGCACGATCGGAAGCTGCGCCCACCCGGCCAGCGGCGGCTCGTGCCGGACGGGTTGGCGTCCCTCCGCCGGTGAGATGAGCGCGGTGGCCGTGAGCAGCGCGGCGGTCACGGCGCGCAGCTCGGCGTAGGAGAGATCTCGTCCCGGACACACATGCGGCCCGGTGCCGAAGACGAGATTGTGCGCGGCGTGGCCGTGCGGGTCGAACGCCGGCGAGAAGACGTCAGGGTCCCGGTTCGCGGCTGTCCAGTCCAGCAGCACGGGCGTGTCCTCGGCGATGAACTGCCCCGAGGGAGTGGTGACGGGGCAGGTCGTGACGCGCTTGTTCGCGACGAACGGGTCATCGAGCCGCAGGCACTCGCCGAGGATCGCGTCGAACTCGTCGGACTGTGCGGGCAGCTCCCGGGCGAGCATGCGCAGGCGCTGCTGCCAGCGCGGGCGCTCAGCCAGGCGGTGCACCACGACGCCGACGCAGCGCGCGAGGGAGCCGAGATCCCCCGCCGTCCAGTTGCGCAGGATCGAGACGATCTCCTCCTCGGTGAGCGGCCGCCCGTGCACGCGCTCCTCGAGCAGCCGGTGCGTGGCGTCGACCGGGCGCTCGGCGGCGGTCTGCTGTTCGTACGGCGCCATGTCGCGGTGCGCGGCGACCTGTGCCGCCACGATCCGGTCGAACCACGCGGCGACCTCGGCGTTGCGCGCGCTGTCGGCAGCGCGCGCGGCTGCATAGTTCTCGGCCATCCAGTCGCGCAGCTCGCCCTCGACAGCAGCGGGCCAGCCCAGCCAGCGGCACTGCGCACGCACCGCGAACACCTCACCCAGATCGCCGACGGCGTCGATGGGCTGGTGTCGGGGCAGCGCGGCGACCACCTCCTGCGCGGTGCGCTGCAGCATCGGCTCCAGCCCGGCGACGACCTGCGGCGTCATCTGGCGCTCGACGATCTCACGGAACGCCCGGTGCTCGGCGCCGTCCATCCCGTTGGGCACGTGCAGGTGGTGCGACGCGCGGCTCGAGAACGCCGCGGCATCCTGCGCCGCCGCCACCACATCGCGGTGTCGGGTGAGTGCGACTGGCTCGGTCATGGAATCTCCTTCCGGCGACTGCCAGGCTAACCGGCTCAGCGGAGCACGCGGCCGTGACAAAGAGCGCGCACCCGGAACACGGGTCGCGGCGGGTCGGTGTCGGATGCCGCGGTTAGCCTTGCTGCATGGCCAGCACCCGTCGACCCGCCCCGCCCGCCTTCGTCTGCACGGAGTGCGGCTGGACGACCGCGAAGTGGGTCGGCCGGTGCGGGGAGTGCCAGCAGTGGGGCACGGTGCAGGAGCAGGGGGCGCGGGTCGGTCTGGTCCGCCAGACCGAGGCCGTCGCACCGCTCGCGGCCCGTGCCGCGCGTCCGATCACCGAGATCACCACGGCCGACGCGCCGCGGCGTACGAGTGGGGTGGGCGAGTTCGATCGGGTGCTGGGCGGCGGGATCGTGCCGGGTGCGGCGATCCTGCTGAGTGGCGAGCCGGGTGTGGGGAAGTCGACGCTGCTGCTCGAGGTGGCCGCCGCCACCGCCCGGGCCGGCCGGCGCGTGCTGTATGCCAGCGCAGAGGAGTCCCCCGCGCAGGTGCGTCTGCGTGCCGAGCGGACGAACGCGCTGCATGACGAGCTGTATCTGGCCAGCGAGACCGACCTCGCCACGATCCTCGGTCACATCGACGAGGTGCGGCCCGAGCTGGTGATCGTCGACTCGGTGCAGACCGTGGCCTCCGGTCTCATCGACGGCGCAGCCGGGCAGCCGAGTCAGGTGCGCGAGGTCGCCGCGACGCTCATCCGCGTCGCCAAGGATCGCGGCCTGCCCGTGATCATCGTCGGCCATGTGACCAAGGACGGTCAGGTGGCCGGTCCTCGCGTGCTCGAGCATCTCGTCGATGTGGTGTGCCATTTCGAGGGCGACCGCCAGACTGCGCTGCGCTTCATCCGCGCGCTGAAGAACCGCTTCGGTCCGACCGATGAGGTCGGCTGCTTCGAGATGACGGGTGCCGGCATCGCGGAAGTGCCCGATCCGAGCGGACTGTTCCTGTCGCAGGGTGCGGCCGAGCCGGGCACGTGCGTGGCGATCGCGATGGAGGGCCGGCGCGCGCTGCCCGTGGAGGTGCAGGCGCTCACGATCGAGTCGAACGCGCCGAACCCGCGCCGCGTGGTGCACGGGCTGGATTCCTCGCGCGTGGCGATGGTGCTGGCGATCCTCGAGCGGCGCGCCGGCATCGCCACCTCCAAGCTCGACGTGTACGTCTCCACGGTCGGCGGGGTGCGCTTCACCGAGCCCGCGGCCGATCTCGCGATCGCGGTCGCTGTGGCGGGCGCGATTCGCCAGGTGTCGGTGCCGCGCATGATCGCCGCGGTGGGCGAGCTGTCGTTGGCGGGTGAGATCCGGCCGGTGACACAGGCCGCGCAGCGGCGCAGCGAAGCCGCCCGCCTCGGGTATCGGCGCGTCGTCGACGATCGCTCGAAGAACCTGCGTGCGGCGCTCGGCGACATCCGCTCGCACACGATCACCCGTCGGCCGGAGCACGATGTGCCGCCGTTCTGAGCGGTCTCCGGTCGCGAGCGCTCTCTCAGGCGTCCAGCGCGCGGCGCAGCTCCTCCGGCGGCGCCTGCATCGGATGCGGGCCCGCGATGTCGAGGAACACCGTGGTGATCGTGTCGCGATGCGTGGTCAGGAACGACTTCAGCCAGGCCGGCGAGTAGATGCCGACGCCGGGGGGAAGGTTCGCGGGCTTGTTCTTCGCGTCGCTGAACAGCAGCAGCGCGACGTCGCCGGAGTTCGGATCGCGATACGTCCACACCTCGCCGCTGTCGAGCGGATTGTCGCGCGCACCGGGCTTGATGAGCGGCACCACGGTGTTGCCGTTGCGCAGCGCCAGGGCGACAGCGGCCATGTCCTGCTTCTCGAGGGCCTGAGCCAGCGCTTCAGAGCGGAAGGCCTCGGGTGCGGGGCGCGTGCGCGCGGACCTCTTCTTCGCCATGACTCCAGCTTAAGAGAATGGGGCCCTCTCGAATCCTCCATTGGGGACTGGGGAACTCGGGAGGGCCCACCGGTTCTCGACGCGGTGACTGTCGAAGCGCTGGGGACGCTGGTATCGACACCACTGGGGATGGCTTCACCGCATCAGATCGAAGAACCTTCCACCATGGTATCCCAAAACGACCACTGTGTCAGCCCCGGAGGTGCAATTTGACGATTCCCGACAGAGCATTTCGCTCAGCGCAACAGGATCTGCTTCGGCTGATCGCTCTGGAAACCGCCGATCTCGACTGACACCCGGTACGACGCGCCGCCGCCCGGCGCGCGCGGACGGTTCTTCTCCTCGCAGGTGTCCACGGATGAGCGGGTGCGATCCCAGACCACCGGATCGGCGCTGGTCACCGTCTTGCCGGCCTCGAGGGTGGCGATGAAGTCACTGGGCTCGGACTGACAGTCGGTGGAGCGCCACCATACGTCGGATCCGCTGGTCACCGTGAACTTCTGAGTGCTGGAGCCGACGTTCATCGTGCAGTCCTCGGTGCCGGTGTTGGTCAGCGTGATCGAGAGCTTCGGCAGCTCCCCCGCCGGGTACGTGTCGGCGTCGGTCGTCGCCACCACGGTGACATCGGATGCCGTGCACGCGGCGATCCCGGGTGTGGGAGAGGGCTCGGGTTCGGCGCTGGGATCAGCGCTCTTCTCGGCATGCGGTTGCGCGTCGGCGGTGGCATCCGCTGCAGCCGCGCCGCCCGCGGCATTCGCGCTCTTCGTCGCCGCCGACGACGGCGCTCCCGCGCTCCAGGGCTGCGCGACGGCGAGCCACACGCCGCCGGCGAGGACGGCCGCGACGAGCACGAGCAGAAGCAGCACCGCCAGTCGGCGGCGACGGTAGACGGCGGCGGACTGGCGAGGCATGCTCCCAGGCTAATTCAGGTGCTTGAGCATCCTCGTGTTGCCGAGCGTGTTCGGCTTGACGTGTGCGAGATCGAGGAACTCCTCGACGCCGGCATCACCGCTGCGCAGCAGCTGCGAGTACACGTCGGCGTCGACGACCTGCTCGCCGATGGGCTCGAAGCCCCGGCGCGCGAAGAACTCGGTTTCGAAGGTCAGGCAGAACAGGCGAGTGAGGCCGAGCTGGCGCGCGCGGTGCTCGAGATCGGTGACGATGGCGCGACCGACGCCGTGGCGCAGGTACTCGTCGCGCACGAGCAGGGTGCGCACCTCGCCGAGGTCCTCCCACATGACGTGCAGTGCGCCGCAGCCGATGAGCTCGCCGTCGGCCTCGGCCACGACGAACTCCTGCACGGCACCGTAGAGCACCGCAAGGTCCTTGCCGAGCAGGATGCGCTGGTCGACGAGCGGCTCGAGCAGGGCATGGATGCCGGTGACGTCTGTGCTGCGCGCCGGGCGGACGAGGAAGTCTGTCACGTGTCCACACTAGGGCTGCCCCACCCGCGCGAATCCGGAGGTCCGCTGGGAGCTTCGCGATTCCTCTCGGCGGAACGCCGGTAGTTGCCTCAGGCAACTACCGATAGTCTGGTCGCATGAGCAGTGCCGGACCCTCCCCCGAGATCACTCTGCTGCAGTCGCTCACCCTGCTGGTCGCACGCTGGTCGTCGCCCGCCCTGCAGCGCAGCGTGGCGCAGACGGCGGGGGTGGAGGTCGATGCCGCGGACGTGTCGACGTTGTATGTGCTCGGCATGCGGGGGCCGATGCGGGCCGGGGATCTCGCCAAAGACGTGCACGCCAGCCGCCCGACGGTGAGCAAGCAGCTCGCCCGGCTGGAGCGCGCGGGCATGATCCGTCGCGAGGTCGATCCGCTTGACGGTCGCGTGTCGATCGTGCGCCTGTCCGCGCAGGGCGTGGCCGCGCACCAGCGACTGCTCGCACAGGGCATCCGGATGATGCGCCGTGCGTTGCGCGATCGTCCGCGCGCCGACGCCACCGCCTTCGCCGCCGAGGTCGCCGACCTCATCCAGCGGCTGGGCGTCACCGACTCCCCCGGCGACCCCGCCGGGGGCCACCAGCGCTCCCGACCGGGGCGCGATTCCCAGGAGGATCAGTCATGAACCGCACCTATGTCGTCACCGGATCGGCATCCGGCATCGGCGAGACCACCGCGCGCCTGCTGCGCGAGCGGGGCGCCCGGGTGATCGGGATCGACCTGCGTGGCGCCGACATCGACGCCGACCTCAGCACGGCGGAGGGTCGTCAGTCGGCCGCCGCTCGGGCGATCGAGCTCGCCGGCGGCACGATCGATGGCGTCATCGCGTGCGCAGGCATCTCGGCGCCGATCCCCAAGACGCTCTCGGTCAACTACTTCGGTGTGACCGAGCTGCTCGAGGCGCTGCGTCCGGCGCTCGAGCGCTCCGAGGCTCCGCGCGCCGCGGTGGTCTCGTCGATGGCGTCGCTGCAGCCGAGTCCGGCCGAGCTGGTCGAGGCGGCGCTGTCCGGCGACGAGGCGGCGACGCTCGCGATCGCCGAGGAGCTGACGGCGCAGGGTCCGCGCGAGGCGTACCAGGTGTACCCCGCCTCGAAGCGCGCGCTCTCACGCTGGGTGCGCCGCCGCGCCATCTCCCCCGAGTGGGCCGGCGCCGGCATCCCGCTGAACGCGGTCGCCCCCGGCACCGTGCTGACGCCGATGACCGAGCAGCTGCTGGCCACTGACGAGGGTCGAGCGATGGTCGACGCGGCCGTGCCGATGCCGCTGAACAGCCACCAGCCGCCGGAGTCGATCGCCAACCTGCTGATCTGGCTCACCGGTGTGGAGAACACGCACCTGGCCGGTCAGGTGATCTACGACGACGGCGGGGCGGATGCCACGCTGCGCGGCGACGACATCTGGTCGTGGAACGACCCGCGCTGATCCCCGGCGCGACGAAGGGGGCGGATGCCATGGCATCCGCCCCCTTCTGCGTCTCAGTCCGGCCGGATCAGCCCGCCTGCTCAGCCCGCCGCGAGGTCGGGCGTGGTGGAGATTCCGCCGCCGGTGTTCACACCGACCGACACCTTCTCGCCGCGCGGAGCGTGCTCGAAGACGAAGGCGCCGTTCTCGACGTCGACCTTCACGTGGTCGCCGGTGTTGAGCTGGCCGTGCAGGATGCGCTCCGAGAGCTGGTCCTCGATCTCGCGCTGCATGGCGCGACGCAGCGGACGCGCGCCCAGTGCGGGGTCGAAGCCGATGTCGATGAGCTTGTCCTTCGCGGCATCCGACAGCTCCACCGTCATGTCGCGGTCGAGCAGGCGGTCGCCGAGCTGCTTGGTGAACAGGCCGACGATCTGTCGCAGCTCGTCCTTGTTCAGCTGCGGGAAGACGATGATGTCGTCGAGTCGGTTGAGGAACTCGGGCTTGAAGTGGCGCTTGAGCTCTTCGTCGACCTTGCCCTTCATCCGCTCGTACGTCGTCTGCGAGTTGCCCTCGATCTGGAAGCCGACCGGACCACCGGCGATCGCCGACGAGCCGAGGTTGGTCGTCATGATGATCACGGTGTTCTTGAAGTCGACGAGGCGTCCCTGACCGTCGGTCAGACGTCCCTCTTCGAGGATCTGCAGCAGCGAGTTGAAGATGTCAGGGTGCGCCTTCTCGATCTCGTCGAACAGCACGACCGAGAACGGCTTGCGGCGCACCTTCTCGGTGAGCTGGCCGCCCTCTTCGAATCCGACG
This sequence comes from Microbacterium sp. USHLN186, assembly GCF_037145155.1. NCBI lineage: Bacteria > Bacillati > Actinomycetota > Actinomycetes > Micrococcales > Microbacteriaceae > Microbacterium > Microbacterium sp. USHLN186. The sequence goes on from NZ_JBBCYA010000001.1 coordinate 74,064, forward strand.
AATCCGGGAGGGGCGCCGAACAGACGCGAGACGGTGTGCTTCTCGCCGAACTCGCTCATGTCGAGCGAGATGAGCGCAGCCTCGTCGTCGAACAGGAACTCGGCGAGGGCCTTGGCGAGCTCGGTCTTTCCGACGCCGGTGGGGCCGGCGAAGATGAACGAGCCGCTGGGGCGCTTCGGGTCCTTCAGGCCGGCGCGCTGGCGGCGGATCGTGCGGCTGAGCGCGGCGATCGCCTCCTCCTGGCCGATGACGCGCTGGTGCAGCGCCTTCTCCATGAAGACGAGTCGGCTGGACTCCTCCTCGGTGAGCTTGAAGACCGGGATGCCGGTGGCCTGCGCGAGCACCTCGGCGATCAGGCCCTCGTCGACGACCGACTGGCTCTCGATGTCTCCCGCGCGCCACTGCTTCTCGAGGCGCAGACGCTCGCCGAGCAGCTCCTTCTCCTGGTCGCGCAGCGACGCGGCCTTCTCGAAGTCCTGCTCCTCGCTGGCGGCCTCCTTGTCCTGCCGCACCTTCGCGATGCGCTCGTCGAACTCGCGCAACTCGGGCGGGGAGGACAGGATGCTGAGGCGCAGGCGCGCGCCCGCCTCGTCGATCAGGTCGATCGCCTTGTCGGGCAGGAAGCGGTCGGACACGTAGCGGTCGGCGAGGTTCGCGGCCGCGACGAGGGCGCCGTCGGTGATCTGCACCTTGTGGTGCGCCTCGTAGCGGTCGCGCAGTCCCTTGAGGATGTTGATCGCGTGCGGCAGGGTCGGCTCGTTGACCTGCACGGGCTGGAAGCGGCGCTCGAGCGCGGCATCCTTCTCGAAGTACTTGCGGTACTCGTCGAGGGTGGTCGCGCCGATCGTCTGCAGCTCACCGCGCGCGAGCAGCGGCTTGAGGATGCTGGCGGCGTCGATCGCGCCCTCCGCGGCGCCCGCGCCGACGAGGGTGTGGATCTCGTCGATGAAGACGATGATGTCGCCGCGGGTGCGGATCTCCTTGGTGACCTTCTTCAGGCGCTCCTCGAAGTCTCCGCGGTAGCGGGAGCCGGCGATGAGCGAGCCGAGGTCGAGCGAGTAGAGCTGCTTGTCCTTGAGCGTCTCGGGGACGTTGCCCTTGACGATTGCCTGGGCGAGGCCCTCGACGACGGCAGTCTTGCCGACGCCGGGCTCGCCGATGAGGACGGGGTTGTTCTTCGAGCGGCGCGAGAGGATCTGCATGACCCGCTCGGCCTCCTTCTCGCGGCCGATGACGGGGTCGAGCTTGCCGTCGCGCGCCGCCTGGGTGAGGTTGCGACCGAACTGGTCGAGCACCTGCGAGCCGCCCTGAGCGGCCTGCTGGTTCTCGTTGGTGGTGGCGCCGACCGAGGCGGTCTCGCGGCCGGGGGTGCCGGAGAGCAGCTGGATGACCTGCTGGCGGACCTTGTTGAGGTCGGCGCCGAGCTTGACGAGCACTTGGGCGGCGACGCCCTCGCCCTCGCGGATGAGGCCGAGCAGGATGTGCTCGGTGCCGATGTAGTTGTGGCCGAGCTGCAGCGCTTCGCGCAGGCTCAGCTCGAGCACCTTCTTGGCGCGGGGCGTGAAGGGGATGTGGCCGGTCGGCTGCTGCTGACCCTGGCCGATGATGTCCTGCACCTGCTCGCGCACCGCGTCGAGCGAGATGCCCAGGCTCTCGAGCGCCTTCGCGGCGACGCCCTCGCCCTCGTGGATGAGGCCGAGCAGGATGTGTTCGGTGCCGATGTAGTTGTGGTTGAGCATCTTCGCCTCTTCTTGGGCGAGGACGACCACTCGACGGGCTCGGTCAGTGAATCTCTCGAACATGCTGTGACTCCTTTTCGCGCGGGGCGAAGCGGCGGTGGCGCCGTGTACATCGAGAGTAACGACCGTGGGATGCCGGTTCGGCCGTGTTCGCCGTCGGCATAGCGCCACCCCCACGAATGGGACCCTGAGCCTGTCGAATGGGACCCTGAGCCTGTCGAAGGGCATGAGCCCGTTCCCCTTGAGCCCCTGAGTTGCTCGAACTCTTGACGCAGTTATCGCTTCTCGTTATGTTAACGAGGAACGATAACAACGATTTTCGATATACGCGATGGAGAATCATGAAGATCTCGCAGAGCGCTCCGGCGGCGGAGCGGACGCTGAGCAGGGCCGATACGGTGAGCTTGGCGGTGTTCGTCATCGCCGGGGTGGCGATCGCCGGGTGGACAGTGTGGCAGGTCGCGATGCGGATCGCGGAGCTCGTCGGCGGCGGCTCGGTTCAGGTCATGGTCGACTTCCTCGACACGAGGGTGCATGCCCGGATCAGCGAGACGACCCTGCCGGTCGAGATCGACAGAGGAGTCATCACCGTCGAGGGGCTCGGCCCGCTGGGCGTGGTGCCCGGCGTGCTGGGCCAGCTCGCGTTCGCGATCACGGTCGTCGTCGTGGTGGTTTCTCTGATCCTGCTGAGTCGCAACATCCTTCGCGGGCGCGTGTTCGGCAAGACCAACGCCCGCCTTGCCGCGATCGGCGGAGGCGTGGGGCTGGTGGGTGCGGCGGCGTCGCGGTTCTTCGACAACATGCTGGCGAACGCCGCGATGGCGCACGCTGTCGACGGCCCCTTCGACACGGCGGTGATCTCGGTCGAGCCGTTCACCTTCGTGCTCGCCGCGTTCGCGCTGGCTGTGGTCGGCTCGGTGTTCGTGGTCGGTGATCGGCTGCAGCGCGAGACGGAGGGGCTGGTGTGACTCCCGCAGATGCGGACGATGAGTCCACGGGCATCCACTGCCGACTCGACGAGCTGCTCGCCGCACGGGGGATGACGCTGACCGAGCTGAGCGCGCGGGTGGGCGTGAGCATCGTGAATCTGTCGGTGCTGAAGAACGACCGTGCGCGAGCGATCCGCTATTCGACTCTGCGTGCGGTGTGCGACGCTCTGGGCTGCGAGGTGGGCGAGCTGCTGGTTCTCGCGCCGCGCGCCTGACCGGCCCGCCTGGCCACCGATTGCCTGCTCGTGGCCGCGGCGGGTCTAGGCGACGATGGGTCGGAATCGTTCCGGTGGCGGATCGAGGTCTCCCCACAGGTAGGCGAGGAATCCTCTCGGTCGCAGGACGCGCACTTCCCCGCCGCGGTGGCGCAGCTCGAAGTCGCCGTTGCCCTGCCGGGTGATGCGCCAGCCGCCGTGATGCAGTTCCATGTGATGGAACCGGCACAGCAGGATGCCGCGGTCGACGTCGGTGCGCCCCTGATCTCGCTGCCACTCGTCGATGTGGTGCGCCTCGCAGTACGAGGTGGGGCGGTCGCATCCGTGCCAGCGGCAGCCGCCGTCTCGGATGGCCAGGGCGATGCGCTGTGGCGGTGTGAACAGGCGCTGTTCTCTGCCGACGTCGAGCGGATTGCCGCACGCGTCGACACGCACCGGCACGATCCCGGTGTCGCAGATGTGCTGGTCGATCGCTCCCTCTGGCAGCGTCAGGAGGCCGTCCTCGGTGTAGCCGGTCTTCCTGCCGTCGGCTCCGACGACCTGCACCAGCCGCACTCCGGCCTGGCGGGTGCCGAAGACGCTTGTCGCGTCGGCCAGGGCACCCGCGCGGATGAGGTCGATGAGGAGGTCGTACTGCAGCTGCTCGCTGCTGCGTGGGTCGTTCGCGAGTGATCTCGCGGTGGTGCTCTCTTCGGAGTCGACGAAGCGCGGTCCGCCGCGACGGGGACGCAGCGCGGCGTTGAGGATGGTGCTGATCAAGGCGGCGCCGTGATCGTCGTAGGCGATACTCGCGCGGCGGACGCCGTACTGGTCGATCCATTCCCGGTACGAGCGCTTCTCGTGGCGGTCGAGGAACCGCTGCTCGGCGCCGTCGGGGTCGAGCAGGTCGCGGATCGCCCGTGCAGCCGCGCCGAGTTCTTCGACCGTGCGCTCTCCCGCTTCTGCGATCAGCTGCGCTACCGCCTCCGCCCACGCGGCGCGGGTCGCGTCGTCGGCGTCGCGCCACTCAGCGTCGTCGGGATCCCCGCCGGCGGTCGGCGGCTCGCCGAGGCCGCGGTTGATCACGTCGAACTGCGCAGTGCTGATACTGCCGTCGCGTCGGGCTGCGCGCAGCGGCGCGCGCCAGTCGATCGGATGCCACGTGGCATCCGGCTGTTCGAGCGGGGCCACCGGGTCGGTCGCGATCGCATCCGGCTCACCGCCGAGCATCGCCTCACCCACGCGCACCTGCCGCGCGGCTTCCGCCTTGGTCGATCCGGTGATCTGCTGCACGAGCGAGGTGGCGTTTCGATGCCCCTGCTTCTGCGCGGCGCCGGAGTGCCCGGCCTCACGCTGCGAGCGGCGGGCGATGACTCCTGCCGCGATCAGTCGCAGCTGCTCGGCGCACTGCAGGATCTCGTTCGCTTCGCGCAGCACGGCGATGATTTCGGCATCCGTCATCGCGCTGACCGCGGTCTGCGCCTGCTCGACCGATGCACACGTGCCGACCCGCTTGTGCAGGGTCGGGACCAGTGCCGCGACATCGGTGAGAACTGCCATACTTCATCGTCCCAGGGGCCACCGACATTGGTGCGCGACGATCTCATCCATCCTCGTCAGCGGTCCGCAGCAGACAACTGTGAGAACATCTCCGGCTTCATCATCGCGTTGTAGCTCACGAGCTACAATGGGACGATGAGCCGAGAACTGAGCTTGAGGGAGCTTCGCCAGAATCCCACAGCTGCGATCAACGCGTTGGAGGGCGGGGAGGCGACCGTGATCACGCGACGCGGCAAGCCGATCGCCGACCTTGTGCCGCACCGCTCGGCGATAGCGGCAGGTGCGACACCCGCGCAGGTGGCCGCGCTCCTGAGCCGTCACGCAGATGACGTCGCCTGGGCGGCAGAACTCGCCGCGCAGCGCGCAGAGGAGATCCGGGACGCCTGGGGAGATGACGGATGAAGCGGCCGGTCGCACTACTCGACACGTCCGCTCTGATCACCTCCATGGACACGGACGTCGTGGCTGCGCTTCCCTTCGAGCGTCTGGTCGTGTCGTCACTCACGTACGCAGAACTGCGTCTCGGCCTCGTGACAGCCAAGGACAGGAAGTCGTTGGATCACCGAACCAGCCGACTCATCGACATCGCGCAGCTGCTCGGCCCTGGTCTGCCTTTCGACGACGCCTGCGCACTCGAATACGAACGCATCACGACGGCAGCCGTCGATCAAGGTCAGCGCCCGCGCGCCAACGCCATGGATCGCATGATCGCGGCGTCAGCGGCGGCCCACCGAATGCCCATCCTCACCAGAAACAGCCGCGACCTTCCCGGGCTCGATGGCCTGGTGGAGATCATCGAGCTCTGACGCAAGGCGACAGCGGCGGGCCGTACAGGACGCGGCGTGATCAGTCGGAAGCGGACTCGTCCGAGGACGAATCCTCCCCGCGCTTCCTGCCGCGAAACAGCCCCGCGGCCTTCCCACGGATGCTGTCCGCCGCGCCGGAAATCGCCGCTCCGGCGTCCTTCACAGCCGTCACCGCACGGGCTTCGTCCGGCACTCCGTCGCCGTCGAGGTCGACCGAACGGAACACCTCAGCGCTCTTGCTCACCGTGCCGGCGACTCCGACCCCGGCCCGCTTCACTGCCGTGAGCGCGCGGGCTTCGTCGGGGATGCCGTCGCCGTCCAGGTCGACGGAACGGAAAGCTTCGGTCGCAGTGCTCAGTACGTCCCACACGCTCTCGCCGAAGTCTTTGACGTTGCCCGCAGCGGAATCGAAGGCGAGCATGGCGCGTGACGGCTCCGCATCCGTCGGCTTCTCGTAATCTTCCAACCATTCCGGGAAGCCCACCGGCGACTCCGGAAAGGCCATGCGCGCGGCCTTGACGACGTCGCGCCCGAAGGTGAAGCTGCCGACTCCTCCGATGACCGCCCCGACTCCGAACGGAATCGCCTTGCCGACCGCGCCGGCGCTGAGCTTGCCACCGAGCTTGATGGACTCCCGTCCCAGCGCGATGGTCAAAGGCGCGAGAGCCGATTCGGGAAGCTGCTCGGTGAGCACTTCGCCCCAGCCCTTGGGCAGCGCCTTGCCGACGACACCGGAGGCTGACGACTTCGCTGCGCTTACGCCGCCGATACCGACGGCGTTCATCACCATCTTGTTCACTTGGTTCTGCGACTTCTGCCCGAGCAGCATCCCGAGCACGAGCGGCTTGGCGCGCTCGGGGTCGTCAACCGGGATCCCGTGCAGCTCCGCGACTGCGAGGACGTAGAGGGCGCTCGTCTCGTAGAAGAACAGCACGTCGGCGACGCCGAGCCCAAGGGCGATCGGAACGCCGAGGCCGGGGATCGCGGCGGACGCGCCGACCCCGCTGCTCGTGATCGTCACCGTCGCGACGTAACGGCTGTCGAGCTCCTTGAGCACTTCCGCCGGCGTCGCGTGGGGCTTGGCCCGACGGACCGACCGCAGATACTCGAGCACGACCGGCCGCTGAACGGCAATGGCCTTGTACATCTGGGCCTGGAAGCCTTCGGTCTGCGCTGCCTCGCGGGCCTTTCCGACGATGACATCGGGCGCGAGGCCCGACGTCGCCGTTGCAGTCTCGTCTGCGGGCGGTTGGCTTCCTGCGGGTTCAGTCATGCCGTTCTCCTCGTGTCAGGGCGAGTGTATTGGAGCGCAGGGACATTCACTTCGTGTCTCTGCGGTCTGGTCAGATCCGCCACGCAGCGGGCACCGAGACTCCGTAGTCCACTACACCGATGGCGGCGAAATGCGCCTGTGCGGCCTTGATCTTCGCGTTCTCGCTGGGGCGACGCTTCGACTCGTCCATCGTCGACTTCGTTTCTCGGATCATGTAGATCCGATCCTCACCGTCTTCGTGCTTGATGATCGCCCAGTCGGGGTTGTAGGGGCCCACCGGTGTATCGATCTTGAACTTCGGAGGGAGCTTCATGAACAGCTTGATGTCGTCACGCGAATCGAGCAGCTCGGCGAACTTCCGCTCTGGTCCCTCTGGGCCGGCCTCGAAGACAACGTGGTCGAAGTCCGTCTTCTGCTTGTTCTTCACGGCGTACAGATGGTCGAGGAAGTACTCCTTCTCCTCCGCGCCGTCCTTCTGCAGATCGCGCAACTCGTAGACCGATCCGGCGATCGGTTCGTATTGGATGCCATCCAGGACAATCTTCGCGAGTTCGGCAGTGATCTGCTTCTTCATCATCGCGATCACATCATGCGGATTCGCGATGAACTCCTCGAGCCGCCCGCTCTTCAGCAAAATATCGATGACCGTCGTCCGAGTGAGGTTCGTCGCGTCCTTCAGTTCGGTGATGATGTCCGGCAGATCATAGCTGCCCCGAAGCTCAGCCGATCGGGGCGCCGCGTTCTCAACGGCCTTCGCGCCGCCGCGATGGATGGTGACGGACGCGCGCGTCACGGTGATGCGCAGCGGTTCGATCCGAGGCTGGGCCCGAATTGCTGCAACTGCCCTCTTGATGATCTTCTTGCGCTTCGCCTTGACCCGATATGTCGTGCGTGCCGAGATCTTCTCCCAGAACTCCTCGAATTCCTCGGACTGGTAGAGCTCCTTGTTGAAAACGCGACTCGCGCGCGTGCTCACCGGCTTGACGTAGGTGCCGATATTCGCCTGCGCGATCCGCTGAATGATCTCCGGCTCATAGTCGAGGTAGACGTCGGGCAGGTTCAGGCTGAAGTCGAGCGTGTGCGGCTGGAACTTCTGAGTGACCTGGCCCGTATCGTCGATGAACTTCTGCGCGAGCAGGTGCTCGAACACCGAGACCGACCTGTCATACCCGAACAGCTCGTCGGTCGCTGCGCCGTCGACGCCGCGCCAGAGGATCTTGGAGAACTCGTTCTTGCGCACGCGCCCGATCTCGATGCCTTCCTTCTGGAAGTCGTTCTGCAGATTCTTGGCGAACTGCTGCACGGATTCATTTGCGATGACGGTAAGAGTTGCGATGCTGCGGTCGGCCACGCGGACGAACCCATCGTCAGTCTTCGCGACAGGAAGACGCAGACCTCGACCGAGTGTCTGCCGGCGTTCGGTCTCGGCCCCGATCTCACGCAAAGTGCAGATTTGGAAGACGTTCGGATTGTCCCATCCCTCGCGCAGGGCGGAGTGGCTGAAGATGAAGCGCACCGATTCCGACTCGTCGAGCAGGCGCTCCTTGTCCTGCATGATCAGCTCGTATGCGTCGTCATCCTTCTGCGTGGACCCTGTGGTGTCGCCGAAGACACCCTTCTTGAGCTGGGAGAAGTACGCACGACGGTAGTCGCGGGGGTCACCGGGCAGCATCTCAAGATACTTGGGGTTGCGCCCACGCTCTTCGACGAAGACCTCGTCAAACCAGCGCGCGAAGTCGCCGTTCGCCATCTCGTTGTTCGCGCCGTCGCCGAGGAAGCTCCTGACTCGGTCAACGAAGAAGAGGCTCAGCACCTTGATGTTCTTCGGGCGAAGCATCACCGCCTTGCGGAGATGCTCTTTCACGGCTTCGCGGATCATCTCTTTATAGATCGCCCCGGTCGCGCCGCCGACGCTCTCGCCCTCGTACAGCGAGGCGTTGGTGAGTTCGACGAACGGAGGGTCGTTGCGCACCTCCACGATGCGCCACCCGTCGTAGGCCGAGTTGCCGGTGATCTTCGGATCGGAGAGTTCGGGCCATCGCCCACCCATGGGCTTGACCGTGATCGACTTACGCTGCGGCACGCCGCTGGCATCGCGTACAGAAAGCTCCAGGCGGGCAGACCAGGGGCTGTCGTTGATGCCAATCAACTTCACGTACGGGTTCGCGTCCGCACCCTCCTGGTGCGCGTCGGCGACGGCGATCTGCTTGACGAGCCCGAGGTCGTGGGCGTCGACGGGGTCCAGGCGATAGACCACGTTGCGCTTCTTCTTGTGCGTGGCGCTGTAGCGCAGCGTAAACGCCGGATCGAGCTCGCCGATGGCCGACTGCGACAGCTTCGACTCCATGTTCTGCGGTTCGTCCATGATCACGATCGGACGGGTCGCCTTCAGGTAGTCCATCGGCGAGAGGCCGTTCAGCTGATTGCGTGCCTGGTGGATAACCCGAGTGTTTTTGTCTCCGCGGATCGCGTCCATCGTCATGATCAGGATCTGCACGTTGGTCGCGGTTGCGAACGCGCGCACTTCGTCGGGTCGGGTTCCGCTGTACACCGTCTCCTTGAAGGTGATCCCGTATTGCGTGTAGATCCTCTCAAAGTGCTCACGCATGAGCCGGATGCTGGTACTGACGCCCTCGCGGATCGCAACACTGGGCACGAGGATCACGAACTTGGTGAAGTTGTACTGCTTGGCGAGCTCGAAGATCGTGCGCAGGTAGACGTAGGTCTTGCCCGTGCCCGTCTCCATCTCGACGTCGAAGTCGAGTTTGGCGGCGTCGAACAACACGGACTGTACTTCCAATCCGTTCCGGTCCTGGACGCGCCGCAGGTTGGCGAGGATGGTGTCCGTGTCGAGCACCAGGCTGTTACCGACAGCGCCGACGTCTTCGAGGTCGAACCTTCCTTGCCCTGATGCCGTGTGCGCAGCACCTGTGAGGGCACGCTCGAGTCTTTCACCGTCCTTGGGCTGCCCGTCGAAGAGGTCCACGACGGACGCGACCGCGTCGAGCTGGTACTTCTGTTCCGAATCGAACTGAAAGCTGGAGACCGTCATCACGCGGTCCAGAGTTCGATGCCGCGGCTCCGGCACAGCTGCGCCAGGTTAGTCTTGAGCTCGTCATCGCCGCGGAATGCATCCTCGAGAACGATGATGCGCTCGGGAGCCTGATCGACCACATCGCGCAGCTGTTCAAGAGTCGGCTTGGCGTGCTCGTTCAAGTACGCGAGTACGAGCCCGTCGCTCACTGATCGCAGTTCCAGGCCCGCGATCTCGACGGTCTCGATCTTCTCGGTGAGCGAGTTGCCCTGCTTGAGGAGGATCTCCACGAGTAGGTCATCGACTGAGGCGTAGTCGTTGCTGCTTGACTCGCGGAGGTCAAAAAGACGCTGCTCGAGGGCCGTGCGATCGACGTCGCTGGACATGCGCCACTTTGAGAAGTTGGTGTCCGCCAAACGATAGGAGCGATAGCCAAGATCCCGCGTAGCATGGCCAGGATCGAATTGGTTCGCAGAGGCCTTAGTGATCTCGGCCGCAGCGAGTTCAATTCGTCGCCGCGAGATGGCCGAGATTGAGTTGAAGCCACTGCGGCGCGCCACCGAATCTGCGGGTGTCGGCTCAGGAAGCTGAACTTGGATGAAGGAACGGCTGCCACCATCAGCGAGATTTTGCTTCATGACTGCGTGCGCAGTCGTGCCTGACCCTGCGAAGAAGTCAAGGATGATCGAATCCTTGTTGCTCCCGATTTGGATCACTCGCTCAATTAGCGCGGTTGGTTTCGGCGAATCAAACACCTTGTCTCCGTCGAAGAGTGAGCGAATCTCGCGAGTGCCCTTCTTATTACCGTCGACATCAGTCCACAAGTTGGACGGCCGCTTTGCGCGCCCTTCCAGATAAAACTTCTGGTAAGGATGCCACTCGACACCAGCCCCACGGTCGATCTGCTTCCACTCAACGAGCCCGTCGACCTCCATCTCGGCGAAGCGCGCCTTCCCGCAAATCCATCGGCTCTCGTATCCGCCGGGTCCAATGGGATAAACCTCTGTACCGTCGGGGGCGATCGTCGCGTAGAACATACTCGGTCGATCTTCGCGTCGGTCTTCGCCGCCTGTTCGTCGAAGCGAGCGAGTGAGGTAGCGACCTCGCTCGTCCTCCTCGTTGTAGATCGACGCGTCGCTTTCGCCGAACTCGAGGCCGTTAAGGACAGCCACGTTGCTTCTACGGTAAGCAAGCATGAAATCAACAGCGTTAGCCAGCCCGTCGAATCCTCCGCCAGTTGGTGTGCCAGTGGCGCGAGTGATTAGGCCCACGAAGTTCGATTCGCCGAAGACTTCGTTCGCAAGTTTGCGAAGATTGTCTAATTCGTGGTCGTCGATAGCAATGAAGATCAAGCCGTCATCCGCCAGAAGGTTCCTAGCAAGCTTCAGTCGCGGGTACATCATGTTGAGCCAATTCGAGTGATACCGACCCTCGGTCTCCGCATTGGTGGAGAGTTTTTTTCCCTCGTCATTCACTTGCCGAGACCAATCCAAGTACGTCTCAAGGCCTTCTTTGAAGTTGTCGGGATAGACGAAGTCTCCCCCTGTGTTATACGGCGGATCGATGTAAATCAGCTTGACCTTCGCGTGGTAGTGCTTTTGCAGGATCTTCAACACCTCGAGGTTGTCGCCCTCGATGAACACGTTCTTGGTAGTGTCCCAGTCTTTCGAGTTCTCGAAGTCAGGGCGCAGTGTCGCCGTGGTCGGCTCCTGTGCACCACGCAGGGCGCGCTTCTTGCCCGGCCAGAACAGGCCGAACCGCTCGCTGCCATTTGCAGCATCGTCTGCCAGCAGCTCCTTGAGTTTCTCGACGTCGACCTTGCCGTCGGCGATCGCCTCGGGCACCAGTGCCTCCAGCTGCGCCGCGAGCTCGGTGCGGAAGTTCGGGGTCGAGGACGGGGTCTCGTGGATGTCGTCGGTCAAGGCGTGCTCCGTGGTTGTCAGGCGACGATGCGCCAGCGGATGGTGAAGAGGTGCTCAGTGGTCTGGGTGCCCGAGAGCGACTGCTCAATCAGGTCGAGGAACGCGTCCGCCTCATCGCGGAGCCGGCGGCGGACGGTGCGGAACTCCTCATCGGCGTCTTCCGCCTTCTGCTCCCATCGGCGCGCTTCGCGCTTCTGCCGGAGCTGCTCCATGGGGTCGTCGGCAGCGCGGGCCAGGCGCCTCGCTTCCTTTTCCTTGGCGCGAAAGTCACGGATGCGCCCCTCGTGCTCGGCCTTGCGGTCCTGCTGCGAGCGGTAGAGGATCTCCTCCTGCTGCGCGTAGTACCGAGCGTTGCGCGACTGCACCTCGCGCATGAGTTCGACCTTGCGCGACTCGAGATGCATCTCGAACACGCGCCCATCGATGGAGGTGTCGAGATCGCGCACGTCGGTACACGCGAGTTCGAGGATGTCGGCGACGTACTCGCCGTCGAGATCGCGACCGTCATCCGTGATCGCGGCCGCGAGCATGTACGACTCGGAGACGTTCTGATCGCGGGCGGACATGCGGAAGGTGATCTCATTCGCCGTGAGCACTCCGGATGCGCCGGCCAAAGCCTTCACCGCAGCCGAAGCACGTCCTGATCCCGTTATCGAGAACACAAGCTCTCGAGGCGGGGTGTCATGCGCCTTCGCTGCGCGCACCACGTTCTGCGCGAGCAGGCCGGAAAAGCGGTACTGATGTGCGTTTACGATCGGCTGCGACTTGAAGTAGTAGCGACCCGTTTCGACATTGGGTGCCGGGTACTTGTGCAGCTCGAAGATGCGACCGTCACCTTCGAAGGTCGCATCATCGGTCAGCTCATGGCGCGTGACCGCCAACAGCATCCGCTCGAACGTATTGAGGACTTCCTCCGCGGCCTCGTCGTATGCCTTGAGCCGGTCTTGCACGTGGGGGTCGAGATGATCGAAGACTTTGGCCTTCGCGTTCGACATCTCTCGCGAGATCTCGTGCGCATACTGCGCCGCGACATCGTTGAAGGCGGCATCCAGCTCGGCGGCCGTGCGGCAACGCGTGAGGATGTTGCCGATCGTCTTCTCAAAGTCGAGCCCGTCTTCGATCTGCCCCAGCACCTCGTCACTGGCACCGAAGACGCTGGAGAAGAGGTGGAACTTGTCGGTCAAGAGCTCGAGGATCCGAGCCTCGGCGATGTTGCCCTTGTTCGAGAAGTTGACGACGACGACGTTGTGTTTCTGCCCGAACCGGTGCACACGACCGATGCGCTGCTCGACGCGCTGGGGGTTCCATGGCAAGTCGTAGTTGACGAGCATCGAGCAGAACTGGAGGTTGATGCCCTCAGCCGCCGCCTCGGTCGCGATCATCACCGTGCCGTCGGTGCGGAAGTAGTCCACGAGCGCCTTGCGACGATCGACTGCAGGGATGCCCGTGACGACGTCACTGCCACGTTTCGTTTCGAGCCACGCGCTGTAGATCGCGGTCTGCGCTGGGTCGTCATTCGACCCGTTGAAGAGGACCAGCCCTTCGCCATGCCCTGATTCGCGCAGCATCCGCGCCAGGTATTCCTGCGTCTTGGTCGAGTCGGTGAAGATGATCGCCTTCTGCGCGGCACCGAGTTCGCGCAGCCGCTCGAACCCGCGATCGAGCGCCTCGAGCAACTTCACGCCCTTCTGATTCACCACGATCGAACGGGCGAGCGACGCGTAATCCCGCAACTCCGTCGCCTCGGCAGCCATAGCCGCCCGTTCATCTGCGCCGAGAGGGTCGATGTTTGACGGGCCGAAACGCTCGGATGCGTCATCGATGACCTCACCCTCGACTTCGTCGGCGGTAGCGAAGTCGCCAAAGAAACCTCGCGCGATCTGCTGCCGAGTGCCTGCGGCGGCCTCCTCCGACAGACGCGCGGCGATACGTTCCAGCGTGCTCGCCACCGCGTACGTCGACGAGCCGAGGCGCTTGCGGATGATGAGCGCCGCCAGATGGCGCTGCGATCCGGAGAACGCGTACAGCTCATCGCGTTGCAGGTATTCATTGACGAGGCCGTAAAGGCGCTGCTCGTCGTGGGACGGCGTGAATTCGACGGTGAGCGGCAAGCGCTCGGTGAACCGGATGTACTTGTCGGCATCCCTTCGAAGGGTCCGCTTGGAGATGACGGCCACCCGGTCGACGAGATCGTCCTCACCGCCCTTTACATAGCGTTCTCGGAACGCATCCAGCGATGTGAAGTACGTCGGGTCGAAGACGGAGACGAGACCGTACAGCTCCTCCAAGCGGTTCTGGAGCGGTGTCGCGGTGAGAAGGACGGTCTTGTGCGCGTTCTGCACGATGTGAGCGACCGCCGACGCGGCTTTTGCACGCCCTGTCCAGTGGTTACGAAGTCGATGAGCCTCGTCGGCGACGACGAGATCCCATGGCTTCAGAAGCTGTTGCTCATGCCGCCGTGCGAACTCGTAGGAGCAGATGAGGACGACTGGCCGCCGATCCGCGGAAGGCGCAAGCAGCGGATCCTTCGAACGCGGATCGATGATCTCCGACGGAATCAGGAACTTCTCGAACAGCTCTTGCTGCCATTGCTGCCGCAGGGTCGAGGGCGTCACGATCAGAATGCGCCTACGTCGCTCAGCCCAGTACTGGGAAATGACGATGCCCGCCTCGATCGTCTTGCCGAGTCCCACCTCATCGGCGAGAATCACGCCCTTGAGGAACGGCGTCTGCAGCGCGAACAGCGCGGCGTCGATCTGATGCGGTTTGGGTTCGACCTGGGCATCGAAGAGCAGTCCGGCAAGCTTGCCGACATGATCATTCGCGTACGAACGCTGCAGTTCGTACGCGTAGTACTTGGACTGATAGTCGGTGAGCACATTCATGCCGCGACTCGCTGTCGCGACTTGACCAGCTTCTCGCCGACCATCGCCGTCCTCCGGGTTCCCTCAATCCCGGATCGGTACTTATACCCGGGTGCGTTAACCCTGGCACAAGTGGCGGACATTCCTCACGTTTGACGGGTGCCCCGCGTCCCGTCCCCTGCCGCCGCCCGAATCGGCGAGCTGATCGCGGACGAGCGCAGGCGTCGCGGCATCACACAGGACGAACTCGCGGTGCTCACGCAGATCGATTCGTCGAACATCCGCGGGTACGAGAAGGGCCGCGCGCTGATGGGCATTCCGACACTGGTCCGGATCGCGGATGCGCTGAAAGTTGAGCCCGGCATGCTGCTGGACGGGGTCACCGTCGAGATGTTCGCTCTACCCGAAGCGGACCGACGCCGGCGCGCGTAGCGCTCGCCGACGACGGGCCAGCCGGTCGACGTCCGATCCCGGCCACCTGCTGACGGAGCACCTCACGCTGTAACGTATGTTTCATCACGAGGGGGTCAGGTGTCTGAGAGCGACGAGATGGCAGCCGTCGGTCCCCTGAACGTGCAAGTGCGCGAAGCGCTGGATCGGCTGAGTTCGGGCGAGCGGAAGGTTGGCCGTGCAATCCTCGCGAACTATCCGATCGCCGGCCTGGGAACCGTCGCCGAGCTCGCCGAACGTGCGGGTGTCAGCCCGCCGACCGTGGTCCGATTCGTGAGCAGGCTCGGATTCAGTGGCTACCCCGCGTTCCAGAAGCAGCTCGTTCGAGAGGTGCACGAGCGTCTCGGCTCGCCTCTCGAACAGTACGGACGCGACGATCTCCTTCCGGCCGACGGAGACCTCGCCCGCGCTGGCCGCGTCTTCGCTGCGAGCATTGCGGCAACGATCGGTGAGTTGCCGCCCAGCGAGTTCGAGCGCACCGTCGGGATGTTGTCGGATGCACGACGAGTGCGCCTCATCGGCGGCCGATTCAGTCAGCTGCTCGCCGAGTACCTCGGTGCTCATCTGATGCTGCTCCGGGACGATGTGCAGATCATCGGCGGCGACGAGTTCACCCGACTCTCCGTGGTCGCCGACACCCGCCGCGGAGATGTGATCGTCGCCTTCGACTATCGCCGATATGACCCTCGCGTGGTGCGCCTCGCGCAGCGCGCGGCCGAGCGGGGTGCGGATCTGGTTCTTTTCACCGATCTTTGGCTCTCGCCGGTCGCCGAGCACGCCGCGACCGTGCTGCCTGCGAACGTCGAAGCTCCCTCACCATTCGATTCGCTCGTGGGCGCCCTGGCCGTTGTCGAGACGGTGATTGCCGCGGTCACAGATCGTCTCGGCGAAGCCGGCCGTCAGCGGGTCGCCGCGTTGGAGGACATGCGCCGCTCCTCGGGGTGAGGCTCACCAGCCTTGGAAGGCTGCGATCATCTCATCAGTCACTGCTCCTTCGACAGCGTCATCCACCGCGTTCGCGATGAGGCCGGCGGCCTGCTCGATCGCGGATGCGGTGATCGTCAATGGCGGCGTCAGCTCGAGCACGTTCCCACGCACCGGATATGCGACAGCGCCCAATTGCCACAAGCGGTAAGCGACCTTGGCAGTGAGGTCTGGGTCGGGGTCGAGCGATACCTGATCGCGCACCAGTTCGATGCCGAGCGACAGCCCCCGGCCCCGAACATCACCGACTCGGCGTGCCCCTCGACGATCGCCGCGAGCGTATCGCTCAAGCAGCCGTCGCAGCTGATCTCCGCGGTCTGCGGCATTGCGGATCACCTTTGTGTCGCGCAGCATTCGCAGCACAGCTCTACCGGCTGCGCACGACACCGGGTTGCCGGTCGTTGTCATCAGAGCCGAGGCGATCGGTTGATCGAGCACCGACGCAGGACCGACCGCCGCTGATAGCGGAAGCGTTCCTCCGAGAGCTTTCCCGAGGGTCACGATATCCGGCATCACGTCCTCGGCTGAGAATGCGTGCAGACGGCCTGTCCGCCCCAGACCGACCTTCACCTCGTCGACAATCAGGTATGTGCCATGCTCGTCGCAGAGCCGCCGCAATCCGCGAAGGAAGCCATGCGGCGGCACGATGACACCGCCGTCCGATTGGATCGGTTCTACGATCACTGCGGCAACGCCTTGTTGACTGAGCACTCGCTCAGCTTGCGTGAGCACGTCCACCAGAATGGTTTCTGCGTCTCCTGTGTGGGGCCGGTAAGGGTCGGGGTAAGGCAGAAAGATCACGCCTGGATCGGCTGGCACTCCGGCCGAGACATGCACGCCCGACACCCGTTGCGCGGTGCCGACGCCACCGTGATACCCATTCTCGAAGGCGACCACTCCCGAGCGGCCCGTTGCATCCCGGCATCCGCGCAGGGCCACGTCGTTCGCGTCCGTGCCCGCATGTCCCAGGTAGACCCGCCGCTCGTCTGTCGGCAGTCGACTGGGAACGACCGCGATCAGCTCTTCCGCCAGCGCGACTGCGTCGTTGTGTGTGGCGGAGAGAATCGATGCTCCAGCACCTTGCAACATCGCCTGCTGCACGGCCTGTGCGATAGCCTCATTGCCGAGGCCGAAGCCGGACGCTGTCCAGCTGGCGCTCAGATCGATCAGTTCACGCCCGGATGGTTCCAGCAGGGTGTGCCCGTGGCCCGATTGCACAGCCAGAGGGAAGAAGCGCAGCTTCTCGACCCCGGCTATGGCTGCTGCGTCGCGGTCAACCAGGTTGTCTACCGGAGCCATCACTCGTCACCCGTCTCGGCAGGCCCTCGTCGGTGTTCGATGCCGAGCGCGAGCTCCGCAGCGGCGAGGTAGCCGGCCATCAACGCTCGTGCGACGGAGGCGATGGCCTCGTCACCTGGCAGGAAGCGCGGGTGATGCAGCCCTGGCTGCGGGTTCTCTCCCGCCGTGCGCACTCCGACGAACATCATCAACGACGGTGCTGCGTTGCAGAAGTACGAGAAGTCGTCGGCTCCCAGCGAGCGCATCGCATCCGCGCCCTCAACACCCAGCCGCGCAAGCCAGTCATCTGCCCCGGCGGCGAGAACTCGATCATTGATCAGCGCGGGTTCTCCCTCGATTCGACGGACATCTGCCGCAGCACCGTACGCCGCTGCAACGCCCTGCGCCATATGCTGCACTGCGGAGAAAAGCAGGGCGCGATCATCCGGATCCGTCGTGCGCATGGTGGCGAAGATGCGCGCTTCGGCGGGGAGCACGTTGGCGGCGCCCTCGCCGGCGGCGAGGGTGCCGACGCTGATGATCGCCGGGCGCAGTGGGCTCACGGTGCGGCGCACAACCTCCGGGAGAGCAAGGGCGATCTGCGCGATCGCAGCGACAGTGTCGTTCGCCTGGTGTGGGTACGCGGCATGCCCCCCTCGACCGGTGATCCGGATCTCGAGCTCATCGGCAGCCGCGTTGATGAATCCCCCAGCTGCGGACACCGCGCCATCAGGTAAGCCCGGATGCACGTGCGCACCGATCACGTGCGCGATCTCGTATCGACCGATCACTCCGGCCTCGAGCATGTCAAGCGCGCCAGACGGGTAGGTCTCCTCTCGAGGCTGCAGCAGCGGGACCAACGCGACCGGCAGTTCGAGTTGGGCGGCCGAGCGGACCAGCGCGACAAGGGCAGCCTGGTGGATGTCGTGACCGCACGCGTGCATCGCTCCGTTGTCCGATGCGAATCCAGCACCGGTCAGTTCGGTCACAGGCAGCGCGTCCAGCTCAGCGCGAACGGCAACAGCGGGTCCGCCTCGGGGTCCGATTCGACCGACAGCCCCGCTCTCGGCGACAGTCTCGAACGGGACATAGTCGCTCAGCTCTTCGACCAACCGCGCGACGGTCGGGTGCTCGCGTCCCGATATGCACGGTGCGGCGTGCAGCTCGCGCCGCAGCGCGCGAGCCGCGTCAAGCTCGCGCTCGAGCACGGAATCCCACGCTGTTGCGAGCTCGGTCAGGCGTGTCACGGTCAGGGTCACGATGCCACCGCGTCCCGTGCCTCAGGCTTGACGGAAGTCACGGTATCGAGCCGGTACGCTCGCCAAGCGTTGCGCCACCCAATCATCTCGGTGATCCTTGCGCACTCCGACTGCGGCCAGCCGTCCCGCTGCGAGAACGTGTCGAGCGCGCGAGCGAGTCCCCGGCGAAATAGCAGAGCCCCGAGGTGATAGAGCTCGGCGGCGCCGAAAGCATCTGACGAGAACAGGATCTTGTGGAACGGCGCGAGCTCAAGCGTCTCCGCGATGATCTCATCGGACCGGGAGCCGGTGTAGTTGATCGCCAGCCCGACATCGAAGTAGACATGCGGGAAGACCTGCGCGAGGTAGCCGGCCTCCCGGTGGAAGGGGTAGCAGTGCAGGAGCATCACGCGCGCTCCGGAATCGCGAGTCAGACGCAGGAACTCGGTGAGAAGCAGAGGCGTGCACCGGTAGAGATCGACATCGGCGTCGCCGTATCCGATATGGAACTGGATCGCGCAGGCACGGTCGACTGCCGCCCACAGCAGGTTTCTGATGATGACGGGATCAGCCAAGCGTGCTGGGGCACCACTTGCGATGTCGGCCAGCCAGCTCGCGACAGCCCGATCGGTCTCCGCGGCGAGCGGACGTTCAGGGTTGAAGTCCAGCCCGATGCGGTACGCGGCGATGGACTTCACACCGACGGCCGTACTCAGCCTGTCATCAAGGAGACGGCCGTACGCTTCGCGAAAGTCCGCCGCAGCGCACCCGTCGAGCACGAGCTCCTCAGCCAGACGCTCAAGTCTCACGATCTCGAAGGCGCGAGCGTCGGCGGCATCCGCCATATCGTCCGGATCGAGGATCTCATCCCCGCGATGCCCGGTCTCGATGAAGTAGTGACTGATACCCGTCGCACGCAGCAGGCGCCGGCTCGCTTCGACGCCACCGAGTTGGCGCCGCCTGCTCAGGTAGTCATCGGGCGTCGCGAACGGTTCGAGGCCGAGCACCGGGGCGCAGTGCTGTCGGATCGCGAAGCCGACCTGTGAGTCGAAGTGGGTCGTACCCTCAGGCGCATCCCAGTCAGACTCGGTGATGAGGGTTTCGAACTCGTCCCGGTCAAGGTCTGCGGTCGTCACGCCGTGGCAGTGGTGATCGAACAGCGGGATGCTGGCGTCACTCTGGTCAGTAGACACGCGCGTACACCTCGCACTGCTCCGCAAGCGAACGCGCCTGCACTGACGCGAACTCGTCGTGCTTGATCGCCTCGTAGGTCGCAAGGAACGCCGGCGAGAACCACCCCGAGACGACTTCGTCGTCTTTGAGCACGGCCAGCGCCTCCTCGAGGTTGCGGGGCAGCTTGGGCAGGTGCGCGTGCTTGTCATCGAGATCGAGTTCGCCGACGACGATCTCGGGGGTCTCGAGCTCGTCGCGCAGACCCTGCGCGCCGGCTCGCAGGATCAGCCCGAGCAGGATCCACGGGTTGGCTCCGATGTCACCGCCGCGGAACTCGAAGTGCAGCTGCCTGCTGGGGTCGCGCCCATCGATCTCATTGGTCGGGCAGATGCGCAGAAGTGCCTCACGGTTCTGCAGCCCAAGGAACGCACGAGCCGTCGACCAGTTGTGCGGAGCCAGCCGCTGGTAGCTCGTGGCGAGTGGTGCGAAGAGCGCGGCCATCGCCGGTCCGTACTTGATGATGCCTGCGGCGAAGCTGCCGGCAAGCTTCGAGAGCCGGCCTGGACGGGACGGATCGTAGATGACCGTGTTGCCGTCCTTGTCATCGAGCCCGAAGTGCACATGCACGCCGTTCCCTGCCTCTCCTGGTGCGACGACAGGAGCGAACGATGCTTCGCGGCCGTGCGCGTCGAACAGGTCGTACACAATGTCGCGGACAAGGATCGCCCGGTCAGCGGCCGTCACCGGGTCGGCCGGAGCCACAGTGATCTCGTACTGGTGACGGCCATACTCAGGGAGCCACGTCTCAGGTTCCAAGCCCGCCCGGCTCAGTACCGTCATCAGCTTCGATCCGATCGGTTCAGCGCGGCGGAAGGCCTGTAGCGAGAACGGGTGGTGGTCACCCTTGGCCGTGCGATCGACGAACTCGTGCTCGAACGAGCAACGCGTTGTCAGGCCGAATTCCGTGCGCAGCTGTTCCACTGCGTCGCGCAGGAACGTGCGGGGGCAGCTCTCCCACGGCGTGCCGTCGGTGTTGACCAGGTCGGCGAAGACGATGCTGAGCGGCGGGCGACCTGGGATGCCGTCGAGTCGCGCGAGAGAGGCCAGATCGGGTTTCAGCCGCAGGTCGCCCGTCGACCCGTAGGGGATGTCGTCGACGATGTGCCCCAGCGATCCGATGCCCAGGTTGGCCGGCACCCACCCGAGGGAGGTGCTCTCCTCGAAGTCGGCGAGCCGCATGGAGCGCCCCTTGGTGCGGGCTGCAATGTCGGTGGTGGCGATGAAGACGAGTTCGTCCACATCGGCGGCCGGGTGTGAGGGGGCGTCGTTCATCTCTTCCATCCGCGTCTGCGTGGGGTCGGCGGCGCCGACGGAATTTGCGATCATCGTCATCTCAGTCGAGATCCTCCATGCTGAGTCGTGAACCGATGCGGTTCGCGAGCGCGGGTTTCATGAGTACGATCACCAGTCCAATGACACACCACGCACCCGCGATCCAGGGAAAGTAGGTGTACGGGGGCTGCTGGCCTGCGATCTGGATGATGTACACGTACGCGAGGAACGCCAGCCCGAGCACCGGAAGGATCGCTTCCCACTTCGGGATCAGAGAGTTGGGCTTGAACGTGTGCCGGATGACGCCGACCGAGGTCATTCCGTAGGCGACCACCATGCACAGCACGGCGACCGTCGCGAACCAGTAGTAGACGTCGACGGAAGTGGCCCCGAAGAGCCCGAAGGCTACGGCCATTGCGACCGTGAAGATCACGACGAAGACGGTGCTGTTCACCGGGACGCCTGTCTTCGCGCTGGTCCGCGCGAACGCGCTCGGCCCGAAGCCGTCACGGGCGAGGGCGAAGAGAAGGCGAGCGGATGCTGCTGTCGAGCTGAGCAGCGAGGCGAAGGCGACGAAGAACGCGAAGATGGCGATGAGAACGGCGAACCATTGACCGACATACGTCGACGCCAGTGTGGTGAGCGTAGACGAGGCTCCAGCGAAGGCAGCCGCCCCGGCCTCGTCGGTGCCGAAGCCGATCGTCTGCGCGAACATGACGAGCACGTAGATGAACCCGGCGAGCACGACAGCCAGCAGCAGCGCGATGGGCACAACGCGTTTCGGATTGCGCGTCTCCTCGCCGAGGGACGCGCCCGACTCGAACCCCGCCCAAGACAGGAAGCCGAACACTGCAGCAGTCATCACTGCGCTGATAGGGGCATCACCGGGGAGCAGAACAGACAGGTCCACGCCCGTCGATACCGGCGCGTCACCCGTGGCGACTCGAAAGATGATGACGACCGACAGAACCAGCATGGCCCCGATGCCGATGAAGCCGATGACGAGGAGGGTACGAGCAGTGATGGTCGATTCACGAACATTCAAGACCAGCACGAATACTGATACGACGAGCGGCACCAGGACCCATGCCCAGCCTGGCATGGTGACGTCGAGCTCGGCGAGCATGGCTTCGAAGAACACCGCGCAGGCACCGGCAATGCATACGGCGAAGAACAGGTAGGTGCCGAGCAGAGCGAATCCGCCGAAGAACCCTGCTCGCGGTCCCAGCGTCGCGCCAGCCAAGGCGTAGACGGAGCCGGCGTGCGTGATGTAACGAGTGAGCCTGATGAATGCGTAGGCGACCAGCATGGTGCCCACGAAGGAGACCGCGAATGTGAATGGCACAGAGGAGCCGACGAGCGCGGCCACCCCGATGCCGTTGAGCGACATCGCCATGACTGGCCCCATGAAGCCGACGGATATCGCGACGACTTCCCACAGCCTCAGCGATCTGCGAGGAGTGCGACTCCCTTCACGCGCGGCGGATGGCTGGGCCTGCGACGTCGACGTCATGAAAACCCCTTCGCCCGGCATCCGCATCGATACCGGAGTGATGAACGAAATCATGCACGATCTCGTCGTTCGAGTAAGAATGAAACAGATATTACACATCGACGGTTCACCCGTCACGCTTCGTCACATCTATTCCCGGGAATACGTCCTTCCGCTTAGCGTTTACTCCACGTGATGCGCACTCCGCGCAGACCATTGGAGATCCCGTGAGCAACTCATCCGCTACTGCGCGCGCCCAGAAGGCGCCCGACACCCGAGGCCCGGTCCGCAAGCTGCTGACCTCGTTCGGGTTCCAGATCATCGCCGCCCTCATCCTCGGCATCGCCGTCGGACTGATCGCCGTCTCGCTCGGCGCATCGGCCGACAACCCGACACCCCTGTCCGACACGCTTGACCGCATCGGCAGCTCGTACGTCACGCTGCTGCGCGCCGCCGTGGTCCCGCTGATCTTCACCGCGATCGTGGCGAGCATCTCCAACCTGCGTCGCGTGCAGAACGCCGCGCGCCTCGCCGGACAGACGCTTCTGTGGTTCGCGATCACCGCGTTCATCGCCGTGTCGATCGGCATCGTGCTGGGCCTGACCATTCAGCCGGGCGCCAAGGCCGGCGCCGGCCTCGAGAGCACCGGCGAGCCGGGCACCGTCGGCACCTGGTGGAACTTCCTGCTGGGCCTGATCCCGCAGAACTTCCTCGGCCTCACGGTGTCGACCACCCCCGGCGCCACCGACGGCAGCTACACGTCGAGTGTCGGCTTCAACATCCTGCAGGTCATCGTCGTCGCCGCGGTCGTCGGCATCGCAGCTCTCAAGGCCGGCCGCAAGGCCGAGCCGTTCCTGGTGTTCACCGAGTCGCTTCTCAAGGTGATCCAGCGCGTGCTGTGGTGGATCATCCGCATCGCCCCGCTCGGCACCTTCGGCCTCATCGGCGCCGCGGTCGTGAAGTACGGCTGGGACAAGCTGACCTCGCTCGCCTGGTTCGCCGGTGCGATCTACCTCGGTCTCGCTCTGGTCATCTTCGTGGTCTACCCGATTCTGGTGAAGACCCACGGCCTGTCGATCAAGCAGTACTTCTCGGGCGTGTGGCCCGCCGTGCAGCTCGCGTTCGTCAGCCGCTCCTCGATCGGCACCCTGCCGCTCACGCAGCGCGTCACCGAGCGCAACCTCGGCGTGCCCGCCGGCTACGCCTCCTTCGCGGTGCCGCTCGGATCCACCACGAAGATGGACGGCTGCGCCGCCATCTACCCGGCGATCTCCGCGATCTTCGTCGCGCAGTTCTTCGACATCCAGCTCAGCTTCATCCAGTACCTGCTGATCGTCATCGTCTCGGTCGTCGGCTCGGCCGCAACCGCCGGCACCACGGGTGCGATCGTGATGCTGACCCTCACCCTGTCGACGCTGGGTCTGCCGCTCGAGGGCGTCGGACTGCTGCTGGCGATCGACCCGATCCTCGACATGGGCCGCACTGCGGTGAACGTCGCCGGCCAGGCGCTGGTGCCCACGATCGTCGCCAAGCGCGAGGGCATCCTCGACGAGGAGCTCTACAACGCTCCCCGCAACGGCCTGCCGTTCGCCGAGGACATCGACGACGCGGATGCCGCGGAGTCGGATACCACCACCCCGGATGCCACGAAGGAGCCGGTCAGCTCCCGCTGACACAACCCGGGCAGCAGAGCGCCCCACCCCGATGCTGCGGGGTGGGGCGCTCTGCGTTCGCCGGGACCGGCACCGGCGTCAGCGCTCCCGGCGCTGCTCGGCGAGCTCGCGACGGAGGTCGCCGTTCTCGTCCTCCAGGTCGAGCACACGTCCGACTCCCGCGAGATTGACGCCCGCGTCGCGCAATTCGGCGACTCGACGCAGCCGGTCGATGTCGTGGTCGCTGTAGCGCCTGGTTCCCCCCTCGCTGCGGTGCGGCGCGAGCAGACCGCGCCGCTCGTACAGCCGCAGCGTCGCCTCGGGCACGGATGCCAGCTCGGCGGCGACGGCGATCCCGTACAGCGGCGTGGTGGTGTCTCGCTCAGCCATCTGGCATCCGTCCCGTTCTGCAAATCCGACTACTTGAAATCTGCGCCTCTGCGAGCTATAAATATACATCATCGGATGCAGATAACCTGCATCAGCAACCTGACAAGACGCCTCTGCGGCGCATAGTGAGAGGAGAACACCATGGCCATGACCCTCGACCCGATCAGTCAGCTCGATCGTTTCGCTGCGAGCGTGCTGGACTCCGTGCGCGCACCCCGCGTGATGCCCGTCGATCTCTACCGCGACGGCGACCGCTATGTCCTGCACGCCGACATCCCCGGCGCCGACCCCGGCTCGATCGATGTCGACCTCGACGGCTCGCAGCTGTCGATCCGCGCGCAGCGCACCGCCGGAAGCGGCGAAGGCATGCGCTGGATCGCCCGCGAGCGCGGGGCGGGCAGCTACTTCCGCCAGTTCACGCTCGGCGACGGCGTGGACCTCGAGCGGATCAGCGCCTCGTACGACAGCGGCGTGCTCTCGGTGATCATCCCGGTCAGCGAGCGCGCGAAGCCCCGCCGCATCGCGGTGGAGTCCACCGACCGGCAGGACGCCATCAGCGCCTGATCCACGGGGGCCGGGGAGAGCCGCACGGGCACTCCCCGGCCCGCCCTCCTTCTCCCCCTCGATCCCTCGATCCCCCTGCAGCAGAAGGGAGCTGACATGTCTCTCTCAGCCTCACTCGAGCGCTTCCTCGCCGACATGGAGTACCCCGCGACCGGCGACGACCTCGCGCGGGAAGCGGCACGTGAAGGCCTGGACCCCCGCGACCGGCTCCTGCTGGCGCAGCTCGGCAGCCACAGCTACAGCGCGCGCTGGCAGATCCTCACGGCGCTGCGCCGCGCAGACGCGTCTGCCGAGGCATCCCGCGGCGCACCGGCCCTCGTGGCGGTCTGAGTTCGGCCCTCCCGAACGGATGCCGGGGAGCCGGCTCGCCGCCGCGCGGCGTTTCGCGGACGCCCGGTGGGGACCGGGTCAGGAGCGCAGCGCCATGCGCGTGTCGAGCGCCAGCTCCTCGGCATCCATCGCCGCGATCAGCTCGTGCATGACCTCCTCGCTGAGCGTTCCCGCCCGGCGCTCCTCGAGCAGCAGTCGGCGCCGCACCGACAGCCACCCCTTCGCCAACTCCGCGAACTGCTCGGCAGTGGGGCGCTCCTGCTCGGTCGCATCGGCCTGCTCGGCTTCGGACTGCATCTTCATCAGCCGCTGCGCGTACGCGTCGAAGGCCGCCAGGCTCTGCTGGCCCTGCGTCTTCGCCCACGTGCGTCGCATCTCGCGCAGATACGCCTTCCCCGCATCACGGCTGCGCTCGCGCACGGCCGCGATCTCGCGCTCGTCCTCCTGCCGCTCGGTGTCGTCGACGAGGCCGAGCCGGCGGATGAGCCAGGGCAGAGTCAGCCCCTGCAGCAGCAGGGTGCCGACCGTGACGACGAAGGCGACCACGACGATCGCGTGCGCCGCCTGCGGCCGGAGCGCAGCGAGATCGGCCGCGGCGAGCGCGGTCGCCAGCGTCACCACTCCCCGCATGCCCGCCCACGAGATCACCGCGTTGTCGCGCCACGACAGCCGCGTCTCCACCAGACGACGGCGCAACTCATCCTCTGAGACCGGATGCCGGCGGCGCCGCCCCGGCGCGACAGGAAGGCTCTGCGCGGCGGCCGAGATGCGCTGCCACTTGCGCAGTCGCAGGCCCGTCCACCATTGTCCCCACGCGCCGGCCGGGTAGACGAACAGCGGACGCACCACGAGCACTCCCAGCAGCACCACCGCCGCCAGCAGCACGATCGTGCCGGCTTCGCCGTCCTTCAGCTCGCCGAGCACGCGCGGCAGCTGCAGGCCGATGTAGGCGAACACGAACGACTCGAGCAGGAAGTCGGCCGACAGCCACAGCGGCGTCTCCTGCTGACGGGTCGCATAGCTGGTCTTGGGGGCGTTGAAGCCGACGAACAGCCCCATCGCGACCACGGCGAGGACCCCCGAGCCCAGCAGCTGCTCGGCGATGGCGTAGACGCCGAACGGTGCCAGCAGACCGAAGGTGCCGTTGACCACCGGATCGTCCACCCGCATGCGCAGCTGGTGCAGTGCCACCCCGAACACGAGTCCCACGATGACGCCGACGGCCACCGCGAGCAGGAACTGCCCGATCCCGCCCCACACGGTCACCGTCGCTCCGGCGACGATCGCCGCGAACACCCGGAACAAGGTCAGCGAGGTCGCGTCGTTGATCAGGCTCTCGCCGGACAGCACGGTCATCACGCGTCGGGGCAACCCGAGGCGGCGCCCGACGGCAGCCGCCGAGACGGCATCCGGGGGCGCGACGATGGCACCCAGCAGCAGCGCACCCGGCAGTGTGAGCGCCGGCATCACCCACCAGGCGAGCAGGCCGACCACCAGGGCCGTCACGACCACGAGACCCACCCCGAGCCGGCGGATCTGCGGCATCGCCCGACGGAAGCTCACGAACGATACGTCCAGCGCCGCCGAGTACAGCAGCGGCGGCAGCACGAGGTTGAGCAGCACGTGTCCGTCGAGGGTGACGTCAGGGATGAAGGGGAGGAAGGATGCCGCCAGCGCGACCATCGTGACCAGCAGCGGAGCGGGCCAGCCTCTGCCTCGAGCGACGGCCGCCACGGCGACGGCCCCGACGACGACGAAGAAGAAGTTGGCGTCCATCACGAAAGCGTAACGCCGACGGTCACGGCATCAGGCGCTCCACTTCGCCATCCGAGGTCTGGTGGAAGTCGAGGTAGTGCATGCCCACCGCCATGAAGTCCGCCGGCGTGTGCAGGCACACCACCTCGTCCACCTCATCGCGCAGCACGTCGATCACATCCGCGGGGGCGACGGGCGCCGCGACGACGATGCGGCGGGCGTGCCGGGCTCGGGCGATCGCACAGGCGGCGCGCATGGAGGCGCCGGTCGCGATGCCGTCGTCGATGATCAGTGCGGTGCGTCCGGCCAGCGACACCGGCGGGCGGCCCCCGCGGAACCTTGATGCCCTGCGGGCGACCTCGTCGCGCTCGCGCTGCTCGGCCGCCTCGCGCTCGCGGCGGGGGACGCCGGAGGCGGCGATCACGGAGTCGTTGCGCACCACGGCATCCTCCTCGCCGACCGCGGCCATCGCGAGCTCCGGATGCCACGGCACGCCGACCTTGCGGACGATGAGCACATCCAGCGGTGCGTGCAGCGCACGAGCCACCTCGGCGGCCACCGGTACGCCCCCGCGCGGCAGCCCCAGCACGACGAGATCGGGTGCTGCGAGGTCGGCATCCGCCGGTGTTTCGCCCTGGGCGGCGAAGTGCTCCTGCAGTCGCTGGGCGAGACGCCGCCCGGCATCCGTGCGATCGGTGAAGTGGCGCATGCCACCGGCCTACGCCGGCGCACGCGGGCCCGTCAAGTCCTGACTTGGTCGCCCCGCACGAGCAGCATCGAGAGGGGTCAAAAAATGCCGCATGACGCCACCCACACTCGACATTTCTTGACCCCCCAGCGCGCGCCCGCCCACGTGAGGGGTCAAGAAATGCCGCATGACGCCACCCACATGCGACGTTTTTTGACCCCTCAGCGCCGCCTGGAATGCCGACGCGCTCTCGGCTGTTGACGATGTGGATGACTGCTCTCGCCCTCTCCGTCCTCGATCTCGTCCCCGTCCGCACCGGCCAGACCACCGCGCAGGCCGTCGCGTCGTCCATGGCACTCGCGCAGCGCGCCGACGAACTCGGACTCGTGCGCTACTGGTTCGCCGAGCACCACAACATGCCGTCGGTGGCATCCACCGCCCCGCCGGTGCTGATCGCCGCCGCGGCGTCGCGCACGCAGCGCATCCGGGTGGGATCCGGCGGGGTGATGCTGCCCAACCACGCGCCGCTGATCGTCGCCGAGCAGTTCGCCGCGCTCGAGGCGATCGCACCCGGACGCATCGACCTCGGCATCGGCCGCGCGCCCGGCAGCGACCCGGTCATCACACAGCTGCTGCGCCAGTCCGGCACGGCCGGGGACGTCGAGCGCTTCCCCTCGCACGTGCAGGACATCGGCCTCATGCTGCAGCCCGATGGTGCGACGGTGCAGTTCACCACTGGCGGCGAGTACACCGTGAAGGCGACGCCGGTGGCATCCGGCGCACCCCAGATCTGGCTGCTCGGATCCAGCGACTACTCCGCGCAGCTCGCCGCCGCGCACGGCCTGCCGTACGTCTTCGCGAACCACTTCGCCGGCACCGGACTCGAGCGTGCGCTCGACCTCTACCGTTCGACCTTCCGTCCGTCCGCGACGCTCGACGCGCCGCGCACCTTCCTCACCGCGAACGTCGTCGCCGCGCCCACTGCCGACGAGGCCGAGGCGCGCGCCCTGCCGCAGCTGCGGGCGATGGCCCGGCTGCGCGGCAACAAGCCCATGCGCGTGCTGGAGACGGTCGAAGAAGCCCAGCGCGGTCTCGCCGAACATCCGGATGCCATGGAGCAGACCCTCATCGACGCGATGCGCCAGCGCTGGTTCATCGGTGACGCCGAAGGGGTGCGGGCGTCGCTCGCGGAGTTCGCCAGCCGGCATGGCGTGGACGAGATCATGATCTCCCCCGTCGCGGGTGCGCACGAGGGCGAGGCGCTGGACGCCGCCGGCGGGCGCGCGCAGACGCTCGAGCTGCTCGCGGCCTGAGCCGCCCCGAGGCGGCGGAGCAGACGGCGCCGGCCTCGGTCAGGCGCCGGGCTCGCCGTGCAGCAGCGCACGCAGCCAGTCGCGCGCCTCGACGAAGACCCCGTCGGCGTAGCGCTCGGGATAGTGCACGATCTTGCGGTCGGCGCGCGGGTACGAACCCAGGAAGACCACGCGCGGGCTGAAGCGGCGGATGCCCAGCAGCGCGTCGGCCATCCGCTCGTCATAGGCGTGCCCGTCAGCGTCCACCACGAAGCGATAGCGTCCCAGGGCGTCCCCCACCGGCCGCGACTGCAGCAGCGACAGGTTGATGCCGCGCGTGGAGAACTGCTCGAGCATGTCCAGCAGTGCGCCCGGCCGGTCGTCGGGAAGCTCGACGATGAGCGAGGTCTTGTCCGCCCCGGTCGGCTCGCCCGGGGCGACGGGCTTGGAGACGAGCACGAAGCGGGTCACGGCGTTCTCGTTGTCGCCGATCTGCTCCGCCAGCACCTCGACGTCATGGTGCTGCACGATCCCCGGGGCGGCGATCGCGGCCTGGGCGGGCGATGTCCCGTCGAGCACGCCGAGGATGGACGCCACATTGCTCGCCGCCGGCACATGGGCGTGCTTCGGCAGGTGCGCGCCCAGCCAGCTGTGGCATTGCGCGTACGCGACCGGATGCGCGGAGATGACATCCACGTCCGCCAACCGGACCCCGGGCTTGCCGACGAGCACGAAGTTCACCTTCACGAGGTACTCGCCCACGATGCGCAGCCCGGGCAGCGTCGCCAGAGCGTCGAGCGTGGTCGACACCCCGCCCTCGACGGAGTTCTCGATCGCGATCATCGCCGCGTGGCTGCGACCCTCGAGCACGTCCGCGAGCGCTTCGCCTACGTTGTGCACGGGCTTCCAGACCTGGCCGCGCGCCTCTGGCACCTGATCGAGCGCTGCTTCGGTGAAGGTGCCCGCGGGGCCCAGATAGCTGTAGGTGCGGCGTTCGGTCACCTCGTCAGCCTAGTGCCGCCCCTCGCACAGCCAGCGAGTCTGTGACGGCTCCGGCGCCGCAGCCCCTGACGCGTCATAGTCGTACCAGAGCCACAAGCGCAATCGAGGTGCGCATCGCGGCTCCGGCGGGGCAGACTAGCTGCATGACGAGCCGAGCTGGCCTCCCCGCGGAGGAAAACGATCTGATCGACGTCGACGAGCTGATCGCCGCCTATTACGACCGCATCCCCGACCCGTCCGATCCGACTCAGCGTGTCGCATTCGGCACGAGCGGGCACCGCGGTTCCTCCCTCACGACGAGCTTCAACGAGCAGCACATCGTGGCCACCACGCAGGCCATCGTGGATTATCGCCGCGAGCAGGGCATCCGGGGCCCGCTCTTCCTCGGCCGCGACACGCACGCGCTGTCGCTGCCCGCCGAGCGCACCGCCATCGAGGTGCTGATCGGCAACGGCATCGACGTCCGCGTGGACTCCCGCGATTCATGGGTGCCGACCCCGGCGCTCAGCCACGCCATCCTCACCTACAACCGCGGACGCGGGCTCGACGACCCCGAGCGCGCCGACGGCATCGTCGTGACCCCGAGCCACAACCCGCCGCGCGACGGCGGCTTCAAGTACAACCCGCCGCACGGCGGTCCCGCCGACACCGACGCCACGGGATGGATCGCGCAGCGGGCCAACGCGCTCATCGAGGCCGGCCTGGAAGGCGTCGAGCGCATCCCGCACGCCGACATCGACGATGACTCGATCGGGCAGTACGACTTCCGCGACGCCTACGTGCGCGACCTGCCCTCGATCATCGACGTCGAGGCGATCAAGCGTGCGGGTGTGCGCATCGGGGCCGACCCGCTCGGCGGCGCCTCCGTGGAGTACTGGGCGCTCATCGCCGAGATGCACGGTCTGGATCTCACCGTCGTCAACCCCGAGGTCGACCCGACCTGGCGCTTCATGACGCTGGACTGGGACGAGAAGATCCGCATGGATCCGTCCTCGCCCAGCGCGATGGCATCCCTCGTCGCGAAGCGCGGCGACTACGACGTGCTCACCGGCAACGACGCGGACGCGGATCGGCACGGCATCGTCACCCCGGATGCCGGACTGATGAACCCCAACCACTACCTCGCCGTAGCGATCGACTACCTGTTCTCGCACCGCCCGGAGTGGCCGCAGGACGCCGCGATCGGCAAGACGCTCGTGTCGTCGATGATCATCGACCGCGTCGCGGAGTCGCTGGACCGGCGCCTGCTCGAGGTGCCGGTAGGGTTCAAGTGGTTCGTGCCGGGTCTGCTCGACGGGTCGGTCGCGTTCGGTGGCGAGGAGTCGGCGGGCGCCTCGTTCCTGCGCAGGGACGGCAGCGTCTGGTCGACGGACAAGGACGGCATCCTGCTCTGCCTGCTCGCCGCGGAGATCATCGCCGTGACCGGGAAGACCCCGTCGGAGCGCTACCGCGAGCTCGAGCAGGAGTTCGGCGCCTCGGCGTATCAGCGCGTGGACGCCCCGGCGACGCCGGAGCAGAAGGCCACGCTGGGCAGGCTCGCCCCGGACGCCGTCAGCGCGACCGAGCTGGCCGGGGAGCCGATCACGGCCAAGCTCTCGCACGCGCCGGGCAATGACGCGGCGATCGGCGGGCTCAAGGTGCAGACCGAGCACGCGTGGTTCGCGGCGCGTCCGTCGGGGACCGAGGATGTCTACAAGCTGTATGCCGAGAGCCTGAAGGGGCCCGAGCACCTCGCGCAGGTGCAGGAGGAGGCGCGCGCGGTCGTCAGCGCCGCGCTGAAGGGCTGACCGCCGCCTCCTGGGCGTATGAGGGGTCAGAAAATGCCGCATCGCACCCCCCAGACCCGACGTTTTCTGACCCCTCATCAGTTCGCGGGGGCCTTCCTCAGAGGCTGCGTTGGTGGTAGCCGCGTTCGGCTCAGGGAAGGGGCGTGCGCAGCGCGAGCTGCCGGCCGGCCTCGTACAGCCAGCGCTGCGTGTCGGCCAGCGCCGCCGCTCCCGAGCCGGCCAGTTCGGTGAGTGAGCGGGTGTCAGCGAAGAGGCCGGTGTCGGCATCCTCGTCGATGCGCCCGGCGACGAGCAGGGCCTCGGCGCCCGCCTCCGCGGCGAGGGATGCCACGAACGACGGAACCTTGCCATCACCGGACTGTCCGTCATACGCCCCTTCACCCGTCACGACGACGTCGGCTTCGGCGATGGCATCCGCGAGCCCGATCAGGTGCGCGACCTCGGCTGCGCCGGGCAGCAGCGAACCGCCCCAGGCGAGCAGCGCGCCGCCCACTCCGCCCGCCGCGCCGGCGCCCGGCGTGCTCGGATCGAGGGCGAGCAGCTGAGCGAGTCGGGCGAGGCCGGCATCCGTGCGCCGCTGATCCTGCGGATCGACCAGCCCCTTCTGCGGTCCGAACACCGCAGCGGCTCCGCGCGGTCCGGTGAGGGGATTGGTGACGTCGGTGAGCACCTGCACCTGCGGCGCCTGGCGCAGGTGGCCGAGATCCAGCCGAGCGATGTCGGGAAGCCCGCGTGCGCCCGGCGCGACCTCGGTGCCGTCAGCGGAGAGGAAGCGCGCGCCGAGGGCGCGCAGCATCCCGGTGCCGCCGTCGGTCGACGCGCTCGAGCCGATGCCGAGCACCAGTCGCGAGACGCCGTGGTCGAGTGCGGCCGCTATCGCCTGGCCGAATCCGGTCGAATCCGCGTCGAAGGGACGCAGCTCGTCGAGCAGTTCGATCCCGGAGGTGGAAGCCATGTCGACCACTGCGGAGCCCCGCGGCGCGTCGTCGGATGCCGGCAGCAGCAGCCACGCCGTCTCGACCCGGCGTCCGGCGGGGCCGTCGACGACGATCGGCATCCGCTGCGCCCCGCGAACGGCGGCGGCGAACGCGGCGACCGTGCCCTCTCCCCCATCGGCCATCGGCCGCAGCACCGTCTCGACGCTCGGATCGATCGACAACCACGCCTCAGCCAGCACTCGCGCGGCATCGGCGGCGGTGATGGTGCCCTTGAAGCTGTCGGGCGCGAAGACGACGCGCGTCATCGGGACGTTCCCGGCGTGCTCTCGCGCACGACCACCTCGAGCACGGCGGGCGGCTGCGTCCATTCCGCATCGACGACGGCGCGGAACGCCTGCTCGCCGAGGTCGCTGAGCGGTACATGCACCGTCGTCAGGCGCGGAGTCACGTCGCTGCTGACCGGCACATCGTCGAAACCGCACACCGCGATGTCCTCGCCCACGCGGCGACCGGCATCGCGGATGGCGGTCATCGCGCCCACCGCGATCACGTCGCTCAGCGCGAAGACGAGGGTTCCGGCATCCACTCCCTCGGCCAGCGCCTCGGCCATCGCGGCAGCGCCGGACTCGCGATCGAACGACCCCCGGTGCACCCGCGCTACCTCACCGCCGCCGGCGGCGAAACCCGCCGTGAAGCCGGCCAGGCGGTCGTCCGAGGTGCGCACGCCCGCCGCCGCCGCGATCGCGATCGCGCGTCGGTAGCCGAGTCCTGCCATCTTCCGGCCCAGTCGTTCCGCACCACCGTGGTTGTCGATGCGAATGCGGCGATCTCCGCCGTCCCCGAACGTGACGGTGCGCCCGCCCAGCGCCTGGAGCGCCGACAGCTCCGCGACGCTCGACGCCCCCTGGTTCTCGGCGCGCGACGCGGCGAGGATCACACCACGCGGGCGCTGACCGCGCAATGCACGGAGGATGCGCACCTCGCGGTCGGGGTCGCGCTCGGTGATGGCCACCGTGACGATGAGCCCCTCTGCATCGGCCGAGCGTGCGACGCCGGAGGCGATGAGCCCGAAGTACGGGTCGGCGATGTCCGCTACGAGCAGCGCGATGGCCGCCGATGTGCCTCTCGCGGTGGCCTGCGCGGAGGCGTTGGCGGTATAGCCGAGTTCGTCGGCAGCCTTCTCGACACGCTCGCGGAAGGAGTCCGCCACTTTCCGTTCGGAGCCGTTGAGCACACGAGAGGCGGTTGCCAGCGAGACGCCGGCGGCGCGTGCGACATCGTGCAGCGTGGGCGGCGAGGTGCGCACGGACGCGGCATCGACGGTCATGGCCACAGCCTAGCGACGCCCCGCCCCCCGACCCGCGCTGGAGGGGTCAGAAAACGTCGCATCCCGCACTTGTCATTGCGCACTTCTTGACCCCTCATGAAAGGGGGCCACGCGCGACTGCGGAAGAGGGGTCAAGAAATGTCGCATGGAGGGCATCTCACGCGACATTTTCTGACCCCTCGTGGGGGGACGGGGGTAACAGGGCACGCAGCGTGGCCGCCTCGGCGGGCAGCAGCGCGGGATCGTCGTCGACGACGAACTCCAGCAGCGCGTCACGCGGTGGTGCGGGCTGCGCCGCGGCCGAGGCGAACAGCCGGCGCCATAGATCGCCGCGCTCCGCCAGGCGCAGCCTGTTGTCGAAAGGCCACCACGAGAAGACGTGCACGGCGCTGGTGTGCGCCGCGACCTGCTCGTACTCGACGAGGGCGACCTCATCGGGGGCGTCCACGGTGGGCTGCCAGTAGGTCGAGAGCCCCGGCACGTCGGCGAGCAGCCGCAGCGTCGCCGCCGGAGTGTCAGCGAGGGTGCGACGGTGGAACTCCAGAGACAGCGCGATGCCGC
Source organism: Microbacterium sp. USHLN186 (assembly GCF_037145155.1). Classification (NCBI taxonomy): domain Bacteria; kingdom Bacillati; phylum Actinomycetota; class Actinomycetes; order Micrococcales; family Microbacteriaceae; genus Microbacterium; species Microbacterium sp. USHLN186. The sequence continues at coordinate 108,678 of NZ_JBBCYA010000001.1, forward strand.
GCTCGGATGCCTCCGCGACGGCATCCCGCAGCCGCGCTGCGACCTGCGCCCAGTGCTCGGGCGTCGCCTCGTCAGATCCGGTGCGGCCGGCCCAGATGCGCACCCGGTCGGCCCCGAGCGCCGCCGCGCTGTCGATGACGGGTGTGAGCGGCTCGTAGGCGCCGGCGCGGAAGTACGAACCGTACGAGCAGACCGCGAGGCCCGCATCCGACGTCGCCGCCGCGACCTCGGCGGCACGCTCAGCGTCCCCCGGCGGCACATGCACGTCACCGCCCCACTCGATCACCTCGAGACCGGCGGATGCCGCTCGATCGGCGATCTCCTCCGGCGAGAGCTGCCGGAACGTCACCGAGCACAGTCCCGGTCTGATCATGAGCGCCTCCCTGACGGTGCCGGACCCGACGTCGCCGACATCCCTACGAAATCACATCGCGTGATCACGCCGCGCGAATCACATCGCGCGGTCACGCCGCGCGACAACATCGCGCGATCACAGGTACGGCGAGACGGTCGCCGCGAATGCCTCCGCCGTGCGCGCGACGACCTTCTCGGGTGCATCCGACCAGATGTCGGCGTTGAAGATCTCTACCTCGATGTCGCGGTCGTAGCCGGTGTCGACGACGGCGCGGGTGAGCGAGGCGAAATCGATGATTCCGTCACCCATGTAGTGCCGGGAGAGCAGCACGTCGGCGGGGAACGGCGTCTTCCAGTCGCACACCTGGTACGTCGCGATTCGTCCGTCACGGCCGGCCCGGTCGATCTGCTCGTACACCTGCGGGTCCCACCAGATGTGGAACGTGTCCACCGCGGCGCCCACCACCTCGGCGTCGAAGTCCGCGGCGATGTCGAGCGCCTGACCGAGTGTGGTCACCACGCAGCGGTCCGAGCCGAACATCGGATGCAGCGGCTCGATCGCTAGGGTGACCCCGGCGCTCTGCGCGTACGGGGCGAGCACGCCGATGGCATCCCGCACCCGCTCGCGCGCACCGCTCAGGTCGCGCGATCCCTCGGGCAGGCCGCCCGCGACGAGAACGAGCACGGCCGTGGAGCCGTCGGCACCGGCCGCGGCCAGAGCCGCCGTCTCATCGATCGCCCGACGGTTGTCGTCGAGGGCCGCATCGCGCTCGGGTCCCGCCGGAAGGGTGAAGAACCCTCCCCGGCAGTGCGTCGAGAAGCGCAGCCCGGAATCGGACAGCATCTTCCCGGCCGTGTCCAGGCCGACCTCGTTCACCGGCTCGCGCCACAGCCCGATCGACTGCACACCGGCGTCGGCGGTGACCCGCAGAGCGGTGGCGAGATCGGCGTACTTGATCGTCGCCTGGTTGATCGACAGGCGGGGGTGGGGAGTCGTCATGCGTCCAGTCCGTTCAGCTTCAGCATTGCGTGCCAGCGCTCGCGGGCGAGCTCCGGTTCCTCGAGCGCGAGCGAGGCGTTGCCGAGTTCGACGATGCGCGAGAGGTGCGGCAGACTGCGCGCGGAGTGCAGCCCTCCGACCATCTGGAACGCCGGCTGGTGACCGTTCAGCCACGACAGGAACGCGACGCCGGTCTTGTAGTAGAACGTCGGCGCGGCGAAGATCTGCCGGCTCAGCTCTTCGGTGGGGCCGAGGATGCGGCGGTAGGCCGCGTCGTCACCGTCGTCGAGGGCCTGGATCGCCGCCGAGGCGACGGGCGTGATCGCGGCGAAGGCTCCGAGCAGCGCGTCGGAGTAGGACCGCCGCGAGCCGTCGACCCCGCGGCCGCCGGCGCTCCCGCCGTCGTCGAGTGCACGGGATGTCGCCGACTGCACGCCTTGTTCACGCGAAGAACCCGCGCGCTCGGCGAGGTCCCGTGCTGTCGACGGGGAGGGTCCCGAGTCGCCGATCAGCGACACGTAGTTGAAGTCGTCGCCGGTGAACATGCGCACACCTTCGGGAAGGCGCTCGCGCACCGAGATCTCGCTCTCGGCGTTGAGCAGGCTCATCTTCACACCCGCGATCTTCGAGGGGTCCTCGGCGATGATGTCGAGCAGAACGTCCGCCGCTGCGGGCCACTCAGTCGAGCCGAAGTAGCCCTCGAGCTCGGGGTCGAACGCCGTGCCGAGCCAGTGCAGCACGACCGGGGTGGTCGCGCGATCGAGCACGGCCCGGTACACGCGCCGGTAGTCGTCGGCGGATGCGGCGACGCGGGCGAGGTGGCGGGATGCCATCAGCACCGGCCCCGCGCCCTGCTGCTCGGTGAACTCGAGCTGCGAGATGTACGCGTCGATGACCTGCTGCAGCGAGATGTGCGTCTCTTCGACGTGGTCGGTGTTGACGCCGACCACGACCGAGCCGCCCTCCTCGCGCGCCACCTGCGCGCTGCGGGCGATGAGCTCGCGCGTCGCCGCGGCATCCAGGCCCATGTTGCGCTGGGCTGTGTCCATGGCATCCGCCACGCCGAGCCCCCACGAGTACACGTTGCGGCGAAACGCGAGCGTGGCATCCCAGTCGACGTAGGCGGGCCGGCCGGGGGTGTTGTCGCCCCAGACCACGGGCACCACGTGGGCGGCGGCGTACGCCACTCGCGCACGCAGGGGCGACGTCGGGCGCGCGTAGGCGCCCGCGTCGTTGAGCGCGGCGTCGGAGAGGTCTCCGGATGCCGAGAGCAGACGGATCTTCGACATGCTCAGCTCAGGCTCAGCGTCTCGATGGCCACCTTGCGACCCTCGGCGCTCGAGGTCAGACCCGCCTCGGCGAACTGCACCCCGCGTGCACCGGCGAGCAGGTCGAACGGGTAGTCGGTGCCCAGCACGTAGGAGGTGAGGTACTCCTCCCACTGCTGACGGAAGCCGTTGAGGAAGACGTCGTTGGTGGGGACGTTCTGCCAGTCGCCGTCGTAGTCGTGGGTGTCTTCGAGGTCGGGGTTCCACACCGGCTTCGGGGTGGCGTTGCGGGGCTGGATCTTCGCGCCGAACAGTCCGACCACGGCCGAGCCGTGCGTGCCGTCGACCTGGAACTCGACGAGCTCGTCGCGGTTCACGCGCACGGTCCACGACGAGTTGATCTCGGCGATGACACCGCCCTCGAGCTCGAAGATGCCGTAGGCGGCGTCTTCGGCCGTCGCGGTGTAGTGCTCGCCCTTCTCGTCCCAGCGGTCGGCGATGTGCACGGCGGCCTGCGCGTAGACGCTCTTCACCTCGCCGAAGAGGTTCTCGAGGACGTAGTTCCAGTGCGGGAACATGTCGCTGATGATGCCGCCGCCGTCCTCGGTGCGGTAGTTCCAGCTGGGGCGCTGCGCGGGCTGCCAGTCGCCCTCGAACACCCAGTAGCCGAACTCCCCGCGCACCGAGAGGATGCGGCCGAAGAAGCCGGAGTCGATCAGGCGCTTGAGCTTCTGCAGGCCGGGCAGGTACAGCTTGTCGTGCACGACTCCGGTCTTCACCCCGGCGTCCTGGGCGAGCTTGGCGAGCTCGAGCGCCTCCTCGAGCGACTCGGCGGTGGGCTTCTCGGTGTAGATGGCCTTGCCCGCGGCGATCGCCTTGCGGATCGCGGTGGCCCGCGCCTTGGTGACGAGGAAGTCTGCGTAGATCTCCCACTGCGGGTCGGCGAGGGCCGCGTCGAGGTCGGTGGTGTAGTCCGTGATGCCGTGCTTGGCGGCGAGCTCGGCGAGCTTGGCCTCGCTGCGGCCGACGAGCAGCGGCTTGACGGTCACCTTCGAGCCGTCGGGAAGCTCGATGCCGCCCTGGTCGCGGATCGCGAGGATCGAGCGCACCAGGTGCTGCCGGTAGCCCATGCGTCCGGAGACGCCGTTCATGATGATGCCGATCTCACGCACGTCGGTCATGGTGGTCCGTTCTCTCGAGGTCAGTGGCCCGTCGAAAGTGACGGGTAAACGCTTTCCCATATGAAAGCATCTTCCCCCGCTGAGCGCAAGCGCTGCTCAGCCGGCGAGCGCGCGCAGCAGATCCGCGAAGTGGTCGAGGTCCTCGGCCGACCACTGCCGCAGCCGCTCACCGAGGCGACCCTCGTATGCGGCGCGGGCGGCAGTGACGCGTTCGACCGCCAGCGGGGTCGCGACCAGTCGTCGCGCCCGGCGGTCGTCGGCGTCGCGGATGCTGTCGACGAGCCCCAGCTCGATGAGCCGGCGCACCTGGCGGCTCACCGCTGATTTGTCGGTCTGCAGGCGCTCGATGATCTCGCCGGCGGTGCCCTGGCCGTTCACGATCGACACCAGCACCTGGTAGCCGAGCGGCTGCAGCTCGGGATGCACGGTCGCGGCAGCATCCCGCCATCCGATGCGGATCCGGGCGAAGAGGCCGCCCAGCTCGCGCTCGACACGGTGCACGGCCGCGTCGAGCGCCTCGCCTTGGAGTGGCTCCTCGGGCGCAGCCGGATCAGCGGGGGCGTCGCTCACATCGCCAGCCTAACCGTGGCCCCGTCCGTCCGACCGTCGCGCGCGGAGGCTCAGACCTCCGCAAGCAGGCGGAACGCCTTCGACGCCGCCTGCACCTCATCCGCGGTCAGCTCGGCGAGCACCGCCCGCATCCGCTCGGCGTTCTCAGCCCGCAGCACCGCGAGCGTGTCCTGTGCCCCGGCTGTCGCGGTGAGCACCCGCAGCCGGCCGTCGCGCTCGTCGGGGCGCGATTCGAGAAGCCCGAAGTCCTCCAGCATCCGGATCTGCCGGCTCACCATCGACTTGTCCATCTCGAACAGCTCGGCGAGCTGATGCGCGTTCGACCCGCCGGTGCGGGCGATATACGCCAGCAGCTTGTAGCCCGAGGGCTGCAGATCGGGATGCACGCGCGCCGCCGACTCCCGCCACAGCGCCTTCGCTCGCGCGAAGATGAGGTTCAGATGCCCCTGGAAGTCGGCGAGCGCGTCGTCGACGCTCTGCGTCTGCACCTCAGCGCACCTGCTCGCGCACGCGCCCGTCGTCCTCGACCACGCGGATGCTGCCGGTGGAGCCGCCCACCTCGGCCTGCGCGACCTCGATCGCTGAGCCCTCCGCCTGCTCGCGCAGCTGCTCGGCCGAGTTCTTGGTCGACAGCGGCTTGTTGCGGATGAACGCGATCGCGATCACGCCGATGACCGCCAGCGGCACGGCGACGATGAACGCGTCGGCGATGCCCAGGCCGTAGGCCGATTCGACCACGCGGCGGATGCTCTCGGGCAGGCTCGACATGTCGGGGACGTTGCCGGAGCCGAGCGACTTCAGAGCGCTCATCTCTTCCGGCGACTTCGGCACGAACTTGCCGAGATCGTCCTTGATGTAGGTGCCGACGTTGGTGGCGAGGATGGAACCCATGATGGTCACGCCGATGGTGCCGGCGATGGTGCGGAAGAAGTTCACGCCCGACGAGGCCGCGCCCAGCTGCTGCGGCGGGGTGTCGTTCTGCACGATGAGGGTGAGGTTCTGCATCACCATGCCCAGGCCGGCGCCCAGCACGAACATGAAGATCGCGACGAGGATGAACGGGGTGTCCCAGCGCAGGGTGGACATCAGCGAGACGCCGATGAGGGCGAGCACCGACCCCAGCATCATCCAGCCCTTCCACTTGCCGAAGCGGCTCACGAGCTGGCCGATGATGATCGAGGCACCCATCTGGCCGACGATCATCGGGATGGTCATCAGGCCGGACTCGGTCGGCGTGGCGCCGCGCGCGAGCTGGAAGTACTGGGCGAGGAACACCGAGGTGGCGAACATCGACACGCCGATGGCGATGGAGGCGATCACCGAGAGCGTGAACGTGCGGTTCTTGAACAGCGTCATCGGCACGATCGGCTCGGGCACGAGGAACTCCACGACGACGAAGGCGACGATCACGACGGCCGCTCCGATGCCGAGCACGTAGCTGGTCGAGGAGTCCCAGTCGAACTGCGAGCCGCCCATCGACACCCAGATCAGCAGTGCGGAGACGCCGACGGCGAGCAGCACGATGCCGAGGTAGTCGATCGACACCTTGACGTTCTGCGGCTTCGGCAGGTGCAGGGTGAGCTGCAGCAGCACGAGGGCGAGCACGGCGAAGGGCACGCCGACGAAGAAGTTCGCGCGCCAGCCCCACACGTCGGTGATGAACCCACCCAGCAGCGGTCCGCCGATCGTGGCGAAGGCCATGATGCCGCCGACGACGCCCATGTACTTGCCGCGCTCGCGCGGCGAGATGATGAGGGCGACGGCCACCATGACGAGCGACATCAGACCGCCGACGCCGATCCCCTGCACCACACGCACGGCGATGAGCATGTTCGTGTCGGTGGAGAAGCCCGAGATCACGGTGCCGACCGTGAACAGCACGAGCGAGAGCTGCACGAGCACCTTGCGGTCGAGCAGGTCGGCGAGCTTGCCCCAGATCGGGGTGGAGACCGCGGTCGCCAGCAGGCTGGCGGTGATCACCCAGGTGTACTGGGCCTGAGTGCCGCCCAGGTCGGCGATGATGACCGGCAGCGAGGTCGAGACGACCGTGCCGGAGAGCACGGCGACGAACATTCCGACGATGAGGCCGGAGATGGCGGTGAACACCTCACGCGCCGACCGGGTGGTGGGCGCGTGGTGGGACGGAGGGGAGGGAAGAGAGGTCAAAAGGTGCAGCTCCTGGAAGATGGTTGATCTTTCTCAACCTTATCACTATTCGTTGACACTCATCAACTATTGCCGAGCATCAACTATTCCCTGCGCGGGGACGCTAGCCTTCAGGCACCACGCCGCCCGGATAGAGGAGGATCGCGCATGACCGACGCGCGCCCGCGCGCTCACGCGCTCATGGACGTCGATGCGTTCGCACTGCTCTTCGACCCTCCGCGTCTGGATCGGCTGAACAAGCTGTCCGACGGAGCGGGGAGGATGCTGCTGCCCGACGCCGATGACCCGGCGAGCATCGCGCTGCTCGCCGAGGCGGAGATCCTCATCACCGCGTGGGGAGCACCGCGGCTCGATCGGGCTCGACTGGAGCGGATGCCGAAGCTCCGGGCCGTCCTGCATGCGGCCGGCAGCGTGCAGTGGCTGGTCTCGGACGAGTTCTGGGCGCGCGGCATCCGACTCACCTCGGCCGCCGACGCGAACGCGGTGCCGGTCGCCGAATTCACGCTCGGCGCGATCCTGCTCTGCGGCAAGCGCGTCTTCACGCATCTGCGCTCCTCCCCCGACGCCACCTGGAACGCGTGGACCGCGCGTGGGATCGGCAACGTCGACCGCACGGTCGGCATCGTGGGCTTCTCGCGGATCGGCCGGCGTGTGGTGGAACTGCTGCGGCCCTTCGACGGCATCCGCACGCTCGTCGCCGACCCCTTCGCCGACCCGCGAGCGGTCGCCGCCGCGGGCGCGACGCTGGTGCCGCTCGAGGAGATGCTGCCGCGGGTGGACGTGCTCTCGCTGCACGCTCCTGCGCTGCCGGCCACCCAGCACATGATCGCCGCAGCGGAACTTGCGGCGCTGCCCGACGGCGCGACGGTGATCAACACCGCCCGCGGCGCGCTGATCGACCACGACGCGCTGCTCATCGAATGCCGCAGCGGTCGGCTCGACGCCGTGCTGGACGTGACCGAACCCGAGCCGCTCCCGATCGACTCCGAGCTGCGCCGCCTGCCCAACGTCGCCGTCACCCCGCACCTCGCCGGATCGCTGGGCACCGAGGCACGCCGGCTCGCGGACACGGCGCTCGACGAGCTGAGCGCTTACCTCGCCGGCGCTGCCGCCCGCAATCCCGTCCATGCTGCCGACCTGGTGATCAGCGCATGACGATCCCGCTGCCCGCCGCCGATCACCGGCGGTCACCGCACACCGGCTGGACCCGCGCGCACTGGGTCGCCGTGGCCGACACGATCCTCGACGGTGCCGCCCGCCACGCCAGCCCTGCGCAGTCGCTCATCCGCTACCCCGGCGCCCCGGGCGGGCTCGGACGCGACATCGACCAGCTGGAGGGGTTCACCCGCACGTTCCTGCTGGCGGCCTTCCGCATCGCCGGCGACCCGGCCGGCACCGCCGCGCTGGCCGAGAGGTACGCGCGCGGCATCGCGGCCGGCGTCGACCCCGCGCACCCGGAGCGCTGGGTGCGCGTGGATGCGCACCCTCAGGCCAAGGTCGAAGCCGCCGCGCTCGCGGTCGGGCTGCACCTCACGCGTGACACGGTGTGGGCGCGGCTCGACGAGCGGAGCCGGCGCCAGACCATCGAGTACCTCACCCCGTTCATCGGCGGCTCCTACCCGCCGAACAACTGGGCCTGGTTCCGCCTGATCGTCTCGTTCTTCGTCGAGAGCGTGGGCGGGGTGTACTCCGACGCCGACCGCGCCGAGGATTTCGAACTGCTCGACTCCTTCGAGCTGCCGGGCGGGTGGACCCGCGACGGCGCGGCTCGCAACTTCGACCACTACTGCGGCTGGGCGCTGCCGTTCTACCCGATGATCTGGGCGCAGATGGTGGCGGGCGATCCACGCCATGCGGCACGCGTCGATCGATACCGCAGACGACTCGATGACTACCTCGACGACGCCCTGCACCTGATCGGCGCCGACGGCGGCCCGCTGATCCAGGGGCGCAGCCTCACCTACCGGTTCGCGACCGCTGCGCCGCTGTGGGCGGCAGCTCTGCACGGCGGCTCCCGACACGACGCCGGCCTGCTGCGCCGAGCCGCGAGCGGGCAGCTGTGCCACTTCGTCGAGCGGGGAGCCCCCGATGCCGACGGGGTGCTCACGCTCGGCTGGCACCAGCCCTGGCGTCCGATCGCGCAGAACTACTCGGGACTCGGCTCGCCCTATTGGGCGGCGAAGGGGATGCTGGGCCTCGCCCTGCCCGCCGATCACGAGGCCTGGACGGCGATCGAGCAGCCGTTGCCGATCGAGCGCGCACCGTTCGCGCGGGCGATCAGCGCCCCGGGATGGCTCGCCACCGGCACCCCAGACGGCACCGTGCGGATCGTCAACCACGGCACCGACCATCGCATGCCCGGCTCGCTGGAGCCGGATGCGCCGCTCTACGCCAAGTTCGGCTACTCGACGGTCACGGCACCGGTGCTCGCCGGTGCCTCCGTGACCGCGCCGGTGGACGGCGTGGTCGCGATGATGCGCGGCGACCTGCCCAGCCACCGATCGGGCTTCGTCGCGGGCCCGGTGCGCGCACTCGATGCCCGCACCGCCATCGGCTCCTCACGCAGCCGCGCGCACTGGCCGATCGGCTTCGCGCTGGTGCCCGACCACGGCGTCAGCCATCACGACGGCCCCACCGTGGTGGGCCCCTGGATCCACACCGTCTCGGTCGTCCGCGGAGCCTGGGAGGTGCGCTTCGTGCGCGTCGAGGAGGCGTCACCGGATGACGACGCGGGCGCGTCCGGCGATGCTCTGCGGATCGGAGGGTGGGCGCTCACCGCACCGGATGCCGCACCGGCAGGGACCGCCTCGGCGGCGAGCGCGCGGCTCGCCACCCGGGTGGTCGTGCTCGAGGAGGCGGCGCCGGTGGCATCCGGAGTGCTGGTGGACGACGGCATCACCCCGCTCGCCGGGCGCACCGCGGTGCCGTGGCTGGAGATCGTCCCCGTGCTCGGTCGCTGGCACGCGTTCGGCGTCGTGCTCGGCACACCGGAGGATGCCGCGCACGCGCCGCGCCTCGACGGGATGACGATCACCTGGCCCGACGGCACCGCGACGACGGTGCCGGATCTGCCGCCGACCGTACGCGATTAGGCTCGACACGACGGCTGCCGCGACCCCGGCGCAGCGGGAAGGATGACCGGTGGACACTGGATGCTCGTGCGGCTGCGGCACGCCGTCGCGCGCCGTCTTCGGATCGGTGCCGGTGCGCGCCGCCGATGCCGCTGCGCCCGCCCCTTCCCAGCACGCGGTCGCACAGGTGCTCGTGCCGGCCGGCTCGTTCGTCATGGGCGACTCCTCGGGCGACCGCAACGCGGCCGACGGCGAGGTGCCCCTGCACCGGGTGACGCTCGACGCGTTCTCGATGGATGCCACGAGCGTGACCAACGACGACTTCGCCCGCTTCGTCGACGCGACCGGATATCGCACCGAGGCCGAGCAGTTCGGCTTCTCGGCGGTGTTCCACCTCGCCCTCGCCGCCGACGCGGCGGACGTGCTGGGCCGACCGCCGCAGACGCCGTGGTGGATCGGCGTGCGCGGCGCCGACTGGAGTCACCCCGGCGGGCCGCTCTCGAACATCGCGGGCATGGGCGACCACCCGGTGGTGCACATCAGCTGGAACGACGCGCAGACGTACTGCGAGTGGGCGGGGCGCCGACTGCCGACCGAGGCCGAGTGGGAGTACGCCGCGCGCGGCGGCCTCGAGCACAGGAAGTACCCCTGGGGCGACGAGGAGATCGACGAGGGCGGCTGGCGCACGAACATCTGGCAGGGCGAGTTCCCGCGCGTGAACACCCTCGAGGACGGCTGGCTGACCACCGCACCCGTGCACTCGTTCGAGCCGAACGGGTACGGGCTGTGGCAGATGGTCGGCAACGTCTGGGAGTGGGCGTCGGACTGGTTCTCACCCGGCTACTACCGCGTCTCACCCTCGCACGCGCCGACCGGACCCGATCGTGGGCAGTCCCGCGTGCTGCGCGGGGGCAGCTACCTCTGCCACTCGTCGTACTGCAATCGCTACCGCAACTCGGCCCGCTCGCAGAACACGCCCGACTCCTCGATGGGCAACGCGGGGTTCCGCACGGTCGCTCTCTGACCCCGGTTCAGCGCGCCGCGAGCAGCACGGCCACCAGCGCCAGCATCCCCACCGCCGACGCCCAGGCCGTCAGCGCCAGCAGCACTCCGGCACCGGCGACCCGCGGAGTGCGCCGCTGCTCGACCTGGGCCATGAACGCATGATGCCGACGGCGGGAGACTCCCCAGAGCGCCGCCGCGGCGACGAGCCCGACCATCCCGGGCACCACCCACAGCATCTCGCCCAGCCACAGCGGCAGCAGGCGCAGGGCGATGAGCGAGCCGGCCGCCAGCGACAGGGCCGTGCGCCGCCACGACAGCGAGGTGCGCTCCAGCTGCAGGCCGGGGTCGAAGGGGCCCGCAACCGCTCGCGCATCGCCGCGATCGCTCATCGCAGCACGGCGAGCAGCACCAGCACACCGGCGGCGACCACCGCGATGGCGAGCACGATCGCCGTGGGCGGCTGCGGCAGCGGCCGGCCCAGCCGCATCGCCCGCTCCACGCGCGACCACTCCACCCACGCGATGACCGGCAGGACGATGCCTGTGACGATGAGCACGAGCGAGGCCGCCAGCCGCAGCGGCGCGTACATGTCCAGCGCGAGCGCCTCCAGCGCGACGCCTCCGGCGATCAGGGCCAGTGCGGTGCGGGTCCAGGCGAGGAAGGTGCGCTCGTTGGCGAGCGAGAAGCGCACATCGGGTTCGCTGCCCTGCCCGAACACCGAACGCGGGAAACGACGGTCGGGGCGCGCATTCACCCGTTCAGACTACCGGCGCCGAACCCCTCGCAATCCGCCCGGCGGAGTGGTGGAATCGTGACATGCGCGCTGTCATCATGCACGGGCCCGGCGACGTCCGGGTCGAAGAGGTCCCCGCACCGCACATCGTCAAGCCCACCGATGCCATCATCCGCGTCGACGCGACCTGCGTGTGCGGCTCCGACCTGTGGCCCTACCGCGGCATCTCCAAGCAGTCCCGCCCCACTCGGATGGGGCACGAGTACATCGGCGTCGTCGAGCAGGTCGGGGCTGAGGTGCGCGAGATCCAGGTGGGCGACTTCGTGGTCGGCTCGTTCATGGCATCCGACAACACCTGCGAGATCTGCCGGGCGGGGTACCAGTCGCGGTGCGTGCACGTGGTCGGCATGGGCTCGGTCGGCACGCAGGCCGAGTACGCGCGCATCCCGTGGGCGGACGGGACGCTCGTGAAGGTCGACGGCGAGATCACGCCGCAGCGACGGCGCGGGCTGCTGGCCGCCTCGGACGTGCTGGGCACCGGATGGTTCGCGGCGGATGCGGCCGCCGCGGGTGCGGGCAGGACCGTGGTCGTCGTGGGCGACGGAGCGGTGGGACTGCTCGGGGTCCTGGCCGCGTCGCGGATGGGGGCCGAGCGGATCATCGCGATGTCGCGGCACGCCGATCGTCAGGCGCTCGCGCGGCGGTTCGGTGCCACCGACATCGTCGAGGAGCGCGGGGATGCCGGCGTGGACCGCATCCGCAAGGAGACCGGCGGTTATGGTGCGCACTCGACGATCGAGGCGGTCGGCACGCAGGAGGCCATGCAGCAGGCGATCCGCTCCACCCGCGCGGGCGGACACGTCGGCTTCGTCGGGGTCTCGCACGGTGTGAGCCTCGACGGCCAGCAGCTGTTCCTCTCCGAGGTGCACCTGCACGGCGGACCGGCGCCGGTGCGCCGCTTCCTGCCCGAGCTGATCGACCTCATCATGCGCGACGAGATCGATCCGGGCGCGGTGTTCGACCGCACGCTGGCGTTCGACGACGCGGCCGAGGCCTATCGCGCGATGGACGAGCGGCGCGCGATCAAGGTGATGCTGGAGTTCTGACGCCGCGTCGGCGGTGATTCACGTGCTGGCGCGGGTGACGAGGGTCGGCTCGAGCAGCAGATCGGTGGGGTGCTCGCCCTCGATCCAGGCGACCAGGCGGCGCACGGTCTGCTCGCCGAGCGCGTCGAAGTCCTGCCGCACCGTCGTCAGCGGCGGCTGGAACTGCGCGGCATCGGCGATGTCGTCGAACCCCACCACGGCCACGTGGTCTGGGACACGCAATCCGGCGTCGGCGGCCGCGCGCAGCGCGCCGAGCGCCATCTGGTCGTTGCCGGCGAAGATCGCAGTCGCCCCGCGCGCCAGCATCCGCTGCGCCTGGACGTAGCCGGATGCCGCGCTCCAATCCCCTCGGGCGGGGGCGGGAGCGTCGATGCCGGCTTCCGCGAGCGCGGAGCGCCATCCGCGCTCGCGCTCCGCGGCGGCGAATGAGCCGGCGGGGCCGGCGAGGTGGTGCACCGTCCGGTGACCTCGCGTCAGCAGGTGCGCCACGGCCGCGCGCCCACCGGCGGCGTGGTCGGTGCCCACCACTGTGAAGCGATCGTCAGGCGGGGAATCGACGACCACCAGACGCAGGCCGGCGGGCGCCGCCTCGCGGGCCAGCGCAGTCGCCTCGTTCAGCACGATCGCGCCATCGACCCCCTGATCGCGCAGCCGATCGAAGGCGTCGGCGATGTCGGCATCCGCCCCCAGGGTCAGCACCGTGAGCGCGTAGCCGCGCGAGGCAGCCGACTCGGCGACCGCCTGCAGCATGCGGGAGTTGCCCACCGTCGCGAGGGTCTGCGCGACCAGGCCGAGGGTGCGGGTGCGGCCGGTGCGCAGCGCACGCGCGGCGCGATGCGGGCGATACCCCAGCTCGGCCATCGCCTGCTCGACTCGCGCCCTGGTCTGCGGATCGACGCGCGGGCTGTCGTTGGCGACCCGGGAGACGGTCTGGCCGGACACCCCGGCGCGCGCGGCCACCATCGCCATCGACACGCGCCTGTCGTCTGGCATCCGCTCTCCTTGATCAGAACTCCGGAATGTTGACGTTACCACGGAGGCCGACATAAGATGTTGACGTGAACATGAGTGAGTCTCCGGAGTTGTGCACGACCGAACTCGGCGCCGGCGTGATCAAGCGAGCGACCCGGCTCGCCGACGGCCGCGAGCTGTTCTACTACGACGATCCCGGCACGACCCTCGGGCCCGACCGGGCGGTCGACTCCCGTACGCTCGATGAGCGCCCGGAGACCGCCACCATGCGGCAGGACATCCTCACCGGCGACTGGATCACCTTCGCCACCAAACGTCAGAACCGGGTGATGATGCCCAGCGCCGACGCCGACCCGCTGGCACCACAGACGCCGACCAATCCGTCCGAGGTGCCCGCCCGCTACGACGTCGCGGTGTTCGAGAACCGCTCTCCCGCATTCGGGCCGGCCCTGAACGAGGCCGTGGGCGGCGTGCCCCGGGCGTCGAATCCGACCCGGGGACTCGATGATCTCGCCGAGCTCGGCATCGGCCGCACCCGCACCAGCGTCGGTCGCTGCGAGGTGGTCTGCTTCAGCCCCGACCACGAGGGCTCTTTCGGCACGCAGACGGTCACCCGCGCGCGCACCGTGATCGAAGCCTGGGCGGATCGCACGGCCGCGCTGTCGGCGCTGCCCGGCATCCACCAGGTCTTCCCGTTCGAGAACCGCGGCGAGGCCATCGGCGTCACGCTGCCGCATCCGCACGGGCAGATCTACTCGTACCCCTACGTCACGCCGCGCACGCTGCGGCTGCTCGACAGCATCCACCGCACGGTGCCGGATCTGATGGCGCGCGTGCTCGACTCCGAGCGCGCGTCCGAGCGCGTCGTGCTGCAGGGCGAGCACTGGACGGCCTTCGTGCCGTTCGCGGCCCGCTGGCCGCTGGAGGTGCAGCTCATGCCGCACCGGCACGCGCCCGACTTCGCCGCGCTGACCGAGGAGGAGCGCGACGAACTCGCACCGCTGTATCTGCGTCTGCTGCGCGGGGTGGACGCCCTGTACGAGACGCCGACGCCGTACATCGCGGCCTGGCATCAGGCGCCCGTGCACACCGGTCGTGACACGGTGCGCATGCGCCTCGAGCTCACCAGCCCGCGCCGCGCGGAGGACAAGCTGAAGTTCCTCGCCGGCTCGGAGGCGGCGATGAGCGCGTGGACGGCGGAGATCCTGCCCGAGGTGGCCGCCGAGCGGCTGCGTGCGGCGATCGCATCCGTCCCCACCCCCTGACCTCTCCTCCTCTTCCTCCTCCTCCTTGACAACGAGGGGTCAAAAAATGCCGCATGCCACCCCCTCCACCCGACAGATATTGACCCCTCGTGGCTCCGAGCCAGCGAGGGGCGACGAAACGGAACGGACTCCGCGATGACCACCCCCTCCCCCGCGATCGCCGCCGCCCGCACGCTGCTCACCGAGGTCACCGGACGCGAGCCGGCCGGCGTGTGGTCGGCACCGGGACGCGTCAACCTCATCGGCGAGCACACCGATTACAACGAGGGGTACGTGCTGCCCTTCGCGATCCCGCATCGCACGTATGCCGCGGCGGCGCTGCGCGAAGACGCTCGCATCCGCGTCACCTCGACCTTCGCCGACGAGCCGGTCGAGGTGGCGCTGGCCGAGCTCGACGAGATCTTCCCCACCCTTTCCGCGGCTCCGGCCGTGCCGGAGTGGTCGGCGTACGCGCTCGGGGTGGCGTGGGCGCTGCGCGCGCTGCGACCGGATGCCACGACGCGGGGCCTCGACATCGCGATCGCCTCCGACGTGCCGGTCGGCGCCGGGCTGTCCTCGTCTGCGGCGATCGAGGGGGCGGTGGCATCCGCCCTGAACGAGCTGTGGACCCTCGACCTCGACCCGGTCACCCTCGCGCAGGCCGGTCGCCGCGCCGAGAACGAGGCCGTCGGCGCGCCGACCGGGATCATGGACCAGATGGCGTCGATGCTCGGCCGAGCGGATGCCGCGACCTTCATCGACTGCCGCTCGCTCGAGGCGCAGTCCGTGCCCACCGGGTTCACCCCGGCAGGGCTCGAGGTGCTGGTCATCGACACCCAGGTGAAGCACTCGCACTCCACCGGCGGATACCGTGAGCGCCGCGACGCCTGCGAGCGGGGCGCCGCCCTGCTCGGCATCCCGTCGCTGCGCGATGCGAGCGTCGACGACCTGCCGCGCGCCGCGGAGCTGATGGACGACGTCACCTTCCGCCGGGTGCGCCACGTCGTCACCGAGAATCAGCGCGTGCTCGACACGGTCCATACGCTCGCCGAGCAGGGGCCGCGCGCGATCGGGGACCTGCTGGTCGCCTCGCACGCGTCCATGCGCGACGACTTCGAGATCTCCGTCGACGAGCTCGACCTCGCGGTCGAGACGGCGCTGGCGAACGGGGCGGTCGGCGCGCGGATGACCGGCGGAGGGTTCGGAGGCGCGGCGATCGCGCTCGTCGCGCACGACGCGGTGACGCCGATCGCGTATGCCGTGACGCGCGCCTTCGCGGATGCCGGCTACGGCGAGCCGCACATCTTCACCGTGCGCCCATCGGACGGTCCGCGCCGCGACGCCTGACAGAATGAACACCGCGCGTGCGCGCAACACCGCGCGTGCGCGCAAGGGAAGGAGCCCCATGTCCTGGCTTGTCACCGGCGGTGCCGGCTACATCGGAGCGCACGTCGTGCGCGCCCTGGCATCCGCCGGCCTCACCCCGGTCGTCCTCGACGACCTCTCCAGCGGCCGCCCCTCGTTCGTCTCGCCGGGCGTGGCTCTGGTCGAGGGCAGCATCCTCGATCGGGAGCTGGTCGAGCGCACCCTGCGCGAGCACGAGGTCGAGGGCGTCATCCACGTCGCGGGCTTCAAGTACGCCGGGGTCTCGGTCGAGCGGCCGCTGCACACGTACGCGCAGAACGTCGAGGGCACCCGCGTGATCCTCGAGGCGATGCAGGCGGCGGGCGTGGCCAACATCGTCTTCTCCTCCAGCGCTGCGGTGTACGGCACGCCGGACGTCGCGCTCGTCACGGAGGACACCGCGAAGCGCCCGGCCAGCCCGTACGGCGAATCGAAGCTCATCGGCGAATGGCTGCTGCGCGATCAGGGCGTCGCGACGGCGGCATCCGCGACCCCGCTGCGGCACACGTCGCTGCGCTACTTCAACGTCGTCGGATCGTCCGACCCGACGGTGTACGACGTGAGCCCGCACAACCTCTTCCCGATCGTGTTCGAGGCGCTTCTCGAAGGGCGCACGCCGCAGATCAACGGCGACGACTACGACACCCCCGACGGCACGAACGTGCGCGACTACGTGCACGTCGGCGACATCGCCGCCGCGCACGTCGTCGCGGCGCAGCGCCTCGCGTCCGGCGCGCCCATCGAGGCGGCGTACAACCTCGGCTCCGGTGACGGCCTGAGCGTCAGGGAGATCATGGATGCGATCGTGCGCGTCACGGGGATCGACTTCGAGCCGGTGATCGGACCGCGCCGTCCCGGCGACCCGGACCGCATCGTCGCCGCGGGCGATCTCGCCGCCCGGGACCTGGAGTGGACGATGCGCCACACGGTCGACGAGATGGTTCGCACCGGCTGGGAGGCCCGCCGCAACGCCGGCTGACCCACCCCCCCAGAGCCGCCCCCGAAAGACCGCCCCTCCTTCCGGTATGAGTTCGTGCCGCTCGCGCCGCGCGCAGGCGGCACGAACTCATACCGGAGCAAGAAGCGGTCTCCCCGGGGGTCCCCGGGGGGCGGGGGCGGGGGGCGGGGGTCACCAGGCGGACATGACGTGCTTGAGGCGCGTGTAGTCCTCGAACCCGTACTGCGAGAGGTCCTTGCCGTAGCCGGAGTGCTTGAAACCGCCGTGCGGCATGTCCGACACGAACGGGATGTGCGTGTTCACCCACACGCAGCCGAAGTCGAGATCGCGCGTGAAGCGCATCGCCCGGCTGTGATCGCGGGTGAAGACGGATGCCGCCAGCGCGTATCGCACCCCGTTCGCCAGGGCGAGTGCCTCATCGTCGCCCGAGAACGCCTGCACGGTCAGCACCGGACCGAAGATCTCGTCCTGCACGGCCTCGTCATCCTGCCGCATGCCCGACACGATCGTGGGCTCGAAGAAGTAGCCGCTCGCGCCGTGACGCCGCCCGCCGGTCTCGATCCGCGCATGCCCGGGAAGCCGCTCGACGAAGCCCTGCACCTGCGCGAGCTGCGCGGCGCTGGAGAGCGGTCCGAAGAACACGCCCTCCTCGTGCGGACCGCCGGTGCGCGCGTGCGACGCAGTCCGCGCCACCAGCATCCGCACGAACTCGTCGTGCACCGACTCGTGCACGAGCACGCGCGTGGCCGCCGTGCAGTCCTGCCCGGCGTTGAAGAACGCCGCCGCCACGATCGCCTCGGCCGCCGCGGGCAGGGCCGCGTCGTCGAAGACGATCGCGGGTGCCTTCCCGCCGAGCTCGAGATGCACGCGCTTGAGATCGGATGCCGCAGACGCGGCCACCGCCATCCCCGCGCGAACCGATCCGGTGATCGCGACCATCTGCGCGGCCGGATGCCCCACGAGGGCCGCACCGGTCTCGCGAGCGCCGAGCACGACGTTCAGCACGCCGGCCGGAGTGTGCGCGGCGACGATCTCGGCGAGCAGCAGCGTGGACTGCGGCGTCGACTCCGCGGGCTTGAGCACGACCGTGTTGCCCGCCGCGAGGGCGGGCGCGATCTTCCACACCGCCATGTTCAGCGGGTAGTTCCAGGGCGTCACCTGTCCGATCACGCCGATCGGCTCTCGGCGCACGTAGGAGGTGTGCCCCGCCAGGTACTCCCCCGCCGCGCGCCCCTCGAGGTTCCGCGCGGCGCCGGCGAAGAAGCGCAGCTGGTCGACCGACTGCGCGATCTCGTCGGCCACGAGCGTGGCGCGCGGCTTGCCGGTGTCCTGCGACTCCAGGTCGGCGAACTCGTCCGCGCGCGATTCCATGGCGTCCGCGATGCGGAACAGCGCCAGCTGGCGTTCCGCGGGAGTGGCCTCGCGCCAGATCGGGAACGCCCGCGCGGCTGCCGCGTACGCCGCATCGAGATCGGTGGCATCGGAGAGCGGGATGCGTGCGTACACCTGCTCGGTGGCGGGATCGACCAGATCGAGCCGCTGCGCCCCGTGCGCGTCACAATAGGAGCCGGCGATGTGGTTCTGCAGAGTCGTCACTGACATGGCCTCACCATAGCCAGGCTTCTGCGGATTCGGTAGAAAACAAGCCATCTGTCAACGAAAACGGTTGTCAATGCACGGTTCTCGTGTCAGGATCGCCATATGAACGAGAAGGCGAGGAACGCCGCGCTGGACGACGTCTCGAAGCGGATCATCGAGCTGCTGCAGCAGGACGGCCGTCGACCGTATGCCGAGATCGGACGCGCGGTGGGGCTCAGTGAAGCCGCGGTCCGTCAGCGTGTGCAGCGGCTCACCGAGTCCGGCGTGATGCAGATCGTCGCGGTGACCGATCCGCGACAGCTCGGCTTCTCGCGGATGGCGATGATCGGCATCCGCACCTCCGGTGATCCGCGCGAGGTCGCCGAGGCGGTCAAGGCCTTCGACGAGATCGCGTACGTCGTCGTCACCCTCGGCACCTTCGACGTGCTCGCCGAGGCGATCTGCGAGACCGACGAGGACCTGCTCGAACTCGTCTCGATGCGTGTGCGGGCCATCCCCGGCGTCGAGCACACCGAGAGCCTCATCTACGCCGGGCTGCACAAGGACTTCTACAACTGGGGCACCCGCTGATGGGCACCACGGTCTTCGAGCGGTCGCGGCCGGCCGACGCCGTCATCGACCACGCGCTGCAGCACAGCACCCACGCCACCTTCTGGCTCGACGACGTCGAACGCCCCCACTATCCGACGCTCACGGCGAGCACCCGCGCCGACCTCGTCATCGTCGGCGGCGGATACGCGGGGCTGTGGACGGCCGTGCGTGCGAAGGAGCGCGACCCGCAGCGCTCGGTCATCCTGCTCGAGGCCGCTCGCATCGGCTGGGCGGCCTCCGGCCGCAACGGCGGCTTCTGCGAGGCCAGCCTGACCCACGGCTACGAGAACGGCATGAACCGCTGGCCGGATGAGATGGAGCAGCTCGAGCGACTCGGGCTCGAGAACCTCGACGGCATCCAGGAGTCGGTCGAGCGGTACGGCATGGACGTGGACTGGGAGCGCACCGGCCAGCTCGCCGTCGCGATCGAGCCGCACCAAGTCGAGTGGATGCAGGGCGACGGGTTCCTGGATCAGGATGCCGTGCGGGCCGAGGTGCACTCGCCCACGTATCTCGCCGGGAACTGGGATCGGGACGGCTGCGCGATGGTCCACCCCGCCAAGCTCGCCGTCGAGCTGGCCCGGGTCGCCACCGAGCTCGGCGTGGTGATCCATGAGCGCAGCCGTGTCACCGGCATCAGCGGCTCGGGTCGCCAGACCGTCACCGTCGCGGGCGGCGCGAGCGTCAGCGCCGACCACGTCGCGCTGGCCACCAACGTGTTCCCGTCACTGCTCAAGCGCAACCGTCTGATGACCGTGCCGGTGTACGACTACGTGCTGATGACCGAGCCGCTGACCGCAGAGCAGTACGACGAGATCGGCTGGCAGAACCGGCAGGGCCTGGCCGACAGCGCCAACCAGTTCCACTACTACCGGCTCAGCGCCGACAACCGCATCCTGTTCGGCGGCTACGACGCGATCTACCACTTCGGCGGCAAGGTGCGCGCCGAGTACGAGGAGCGCCCTGAGAGCTTCCGCAGGCTCGCGTCGCACTTCTTCACGACCTTCCCCCAGCTCGAGGGGCTGCGCTTCACGCACCGCTGGGCCGGCGCCATCGACTCGTGCAGCCGGTTCTGCGCGTTCTTCGGCACGGCCCGCGGCGGTCGCGTCGCGTATGCGACCGGCTTCACGGGTCTCGGCGTCGGCGCGAGCAGGTTCGCCGCCGACGTCATGCTCGACGAGCTGGCCGGACTCGACACCGAGCGCACGCGCCTCGAGATGGTGCGCACCAAGCCGATCCCGTTCCCGCCCGAGCCCGCCGCGTCCATCGGCGTGAACCTCGTGCGCAAGTCGATGAACCACGCCGACCACAACGAGGGCAGACGCAACCTGCTGCTGAAGGCGCTGGACGCCGTCGGAATGGGGTTCGACTCGTGATTTCGCCGCTGGATGCCGCCGGGGTCGTGACGGATGCCCTGCACGAGCGGCTCTTCCCCGACCCGCTGCCCGCAGAAGTGGTCCGCGCTGGGGCGCCGCGCACCGGCATCCGCGAGCTCGGCGCGTTCGCCGGCGTCGAGCTGGGCATCTGGGAGATGACCGAGGGCGCCGCGGTCGACACCGAGACCGACGAGGTGTTCATCGTGCTCGCAGGACGTGCGCGCATCGACTTCGTCGAGCCGCCCCTGCCGACGATCGAGGTGCGCGCGGGCTCGGTGGTGCGCCTGGCCGCCGGCATGCAGACCCTCTGGAGCGTGCACGAGACCCTCCGCAAGGTGTACGTGGCCTGACCGCGGTGGGTCACCCGCGGGCCAGCAGAGCGAGGTGCAGCGCGGACAGCGTCTCGCCGTCGTCGAGGTCGGCGCCAAGCAGGTCGGAGATCACCGCGAGGCGCTGGTAGAACACCGACCGCGACAGATGGGATGCCGATGCCGCCGCCGTGCGGCTGCCGGGATGCGCCACGACGGCGGCGAGCACGCGGATCAGGTCACCCTGGTGCTGCTCGTCGTAGCGGATGAGCGGCGCGAGCAGCCGCTCGCTGTGCTCCTGCAGCCGGTGATCGTCGCCGAGTTCGCTGACCAGACGAGTCAGCGGCCGGTCGTCGACGCGGCGCACCTCGCCCGCGCGCAGGCGAGCAGCGAGCAGGCGAGTGGGGCGGAGGGATGCCAGCAGCTGAGCCACCGTCGTCACCTCCGGTCCCACGGCGAGCGCCACCGAGGCCTTCCGCGCGGCCCGTCGCAGCACGCCCGAATCCACGCCGGCTCGCGCAGACACGAGCACCACGCCCGCGCCGTCATGCAGCGTGCCCAGCGCCCGGACGGCGCGGGGTCCGCTCGCGTCCTCCGCCGAAAGTGCGGCGATCAGCGCCTCCAGCGCCGCGGCATCCGCCCCCTTCGCAAGCAGCACGCAGAGCACTCGCCCCTGCACCGGCAGTCCCGCCGCCTGCAGACGGGCGGCGACGTCGTCCTCGCCGGTGTGACCGCCGCTGAGCACAGCCTCGATGAGCTTCTGCGCGGGCAGCGCGGCCCACTCGTCGGGGCCGTCCGCCAGCCGCGCGAGCGCCAGGGTGGTCGCCGCGAGCTCGAGCACGGTCGTCCGGCCCGCGGGATGCTCAGGCCCCGCCAGCGCGACGAGGGCGCCCCAGCGCACACCGCGCGCCTCCACCGGCACCGCGACGAGCCCGTTGCCGGCGCGGGAGCGCGCCGCCCAGTCGCCGAGCACCTCACCCGCCGCCTCGCCCCACAGCTCGGCGGCGACCACCTCGCGCCCGAGGGTCTCGAGAACGACCGGTGCGCGCAGCGCGTGAGCGGCGGCGTGCACCACGGTGTCGGCCGGCGCTCCGCGCAGCGTCAACCCGGTGAACAGCTCGTGCAGCCGCTGCCGTTCCTGCAGCGCCTCCAGCTGAGCTGAGATTATGCGCCGGTGCACCGCCTCGGTGACCGCGACGAACTTGATCACCCGCTCCAGTGCGATCAGCGCGAGGCCGCGGGTACGGCAGGCGGCCACCAGGGCCGGCGGTGCGACGGGGAAACGGGCGCCCAACTCGAGCACGATGCCCGCCACCCCGGCCGCGGCGAGACTCTCGGCGATCGCCCGCAGGGCGGCATCCGTCCCGCGCCACCCGGCGGCCGTCGTCAGCAGCAGCTCGCCGCCGTCGAGCAGACCGGCGACGTCATCGCTGTCCGAGACGTGCACCCAGCGAACCCGAGCCTCGAGCGCGCGGCCGCCGACGAGCACCTGGGGGTCGCCGCGCAGCAGCACTCCCGCCTCGAGCACGTCGCGCACGCGCGGCAGGGCGAAGTCGTCCGGACGGTCTGTCCGAACCGAGTCGTCTTCCGGACGATCTGAGGCCATGCGTTCATCCTGCCCGCTGCGAGCATGGGAATCGAGCCGGACGACCATCTCGGTCATTCTGTGCGAGTCAACCCGAGAACCTCGACGAGGAGACCCTCCATGACCACGATCCGTCATTTCATCGACGGCGCCGAGACCGGCGCCGTCGACCGCACCCTCTCGGTCTACAACCCCGCCACCGGCGAAGCGCACCGCCAGGTCGCGGCCGCCAGTGCCGAGGATGTCGAGCAGGCGATCGCATCGGCCAAGGCCGCCCAGCCGGCGTGGCGCGCATCCAGCCTCATCAAGCGTGCGGATGTGTTCTTCCGGCTGCGTCAGATCCTCGCCGAGCGCACCGACGAGCTCGCCGCGATCGTGACCAGCGAGCACGGCAAGGTGCTCTCGGATGCCGCCGGCGAGGTGTCGCGCGGCATCGAGAACGTCGAGTTCGCCGCCGGCCTGCTGCACCACCTGAAGGGCGAGCGCGCCGAGCAGGTCTCGCGCGGCGTCGACGTGCACTCCGTCAAGCAGCCGATCGGCGTGGTGGCCTGCATCACGCCGTTCAACTTCCCGGTGATGGTGCCGCTGTGGATGGTCGCCTCGGCGATCGCGTGCGGCAACACCGTCGTGCTCAAGCCCAGCGAGAAGGACCCGTCGGCGGCGATCTGGCTGGCCAAGGCGTTTCAGGAGGCGGGTCTGCCCGACGGCGTGCTGAACGTCGTCAACGGCGACAAGGTCGCTGTCGACGCCCTGCTGGACTCCAAGGACGTCGGCGCCATCAGCTTCGTCGGCTCCACGCCGATCGCGAAGTCGATCTACCAGCGTGCCTCCGCCAACGGCAAGCGCGTGCAGGCCCTGGGCGGGGCCAAGAACCACATGGTCGTCATGCCGGATGCCGACCTCGACGGTGCGGCAGCGGCGGCCATCTCGGCCGCCTACGGCTCCGCCGGCGAACGCTGCATGGCTGTGTCGGTGCTGGTCGCCGTCGGCGACATCGCCGACGACCTGATCGACGGCATCCGCGTCCGCATCGACGACCTGCACATCGGCGACGGCACCGACTCCACCTCCGAGATGGGGCCGCTGATCACCCGCGAGCACCGCGACAGGGTCGTCTCGTACGTCGAGGGTGCCGCTGCCGAGGGTGCCACCGTCGTCGTCGACGGCACTCAGAAGCAGTTCGAGGGCGACGGGTTCTTCACCGGAGTGACCCTGCTCGACAACGTGCGCCCCGGCATGAAGGTGTACGACGACGAGATCTTCGGTCCGGTGCTCTCGGTCGTGCGCGTCGACAGCTACGCCGAAGCGGTGGAGCTGATCAACGCCAACGCGTTCGGCAACGGCACGGCGATCTTCACCCGCGACGGCGGAACCGCGCGCCAGTTCGAGTTCGACATCGAGGTCGGCATGGTCGGCGTCAACGTGCCGATTCCCGTGCCGGTCGGCGCGTTCTCGTTCGGCGGCTGGAAGGACTCGCTGTTCGGCGACTCGCACATCTACGGTCCCGAGTCGATCAACTTCTATACGCGCTCGAAGGTCGTCACCACGCGCTGGCCCGACCACACGCCCGCGCAGGTCGACCTCGGCTTCCCGAGCAACCACTGAGCGGAAGGTGTCAGGATCATGAGCCAGTACACCGACCGGTGCGGTGCGACGCACGCGCTGCCGGATGCCGAGGCCGAGGCGCAGGTGCGCGCAGACGACCGCGCGCACGTCTTCCACTCCTGGAGCGCACAGGCGCTCATCGACCCGGTGCCCGTCGCCGCCGGGGCGGGATCGACCTTCTGGGACTACGCCGGCAACGCCTACCTCGACTTCGCCAGTCAGCTGGTGAACCTGAACCTCGGTCACCAGCATCCGGATCTCGTCGCCGCCGTGCAGCAGCAGGCGGGACGCCTCGCTACCATCCAGCCGTCCGTTGCGAACGACGTGCGTGGCGAGCTCGCCCGGCTGATCGCCGGCGTCGCGCCCGAGGGCCTCGAGAAGGTGTTCTTCACCAACGGCGGAGCCGAGGCGAACGAGTACGCGGTGCGCCTCGCGCGTCAATCGACGGGGCGCCGGAAGGTGCTCTCGATGTACCGCAGCTATCACGGCTCGACGTCGACGGCGATCTCGCTCACCGGCGACCCGCGGCGCTGGGCGAACGACGTCAGCGACACCGGAGCCGTGCGATTCTTCGGGCCGTACCTGTACCGCTCGCCGTTCCACTCCGAGACCCCGCAGGAGGAGTCGCAGCGCGCTCTCGAGCACCTCGAGCAGACCATCCTGCTCGAGGGCCCGTCGACCATCGCCGCCATCATCATCGAATCCGTGGTCGGCACCAACGGTGTGCTCATCCCACCCCAGGGGTATCTGCAGGGCGTGCGCGAGCTGTGCGACCGGCACGGCATCGTGTACATCGCTGACGAGGTCATGGTCGGCTTCGGCCGCATGGGCGAGTGGTTCGCGTTTCAGGCGTACGGCGGGCAGCCCGACCTCATCACCTTCGCCAAGGGCGTGAACTCGGGGTATGTGCCGCTGGGCGGAGTCATCATCTCCGACCGGATCGCCGCGCACTTCGATACCACCCCGTTCGCCGGCGGGCTGACCTATTCGGGCCACCCGCTGGCGTGTGCCGCCGGCGTGGCGACCTTCGAGGTGTTCGCGCGCGACGGCATCCTCGAGTGCGTCCGCGACCTCGGCGAGCGCATCGTCGAGCCGACACTGCGCTCGTGGGCGTCGAAGCACCCGAGTGTCGGCGAGGTGCGCGGGCGTGGTCTGTTCTGGGCCGTGGAGCTCGTGCGCGACCGTGAGACCCGCGAGCCGCTCGTGCCGTTCAACGCGTCGGGAGCGGATGCCGCACCCATGGGCGCGTTCGCCACGGCGGCGAAGAAGGCGGGCGTGTGGCCGTTCGTGCACTTCAACCGCACGCACATCGCCCCGCCGCTGGTGATCACCGAGGACGAGCTCGTGCGCGGCCTGTCAGCGATCGACGAGGCCCTCACGGTGGCCGACGGCCACACGGCCTGACGCCTCGGCGGCGGTGGATACCCTGGAGGCGTGGAGGACATCGCGCTGGCACCGATCGCGCAGACGGCAGAGGGCCCGGTGCGCGGCATCCGGCGACCGGACGGATCGCTCGCGTTCCTCGGCATCCCGTACGCGGCGCCGCCCACCTGGCGACGGCGCTTCCAGCCGCCGCAGCCGGTCACGCCATGGTCCGAGCCCCTCGACGCGACCCAGTACGGCCCCACACCGCAGCGGCGCGAGGAGCCGAACGCCATCATCCCCGAACCGAGCATCCCCGGTACGGCGACACTGAACCTCAACGTGTTCACACCTGCCCTTCGACAGGCTCAGGGACCCACGCGACAGGCTCAGGGACCCACGAGACAGGCTCAGGGACCCAGCTATGAAGGTCTCCCTGTGCTGGTGTGGATCCACGGCGGCGGGTACTCCTCCGGTTCATCGGCGAGCCCCTGGTACGACGGGCGGGCCTTCGTGCGCGACGGAATCGTCGTCGTCGCCATCTCCTATCGCCTGGGTTTCGACGGCTTCGGTGTCATCGACGGCGCACCCGACAACCGTGGGGTGCGCGACTGGATCGCGGCGCTGGAGTGGGTGCAGCGCAACATCGCCGGCTTCGGGGGCGACCCGGCGCGCGTGACGATCTCCGGGCAGTCGGCCGGCGGCGGCGCGGTGCTCACGCTGCTCGGGATGCCGCAGGCGCAGCACCTGTTCCGCGCCGGCATCTCGCTCAGCGGTGCGCTCGGTGATCTGCCGCGCGATCGCGTCCGCAAGCGCAGCGAGCGCCTCGCCGCGATGGTGGGCTGCGAGCCGACCCTCGAGGGATTCCGCGCGGTGAAGGAGCGCACGCTCACGCGGCACCAGTACGAAGCCTCGCTGCTGGGCAAGAAGGGACTCGCCGCGACGACGGCGACCCTCGTCGACGGCCTCCCGTGGGGCCCGGTGATCGACGGCGAGCTGATCACCCGCCCGACCGTCGACTCGTACGCCGCCGGCGTCGGGGCAGACAAGCCGCTACTGCTCGGTGCGACCGACGACGAGTTCACTATGGTGTTCGACCGCGCCCCGCGCATCCTGCGGTGGGTGCCCGTGCCGCTCGCGCTGCTGATCGTCGAGAAGACTCGCGCCCTGCGGCGCGGCTGGCGGCGGGTCAACCGGGCACGACGCGGTGCGGGTGCCGCGCTGGGGCGCTTCGTCACCGACCGCGTGTTCCGCTCGCTCGTCGTGCGCATCGCGGAGACGCGACGGGACTCCGTCACCTGGGTCTACCGCTTCGCGTGGGCGTCCCCGACCAACGGCTGGTCGTATCACTGCCTCGACGTGCCGTTCTGGTTCGACTGCCTCGACGACCCGCACGTGGCGCGCATCGCCGGACGGCAGGCGCCCCCGCACCTCGCCGACGAGATGCACGCCGCCGCGGTCGCCTTCATCCGCGACGGCGACCCCGGATGGCCCGCGTGGCGCATCGAGCCAGGGATGACCCGGGTGTTCGGCGCCCAGCCCGCCCTGTCGCGCTCGGCCTACGACGACGCCCTGCCGCTGGTCTGAGCGCCGTTCGCGCGCTCAGACCAGCGGACTGCCGACGAGGCGGCTCAGCGCACGGGCTCGAGCAGCGGGATCTCGTACCGGTGCGGGGTGCCGAAGCGGTGCGCGGTGATCGAGACGGCCTGCTCGCGCAGGAACGTCAGCATCTCCACGCGGCCGGCCGCGACCACCGGGTTCGCGTAGATCGCCAGGCTCGGCGAGCCCTCGACAGCGGATGCCGTGGCCGCGGCATCCGCCCCGATCAGGCGCACCCGGCCACCGGCGCGCGCCAGACGACGCGCGTGGGCGGCCCACGCCTCGGTGTCCTCGGTCACCACGACGACATCGTGCGAGCCCAGCCAGGTGAGAACCGGGGCGGGAAGGGGTGCGGCGGTGCTGACGGTCACCCGCGCGCCCGCACGGCGCCCAGCGGCGGCGACGCGCAGCACCTCTGCCACGCGCGACCCCTCGTAGCGGACGGTCACGGGCACGGCCTGGTAGCGCAGCGCGTTCTGCTCGGTGACGAGCCCGGTGGCATCCCGGACCACGCCGAACTCGGCGCGGTGCGCATCGATGTCGGTCGCCAGCGCGCCGCGCAGCCACTCGGCATCCGCGTCGTCGACCAGCGCGACCGCCGACGCGGCGAGCTCATCGAGCGCGGTGGTCGAGCGCACTGCGGCATCCGTCCACCCCGACAGTCCGACCAGGTAGTTCGGACCGCCCGCCTTCGAGCCGGCGCCGACGGCGGCCTTCTTCCATCCACCGAACGGCTGACGCTGCACGATGGCACCGGTCGTGCCGCGGTTGACGTACACGTTGCCGGCCTCGATGTTCGCCAGCCACTGCTGCACCTCGTCGACGTCGAGCGAGTGGATGCCGCTGGTCAGGCCGTAGTCGATGTCGTTCACGATGTCGATCGCCTCGGTCAGCGAATCGGCCGTCATCACGCCGAGCACGGGTCCGAAGTACTCGACGCGGTGGAACTCGCTGCCGCGCTGCACGCCGTCGCGGATACCCGGGCGCCACAGCTGCCCGGCCTCGTCGAGCTTCTCGGGCGCGAGCAGCCACGACTGTCCGGGGTGCAGCTCGGTGAGCGCAGAGAGCAGCTTGCCCTCGGCGGGGCCGATCAGCGGCCCGATGCGGTTCACGCCCTCCTCCGGCGAGCCCACCTCGTAGGCCCGGACCGCGTCGATGAGCTGACGGCGGAAGCGCTCAGACTTCGCCACCGACCCCACCAGCACCACCAGCGAAGCGGCCGAGCACTTCTGACCGGCGTGACCGAACGCCGAGTACGCGACGTCCTTCGCCGCGAGGTCGAGGTCGGCGGAGGGGGTGACGATGATCGCGTTCTTGCCGCTCGTCTCTGCGAGCAGCGGCAGATCGGCGCGGAAGCCGCGGAACAGCTCGGCCGTCTCGAACCCGCCGGTGAGGATCACCCGGCCGACGGCCGGGTCGCTGACCAGCCGGGTGCCGAGCTCGCGGCCGTCGAGCTGCACGTACTGCAGCACGTCACGCGGCACGCCCGCCTCCCACAGCGCCTCGACCATGACCGCGCCGGAGCGCCGCGCCTGCCTGGCCGGCTTGATGATCACCGGCGAACCGGTGGCGAGGGCGGAGAGGGTGGAGCCGGCCGGGATGGCGACGGGGAAGTTCCACGGTGGGGTGACGACGGTCAGGCCCACCGGCCGCATCTGCGCACCGTCGACGTCGGCGAGCTTGCGCGCGCTCTCGGCGTAGTAGTGCGCGAAGTCGATCGCCTCGGAGACCTCGGGGTCACCCTGCTCGATGACCTTGCCGGCCTCCGAGCCCATCACCTCGAGCAGGTCGGCGCGGCGCGCCTCGAGGATGTCGCCCGCGCGGTGCAGGATCTCCGCCCGCCCGTCGGCGCCCAGCGCACGCCAGGCGGCGCCGGATGCCACCGCCGTGGCGATCCGCTCCTCCACCTGCGCCATCTCGGTCAGGGTGTTGGCGGCGACCGTGTCGTCGCCGAGGGTGGACGCGGCCATGCGCGCGCGGATGCCGTCCGCCCACTCGCGGTTCGCCGCGAGTGACGGGTCGGTGTCGGGGGTGTTCACGAAGACGTACCCCTCCTGGGCCCCTGAGCCTGTCGAAGGGCAGGGCAGCTGGCGGTTCTGGGTGCGGTTCGGCCCTGGCACCTCGGCCGGGATGGTGCCGATGGATGCCAGGAAGCGCTGCTTCTCACGCTCGAACAGGGCGGAATCGCTGTCGAGGTCGAACACCGCCGACATGAAGTTCTCGTGGCTCGCCCCCTCCTCCAGCCGCCGGATGAGGTACGCGATCGCGACGTCGAACTCGTCCGGGTGCACGACCGGGGTGTACAGCAGCAGCGAGCCGACGGTGCGCTTGACGACCTGCGCCTGCGCGGAGGCCATGCCCAGCAGCATCTCGAACTCGACGCCGTCGGTGACCCCGCGCCGCTCGGCGAGCAGCCAGGCGAGTGCGATGTCGAAGAGGTTGTGCCCGGCGACGCCGATGCGCACGTTCGCGATGCGCTCGGGGTGCATCGCGTAGTCGAGCACGGCCTTGTACGAGGAGTCGGACTGCTGCTTGGTCGCCCAGGTCGCCAGCGGCCAGCCGTGCGTCTCGGCATCCACCGTCTCCATCGGCAGGTTGGCGCCCTTCACCACGCGCACCTTGATGGCCGCACCGCCGTCGGCGACGCGCGCGGCGGCCCACTCCTGCAGGCGCATCATCGCGGCGAGCGCATCGGGCAGGTACGCCTGCAGCACGATGCCGGCCTCGAGGTTCTTGAACTCCGGACGGTCCAGGATGCTGGTGAACACCGCGATGGTGAGATCGAGGTCCTTGTACTCCTCCATGTCGAGGTTGATGAACTTCCGGCCGCGTTCGGCGATCCGGTACAGCGGCAGCAGCGCCTCGGCGGCATCCGCCACCGCGGTGTCGAACGCCCACGGGCTGTGCGGGGCGACCGTCGACGAGACCTTGATCGAGACGTAGTCCACGTCGTCGCGTTCGAGCAGGCGACGCGTGCCCTCGAGGCGGCGCTTCGCCTCCTCACGGCCGAGGATCGCCTCGCCCAGCAGGTTGATGTTGAGCTTGACGTCCTGCGTCTCGCGGATGTGCTTGATCGCGGCGCCCAGCTTCTCGTCGCGAGCATCGACGATGAGGTGACGCACCATCTGACGCAGCACGGCACGGGCGGAGGGGACGACGACTCCCGGCAGGACGCCGGCCGTGACGCCGCCGAGCCCGATCGCGGCGCGCATCGGCGCGGGCAGGAAGCCGGGGGTCAGCGGCACGAGCTCCTTGAGCTTGCCGGCGGCGACCTTGAGGTCCTCCGGGCGTACCACGCCGTCGACGAAGCCGACGGTGAAGTCGAGTCCGTGCGGGTCACGCAGCACGCCGGCCAGCCGCTGCCCGGCCGCGTCGACGGGCACGTCGCGGCTCTCGGCGAGCCACTTCTTCACGAGGGCGACGGCGTCGTCGCCGAGCGCGGCGATCTCGGCGATGGATGCTTCAGCGGAGGGCGCAGGCGTGGTCATGATCTCATGATGACCCCACGCACCTTCCGGGAAAAGCGATCATTTGCGAAGGGTATCCTTCGAGAGAGCCGATCTATTGAAGGAGCGCGCGATGTTCGAGCTGAGACGTCTGCGGCTGCTGCACGAGCTGTCGTTGCGCGGCACGATCGCCGGTGTCGCCGCATCCCTCTCCTACTCCCCCTCGACGGTCTCTCAGCAGCTCTCGCTGCTGGAGAAAGAGGCCGGGGTGGCTCTGCTCGAACCCGACGGCCGTCGGGTGCGGTTGACGCCGCAGGGGCGCATGCTCGCCGCGCACGCGGCTCGCGCGTTGGAACTGGATGAGGCGGCCCGCGCGGCGCTGACCGCGCACGCCGGATGGGAGCCGGTGCGGATGTCGGCCATGCCCACCGCCGCCGAGACGATCGTGCCGGCCGCACTCACCCTCATCGCCGAACGGGCCCCGCAACTGCGTGTCGAGCTGGCCGAGCTTCCTCCCGAGGAGAGCCTGTTCGAGCTGTGGGCGCGACGGTTCGACCTCGTGATCGCCGAGCAGTACCCGGGCCACACCCGGGAGCGCCGCGACGGCGTCGAGCACGACCTGCTGGGAGAGGATCCGATCCGCATCGTGCTGCCGCCGGCGGAGCATCCGCTGCCGCTGACCGAACTGCGTGACCGCGCCTGGGTGATGGAGCCGGAGGGAACCGCTGCCCGGCAGTGGGCGGTGCAGCAGTGCCGCGCCGCCGGGTTCGATCCGGATGTGCGCTTCGAGGCGGCCGACCTCACCGCGCACGTGCGCCTGGTGGCATCCGGTCACGCCGTCGGCATGCTGCCCGATCTCATCTGGGGTGACGAGCCCAGCCCGCTCACCGTGGCCGACCTGCCGGGTTCGCCGGTGCGGGAGGTGTTTCTGGCGGTCCGGTCCTCGTCGCGGGCGGATGAGGCCGTGGACGTCGTTCGCACCGCGCTCCGCGACGCCTTCGCCGCGCATCGCCGCGTCGCCCCCTGACCCCCCCTTACGAGGGGTCAAAAAATGCCGCATCACACCCCTCGCATGCGGCATTTTCTGACCCCCCGTTGGTTTGGCCCGTGCAGGCGGGCATGACCCGTGGCGGGGCGAGGGCTCACGCGGGGGTGGGGCGGACAGCGGCGTGCGGCATGCGCTCGCGCATCACCCGGATCGCCTCGGGATTGTCGTCGACGAGTACCGCGTCGCGACCGAGAGCGGATGCCACGGCGCCGGTCGTTCCGGAACCGGCGAACAGGTCCAGCACCCGATCGCCCGGCCGCGAAGACGCCTGCACGATGCGCCGCAGCACCCCCTCGGGCTTCTGCGTCGGATATCCCGTCTTCTCGCGACCGGTGGTCGGCACGATCGTGTGCCACCACACATCCGTGGGCAGCTTGCCGCGCGCGGCCTTCTCGGCGGTGACCAGGCCCGGCGCCATGTACGGCTCGCGGTCGATGTCGTCGGCGTTGAACACGTGCCGGCCGGGCGTCTTGACGTACACGAGGATCGTGTCGTGCTTGGTCGGCCACCGGCTACGCGACTTCGCCCCGTAGTCGTACGCCCAGATCAGCTCGTTGAGGAAGCAGTCGCGCCCGAACACGGCATCGAGCATGACCTTGGCGTAGTGCGCTTCGCGGTAGTCCAGGTGCAGGTACAGGGTGCCGTCGTCGGCGAGCAGACGCCAGGCCTCCTCCAGCCGCGGCATGAGGAACGCGCCGTAGTCGTCGAACCGGTCGTCGAACGTGCGCAGCATGCCGCGCACCCGCTCGTACGAGTGACCGTGGAACCCGAACCGGATCTCCTTCTCGACCTCGAGCGGGTCAGAACTCCGGAGATCCGCACCCGCAACCGCCGATCCGGCGTGCTGCGCCGTCGAATCGGCGGAGTTCTCCGGAGTTGTGATCAGGCGCCGCGCGGTGACCACCTCGCGCTCACGGATCCGGCCGGTGTTGAACGGCGGGTCGAGGTAGACGAGGGTGAACGAAGCGGATGCCATCGACGCGGCGACCTCGAGGTTGTCGCCCTCGATGATCTCGACCGAGCCGGGGTGGGCGGAACCGATCACGGCACGCGATGCAGCCACGCGTCGGTCGCGAACTTGCTCTCGACCAGCGCCTCGGCGTCGGCGTACTCCTCAGCGGTGATCGCGCCGTCCTCCGCGCCGGTGAGCGCGCGGAAGGTGCTCTTGAAGCGCTCGATGATCTCGGCGCGC
The DNA here is from genome assembly GCF_037145155.1 of Microbacterium sp. USHLN186. Taxonomy (NCBI): domain Bacteria; kingdom Bacillati; phylum Actinomycetota; class Actinomycetes; order Micrococcales; family Microbacteriaceae; genus Microbacterium; species Microbacterium sp. USHLN186. Next base: position 141,421 of record NZ_JBBCYA010000001.1, read on the forward strand.
TCCATACCGGTCTGCGTGCGCAGCGGGTCGACGCGCTTGGCCGCCGAGGTGGTGCCCTTGTCGCTGAGCTTCTCGCGGCCGATCCGCAGCACCTCGGTCATCGTCTGTCCGTCGATGTCGTACGAGATGGTGGCGTGGTGCAGCACTCCGCCGTTGGCGAGGCGCTTCTGCGCCGCGCCGCCGATCTTGCCCGTCGGCGAGGCGATGTCGTTCAGGGGCTGATAGGTCGCGTCGATGCCGACCGAGCGCAGCGCCTGCAGCACCCAGTCGTCGAGGAAGGCGTACGAATCGGCGAAGGTCATGCCCTGCACGAGCGCGGCAGGCACGTACAGCGAGTAGGTGATGATCTGGCCGGCGGCCATCATCATCGCGCCGCCGCCGGAGATGCGGCGCACGACGTCGAAGCCATGGCGCGCCGCGCCCTCGGGGTCGACCTCGTTGCGGTACGACTGGAACGAGCCGATGACCACGGCGGATTCGTCCCACTCCCAGATGCGCAGCGTCGGACGGCGTCGTCCCTCCCCCACGCGCGAGGTGAGCACCTCGTCGAGGGCGAGGTTCATCCGCGGCGAGACCGCCTTCTCATGCACGATCTCCCAGTCGAAGTCGCGCCAGCCGGGGGCGGTGACCAGAGCGCGCCGCACCACCGTGCCGACGGCCTCGGGCGAGAAGCCGAGCAGCTGCGCGCCCTGGGGAAGCGCGGCGCGCACAGCGGCGGCGATCGTGGCGACGTCCGCCTCGACCGGCAGCCCCTCGACGGCCGCGTTGATGTCCTCGAGCGCCGTGTCGGGCTCGAGGAAGAAGTCGCCCGCGAGGCGGAAGTCGCGGATCAGACCGTCGGCGACCTCCAGGTCGACGACGACGAGCTTTCCACCGGGAACCTTGTACTCACCATGCACGGCTCCAGCCTAAGTGCGCGCCGGGATGTGCGCGTCGAGCCACGAGCGAAGGTCGGCGCGCACCTCGTCCTGCTGCAGCTCGTTGAACAGCTCGTGCCGTGCGTCGGCGTAGACGAGCGTGGTGACGTCGGTCAGCCCCGAGCGGCGGCGGTACGCCTCGGCCAGCTTGTGCACGCTGCGCGGCCCACCGACGGGATCGTCGCGACCGACCATCAGCAGCACCGGCACATCCCGGCCCAGGTCGCGCCTGGGCAGGCCGTACAGCCGCGCGGCCTCGACCGGCCCGAACAGCTTCAGCAGCGGCACCTCGATGGTCAGCGGATCGTCGCGGAACGCCGCCCAGACGGCCTCGTCGCGCGAGAGCCACTCGAGACCGTGCGCTTCGGGCCCCTTCCATCGCGCGTTCAGTGGCGCGGGATTCAGGTCGGTCGGCGTGCGCAGGGCCGAGCCGGTGAGCACGACCGCGTCGTAGTGCTCCGGATGCCGGTTCAGCATCATCTGGGCGAGGAAGGAGCCCCAGGAGTGCCCGAGCAGCACGAGCGGCAGGTCGGGATGCTCGTCGCGGATGATCGCGGTGAGCTGCGCGCATGCCGCCACGGCCGCCCGCAGACCGCCCGGACCGAGCCGGCCGAGCTTCTCCGGGCCGCCGTACTGGCGGATGCCGGTGCGCCCGTGGCCGCGGTGATCGTCGGCGTACACGTGGAAGCCCGCGTCGGTGAGCATCGCGATGGTGCGGGCATAGCGCCCCGCGTGCTCGCCTACGCCGTGCAGCAGCTGCACCACGCCGCGTGCAGGGCCGACGGCCTCATGGATGTCGTAGACGATGGCGATGCCGTACGCATCGACGAACTCCGCTGTTCTGACGGGCATGGCACGAGTCTACGGAGACCGCGAGCGCCATCAGCCCTCCCATCCGGCGGAAACTTAGTTAGACTATCTAAGTAATGACTGCCGATCTCACCGACTCCGCTGCCGAGCTGCGCTACGCGCTCTTCCGCCTCACCCGCCGGCTGCGCTCCGCGCGCGCGGTGGACGCGATGAGCGATGCGCAGCTCGCCACTCTCGGGGCGCTGCGCGTGCACGGGCGACGCACGATCTCGGGCCTGGCCGAGCACGAGCACGTCACCGCTCCCACCATGAGCGCGACCGTCAACGGTCTCGCCGAGCTGGGGCTGGTCGTGCGCGTGCCCGATGACGACGACCGCCGTCGGGTGTATGTCGAGCTCACCGCACAGGGCGAGAGCGTCGTCATCGAGACGATCCGCAAGCGCGACCGCCTGCTCGCCGACCTGATCGACCGCCAGGACTTCGCCGACGACGAGCTGGCCGTGCTGCACGCGGCATCCGGCCTGCTGCGACGGATGGCCGACGCATGAACCGCGCATCCTCGCCCCGCCGCGACGTCGGAGCGCGCCGTCGCGCACCGCGCGAGGTCCCCGCGATGTTCCGCTCGTTCCGCAGCTTCAACTACCGCACCTGGTTCCTCGGCGGCATCATCTCGAACATCGGCGGCTGGATGCAGGCCACCGCGCAGGACTGGGTGGTGCTCACCGAGCTCACCGACAACGACGCGACCGCGATGGGCGTCACGATGGCCCTGCAGTTCGGTCCGCCGCTGGTGCTGGTGAGCCTGACCGGCTGGGTGGCCGACCGGTTCGACCGTCGCAAGGTGCTGCTGTGCACGCAGACGGCCCTGATGCTCCTGGCCGTGGGCGTCGCGACTCTGCTGCTCAGCGGCGTGATGACGCTGCCGCTGATGTTCGCGTTCGCCGCGGCGTTCGGTGTCGCCAACGCGTTCGACGCGCCGGCCCGGCAGGCGTTCGTGTCCGACATGGTGAGCCTGGAGGACACCTCGAACGCCGTCGCCCTGAACTCGGCGGCCTTCAACATGGCGCGCCTCGTCGGGCCCGCGATCGGCGGCATCGGCATCGTGCTGCTGGGCTCTGGCTGGGTGTTCGTCGCCAACGCCGTCACCTTCCTCGCCATGATCATCGCGCTGTCGCTGATCCGGGTGAACGAGCTCATGCCAAGGGTGACGGGGAAGCGCTCGGGCGGGCTCGGGGAGGGCTTCCGCTACGTGCGGGGTCGGCCGGACCTGCTCGTCGTCTTCGTGATGGTCTTCCTCATCGGCGCGTTCGGCATGAACTTCCCCATCTTCGCCTCCACCATGGCGCTGGAGTTCGGCCGCAACGCGGACGGGTACGGGCTGCTCAGCTCCGTGCTCGCGATCGGCTCGCTCGGCGGAGCGCTGCTCGCCGCGCGGCGTGACCGCGCCCGCGTGCGCGTGCTGGTCATGGCCGCCGGCGGTTTCGGGGTGGCATCCGTGGTCTCCTCGGTGATGCCCACCTACTGGAGCTACGCCGCGGTGCTCATCCTCGTCGGGTTCTCGACCGTCTCGATGCTCACGACCGCGAACGGCTACGTGCAGACCACCACCGACGCGGCGCTGCGCGGGCGGGTGCTCGCGCTGTACATGGCGGTGATCATGGGTTCCACCCCGATCGGGGCGCCCATCGCCGGCTGGATCGTCGACGCCTTCTCGGCCCGCACGGCGATCCTCGTCGGCGGCATCGCCGGGATCGTCGCCTTCGGCATCGGGGTGGGATGGATGCTGTGGTCCGGCCGGCTGCACCGCCATGCAGGCCGGCGCTTCCGGCTCACCCTCGACGAGACGCGCCCGCTGTCGGTCATCAAGGCGATGGACCCCGCGTCGTACGACGACCGCACGGCGGCCACCACCCCGATCCGGCTGAAGGAGCCGCGCGAGGACTGACAGCCGCGCTCACGTGCGCGAGGTGTCAAGGGGGTGCGGCTGAGCTCGACGCGCCCGCTACCGTCAACGCATGGACGACCAGGATCAGACCTCCCAGGACGGCGCTGCTCAGCAGCCCACCCCGAAGTACGGATCGCCCGCCGGCCAGCATCCGCACGTGCCCGGTCACGACCCGCTCGGCAGCGGCATGCCCCGCCTGCCCGAGCCGCTGCAGGGATTCGCCTCGGCGACGGCATCCCCGAGCGACGACACGAGCGGTGGCGACGCGACCGGCGACGACGACGCGGCCCCCCTCCTCGAGGAGGACGCGCCGCTCGGTGGCGACGAGAACACCGAGGAGCAGCTGACCGCCGACACCGCCGTCGAACGCGATGCGCTGAAGTCGCTCGACCCCGATGACACCCCCGCCTGAGCAGGTCGCCGCGAGTAGCCTGGGGCGCATGAGCGATCGTCGAGACCCGCAGGTGCTGCGGTGGGTGTTCTGGCCGGCCGCGGCCATCGTCGTGCTGTTCGCACTGTTCGCGCTGCTGCTGCCTGGCGTTGCCGAGTCGGTGTTCGATGGCATCCAGACGAGCATCGTCAACGCGTTCAACTGGTACTACGTGCTGATCGCCGCCTTCTTCGTCGCGTTCTGCCTCTTCATGGGCTTCAGCCGCTTCGGCGACATCAAGCTGGGCCGCGACGATGAAGAGCCGGAGTTCTCGCTGATGAGCTGGTTCGCGCTGCTGTTCGCCGCCGGCATGGGCATCGGTCTGGTCTTCTACGGCGTCAGCGAACCGCTCTCGCACTTCTCGAATCCACGCCCCGGCGTCACGGGCACGCCGGAGCAGCTCGCCCAGGCGGCGCTGGGGCAGACCTATCTGCACTGGGGCGTGCACGCCTGGTCTATCTACGTGGTGATCGGCCTGGCGTTGGCCTACGCGATCCACCGCCGCCGCCGCCCGGTGTCCATCCGCTGGACACTCGAGCCGCTCCTGGGCCGCAAGGTGGAGGGCGGCTGGGGGCACGCTATCGACGTGATCGCGCTGGTGGGGACTCTGTTCGGTGTCGCGACATCGCTCGGTCTGGGGGTTCTGCAGATGAGCGCCGGGCTGCACTCGGCCGGGATCGCCGATCCGGATGAGACGACGCAGGTGGTGCTCATCCTCGTCATCTCGGTGTTCGTGCTGCTCTCGGTGCTCTCCGGGGTGACCAAGGGCATGAAGTGGCTCTCGAACATCAACCTCGTGCTCGCCGGGCTGCTGGTGATCTACCTCCTCGCGATGGGGCCGACCGAGTTCCTGCTGCGCGAGTTCGTGCAGTCGATCGGCTACTACGTGCAGAACTTCGTCGGCCTGTCGTTCAACGTCAGCGCGTTCCAGGGCGCGGCCGGCGAGCAGTGGCAGGCGTCGTGGACGTCGTTCTACTGGGGCTGGTGGATCTCGTGGGCGCCGTTCGTCGGGATCTTCATCGCGCGCGTGTCGAAGGGCCGCTCGGTCCGCGAGTTCGTCGTCGGCGTCATCCTCGTGCCGACCCTGCTCGGCATCCTCTGGTTCTCGGTGCTCGGCGGATCGGCCCTCGCGCTCGAGCTGGCAGAGCCCGGTACTCTGACCGCGGCCGACGGCAGCGTCGACCTGCAGGGCGCGCTGTTCGCGATGCTGCAGCATGTGCCCGGCTCGGCCGTCGTGAGCATCGGCGCCATCCTGCTGCTGGCGATCTTCTTCATCACGTCGGCCGACTCGGGCGCGCTCGTCATGGGCATGATCGCCACGGGCGGCAACCCCGAGCCCAAGCGCTGGATCCGCACGTTCTTCGTGGCGGTCACCGCGCTGCTGGCGATCGCCCTGCTGCTCTCCGGCGGCCTCACCGCATTGCAGACGGCCGCGATCACCATCGCGCTGCCGTTCAGCATCGTGATGCTGCTGATGTGCTGGTCGACGGTCGTCGCGTTCACCCGCGAGCGTCGCGCGTACGCGCGCGCCGAGCGCGCGCAGTTCATCGACAAGATCGGCGACTACTACGGTCTCGAGGTCGAGGCGCACGACGCGACCGGGCTCTTAGGCGCCCAGCCGCGTTGGGTGCGGCGCCTGCAGCGCTCGTTCGGACTGCCGGTCGCGCCGGCCGACCCCGCACGGGCGACCCCGGGCGCGCTGGCAGCCGAGAGCCACGTCGACGCCTCCCCCTCGACGCTCGACGTCGACGAGCTCATCGCCGAGGACGAGCTGGCCGGGCTCGACGACCCGGATGTGCGTCCCCGAGACTCCGGGACGTTCCTGAAGGACTGATCGGCGTCAGGCCTCGAGCACGAGGCGCAGCTGCTCGACGGCCCAGTCGAGCTCGGTCGCACGGATCACCAGCGGCGGGGCGATGCGGATCGTCTGGCCGTGGGTGTCCTTGACGAGCACGCCGCGCTGGCGCAGCCTCTCGGCGATCTCACGCCCGGTGCCGTACGCCGGGTCGATGTCGACTCCGGCCCACAGTCCGGCGATGCGCACCGTGCTCACGCCGTGGCCGGTCAGCGGCTCGAGCACGGATGCCAGGTGCTCCCCCAGCCCTCGCGCGCGCTCCTGGAACTCGCCGGTGCTGAGCATCTCGACGACCTTGCGTCCGACTGCCGCGGCGAGCGGGTTGCCGCCGAAGGTCGAGCCGTGCTCGCCGGGGCGGATGACGCCCAGCACGTCGCGGTCGCCGACGACGGCCGAGACGGGCAGGATGCCACCGCCGAGCGCCTTGCCGAGCAGGTAAAGGTCGGGGACGACGCCCTCGCGGTCGCACGCGAAGGTCTCGCCGACCCGGCCGAGGCCGGACTGGATCTCGTCGGCGATGAACAGCACGTTCTTCTCGTCGCAGAGCTCGCGCACGCGGCGCAGGTATCCCTCGGGCGGGATGATCACGCCGCCCTCGCCCTGGATCGGCTCGATCAGCACCGCCGCCGTATCGTCGGTGATCGCCGCGGCGATGGCGTCCGCATCCCCGTACGGCACCGTGTCGAAACCGGGCGTGTACGGGCCGAAGTCGTCGCGCGCCTGCTCATCGTCGCTGAAGCTGATGATCGTGGTCGTGCGACCGTGGAAGTTTCCGGCCGCGACGATGATGCGCGCCCGGCCCTCGCCGATGCCCTTGACCCGGTAGCCCCACGCGCGCGCGACCTTGATGCCCGTCTCCACGGCCTCCGCGCCGGTGTTCATCGGCAGGACCAGGTCCTTGCCGCACAGCGCGGCGAGCGCCGCGGCGAAGGGCTCGAGCTGGTCGTTCATGAACGCCCGGCTGGTGAGTGTCACCCGGCCCAGCTGCGCGGTGAGAGCATCGACGATCGCCGGATGCCGGTGGCCGAAGTTCACCGCCGAGTAGGCGGCGAGCAGGTCGAGGTAGCGTCTGCCCTCGGCATCCGTCACCCACACCCCCTCACCCTCGGCGATGACGACGGGCAGCGGATGGTAGTTCTCCGCGACGTGCGGCTCCGGACCGGGTCCCTGAGCCTGCTGAGGGGCCATCACTCGCCGCGCAGCTCGAGGGTGCAGCACTTGATGCCGCCACCGCCGAGCAGCAGCTCCGAGAGGTCGACGGTGATCGGGTTGTAGCCGCGCTCGCGCAGCTGCTTCTCGAACCCGGTCGCGCGCGGCGAGATGATCACGTTGCAGCCGTCGCTGGCGGAGTTCAGACCGAACACCGCGCCGTCCTCATCCGAGACGAGGATCGCACCCGGGAAGCGCTCCTCGAGGATGGCCCGGCTGGCGTCGTCGAACGCCCCCGGCAGGTAGGCGATGTTGGCCCGCTCGGGGCCGCCGTTCTGCACGCCCTGCACGGGATCGAGCACGGTCAGCGCGGTGTCGAGGTGGTAGAAGCGCGGGTCGACGAGGTTGAGGGTGACGACCTCGCGGCCGAAGACCTCGCCCACCTCGCGGTGGCTGTCTCCTGCCGAACGGAAGCCGGTGCCGGCGAGGATCACGTCACCGACGAGCAGGAAGTCCCCCTCGCCCTCGTTGACCTCCTTCGGCAGCACGGTGTCGAAGCCGTTGGCGCGGAACCACTCGGCGAACGCGGGCGCCTCGCCCTTGCGCTGCTCGAAGTAGAACTCGGGCACGTAGGCGCGTCCGTCGATCACGAATCCGCCGTTGGCGGTGTAGACCATGTCGGGGTAACCGGCGAGCGGCTCGATGAGCTCGACCTCGTGACCCAGCTCGAGGTACAGATCGTGCAGCTTCTGCCACTGCTCGACGGCTTTGGCGGTGTCGGTGGGCTTGGCAGGCTCCATCCACGGGTTGATCGAGTAGTTGACCGTGAAGTGCTCGGGGCGGCACATCAGGTAGCGGCGGTGGTGCGCCGTGCGGGTGGCTGCATCACCCAGTCCCTGAGCCGGTCGAAGGGTAGTGGTTTCAGGCGTGGACATGAGTGCTCCTCAAGAAGGTGCGGCGGACGCTGTCCAGGGGCCTGGCGGAAGTTCGACCCGCCGCTTCGATGCGGAGCGCGGGGAAGATGCGACACAGGCACGCCACATCCATTTTTGCATCCGGATGCTGGATGCCGCCAGCATCCGTGCGCGCGAGCCGCGCGACCGGCTGGGATCAGTCCCAGACGCTGGGCGCCGCGGTGCGGGTCGAGGGCAGCGCCGAGCCGGAGGCCCAGTCGTGGATCCAGGGCTCGACCTCGGGCAGTCCCGCTGGCTTGCCCACCGCGGCGAAGAGCTCCTCGTTGCTGACCGTGCCGCCGCGGCGGCGCAGCATCCGGGATCTCACAATCACCCGCGCGTAGACCTCGCCGTCGACCACGGCACGGTGCTCGAGGAAGACCGCCTTGTCGTCGTGGCCGACGAAGCGCGATTCGACGTCGAAGCGCTGCCAGAGGTGCAGCGACTTGCGAAAGGTCACGGTCTCGCTCGAGACGACCGCGTACCAGCCGCGGTCCTTCATGGCGTCGAAGAGCCCGCTGCGGATCAGCAGATCCCATCGCCCGAGGTCGAACAGCGACAGGTAGCGTCCGTTGTTCATGTGGCGCAGGATGTCGAGGTCGCTGGGGAGCGTGGTGAGGCGGATGCGACTGACCGCCGCTGGGTCGAGGATGTCGCCGCGACGCGCCCGCCGCCGGGCCTGCAGGATGACGAGAAGGGTGCGCCAGATCACATTCACATCCGCTGATGGTAGTGATCCACGATGATTCGCCCAACTTCATTGGCGGTTTCTCACAGTGCCCGAGATGCGTCCGAGGCCGATTTCCGGTGCACGGCGGTGGCGCGTAGAGTCACGCTCATGAGCAGCGAAGCCCAGCCCGAGATCATCGTCCGTCCGGTCCGTGATGTGGATGCCGAGGCTCTGGGCCGCGTGCATGCGCAGTGCTGGCACGAGACCTACGATCATCTGATCAGCGAGGCCGCACTCGAGCGCGTCTCGCCGCGCCGGCTCGCGGAGCTGTGGACGAACTGGGCCCGGCAGGGCGACGACTTCCGCATGAGCGCCGCTCTCGTCGACGGCGAGATCGTCGGCTTCGTCGGCTCGGGGCCAGCCCGTGACAAGGACGCGCCGGCGATGCGCGAGCTGTACTTCATCTACCTGCTCGATGCCTACCACGGCACCGGCATCGGCCAGCGGCTGTTCGACGCGGCCGTCTACTCGGACGAGCCGAGCTACCTGTGGGTGGCGGACGACAACCCGCGCGCGCACCGCTTCTATCAGCGCAACGGCTTCACCCTCGACGGCGCGAGCCACACCGAGCCGTTCCTGGGCGAGACGCTCACCGAGGTGCGGTTCGTCCGAGCCTGACGCTTCGTCTCCTCCCGCCGAGACCCCCACTTCGCGCCGAGACCCCCAGCTGTGGACGCGCACAGCTGGGGGTCTCGGCGGCAACTGGGGGTGTCGGCGCAGACTGGCGTCCCGTCGCCCAGGTCAGCGGCCGGAGACCTGCCCGAAAAGCTTCGCGATGGGAGCGAGCACCAGCGGGCGCGCGGCGAACCAGCCGGCGACGACCACGACCATCGACGCGGCGAAGACGCCGAATCCGAGCCACGACACGGTGTCCTGCGCGGCGTACATGTGGTTGAGGTTGCGCAGCATCCCGGTGAGGAACACCAGCGCCACGTGCGCGATGATGAACGCCACGAAGTAGAGCATGATCGGGAAGTGCAGGGCCCGCGCCCACTCCACGGGGTACGCCTTCGACAGCCTCTCGGCCTTCTTCGGCCACAGTCCCGACATGCGATAGCCGGTGATGATCGCCAGCGGCGCCGCGACGAACACGGTGAGGAAGTAGGCCAGCTGCTGCAGGCTGTTGTAGTTGTTCCAGCCGTTCTCGGTCGGCCAGTCGAACGAGATGTACTGCAGCGCCGCCGACAGCGCATTCGGCAGCACCTCCCAGCTGGTGGGCACGATGCGCGCCCAGTGCCCGGTGGCGAACAGCAGCACCACGAAGATCACGCCGTTGATCATCCAGAGCAGATCGAGCGCCTGGTGGAACCACAGCGTGAGACTGATCTTTCCCTTCGCGTCGCGGCGCGGCGTCCAGAACACCGTCGGCCGCTTCTCGGTGCGCACTCGCAACCCCGAGCGGATGATCAGCACCATCAGGAACATGTTGAAGAAGTGCTGCCAGCCCACCCACGGGGCGAAGCCGGACTCCACATGCACGGCGGGCTCGTACTCGCCGGGGAACGCGGCGAGGAAGTCCTGCATGAACGGCACACTGAGGAACGCGCGCGTGAGGAAGACGGCGACGACCGCAAGCAGGCCGAGTGCGGCCAGGCCGATCAGCCCGCTGATCGCCTGCGGCCAGGTGGGCCGGGCGCGTGAGGAAGACGGCGACGAAAGCGCCGCGTGGCGCGGGGCGCGACCCTGCCAGACGGTGCGCGTGAACGGCAGCGGGGTGGTGACGTCCGGCCGTGCGGATGCGACGATCGCAGCCGATCCGGCCGGCGCGGCGGCGGGCGGCTCAGTGACAGCGGTGACCGCGGCGGATGCGGGAGTCGTTGCCGCCATCGACTCCGGCTCCTCTGCGCGCTGCTGCACGTCGGCGGTGATGCGCATGGTTCCCGCGGGCGGCCAGGGCTCGCCACCCTTCACTCGGGGAAGGCCGCGCCGCAGCGCCGCGCCGTCAGTTGCATCCGCCTGCGTGGCATCCGCCTGCGTGGCATCCGCCTGCGTGGCATCCGCCCGCGCGTCGGCTGCACTGCTTGTCGGCGAGAGCATGGGCTCTTCGCGCGATGATGCCGTGCGCTCGGCGAGATCCCGTGCACTCGACGCAGGCGGGGAGGTCACGGGCGCGACGACGGCACCGGCAGCGGCAGACGCGGGGGGCCACGGCTCCCCGCCCGCGACTCGAGGCAGACCACGCCGCAGCGCCGCACGCGTGGTGGCACCGGCGGAAGGCGTGGACGTTTCGGGGGCCGACACTCCACTTGTCGGATCGGATGCCGGAATCTGTCCGACATCTGGCGTGTCGGCCACCGGAGCGGCCGCCACCGACTCCACCGGCAGCGCAGCAGCCTCGTCCGTGCGCGTTCCGGCGGTCGGGGCCCCTGCCGGCGCGGGTGCGGCGGGAGGCCAGGGTTCGCCGCCGGTCACCCGAGGCAGGCCGCGGCGCAGCATTCGGGAGCCCATGGCTACTTCTTCCGCGCTTCGAGCGCCTCGATCAGCTGCGGCACGACCGTGAACACATCGCCGACTATGCCGAAGTCGGCGACATCGAAGATCGGCGCGTCGCCGTCCTTGTTGATCGCGACGATGGTCTTCGCGGTCTGCATGCCGGCGCGGTGCTGGATCGCGCCGGAGATGCCGAGTGCGACATACAGCTGCGGCGACACCGAGACGCCGGTCTGACCGACCTGGTGTGCGTACGGGATGTAGCCCGCGTCGACGGCGGCGCGGGACGCACCGACCGCGGCGCCGAGCGCGTCGGCCAGCTGCTCGACGAGCACGAACTTCTCCTTCGAGCCCAGCCCGCGCCCGCCCGAGACGACCCGGGTGGCTCCACGCAGCTCGGGGCGGGTGGAGGTCTTTTGCTCCGCGACGATGGGCTCGGCCGCGGCCGCGACCGCACCGGATGCCGTCACCGCCAGCTCCTCGACCGTGGCCGCCCCGGCCGCGCCCGGTGCACCGGCGGAGGTGTCGATGGCTCCCTGGCGCACGGTGATGATCGGCGGGCCGAACGTGGGCGCGGACTCGGTGAGGTACGAGCCGCCGTACACGGAGTGCTGGGCGAGGACGCCCTCCTCATCGCGGCTCACGCCGACGGCATCCATCGACAGCGCGAGCTTCTCACGCACCGAGAGCCGGCCGCCGGCGTCCCGCCCCGCGATGGAGTTCGAGATCAGCACGGCATCCGGCCGCACCTGCTGGAAGGCGCTCTGCAGCGCGTCGACGACCGGGACGGTCAGTGTCGCGGCATCGCCGGATGCCGTCAGCACGACCTGCGCGCCGGCAGCGGCAACTGTCTCGACGGCGTCGGCGCTGCCGCCCACGATCAGCGCCACCGGGGCCCCGATCGAGGCGGCCGCGGTGAGCAGCCCCGCGGTGCTGCTGGCAGGGGCGCCGGTCGGGTCGACGTCGACGAGGACGAGGATCGGCTTCTCGGGGTACGCCATGTCACACCAGCCTGTTCTGTGCGAGGAACTCGACGAGCTGCGCGGCAGCATCGCCCTCGTCGGTGATCTTGACCCCGGCGGCGCGCGGCGGCTTCTCGGAGATGGCCGTCATGATCGTCCGCGGAGCCGCACCGGGATCGGCGGAGACCCCGAGGTCGGCGAGCGAGAGCACCTCGAGCGGCTTCTTCTTGGCCGCCATGATGCCCTTGAAGTTCGGGAAGCGGGCGTCCGGCAGCGCCTCGGTGATCGAGATGACCGCGGGCAGCGTCGCGCGGACCTCCTGGGTGCCGTCGTCGCCGCTGCGGGTGCCGGTGAGCCCGTCGGCGCTGATGTCGACCGCGCTGAGGGCCGTGGCCTGCGTCCAGCCCAGGTGCTCAGCGAGCATGGCCGGGATGACTCCGCCAAGGCCGTCGGTGGACAGATTGCCCGTGATGACGAGATCCGGCTCGCCGCGTCGGATCGCGGCCGCGAGCGTCTCGGCGGTGAGCGTGAGATCCGCGCCGCGCAGCTCGTCGTCGACGATGTGCACGGCCGATCCGGCTCCGATCGCGAGGGAGCGCCGGACGGATGCCGTCGCCGTCTCGGGCGCCATCGAAAGACTCACCACCTCGGTGCCGGGGTTCTTGTCCGCGTACGAGAGGGCCACTTCGAGAGCGCGTTCGGTGATCTCGTCGAGCACCACCTCGCCGGCCGTCCGATCGGCCAAGCCGGTCTCGAGATCGAGCTTGCGGTCTCCGTAGGTGTCGGGCACTTCCTTCACCAGGACGTAGATCTTCATCGAACCTCCCTCACGCCAGTACCGATCCTACTCGCGCACCGGTATGACATCGCGTGTCACAGCTAATGATACTGAGTTTCGAAGACGGCCGACGGCGGGACGGCCGAGACGCTAGCGTGGGTCCATGGCCCGTCCCCGTCCGCTGCCCATCGACCCGCTCGCCGAGGCGAAGCGGCAGTGGCTCGCGCACGGCTGGTCGGACGCCGCCGACGGCATGGCCGTGGTCACCAGCGTGATGCGCGCCCAGCAGCTGCTGCTGGCGCGGGTGGATGCCGCACTCAGACCCTTCCAGGTGACCTTCGCCCGCTACGAGGTGCTGCGTCTGCTGGCGTTCAGCCGCACCGGCACGTTGCCGCTGTCGAGCGTCGTCGCCCGCCTGCAGGTGCACGCGACGAGCGTCACGAGCATCGCCGAGCGGCTCGTGCGCGACGGACTGGTGCGCCGCGACCCGCATCCGCACGACGGCCGAGCAGCGCTGCTCACCCTCACCGACTCCGGCCGCGACCTCGTGGAGCGGGCCACGGCTGCGCTGAACACCGAGGTCTTCTCCTCGCCGGGACTGGATGCCGACGACGCGGCATCCCTCGTCGCGATCGTCGCCCGCCTGCGCAAGAACGCCGGCGACTTCACCGATCCGCGGCCCCTTCCCGACCCGCTCTGAGCCGCACCAACAGCGCGGCACCACCTCAGCCCGCGCGAATCGCCGCCCGACGAGCGATGCGCCGGTGTCAGTCACCCTCGTAGACGTAGTGGTCGAAGCGCTCGGGCACCTGCATCCGCTGCCAGGCGAGCTCCTCGTCGCGGCGCGAGCGGTCGTCGGGGAAGGCCTTGGCGGTGTAGCGCGGCACCTGCCGGGCATGCCCCGCCATGTGCGCGACGGCGGCCGCCTGCCCGCACACCCGGGCCGCAGCGACCGCGCCCGGGTCGATGGATTCGCGCGCCGCCGCATGGCAGGCGAACGAGAGCTCGCGCACCTCGTCGATCCCGAGCTCGCCGCGCATGAACGCCTGCGCAGCATCGAGAGCCTCCCGCGGACGGGAGTCGTGCGGTCGCTCGGCGAGGAACAGCGGCAGCATCCGCTCCGCGCAGGCCACCGTCCACTGCACGAGCTCGCGTCGGTCCTCCTCGGAGAGGGTCAGGTCGTCGTCGTCAGGCAGCGCTTCCATGGCGACGCTCATCCGTGCTGGAAATGAGGGGGGCGCTTCTCACGGAAAGCCGCCATCCCCTCCTTCTGATCTGCAGTGTCGAACAGGGCGGCGAACTGCTGCTTCTCGACAGCGAGGCCGGCTTCGAGCGTGGTCTCCATCGCGGCATCCAGCGTCGCCTTGGCCGCGTACAGCGAGGGCAGCGACCTCGCGGCGATGCTCTCGGCGAGGCGGGTCGCCTCGTCGAGCAGATCCGCCGCCGGCACCACGCGGGAGACCAGACCGATGCGCTCGGCCTCGTCGGCCTTGATCGAACGCCCGGACAGGATCAGCTCTGCCGCCTTGTAGTAGCCCACGGCGCGGATCAGGCGCTGCGTGCCGCCCATGCCCGGCACGACGCCGAGATTGATCTCGGGCTGACCGAAGGTGGCGGTGTCGGCGGCGAGGATGATGTCGCACATCATCGCGAGCTCGCATCCGCCGCCGAGCGCATAGCCCGAGACCGCCGCGATCACCGGCGTGCGCACTGCCGCGAAGCGCGTCCACGCGCCGAAGTGGTCGGTCTCGAGCATCTCGGTCGCCGTCTTCGACTCCATCTCCTTGATGTCCGCACCGGCGGCGAAGGCGCGCTCGGATCCGGTCACGACGATGGCGCCGATGCCGTCGTCGGCGTCGAAAGCGGATGCCGCCTCGGCGACCTCCTGCGACACCCGGCCGTTCAAGGCGTTGAGCGCCTCGGGTCTGTTCAGGGTGATCCAGCCCACCCGTCCTCGCTGTTCGACGATGATCGTCTCGTACTCAGCCATGTCGCCCCCTCCTCCGCGGCACTGCGGTGAGTCCAGTATCTCAGGCGTCCGCGATCACTCCCTTCGACAGGCTCAGGGAGCCACTTCGTAGGTCAGCTCCCGGAGTGCCCGTCGCGGATGTCGGTGATGATGCCCGAGAAGTCACGGCCGGCGCCGTCTCCCGCGGCGAACGCGGCGTACAGCTGCTGGGCGAGCCGGCCCATCCTGGCATCCGTCCCCGTGCTCTCGATCGCCTGCAGGGCGAGTCCGAGGTCCTTCGCCATGAGCGCGCCGGCGAAGCCGGGCTGGTAGTCGCGGTTGGCGGGACTGGTCGGCACCGGGCCGGGCACCGGGCAGTTGGTCGTGATCGACCAGCACTGGCCGGATGCCTGCGAGACGACGTCGAACAGCGCCTGGTGCTCGAGGCCCAGCCGCTCGCCGAGCACGAACGCCTCGGCGACGGCGATCTGCGAGACCGCGAGGATCATGTTGTTGCACACCTTCGCCGCCTGCCCGAGACCGGGGCCGCCGCAGTGCACGATGCGCTTGCCCATCGTCTCGAGCAGCGGGAGGGCTGCCGCGAAGTCGTCGTCAGCACCGCCCACCATGAACGCCAGTGTGCCGTTCTCGGCGCCGACCACGCCGCCCGACACCGGCGCGTCGATGTTGCGATGCCCCGCGGCGAGCGCGAGCTCGTGGGCGGTGCGCGCCTCGTCGACGGCGATCGTCGACGATTCGATGAACAGGGTGCCCGGCTGCGCGGCTGCCAGCAGCTCGTCACGGTAGGCGGCGATCACGTGCCGGCCGGCGGGGAACATGGTGATCACCACCTCGGCATCCGCAACGGCCTCCGCGCCGCTGCCGGCGACCGGGATGCCGGCGTCGCGCGCCGCATCGATCGCGGCCGGAACGAGGTCGAAGCCGTGCAGCTCGTGCCCGGCGCGGACCAGGTTCACCGCCATGGGCAGGCCCATGTGGCCGAGGCCGAGGAAGGCGACGCGGGTCATGATGCGCTCCGCATCTGGTTCTCGCCGCTGCGCTGGAGCGAGGCCGACCCTGCCGGACGCAGCATCTCGCGTCCGACGATGAGCCGCATGATCTCGTTCGTGCCCTCGAGGATCTGGTGCACGCGCAGGTCGCGCACCACCCGCTCGATGCCGTAGTCCTGCAGGTAGCCGTATCCGCCGTGCAGCTGCAGCGCGCGGTTGGCGACGTCGAATGCGGCATCCGTCGCGAACCGCTTCGCCATCGCACAGCGCATCGTGGCATCCGGCGCCTTCTCGTCCACGGCCCGCGCGCCGTCGTGCACCATCAGGCGCGCGGCCTGCAGCTCGGTGCGCATGTCGGCGATCGCGAACAGGATCGACTGCTTCTCGGCGAGCGGCTCGCCGAACGCGACCCGCTCGTGCACGTACTGCACGGCCTTCTCGAGCGCCCACTGCGCCCCGCCGAGCGAGCACGCGGCGATGTTCAGTCGCCCGCCGTTGAGCGCCGACATGGCGATCGCGAAGCCGCGCCCCTCCTCGCCCAGCATGGCGGATGCCGGCACGCGCACACCGTCGAAGATCACCTGGCGGGTGGGCTGGGCGTGCCATCCCATCTTCTTCTCGGCCACGCCGAAGCTCAGTCCCTCGGCATCGCCGGGCACCAGGAACGCCGAGACGCCCTTGGCGCCGGACCCGGGCCCGCCGGTGCGGGCCATCACGACGTAGACGCCGGCTTCCCCCGCGCCGGAGATGAACTGCTTCACGCCGTTGAGCACGTAGTGCTCGCCGTCGCGCTGCGCGGTGGTGGCGAGGCCTGCGGCATCCGATCCCACGCCGGGTTCGGTGAGGCAGTAGCCACCGAACAGCTCCATCGCGGCGAGGGCGGGCACCCACTGCGCGCGCTGCTCGTCGTCACCGTAGGTGTCGATCATCCAAGCGACCATGTTGTGGATGGAGATGTACGCCGCCACAGTGGGATCGCCCTTGGCGAGCTCCTCGAAGATGGCGACGGTGTCGACGCGGCCCAGTCCGGTGCCGCCGAACTCCTCGCCGACGTAGATGCCGCCCAGACCCAGCTCGCCCCCGCGATGCAGCGACTCGCGGGGGAACAGGTGCTTCTCGTCCCGCTCGGCTGCGTGCGGAGCGAGCTCTGCGTCGGCGAACTCGCGCACGGCGCCGAGGATCGCCTCGCGCTCCTCATCGGTGACGGCGGTGCTGTCGATCATGGTCATGGTTTCGGCTCCTAGGACATCGTGGGCATGACGAAGCTGGCCCCGTCGCGGATTCCGTGCGACGGCCAGCGGCTCGTCACGGTCTTGGTCTTGGTGTAGAAGCGGAAGGCGTCTGTGCCGTGCTGGTTGAGGTCGCCGAAGCCGCTGCGCTTCCAGCCGCCGAAGGTGAAGTAGGCGATGGGCACCGGGATGGGCACGTTCACCCCCACCATGCCGACGTTGACGCGGGCGGCGAAGTCGCGCGCCGAGTCCCCGTCGCGCGTGAAGATCGAGACCCCGTTGCCGTACTCGTGATCGGATGCCATCGCCAGCGCCTCTTCGTAGTCGGCGGCGCGAGCGATCACGAGCACCGGCCCGAAGATCTCCTCGCGGTAGACGGCCATATCGGTGGTGACGTGATCGAACAGCGTCGGCCCCAGATAGAAGCCCTCCTCGTGCCCCGGTACGGTGAACCCGCGCCCGTCGGCGAGCAGCGTCGCGCCCGCGTCCACGCCCTGCTGGATGTAGTCCGTGACGCGCGCCACCGCGTCACGGGTCACAAGCGGGCCGTAGTCGAAGCCCTCCTCGAGCGAGGGGCCGACCTTGAGCTCGGCGACGCGCTCGGTGAGCTTGGCCGCCAGGGCATCCGCGGTCTTCTCCCCCACCGGCACGGCCACCGAGATCGCCATGCAGCGCTCACCGGCCGAGCCGAATCCGGCTCCCATCAGCGCGTCCGCGACCTGATCCAGGTCGGCGTCTGGCATGACGATGAGGTGGTTCTTCGCGCCCCCGAAGCACTGCGCGCGCTTGCCGTGGGCGATCGCGGTCGTGTAGATGTACTCCGCGATCGGCGTCGACCCCACGAAGCCGACCGCCTGGATCCGTGGATCGGTGATGAGCGCGTCGACGGCCTCCTTGTCGCCGTGCACCACGTTGAACACCCCGGCGGGCAGACCCGCCTCGAGGAAGAGCTCGGCGAGCTTGACCGGCACCGACGGATCGCGCTCGCTGGGCTTGAGGATGTAGGTGTTGCCGGCGGCGATCGCCGGTCCCGCCTTCCACAGCGGGATCATCGCCGGGAAGTTGAACGGGGTGATTCCCGCCACCACGCCGAGCGGCTGGCGCATCGAGTACACATCGATGCCGGTGCCGACGCCGGTGGAGTATTCGCCCTTGAGCAGGTGCGGCGCCCCGATGCAGAACTCGATGACCTCGAGGCCGCGCTGCACGTCGCCCTTGGCGTCCTCGAACGTCTTGCCGTGCTCGCTGGAGAGCAGGCGCGCCAGCTCGTCCATGTCGCGGTTGACCAGATCCACGAAGCGCATGAGAACGCGGGCGCGCTTCTGTGCGTTCGTCGCCGCCCACCCCGGCTGCGCCTGCTCGGCGACCTCGATCGCTGCGCGCACCTCGTCCGCGGTGGCGAGCGGAACGCGGGCCTGCACCACGCCGGAGCTGGGCTCGAAGACGTCCGCCACGCGGCCGCCGGTGGTGTGAACGTGCTTTCCGCCTATGAAATGGGGGATCATGCGAGTCATTGTGGTGACGCTCCTCTGTGACCTCTTTGGCACACTGCCAGGATAGTCCGCGCGCCGACGGATTACTAGGGGGCCCTAGTAAATCGGCGGCAGTCATCGCCGAGGTCACGAATGCGCACGATCCCGCAGGTCGGTCTTCCCTTCGCCGCCCTCGGCGGGTAAACCCTTATCTGTGCGCCCTGACCGGGGCGCGTCATTTCGCATCGTCGCGAACATCCCTCGTGACGGTGTCCGAAGGGAGAACTGATGTCACAACGGACTGCCCGCACGCGACGACGCGCTGCAGCGGCGACGTCCGCGTTCGTGATCGCAGCCGCAGGCTTGACGGCCTTCGGCGGCGCCCCCGCGACCGCGGCTCCATCCTCCGACCCCGGTGCACCGCAGGCGGCGCCGACGATCGGATCCGACGAGTACTACATGAACTACGTCGCCCCCCGCACCGACAAGGTCGTCGAGGTGCCGGCCGACCAGCCGATCGCGAACACGAAGGGGCAGACCAAGCGCTCGCTGGGCGGCAAGGCCCTCGAGCGCGCGATCAAGAACGATCAGAAGTTCGCGCAGGGAAACCCGCGTGCTGCGGCGCAGCTCGCGAAGACCGAGGCGAAGGCTCTGAAGACCGGCAAGAGCCCGAAGCAGCTGAAGAAGTCGAAGACGACCCAGCAGGCGAAGCTGCTCACGATCCTCGTGGAGTTCGACGGCACCGACGACTTCAGCGATCTGTACGTGCCCACCGCGTTCGGCGAGACGACCTGCAAGCCGGGCAGTGTGCAGGGCCCCACCCTGCACAACAACATCCCCGACCCCGCCGATGCCGAGCACCTCGACAACAACTCGATGTGGGTGCCGGACTTCTCCAGTGAGCACTACAACAAGATGCTCTTCACCGACGAGGGCATCACCGACCGGGTGCGCACCGACCTCACCGGACCCGACGGCAAGCCGGGCTTCGACATCTCCGGCTACACCATGAAGAACATGTATGAGGAGATGTCCCGCGGAGCGTACACGCTGACCGGGTCGGCGACCCAGTGGGTGAAGGTTCCGCACTCCGAGGGGTACTACGGCGCGACGGTGTGCCAGAAGAACCCGGAGACCGGGGAGTGGGAGGCCGGTGCCATGCAGGACATGCAGGGCCACCCCGACAACCCCCTCGGCCCCGGACAGCTGCCCATCGACGCGGTGGCCGCGCTCGCGGCGCAGAACCCGGACTTCCCCTGGGCCGATTACGACATCGAGGACCAGGGCGATCGGGACGGCGACGGGAACGTGCATGAGGCGGACGGCGTGATCGATCACGTTGTGCTCGTGCACGCCGGTTCCGACAAGTCCGGCGGCGGCGGCGCCGAGGGCACCTACGCGATCTGGGCGCACTCCTCCGCGGTCGCGGGCGGTGCGAGCATCCCGGGCACGAACCTGAAGATCTCGAACTACATCGTGCAGCCGGAGGACTCGGGTGTGGGCGTCTTCGCTCACGAGTACGGACACGATCTCGGCCTGCCCGACCTCTACGACACCTCCAACGCCGGCAACTCCGACATCGACTTCTGGGATCTGATGAGCTCGGGGTCGCACGCCGGGCCGATCTTCCAGTCGATGCCCACGCACATGGGCCTCTGGGACAAGTGGGTGCTCGGCTGGGCGGACCCCGAGGTCGTCGACCCCGGCAGCCGGTCACGCACGATCAAGGTGGGGCAGGGCTCGCGGCCCAAGAAGGGCACCGAGGACGGCATCAAGATCAACCTGCCCGACAAGAAGCTCGTGCTCGCAGAGCCGCACAGCGGTGAGGACATGTGGTACTCCGGCGCCGACCAGAGCTGGGCGGATGTGCGTCTCACCCGTGCGATCGCCGATGTGCCCGCCGACGCGAAGTTCTGGATGTGGAACGACTACGTCATCGAGCAGGACTGGGACTTCGGCTTCGTCGAGGTCTCGACCGACGGCGGCAGCACCTGGGTCGAGCAGAAGGTGTACGCCGAGTCCGGCGAGCTCGTGTCGACGGATGACGGATACGCCGACCCGAACGGGCGCATGAAGGACTTCGGCGGCAAGAAGTACGGCCTGACCGGATCCAGCGACGGCTGGCGTCACGACTACGTCGACCTCGCGGCATACGCGGGGCAGGACATTCAGCTGCGACTGCGCCAGGCGACCGATGCCGCCTTCGAGGAGCGCGGCTGGTTCGCCGATGACTTCAGCCTGACCAGCGGGACCGACACGGTGTGGTCCGACGATGTGGAGTCCGGCGACAACGGCTGGACCGCGACGGTCGACTCGTGGACCGACACGACCGGCGCCGGCTGGCACCACGACAGCGGCACCCAGATCAAGGCGCAGTACTACCTGGTCGAGTGGCGCAACTTCGACGGTTTCGACGAAGGCCTGAAGTACGGGTACACCACGGTGTACAGCGACGACGCGTGGAAGGTCGAGAAGGTGCCGTACAACGCTCCCGGAGCGCTGGTCTGGTATCGCGACACGGTGTACGGCGACATGAACCACGTCGCCGCCAACCACACCGCGTTGCCGAGCTGGGGCGCGAAGGGCGGCCTGCTGCTCGTCGACAGCCACTTCGACCCGCTGCGTCGCACCGGCGCCCAGGCGGCGATGGATCCGTCACCGCTGAAGAACCTCTCCACCCGTGCGCAGTCCTCCAACGCGGCGTTCGGCGTGCAGCCGACGTATCGATTCAAGGACTGCTCCGTGGATGCGAACTACAAGGAGGCGTGCACGACGCTGGCCCCGCAGCCGGCGGTCAGCACCTTCACCGATGACAAGGGCTGGGTGCCCGGCATCGAGGTGCGCGGCGGAGACCTGTACTACCGTCTGCGCGACGCCTCGGTGGTGGTGCCCTCGGTCGGCGACGCCCCGTACAGCACGCGGGTGGTCAACGCCGACGGCTCCCCGGCAACTGATCTGTACGGCCTCGACCTGGGCAACACGGTCCTCGGAACCGGGAATCCGGCGGATGCCGGGGTCGGCTACGGCACCGTGGTCACCGTGAAGAAGCCGATGCAGGACAACACTGCCGCACTCATCTCGGTCACCCCGCCCAGGGCGGAGTGACGCGCACGAGCTGAGCGCACCAGGCGCCGGTCATCCGTTCGGATGGCCGGCGCCTCGTCGTATCCGCCCCCGGAAGCGAGACCCCCGCCGACTCGGGTCGGCGGGGGTCTCTTCGTTCGTGCGCTTCTCGCTGTCAGCGGCGGATGTGAGCCTGCACCTTCACCTTGCCCTTGGCGATGCTCACCAGCGTCCCCGGCCCACCGGCGAAGTCGAGCGTGGACGCCCAGACCGTGCCGTTGCCGGATGCCGCGACCCCGACCGCGCCCGGCAGCGCGGCGAACTGCGAGACGGTGCCGCGATCGACCACCGAGATCTGCCCGCCGAACAGCTCCGCGATGTACACCCGGTTCGCGGC
Source organism: Microbacterium sp. USHLN186 (assembly GCF_037145155.1). Lineage (NCBI taxonomy): Bacteria > Bacillati > Actinomycetota > Actinomycetes > Micrococcales > Microbacteriaceae > Microbacterium > Microbacterium sp. USHLN186. The sequence goes on from NZ_JBBCYA010000001.1 coordinate 163,499, forward strand.
GATGGAGAGGCTGGTGGGTCCGGAGAAGCCCGAGGCGACCTGCGTCGTCGCGCCGGTGCGGCTGTCGATCCGCCACAGCGCTCCGAGTGACGCGGACTCACCGGGGAACCCGGGGAGCGTGGTGACGTAGATCGCACCGCCGGGACCCACCGCGACGCCGGTCGGCACCGGCTCGGCGTAGTACACGTCTCCGATGGCGCAATCGCCGAGGCCCAGCATGCCCGCCGTCTCGGCGGTCAGGGTGACGGGCACCGGCGGCAGCACCGCGACAGTGCGGATCGCTCCCTTCGCCGTCACCTCGTACACCGCGTTGGATGCGGCATCCGCCACCAGCCACCCGCTGTGCCATGCGGCCACTCCGTACACGTGCGAGTCCAGCAGCCCGGTGTAGGCGGTGCCGGCCGCGCAGCTCGCGGGGTCGGTCACCCCGTAGCTGCTGCCGGAGTCCGGATTGTTCGCCATCTCGTAGGCGTGCAGGTCGATGTACGCGGTCTGACCACCGGGGCTGCGCACATTCAGTCCGCTCTCGGTGATCATGGGCGGCTCCGATGCGCCGTCCTCCACGGATGATCCGTACGCGAGCCACGACCCGCGCACGGCGAGACCTGCCAGCCCGGGGACGCCCTGGACGATGGGCGCGATGCTGCCGTCGGGCTGCAGCTGCCCGACGGTTCCGGTGCCGCCGTCCGCGACGAGCACCCGGTGCCCCTCGACAGCCAGGCTGAACGGTGCTGCGAGCTGTGCCGACCATTCCTCCAGCACCGGCGTCCGATCAGCCGCCGACGCCGCTGTCGGCACCACGAGGATCAGCGCTGCCGCGGCCCCGACCGCGGCGAGCGCGCGAGAAGTGCGCATATCTGCCTCCGATTCCCGATCCGCGAGCGGATCTTCGTGCCGAGCGCGGCGAACCGACCCCGGCGCCACCCCAGCGGCGGCTGAGCCCGATTGTGGAGAGGCCCGTCCGTCTTCTCAAGAGCGGCGGCGGAAGAACGGGGGAAGTCGGGGGCAGGCCCCGATCAGAGCCGCTCGATGATGAGGGCGTTGGCCATACCGCCGCCCTCGCACATCGTCTGCAGCCCCAGGCGGCCGCCGGTGGCCTCGAGGTGATCGAGCAGCGTGCCCAGCAGCCGCGTTCCAGAGGAGCCGAGCGCGTGCCCGAGGGCGATCGCACCCCCGCGCGGGTTCAGCTTGGCCGGGTCGGCGCCGAGTTCGGCAGCCCAGGCCAGCGGCACCGAGGCGAACGCCTCGTTCACCTCGTAGGCGTCCAGGTCGTCGATCGTGAGATCGGCGCGCTCGAGCACGCGGCGGGTGGCGGGGATCGGACCGGTGAGCATGAGCAGGGGATCGTCGCCGATCACGTCGAAGGCGCGGAAGCGGGCGCGGGGGGTCAGTCCCAACTGCTCGGCGCGGTCGGCGCTCATCATCAGCGCGGCGGAGGCCCCGTCGGTGAGCGGCGAGGAGTTCCCCGGCGTGATCGACCAAGACAGATCCGGGAACCGCGCGGCGAGCGGGTCGGTGCGGAACGAGGCCGGAAGGGCGGCGAGCTTCTCGACCGTGGTGCCTTCGCGCACGGTCTCGTCGGCTCTGGCATCCGGGGCCTCCGGAACCGCGATCACGGTGTGGTCGAAGAACCCGTCGTGCCACGCGCGCGAGGCTCGGGCGTGCGATTCGGCGGCGAACGAGTCCAGCTGCTCGCGCGCGAGTCCCCAGCGGCGGGCGATGAGCTCTGCGCTCACGCCCTGGTTGACGAGCCCCTCGGGGTAGCGCTCGCGCAGTCGTGGCGACAGGGGCGACCCACCGGCGGCGGAGGCGCCCAGCGGCACCCGGCTCATCGACTCCACTCCGCCGACGATGACGATGTCGTTCTCGCCTGCGGCGATTCCGGCGGCGGCGAAGTGCACCGCCTGCTGGCTCGAGCCGCACTGCCGGTCGATGGTCGTCGCGGGCACCGTCTCGTCGAATCCGGCGGCGAGGACCGCCTGACGGGCGATGTTCATGGCCTGATCGCCGACCTGGCTGACGCAGCCGAGCAGCACGTCGTCGACCTGCCCCGACTCGAGGCCGTTGCGCTCGAGGATCGCCTGCAGCACGCCCGCGGCGAGATCGACCGGATGCACGCCCGAGAGCACCCCGCCGGGCTTGCCCCGTCCGACCGGGGTGCGTACGACGTCGACGATCACGGCTTCGCTGCTCATGACTCCATCCTGCCTCCGACCGGCGATGTAGGACGACGATCGGGGAGATTCAGCCGACGGCGACGCGATCGGCTGCGAGCGGGTCGGCCAGCAGCCGATCGAAGGCCGCGTCGGCGGCGCCGATGAGCAGGCGGTCGGGGCCGAGCGCGGCGGATGCCAGCTGCAGGTTCTCCGCCGACGCGGCCAGCGCCCGTGCGCGCACCTCCCGGTCGAAGGACTCGTGGTCGAGGTCGCGGAGCACGGCGAGGAAGCCGCCGAGGACGATCATCGACGGATTGAGCACGTTGACCGCGTTGCGCAGCGTGGCGGCGAGGATCCGGCGCTGCCGCGCCGCCTCCTCACGCGCCTGCACGCCCGCCGGCTGGCCCAGCGCGCGTGCGAGCTCGTGATCGTCGGCTCCCACCAGGCCGGCGGATGCCAGCAGGCGCGCACGGTTGACCTCGTCCTCGAGCACGCCGTCGCCGACGCGTCGGTCCCTGGCATCCGCGATGCTCGCCGCCGTCTGCCCCCATTCGCCGGCGTATCCGCCCGCACCGCCGATCAGCTGACCGTGCAGGATCAGGCCGCCGCCGATGCCACTGGCGCCGCCGTTGAGGTACACCACGTCGGCGTGCTCGCGTGCCGCGCCGAACAGCCGCTCCGCGCGTGCCCCGTACGACGCGTCGTTGCCGACGGCGACCGGCAAGGCGAGGGCATCCGCGAGCGGCCGTGCGATCTCGGCATCCCGCCAGCCCAGGTGCGGGGCCAGGCGCACGATGCCATCGACGGCGCGCACCAGACCGGGTACGGCCACCCCGGCGCCGACGATGCGGCATCCCGCCAGATCTTCCCGCCATCCCTCGAGGACCCCGGCGACCAGCTCCATCACGTCATCGACACCGGGACGGGTGGCCTCGATGCGCGCGCGCCGGCGGACGGCACCGCCCAGCGACACCGCGCCGACCTCGATCGCGTCGATCTCGGGGTTGATGCCGATCGCGACGACGTCCGGGCTCGGCACGACGATCGGCGAGGGTCGCCCGACCCGTCGCGTGGGGTCGGGGTCGTGCTCGTGAACCAGTCCCGCTTCGGCGAGACGGGACACCAGGTCGGAGACCGTCGAGCGGTTCAGTCCGGTCTCCGCCGTGATCACCGCCCGCGAGCGCGGTCCGCGGTGGTGCACCAGCCGCAGCACCTCGCCGAGGTTGGTGCGGCGCACGCCTTCGACCGTCGTGGCGCGTTCACTCATGCTTGGTCCGCCTTCTGCCGCCCTGGCTCACCAGGCTACCGAGGTGAGCGGTACGTGCTCACTCCGCGGCATCCGACGGCGCGTACTCGAATCGGGTGATCGCCAGCTCTCCCTGCGGCGCGCTGCCGGCACTGGTCGCGTGCACCCCGACCCACAGCCCGAGGAAGCCCCCGGTCGACGAGGCGTCCAGCTGCCGGGCATCCACCGTGCCGAGCGGAAGGTCGTCGTGCATGAGTTCGAGGTCGTACCCGCGCCCGCGCAGGCGCAGCTCGACCTGCAGCACGTCGGGCAGCGTGCGCAAGGCGAGCACGCGCTCCTCCCCGCCGCGCACGTGCACGGCGCGCAGCGTCAGGGCCGCGGCGGTGCGGGTGACGACCACCGCGGCGTGGTCCCGCTCGGATTGGCGCACCACGAGCGCGCCGCTCTCGCCGACCGCGAGCCCGCTGACGTCCAGCACCGTTCGCACATCGACGTCCGCGTGCTGCTGCCGGATGCCGAGGAAGGCCACCGTCGTCGCATCCCGCAGCGTCGCCGCGCGCACCGGCATCCGCCACACCCCGCCATCGGCGCAGGCGATCTCGGCCGGCAGCGCGCGCAGCGCCGTCCACCGCGGATCGTGCGGCGACACGGCGCCGGCGACCCGGTCATCGGGCTGCCAGCTTCCCGCCGGCGCCGGCTCGGTCGCCCACCGAGCGGTGATCTCGCGCGGCAGCCGGCCCTCTCCGGGGGCGAAGACGGGCCAGCCGTCCTCCCACTCGACCGGGCACAGGAACGTCTCCCGGCCCAGCGGATAGTGGTGTCCGTCAGCAGCGCGCATCGCCAGCATGAGGGCCTGCCACGAGCCGTCCGGCGCCTGCACCAGGTCGGCGTGCCCCGCCCCGATCACGTCGGTGCGGCGGCCGAGGTGACGGTGGGTGAAGACCGGGTTCGCCCTGTTGCCCCGGTACGGGCCCGTGACCGCATCCGCGCGGGCCACGCTCACGGCATGGTGGAACTCCGTGCCGCCCTCCGCCGCGACGAGGTGCCAGTCGCCGTCGATCCGGTACAGGTGGGGCGCCTCGGCCCACACCGCCCCGTGCACGGCGCCGCGCCAGACGACGTGCTCGTCGCCGATCAGCGCGCGCTGTTCGGCGGAGTACTCGCGCACCCACACCTCGGTCTGGTCGTGCCAGGCGGGATCGGCGGCGAGGCGGGTGCCGTGCATCCACACGCGCCCCTCGTCGTCGAAGGCGAGCGACGGGTCGATCCCGCCGACATCGAGCATGACCGGGTCGCTCCACGGTCCCTGCGGCTGCTCGGCGGTGACGAGGAAGTTGCCTCCTCGGCTCGGGTCGTCCGGGTCGACGAGCGTGCACACCACCCAGAACAGATCGAGGCCGTGGCGGATGGTGGGCGCGTACAGCCCGCCGGACGAGCGGATGCCGTCGAAGTCGAGCATGTCCGCGCGGTCGATCACGTGCCCGATCGTCTCCCACCGCAGCAGATCGCGCGAGCGCAGCACCGGCAGGCCGGGCAGGTACTCGAAGGTCGAGGTGACCAGGTAGTACCACTCCCCCACCTGGCAGACCGACGGGTCGGGATAGCAGCCGGGCAGCACCGGATTGAGCGCGGTCATGCCCGCACTGCCTGCGACACCTCGACACCGACGACGCGGGCATCCGCACCGGTCACGCGGTGCACGTCACCGGTGAGCACCATGCTGCGCGGCGTCGTGGCGGCGCCGGGCAGCACCACCTGCTCGCGGGCGCGCTCGTTCGAGATCGCTCCTCCGGTCGTGCCGGCCAGGTCCGCGGAGGGCGCGGAAGCCGCGGCGTGTGCCGCCGCCCACACCAGCACCTCGCCCGGTTCCACGACGCGTGCGAGGGTGCGGTCGGTGAACGCGAAGCGCGCGGCGGGAACATCGAAGCTCACCCGCCGGCTCTCGCCGGGTTCCAGGGCCACGCGCGCGTAGCCGAGCAGCTGCACCACCGGCCGCGTCACGGTCGCCACGAGGTCGCGGCCGTACAGCTGCACGATCTCGTCGCCGGCCCGATCGCCGGTGTTGGTGACGGTGACGGTGGCGGTGAAGCGCCCGCCGGTGCCCGCCTCGGCGGGCAGTGCGAGGTCGTCGTACGCGAAGCTCGTGTACGACAGGCCGAATCCGAAGGGCCGCAGCGGTGTCGGGTCGGTCGCGGTCACCTCCGACGGTCCGCCGAGGATGGGATGCAGGTAGCTGTACGGCTGCGCGCCGGAGAAGCGCGGCAGGCTCACCGGCATCCGGCCCGACGGAGTGACGTCACCGGTCAGCGCCTGGGCGAGCGCCGTGCCGCCGGCCTCGCCGGGGAAGAATGACTGCAGCACGGCGGCCGGTCGCACCTCGCCCTCCAGCGCCCACTCGATCGCGTACGGCCGACCGCTCAGCAGCACCATGATGACGGGTGTGCCGGTCTGCACGAGCCGCTCGACGAGCTCACGCTGCACGCCGGGCAGGTCGAGCGACTGCACGTCGTTGCCCTCGCCTACGGTGCCGCGCCCGAACAGGCCGGCCTGATCGCCGACGACCACGACGGCCAGATCGGCGTCGGCCGCCGCCCGTGCGGCATCGTCGAACGCGGACCGGTCCGAGCCCTCGACGTCGCTTCCGCCCAGGTGGACGATCTCGGCATCCGGCATCGCCACGGCGAGCGCCTCGCGCACGGTGGGGATCTCGAAGCCGATCTCGTGGTCGGTGTGATGGGCGAGCACGTGATTGGCGAAGGAGTAGCAGCCCTGCAGCGCGGCGGAGCGATCGGCGTTGGGCCCGATCAGCGCGATGCGCGAGGCGCGATCGGCGATCGGCAGCACCCCGTCGTTCGCGAGGAGCACGATCGACTCGGATGCCAGACGCAGCGCGACCGCTCGGTGCTGAGCGGTGTCGAGGTCGACGACGGTCGGCGCCGCGTCCTGGAAGGCCGCCGGGTCCAGCAGCCCGAGTTCCTCCTTCTGGGCGAGGACGCGGATGACCGCCCGGTCGAGGTAGGCCTCGTCCAACTGCCCCGCGCGCACGCGCTCCACGAGCGGGGCGAGGTAGGCGTCTCCGGAAGGCAGCTCGACGTCGATGCCGGCCTTCAGGGCGAGCTCGGCCGCCTCGCCGCGGTCGCGCGCGATGGCGTGCATGACCTGGAGGAAGGCGACGGCGAAGTAGTCGGCGACCACCACGCCCTCGAAGCCCAGCTCGTGGCGCAGGAGATCGGTGAGCAGTGCGGGATCGGATGCCACCGGCACCCCGTCGATCTCGGAGTAGCTGTTCATCACACCGCGCGCACCGCCGTCGCGGATGGCCATCTCGAACGGCGGGAGGAAGACGTCGGCGACCCCGCGCGGGCCGGCCGATACCGGGGCGTGGTTGCGCCCGGCGCGCGAGCCGGAGTAGCCGAGGAAGTGCTTGAGCGTGGCGTGCACGCCCTGCGACTGCAGCCCCTGCACGTAGGCGGTGCCGATGGTGCCGACGAGGTACGGATCCTCGCCGATGCACTCGTCAACGCGTCCCCAGCGGGGGTCGCGGACGACGTCGAGCACCGGAGCCAGGCCCTGATGGATGCCGAGCTCGCGCATCGACTGCCCGATGAGCGCTCCCATCTCGGCCACGAGATCGGGATCGAACGACGCGCCCCAGGCCAGCGGAGTGGGGAACGTCGCGGCCTTCCAGGCGGCGAGGCCGGTCAGGCACTCCTCGTGCACGATGGCCGGGATGCCCAGGCGCGTCTCGCGCTGCAGCCGGCGCTGCTCGTTCCATAGCCAGGCGGCCCGCTCTGCCGGCTCGACCGGGCGCGTGCCGTAGACGCGCGTGAAGTGGCCGATGCCGTGACGGGTGATCTCGCTCAGCGTGTCGGATGCGCCGGCCGAGGCCATCTCGTTCTGCATGGGCGCGACCACGTCGCCGCCCTGATCGAGCCAGTAGCCGACCAGCTGCGCGGCCTTCTCGTCGAGGGTCATCTGCGCCAGGAGTGCGGCGACGCGCGGAGAGGCGATCGGGAAGGCGGGGACCCCGGGCGGTGTGGGATGGGTGCGATCGAACATGTCAGCCTTTCACGGCTCCGGTCAGTCCGCCGACGATGCGGCGCTCGAACAGGCTGAAGAAGATCAGCGCGGGAAGCATCGACAGCGAGGTGTAGGCCAGCACCCGGGCGGTGTCGACCGAGTACTGCGACGCGAAGTTCTGCACCCCCAGCGGCAGGGTGAACAGGCTCTGGTCGCTGAGGATGAACAGCGGCAGCATGTAGCCGTTCCATGCCCCCACGAACGCCAGGATGCCGACGGTGATGACGCCCGGCAGGCTGAGCGGCAGCACCATGCGCCAGAAGAAGCCCAGTCGCGATGCGCCGTCGATCGACGCGGCCTCCTCGAGCTCCCTGGGGATGGCGCGCAGGAACGGGACGAGGATGATGATGGTCATCGGCAGGGCGAAGGCGATCTGCGGCAGGATGATGCCGGCGAGGCTGTTCACCAGCCCGAGGTTGCGGATCAGGATGTACAGCGGGGTGATCGCGACGGTCACCGGGAACATCAGCCCCGCAGCGAACAGCGAGTACATCAAGCCGCGGCCACCGAAGTCGTATCGCGCGATCACGTAGCTGGCCATGAGGCCGAGCAGGACGGCGCCGGCGGTGGTGCCCACAGCCGAGATCGTGGAGTTCATCATGGCGACCCAGAACTCCGAGCTCGCCAGCACGTCACCGTAGTTGGCGAACTGCCACGGCGCCGGGAAGCCGGACGGGTCGATCGTGATCTGCGAGTTCGTGCGGAAGCCGCCGATGATGATGTACAGCACCGGGGTGATGCAGATGGCGATCAGCATCAGTGCGACGAGGTAGACGGCGGGGCTGCCCCACTTGACGCCGGACTCGCGTGGTCGGCGCGGGCCCTTCGGCTCGATCGCCTGGATGGCGACTCGCGTGTTCAGAGTCTCGGCACTCACTTGCGCTTCCTTCCGCTGTCGCCGGTCAGTGCGCCCTCGGTGTCGCGGCGCAGGACGAAGCGCTGATAGAAGAGCGCGACGACGAGCGTGATGATGAACAGCATCACGGCGACCGCGTTGCCGAAGCCGTAGCTGCCGGCCAGATGTCCGTTCTGGTACATGTAGGTCGCCATCGTCGAGGTGCCGGCGGTGGCGGCGATGTACTGCCCCCAGATGATGTTGACCAGGTCGAACAGCTGCAGCGATCCGATGATCGAAAGGAACGCCCAGATCCGGATGGTCGGCCCGAGCAGCGGGACGGTGATCGCCCACTGGGTCTTCCAGAAGCCGGCGCCGTCGATCGCGGCGGCCTCGTAGAGCTCCTCGGGGATGGACTGCATCCCCGCCAGCATGAGGATGACGGCGAAGCCGAGGTACTTCCAGGTGATGATGATCATCAGCGACGTCATCGCGATCGCCGGGTCGGCGATCCAGGACTGCTGGAACTCGCCCAGACCCCACTTCTCGAGCAGGGAGTTCAGTGCACCAGCATCCTGCAGCATCAGGCTCCAGCCGATGCCGACGATCACCTCGGAGATGACGTACGGGACGAAGATGAGGATGCGGATGATCGAGCGCCCGCGGATCTTCTGGTTCATCAGCAGCGCGAACAGGATCGCGATGGGCCCCTGCAGCAGCAGCGACAGCACCACGATGATGCCGTTGTGCAGGACGGCCGCACGGAATGTGTCGTCCTGCCAGATCATCACGTAGTTGTCGAGTCCGATGAACTCGGTCGGCCAGCCGAATCCGTTCCACTTGAAGAAGCCGTAGAACGCCGCCATCGCCACCGGCAGGATGACGAAGCCGAGGAACATGATCAGGGCAGGTCCGGCGAGGAGCGCGATCTCGCCGCGCTTGCGCCAGTCGGTCCGCCTCGGCCGCCGCTCCGGGGCGGGCGTCGCGCCCGCCCCGGAGACGGCGTCCTGCTCAGGCACCGTGGTGCGCTGCAGTGCCTGGGTGTCGTGCATGGCTGGGTCAGCCTCGCGCCTGCGCCTTGGCGACCGTGTCGACGAGCTTCTCCGGGCTGCCCTGACCGGCGAGCATCTCGACGACACTGGTGTTCAGCGCGTTGCCGACGTTCTGACCGAGAGCGGTGTCGAGCCACAGCGCGACGTACGGCGCCTTCTGGTAGGCCTCCATCAGCGGCTTGAGGGACGGGTCGGTGACCGCACCCATCGCCTCCTGCGAGGCGGGGATGGTCTGGAACGCGACCGCGTACTTCTCCTGCCACTCCTTCGACGAGACGAAGTTCAGGAACTTCTCGCACGCTGCCGGGGAATCCTTCGCGCAGGAGTAGCCGTCGACGCCGCCCATCATGGCGCCGGCGCCGCCGTCACCGCCCTCGACCTCGGGGAACGGGAACCAGCCCAGGTCGGGCAGCGGCTTCTGGTCGGGGGTCAGGCTGGCGATCACGCCGACATCCCACGCGCCCATGAGCTCCATGGCGGCCTTGTGGTTGGCGAGCAGGCCCGCCGACGAGTTCGCGCCCTCCTGCGGGGAGGTGGTCAGGAACCCCTTGTTGAACGGTTCGGTGGCCGCGAACTCCTGAAGGTTCTTCGCCGCCTCCAGCCAGCAGGGGTCGGAGAAGTCGGCCTTCGTGGCGAGGTTCTCGATCAGCCCCTGATCGCAGGCGCGCAGGGCGAAGAAGTAGTACCAGTGCGCTGCCGGCCACGCGGCCTTGGCGCCGAGGGCGATCGGCTCGACGCCTGCGTCCTTGAGCTTCGAGACCGCGTCGTCGAGCTCCTCGACCGTGCTGGGCTGCGAGGTGATGCCGGCCTGCTCGAACAGGTCCTTGCTGTAGAACATGCCCCCGGGGAGCACGGCACTGGGCATGCCGTAGATCTTGCCGTCGACGGTGAACGCGCTGAACGGCGCGTCGCCCAGCGCCTTCTTGACATCGTCGTCGATGAGGTCGGTGAGGTCCTTCACCTTGTCGGCGCTGACGATGTCGGCCAGCTTGCCTCCGCCGCGAGCCATGAAGATGTCGGGCATGTCGCCCGAGTTCACGGCGGTCTGCAGCTTGCCGTCCATGTCCTCGTTCTGGATCGACGTGACCTTGATGGTCACGTCCTTGTTCGCCTCGTGGAAGGCGGCAGCAGCGTCTTCCCAGTACTGCTTGCCCTCTCCGGTCGTGGAGTTGTGCCACATGGTCAGCGTCTCGCTACCATTGTCGTCTCCGCCGGATCCCGCGGAGCAGCCGCTCAGTGCGAGCGCTCCCACCGCGACGACGGCGGCCGCCGCCAGCCAGGTCTTCCGGATCTTCATGCTGTGTCTCCTCGTCGTTGAGTGCTACCGGGTGCACCTATTTGTTGCCAGCGACACCCAATCTCCTTGGCTTCACTCTGACACCTGCATTCCTTCATGTCAATCGTTATCGATAACGTTTTCGGTCATTAGGCTGTCTCCATGGCCGCACGCACCACCATCCACGACGTCGCGAGGGCCGCCGGCGTCTCGGTGGCCACTGTGTCAAAGGCCATCAATGGCCGCGACGGAGTCGCCCCCGCGACTCTGAACCATGTGATGGCGGTCGTGGAAGAGCTGGGCTATGCCAGCTCACTCGTGGCGACCTCGATGCGCCGACAGCAGACGAACGTGATCGGCGTGCTCGTCGCGGAGTTCGAGCCGTTCGCCGTGCAGCTGCTGCAGGGTGTGTCGACCGCCCTGCAGAACACGCGCTATGACGTGCTCGCGTACGCCGGCAGCGTCTCGGCGGGCGAGCATCTCGGATGGGAGCGGCGCTCGCTCTCCCGACTGGGGGGCACGCTCATCGACGGGGCGATCATCGTCACACCCACCACGACCCCCGCGCACGCCTCGGTGCCGATCGTCGCGGTCGACCCGCATGCCGGGCCGCAGGGCACCTCTACGGTGAGCGTGCACAATCGTGATGGAGCCCATGCGGCCGTCGCTCATCTGATCGAGCTCGGACATCGGCGGATCGGCCATCTGCGCGGACGCACCGACCTGGAATCCGCCCATCAGCGCGAGGACGGCTACCGACGGGCGCTGCATGAGGCCGGCATTCCCTTCGACCCCGCGCTCGTCGTCGATGGCGGGTACCGCGCCTCCTCATCCACCGCCGGCGCCCAGCGGCTGCTCGACCTCGTCGACCGGCCGACCGCCGTCTTCGCCGCGAACGACCTGTCGGCGATCGAGATGATGCGCGTCGCTGCGCAGCGCGGGATCCGCGTGCCGCAGGACCTGTCGGTGGTCGGTTTCGACGACGTGCCCGAAGCCGCGTCGCACGACCCCCAGCTGACCACGGTGCGCCAGCCGCTGCTCGAGATGGGCGCCATCGCGGTGCGCCTGCTGCTGGCCATGCTCGAGAACAGCGCACACGAGGACGTCCGCCTGCCGGCCGAGTTGATCGTGCGCGCATCCACTGCGCCGCCCGCGCACTGAACCCGAGAGGTCGCTCGGCGGCGGCCGGTCGGTCTACACGTTGCATCCGCGTGATCCGGTTGATATGTTTGACCCTACAACATTTCACCGACGTCGCTGAAGGCGGATCACCATGTCTCTCACCCCCACCAAGGCCGACCGATTCTCGTTCGGACTCTGGACCATCGGCTACAACGGCACCGACCCGTTCGGCGGCCCCACCCGACCGGCTCTCGATGTCGTGCACGCGGTCGAGAAGCTCGATGAGCTCGGCGCGTACGGGCTGACCTTCCACGATGATGACCTGTTCGCCTTCGGCTCGACCGAGGCAGAGCGGCAGAAGCAGATCGATCGGCTGAAGGGCGCGCTGGACGCCACCGGCCTCGTCGTGCCGATGGTGACCACCAACCTGTTCAGCGCCCCGGTGTTCAAGGACGGCGGGTTCACCTCGAACGACCGCCAGGTGCGTCGCTTTGCGTTGCGCAAGGTGCTGCGCAACATCGACCTCGCCGCCGAGCTGGGCGCGAAGACGTTCGTCATGTGGGGCGGCCGCGAGGGCGCTGAGTACGACGCGGCGAAGGACATCCAGGCGGCCCTCGAGCGCTACCGTGAGGCGGTCAACCTGCTCGGGGACTACGTCACCGACAAGGGCTACGACATCCGCTTCGCCATCGAGCCCAAGCCCAACGAGCCCCGCGGCGACATCCTGCTGCCCACGCTCGGGCACGCGATCGCCTTCATCGACTCGCTCGAGCGCCCCGAGCTGGTCGGGCTGAACCCCGAGGTCGGCCACGAGCAGATGGCCGGACTCAACTTCACCGCCGGCATCGCCCAGGCGCTGTACCACGGCAAGCTGTTCCACATCGATCTGAACGGTCAGCGCGGCATCAAGTACGACCAGGACCTCGTGTTCGGCCACGGCGACCTCAACAACGCGTTCTCGCTGGTCGACCTGCTCGAGCACGGCGGTCCTTCGACAGGCTCAGGAAGCAACGGCGGACCGGCCTACGACGGCCCCCGCCACTTCGACTACAAGCCGAGCCGCACGGAAGACGAGACGGGAGTGTGGGACTCGGCCGCCGCCAACATGCGCATGTATCTGCTGCTCAAGGAGCGCGCCGAGGCGTTCCGCGCCGATCCTGAGGTGCAGGAGGCGCTGGCCGCGGCGAAGGTCGCCGAGCTTGCGCAGCCCACGCTCGGCGAGGGCGAGTCGTACGACGACCTGCTCGCCGATCGCAGCGCGTTCGAGGACTTCGACGCCGCGTCGTACCTGGGTGGCCACGGCTTCGGCTTCGTGCGCCTGCAGCAGCTCGCCACCGAGCACCTGATGGGCGCGCGCTGAGACCCCTCCCCCGCGCGGGAGCTGACGGAAGGATGCCGTGATGGCACTCGTGATGGGAGTCGACTCGTCGACGCAGTCCTGCAAAGTCGTCGTGCGCGATGCCGTGACCGGGACGGTGGTGCGCACCGGTCGCGCACCGCACCCGGCCGGCACCGAGGTCGATCCCGAGGCGTGGTGGGCTGCCCTGCAGGAGGCGCTCGCCGACGCCGCCGGCGCGTCCGCCGCATCCGGTGCCGCCATGGACGACATCGCCAGCTGGTCGGTCGGCGGGCAGCAGCACGGCATGGTCGCCCTGGACGAGGCCGGGCGGGTCATCCGCCCGGCACTGCTGTGGAACGACACGAGGTCGGCGAGCGCGGCCGCAGACCTCGTGTCGGAACTGGGTGCGGAGCAGTTCAGCATCCGCACCGGCGTCGTGCCGGTGGCCTCCTTCACGGTGACCAAGCTGCGCTGGCTCGCCGATCACGAACCCGGCAACGCCGCCCGCGTCGCGGCGGTCGCGCTGCCGCACGACTGGCTCACCTGGCGGCTGCGCGGCTACGGCCCCGAGGACCCCCGGCTCGACGAGCTGGTCACCGACCGCTCGGATGCCAGCGGCACCGGCTACTGGGGCGCCGATGGATACGACCGCGAGATCCTCTCGCTCGCGCTGCGGCGCGACGCATCCGGCATCGTCCTGCCGCGCGTGCTCGCCCCGACCGAGCACGTCACCGGGAAGGACGGCGTGATCGTCGCCCCCGGAGCGGGCGACAACGCAGGGGCGGCGCTGGGTCTCGGCGCTCGCCGCGGGGACGCGGTGGTGTCGATCGGCACCTCCGGCACCGTGTTCGCGGTCACCGACACCGCCGTGCACGACGCGAGCGGCACGGTCGCGGGGTTCGCGGACGCCGCGGGTGGGTGGCTGCCGCTGATCGCGACGCTGAACGCGGCCCGGGTGATGGATGCCACGGCGGCCCTGCTCGGCGTGGATCACGCCACCTTCAGCGAGCTCGCCCTGGACGCCGAGCCCGGCGCCGGCGGACTGGTGCTGCAGCCCTGGTTCGAGGGCGAGCGCACGCCGAATCTGCCCGATGCCACCGCCACCCTGTTCGGCATGACCCTGGCGAGCACCACCCGGGAGAATCTCGCCCGCGCGGCGATCGAGGGTGTGCTCTGCGGGCTGGCCTACGGCCTGGATGCGATCCGCCGGCAGGGCGTCTCCCCCACCCGCATCCTGCTGATCGGCGGTGCGGCGCAGAGCCGCGCCGTGCAGACGATCGCCGCGCAGGTCTTCGATCTTCCGGTCGTCGTGCCCGAGCCCCAGGAGTACGTGGCGCTCGGCGCGGCGGCTCAGGCCGTGTGGGCGCTCACCGGTGTGCGCCCGGAATGGGCTACCGGCGAGGCCGCACCTGTGCCGGTCGCGTGCGTGCCCGGCATCCGGGAGCAGTACGCCGTGCGTCTGCCCTGACCACCGCTGGGTCAGCCGTCTGTGATCAGAGCGCGCGGATGGTCCAGGATGCGATGTGCTCGCCGGACGCGTCGATCACGACGAGCCCGGCGCCGGAGTTGAAGGCATCGGGCGCGCAGGTCATCGGCTCCACGGCCAGACCGATACGGTGCGTCGCTTCGCACTCGGGGGTGTCGGCGGTGTGGATCTGCACCCACGGGCACGCCTCGTCCCAGCTGATCGCCGTGCCGGTGCCGTCAGCGGCAGTCACCCGCACCTCGGCGATCCCGTCGTCGCGTGCGAGGGCGGTGAAGGCGTGGTCGACGAACGTGTCGCCGATCGTGCGGGGCGTGCGGAAGTCCCACTGGGGATGCCGGTCGACCGGCTCGACCGCGACGGGACTGAGCCGGTCGTCGGTCACCGTCAGCACCTCGGATGCCGGCAGTGACAGCGTCCACGCGTCGACGGCTCCCGGGCGGGCGGCGTCGGCGACGAGGTACGGATGCGGGCCTGTCCCCCACGGCGCAGCATCCGTCCCGAGGTTGCGGCCGGTCACGACCTGCGTCAGCCCGTCCGCGGTGAGGTGGTACTCCACCTCGACCTGCACCCGGAACGGGTAGCCGAGCTGCGGCTCGATCACTGCGGTCAGCACCACCCGGTCGGATTCCACCACCTGGTCGGTGAACTCCAGCCAGGCCGCGAGTCCGTGCAGGGCGTGCCCGCGCGACGGCTCGGTGAGCGCGAGCTGGTGCTGCGCGCCGGCGAACGCGTACCGCCCGTCGACGACCCTGTTCGGCCACGGCGCCAGCGTCGCACCACGGTAGTTCGGCCGCACCTGGTCGGCGTCGAAAGGCACGATGAGGTCGCGCCCCTCGTGCGTGAGCGTGCGGACGGCGGCGCCGACGCTGGCGATGACGGCGTCGTAGCCGTGGCCGGTGATCGAGAGCTGACGGCCCGAGACCGGCAGCATCACAGGCCCTGCGCCAGGCGGTGATAGGCCGCGTTCCAGCGCACCTGATTCTGGAACGCGGGCAGCGTGGTCGACTCGTCGATGACGAGCAGCTCGACCTCGGCCATCTCGGCGAAGTCGCGGAACGCCTCGATGCCCACCGCGGTGGACATGACGGTGTGGTGCGCGGCGCCGGCAGTGAGCCACGCGGCGGCGCTGGTGGTGAAGTCGGGTGCCGGCTTCCACACCGCGCGCCCGACCGGGAGGTTGGGCAGCGCGGCGCGCGGCTCGACGTTCTCGACGACGTTCGCCGTCAGGCGGAAGCGGTCGCGCATGTCGCTCAGCGCGACGACCACAGCGGGCCCGGTGTCGGCGGTGAAGACCAGGCGCACCGGGTCGTCCTTGCCGCCGATGCCGAGCGGGTGGATCTCGAGGGTCGGCTTCTTCGTCGTGAGCGACGGCGACACCTCGAGCATGTGCGCACCGAGGATGAGCTCGTCGCCCGGGGTCATGTCGTAGGTGTAGTCCTCCATGAGGCTCGCGCCGCCCGGCAGCCCCGCGCCCATCACGTTCGCCACGCGCACGAGGATGGCCGTCTTCCAGTCGCCCTCGGCACCGAACCCGTAGCCCTCCGCCATGAGGCGCTGCACGGCCAGGCCCGGCAGCTGCTTCAGCGCGCCGAGGTCTTCGAACGAGGTGGTGAAGGCGCCGAAGCCGCCCTCCTCGAGGAACGAGCGCAGCCCGATCTCGATGGCGGCGCCGTCGCGCAGCGACTGGTGGCGGTCGCCGCCGCGGCGCAGCTCGGGAGCGACCTCGTACAGCTCCTCGTACTCGGCGACGAGGGCGTCGATGTGCGCCGCGGAGGCCGCGGCGACGGCATCCGCCAGGTCGTTCACGCCCCACGTGTTCACCTGCACGCCGAAGCGCAGCTCGGCCTCGGTCTTGTCACCCTCAGTGACCGCGACGAAGCGCATGTTGTCGCCGAAGCGGGCGAGCTTCAGCGAGCGGGCGGCCGCGAGGCCGGCGGCGGCGCGCTGCCAGGTGCCGAGCTGCTGACGCAGACGGGGGTCGGAGGCGTGCCCGACGATGGTCTTGCGCGGCACGCCCAGCCGGGTCTGGATGTACCCGAACTCGCGGTCGCCGTGCGCGGCCTGGTTGAGGTTCATGAAGTCGAAGTCGATGTCTGCCCACGGCAGCTCGACGTTCGCCTGCGTGTGCAGGTGCGCGAGTGGCTTCTGCAGGGCGTCGAGGCCGGCGATCCACATCTTCGCGGGGCTGAACGTGTGCATCCAGGCGATCAGGCCGATCACGCGGTCGTCGGCGTTCGCCTCGAGCGCGATGCGGCGGATGGATGCCGAATCGGTGAGCACCGGCTTCCAGACGATCCGCACCGGCACCTCGGCGGCCTCGTCGAGCGTGCGCGCGATCTGCTGCGACTGCTCGGCCACCTGCGCGAGCGTCTCGGGCCCGTAGAGGTGCTGGCTGCCGGTGAGGAACCAGACCTCGTACTCGTCGAGGGTGGAGGTGAGCGGAGTGCGGGTCATGGGCGTTCCTTGCGTGTCGGCCGGGGTTGAGCGGTTCAGGCGGGTCGTGATTCAGAGTGCGGCGATCGCGGCGGACTCGACGGCGATGCCGGCGCGGTAGCGGTCGAGATAGGCGGCGTACCCGGCGACGTCCTCGGGCAGCGGATCGGCGACGCGGATGCCGGTGTCGGCGAAGACCCGCTCGGCGAGGTGATCGCCGAGCGGACGGTCGGATCCGAGGAACGCGGCGAGCACGGCGATGCCCCACGCGCCACCCTCGGATGCCGTGTCCCCCACCGCGACAGGCGCGTTCAGCGCCCCGGCGAGGAAGCGCTGCGCGACGCCCGCGGTGCGGAAGATGCCGCCGTGCGCGAACATTCGCTCGATCGTCACCCCCTCGTCGGCGAGCACCTGCATGCCGAGTGCGAGCGTGCCGAACACTCCGTAGAGCTGGGCGCGCATGACGTTGGCGAGAGTGAATCGGCTGTCGGGCGTGCGCACGAACAGCGGCCGCCCCTCGTCGGTGCCCGCGATGGGCTCGCCCGCGAGATGGTTGTAGGCCAGCAGCCCACCGGCATCGGGCTCGCCGTCCAGCGCCTCTCGGAACAGCGTCTCGAAGACGGCATCCGCCGACTTCGGGGTTCCGGATGCCTCCGCGAACCGCGCGAACATGCCCACCCACGCGGCCAGCTCGCTGGCGCCGTTGTTGCAGTGCACCATGGCGACCGCGTCACCGGCGGGGGTCGTCACGAGGTCGAGCTCGTGGTGCACCTCGGCGAGCGGGCGCTCGAGCACCACCATCGCGAAGATGCTCGTGCCCGCGCTGACGTTCCCGGTGCGCGGCGACACAGCGTTGGTCGCGACCATGCCCGTGCCGGCGTCACCTTCCGGCGGGCAGAACGCGATGCCCGGCTGCAGCGTCCCGGTCGGGTCGAGCAGCGCCGCGCCCATGGCCGTCAGCGAGCCCGCGTCCTGGCCGGCGACGAGCACCTCGGGCAGCATCGCACGCAGATCACCGCCGGTGTGCGCGTCGTAGCGCTCGATGAGCGACTGATCGTAATCCCGGGTGAGGGAGTCGATCGGGAAGATCCCCGACGCGTCGCCGACGCCGAGGACACGGCGCCCGGTGAGCTGCCAGTGCACGTATCCGGCCAGGGTGGTGAAGAAACGCACCTCGTCGACGCGCGGCTCGGCGTCGAGCTGGGCCTGGCGCAGATGCGCGATCGACCAGCGCAGCGGGATGTTCACGCCGAGCAACTCGGTCAGCTCCGCGGCGGCCGCGCCGGTGTTGGTGTTGCGCCAGGTGCGGAACGGCGCCAGCAGCTCGCCCGCGCCGTCGAAGGGCAGGTAGCCGTGCATCATCGCCGAGATGCCCATGGCGCCGAACGTCGCCGGCCGGCTGCCGTAGCGGTCGTACGCGTCGCCGACGAGGCCGGCGTACGCCTCCTGCACGCCGGTCCACACGGCGTCGAGCGAGTAGGTCCACAGGCGGTTCTCGAAACGGTTCTCCCAGTCGTGGAAGCCGGTGGCGAGCACCTCGTGGGTGTCGGCGTCGATCAGGCATGCTTTGATGCGCGTCGAGCCGAGCTCGATGCCCAGCGCGGTGCGGCCCGAGCGGATGGCCTCCAGCTTGGCTGCAGAGTCGCGTCGAATCCGGGTCCCTGAGTCTCGTCGAAGGGTCATCGCCGGGCATCCGAGTTCTGGCCGTACACGTTCTGGTACCGGCCGTAGAGGGCGTCGATCGCGGGCTGCGGGATCGGGATGAGCGGTCCGGCCTCTCGGGCGTGGTGCACGGTGCGAGCGACGTCCTCGACCATGACGGCGGCCTTCACGGCATCCTTCGCATCGACGCCGATGGTGAACGGGCCGTGGTTCTGCATGAGAACAGCCCGCGAGCGGTGCCCACGCAGGGTGTCGACGATGCCGCGGCCGATCGAGTCGTCGCCGATGATGGCGAACGGGCCGATCGGGATCGGTCCACCGAACTCATCGGCCATCGCGGTGATCACGCAGGGGATCTCCTCGCCGCGCGCGGCCCAGGCCACGGCGTACGTGGAGTGCGTGTGCACGACCCCGCCCACCTCGGGCATGTTCCGGTACACGTACGCGTGCGCGGCGGTGTCGCTCGACGGCGACCGATCGCTGCCTGCGCTGCCCGGCACGACATTGCCGTCGAGGTCGCAGAGGATCATGTTCTCGGGTGCGAGGTCGTCGTACGAGACGCCGCTGGGCTTGATGACGAACAGGTCGGCGCCGGGAACCCGGCCCGAGACGTTGCCGCCGGTCCAGACGACCAGGCCGTAGCGGACGAGTTCGGCGTGCAGGCGCGACACGTCGGCACGCACGGCCTCGATGGCGGCGGCCACGTCGGCGGCGAAGGGGGCTTCGTTGCTCACGGATACCTCGGCGATTCGATCGGATCCGGCGTCTGTGACCGGTCACAGTAGTGTGACATCGACGCGCCATCGGGTCAACCGCGCACCTCGCGTGAGCGGCCGTCGTCGGCGTCCTCAGCGCCGCGGAGGAGCAACCGAGTCGCGCACGACCAGTTCGGGCTGCACCGGGTCGTGCGGCGCGGCGGCGTCGCCGATCACGGCGGCGACGGCGCGGCGGGCGAGCTCGTCGAAGTCCTGTCGCACCGTGGTCAGACGGGGCCAGTAGTACGCCGCATCCGGCGCGTCGTCGAAGCCGACCACGCTCACGTCACGCGGCACGTCGAGGCCGGCCTCGCGCAGTCCGGTGATGAGCCCGAGGGCCATCTGGTCGTTCGCGCTGAAGACGGCCGTGGCACCGGAGTCACAGATCGCGTCGGCTGCCGCGTGCCCGGATGCCGCCGACCAGTCCCCGGCGATGACCGGGCCGCAGGACATCCCGCGCGCCGCAAGCTCCGCCGCGTATCCCTCCGCTCGGGACTCCGCCTCCAGCCAGTCCGCAGGACCGGCCAAGTGCGCGATCTGCGTGTGCCCGGCATCGGCGAGCGCGGCCACAGCCAGTCGCGCTCCGGCGGCCTGGTCGACCGAGAGCCCGCGCGCACCTCGCCCGGAGGAATGCAGCGTGACGATCGGCACGCCGATCCGCAGGGCGTCCAGTGCGTCCAGGGTCTGCGTGTGCGGGGCGACGACGACGATGCCCTCAACTCCCTGCGAGACGAGATGCTGCACGGCGGCGACGACGGCGTCGGCATCCGCGGCATCCGCGAACGCCGCACTGACCCAGTAGCCGGCACCGCGAGCGCGCGCCTCGATCGCCGCCAGGCTGCGGGCGGGCCCGTACTGCAGCGCGTCGGATGCCAGCACGCCGAGCGTGCGCGAACGCCGGGTGCCGAGCGCTCTGGCCGCGTTGTTGATGCGGTAGTCCAGCTCGGCCATCGCCGCCAGCACGCGCTCGCGGGTGTCCACGGCCACCTCGGGATGCTCGTTGAGCACCCGCGACACCGTCTGACGTGACACACCGGCGCGCGCGGCGACCTCGCGCACGCCAACCGGGCGCCTCGGCGGGCTGATGGGCTCATCCACGGCGCCGAGTCTACGGTGTGACGTCACAGCGCCGTGGCTGCGCCCGTCCCCGCACGGATGTCGGCACGATTCACGGATGCCGGCGCGGATCTTTCGATTCTGCCGACATCCGTCCGCTGCGCCGGCATCCGTCCTTGCAACGGACCCGGCCGACCGGGGCTGGCCGCTCAGAGTCCGAGCTTCTCCAGACGCTCGTTGACTAGGCGACGCTCGGGGTCGTACGACGCGGCGAGCGCGGCGAAGTCGGCCCAGCGCGGATAGCGCGAACGCACCTCGGCGGGATCGAGGGTCGAGATCTTGCCCCAGTGCGGGCGGGCCGAATCCGGCAGCGCCGCCTCGATCGCGGGCAGCAGCGCCCGCACCGCCTCCTCGTCGGGGCGCCAGGTGAAGTGGATGCCGACGGCATCCGTCCCGTACGACGAGCTGAGCCACAGGTCGTCCGCGCGCACGGTGCGGATCTCGTTCACGAGCAGCAGCGGGGCGATGCGCGCGGCGAGCCCGCGCACCGCCTCGATCGCCGCGACGGCGTCGTGCCGCGCCACGAGGTACTCGCTCTGCAGCTCGCGACCAGCGGACGGGGTGAAGGCGAGGCGGAAGTGCGGCAGCCGCTCGAACCACTCGCCCGGCACGCCGCCCTGCTCGCTGCACGCCTGCGGATCGGCGCCGAGGATCGGATGCCGTTTCGCGGCGGCCGGGAGCGCGCCGAGTAGGGCAGCGAGGGAGTCACGCTGGTCGGCGCGCTCGTCTGGCTGACGCTGCTTGACCCACAGCTGGTCGGCGGCATCCGTGCGCTGCCAGGTGGAGAAGATGCTCACGCTCGTGCCCGCGCTGGTGACCGCGTCGAGGTCGGCGAGGATCGCGTCCCAGCTCGGCCCCTCGTAGACGTGCTGCGCGACGGTGTAGGTGGGCTCGACATCGAGCGTGAGGTAGATCACCGCGCCGAGGGCGCCGAGCGAGACGACCGCGCCGTCGAAGCCGGGATCACCCCGGCGCAGCTCGCGGATCTCGCCGTCGGCGGTCAGCAGGGTGAGCGCACGCACCGCGGACGCGAGCGAGCCGGTCCGGTCGCCGGAGCCGTGCGTGCCGGTGGCCACAGCGCCGGCGACCGAGATGTGCGGCAACGAGGCGAGGTTCGCCAGGGCGAGGCCGGCGCCGTCGAGGTGAGGTGCGATGTCGCCGTAGCGCAGCGCACTGCTGACCCGCACGGCGTCGCGCTCGTCGCTGATCTCGATCACCCGGGGCATCCGGTCGAGCGCGATGAGCACTCCATCGGTGTCGGCGATGTCGTTGAAGGAGTGCCGCGTGCCCAGCATCCGGATCCGCGCGCGGGAGCCGAGCGCCTCGCGCGCCTCGTCGGGCGACGCGGGGCGGATGAGCTGAGAAGCCCGGTAGACGAGGTTGCCTGCCCAGTTGCGCTCGATGCTCATCCCGCCATGATCCCACGGCGCTTCCTCGGCTCCCGCGTCAGCTGCCGCCCGTCGGCGTGACGCCCTCCTCCGCGGGCGCCACCAGCGAGAGCGGGTCGGCGACGTCCTCGAGCGACTTTCCGGCGGCGCTGATGCCGAAGACCCCGCAGATCACCCCGCCGAAGATCATCACCGCCGAACCGAGGACGTATCCCCAGAACAGCGGCCCGCGGTCGCCGGAATCGGCGCTCGCACCGATCAGCGACCCGTAGAGCACGGGAGCGATCGCGCCGACCAGCTGCCCGATCGAGAAGACGTACGAGATCACCTGGCTGCGCAGCTCGAGCGGGAAGATCTCGCTGACCGTCAGGTAGGCCGCCGACGCTCCCGCTGAGGCGAAGAAGAACGAGGCGCACCAGAACGCCGTGTGCGTCGCGGCGTTCAGCACGCCGGCGTGGAACAGGAAGGCGCTCACCAGCAGGATGAGGCCGGCCAGCACGTAGGTGCCGAACAGCATCCGCCGACGCCCCCAGGTGTCGAAGAAGTGGCCCAGCACGAGTGCACCGGTGAGGTTTCCGATGGCGAAGATGATGAAGTACTGGCCCGCGGATGCCGGGGGCGTGTCGTAGAAGTTCTCGAGCACCAGCGCATAGGTGAAGAAGATCGCGTTGTACAGGAATGACTGCGTGATCATCATCGTGATGCCGACCAGCGTGCGGCGAGGGTACTTCTTGAAAAGCACCTTCATGATCACGAGGAAGGGGACGCTGCCGTACTCCTTGACCGTGATGGCCTTCTCTTCGTCGACCGGGCCGACGGTCTTGCCCTCACGACGGATGCGCTCCTCGATCTCGTCGACGTTGCGCTCGGCAGCGTCCTCGCGCCCGTGGGTCATCTGCCAGCGGGGGCTCTCGGGGATGTGCCGGCGCAGCCAGATGATCAGCACGCCCAGCGCCGGCCCGAGGAAGAAGCTCAGGCGCCAGCCGAGGTCGGCGGGCAGGATGTCGGTGTTCAGGAAGAACATGTTCGCCACGGCGCCGAGCGCGGCGCCGCCCCAGTACGTGCCGTTGATGGCGATGTCGACCCGGCCGCGGTACTTCGCCGGGATGATCTCGTCGATGGCGGAGTTGATCGCCGCGTACTCGCCGCCGATGCCCGCGCCCGCCATGAAGCGCCAGATGTAGAAGAACCACGGCGCGAAGGCGAGACCCGCGACGGCCGAGCCGACCAGATACACGGCGAGCGAGAGGAGGAACAGCTTCTTGCGTCCCAGTCGATCGGCCAGCCTGCCGAAGACCAGCGCTCCGAACACCTGCCCCAGCAGGTAGCAGGTGCCCGCCAGACCCACCTCTGCAGGCCCCATGCCGAGCGTCTGGGCGTATCCGTTCGCCGCGACGATCTGCACCTCGAGACCGTCGAGGATCCACGAGAAGCCCAGTCCGACGATGATCATCCAGTGGAATCGCGACCACGGAAGCCGGTCCATCCGCGCGGGAACCAGCGACCGCACCTCTTTCACTTTCCCACCGGATGCGGGCATGCTCTCCTCCTCGCGGGGGATGGGGCATCCCCGAAAATCCGTTTCTACTCCGCCGGGCAGTCACGTCAGCACACCGTTGACCCGGAGGGTTCGGACCCGCTAGTGCGGTGACGCCCGTGGTGCCGCTCGTGGGCGTCCAGGAGACGGCGTGACAGGATGTCGGCATGCCGGGAACACTCCCCCTCAACGACGGCACTCGTCTGCCCGCGCTCGGGTTCGGGCTGTACAAGGTGCCGATCGAGCAGACCGCCGAGGTGACGCTCGCCGGCATCGCGGCCGGTTACCACCTGGTGGACGGCGCGCAGTTCTACGGCAACGAGCGCGAGCTGGGTGAGGCGATCCGCTCATCAGGGCGACGCGACGAGCTGCTGGTCGCCTCGAAGTTCTGGGGCGACCCGGTGCAGAGCCGCGAGCAGGCGCTCGCCGACTTCGCCGATTCCCAGCGCGACCTCGACGTCGGCCCGCTCGACCTCTACATGATCCACTGGCCGCGCTCGACACGGCGCGCCTTCGTCGACGTGTGGCGCGGCTTGATCGAGCTGCAGCAGGCGGGGCGCGTGCGCACGATCGGCGTCGCGAACTTCGAACCCGACGATCTGCGTCGCCTGATCGACGAGACCGGTGTCGCACCGGCGCTGAATCAGGTCGAGTCGCATCCGTGGCTGCCTCAGCACGAACTTCGCGCGCTGCACGCCGAGCTCGGCATCGTCACACAGGCGTGGAGCCCGCTCGGCCGCGGCCGCCTGCTGGACGAGCCGACCCTTCTCACCGTGGCAGCGAAGCACTCGGTGTCGGTCGCGCAGGTGATGCTGCGCTGGCACCTGCAGCTCGGCGGCGCCGCGGTGGTCAAGTCCACGCATCCGGAGCGCCTGCGTCAGAACCTCGATCTCGACGGCTTCACGCTCGACGACGATGACATTGCCGTCATCGCCGGGCTCGAATCCGGCCAGCGCACGGGGACGCATCCCCGCGACCGGCAGTAGGCGGACGGGCGCCGCGACACCGCGCCGGCGCTGGCGCGTATAGCGTTGCAGGACGAACCTCGACGGAAGGACGGCGCCCATGCGCATCGCACTGACCGGAGCATCCGGCAAGCTCGGCTCGGTGGTCGCGCGCGAGCTGCGCGGCCGGGGCTGGGACGTCATCGGCATGGACGTGGTCGGCACCCGCGGGCCGGACTTCGTGCAGGTCGATCTCACCGACTACGGCCAGGTCGTGGACGCGCTGACGGCCGTCGGGGACCGGCATGACGGCATCGACGCCGTCGTGCACCTCGGCGCCATCCCCGCTCCCGGCATCCGCAGCGACGTCGCGACCTTCCACAACAACATGCCGGCGACGTTCAACGTGTTCTGGGCCGCCGTGCGCCTCGGGATCCGGCGCATCGTGTACGCCTCCAGCGAGACGGTGCTCGGCCTGCCGTTCGACGTGCCCCCGCCGTACATCCCCGTCGACGAGGAGTACCCCGCCCGGCCGGAATCGGTGTACTCGCTGGTGAAGACCCTGGAGGAGCAGCTGGCACGGGAGCTCGTGCGCTGGCATCCGGACCTGTCGATCACGGCGCTGCGGTTCTCGAACGTGATGGTGCCGGAGGACTACGCCGAGTTCCCCTCCTTCGACGACGACGCGATGAAGCGGAAGTGGAACCTGTGGGGCTACATCGACGTGCGCGATGGCGCACAGGCCGTCGAGCGCGCCCTGCAGGTGGCGAAGCCCGGGTTCGACCGCTTCATCATCGCCGCAGCGGACACCGTCATGTCCCGGCCCAACGCGGAGCTGATCGCCGAGGTCTTCCCCGACGTGCCGGTGACGCGCGAGGTGGGAGCGCACGAGACGCTGCTCTCGATCGACCACGCGCGAGACGTGCTGGGGTACGACCCTCAGCACTCCTGGCGCGACCACGTCCAGCCGCAGCCGCGGGGCTGAGAAACCACTTCGGGCATGAGACACACGTTCACACGTGGTTTCTCATGCCCGATGCGGTTTCTCCCGAGGAGAGAACGCGCGGACGGATGCCGTCAGCCGGCCGCTTCCTCCGGACGCTCCTGCACGTCGATGGCGGCGGTGTCGGGCTCGTACTCCTCGATGTGCCGCTCGTCGGCGCCGTTGTACGCCGACAGCGGGCGGATCAGCGCATTCGAGACCTGCTGCTCGAGGATGTGCGCGGTCCAGCCGACGATGCGCGCCGCGATGAACAGCGGCGTGAAGGTCAGCGTGTCGTAGCCGATGAGGTTGTAGGCGGGTCCAGACGGATAGTCGAGGTTCGGGTAGATGCCCTTGCGCGCCACGAACTCGCTCTCCAGCTTCTCGTAGAGCTCAGCTACGTCGGGCCGGTCGTAGTGCTCGACGAGGGTGTCGAGGGCGGCCTTCATGGTCGGCACGCGCGAGTCCCCCCGCTTGTACACCCGGTGACCGAATCCCATGATCTTGCGCTTGGCGGCGAGTGCCTCGTCGAGCCATTCCTCGACGCGGTCGGCCGAGCCGATCTCCTCGAAGATGTGCATGACCGCTTCGTTCGCGCCGCCGTGCAGCGGGCCCTTGAGCGCGCCGATCGCCCCCACGACCGCCGAGTAGAGGTCGCTGAGCGTCGACGTGATCACCCGAGCGGTGAAGGTGGACGCGTTGAACGAGTGCTCGGCGTACAGGATCATCGAGCGGTTGAACGCGTCCACGACCGCGCCGTGCGGCTCTTCGCCGAAGGTCATCCACAGGAAGTTCGCGGCGTAGTCGAGGTCGTCGCGCGGCGCGAGCAGCTCCTGGCCCCGGCGGCGACGCTGACCGTACGAGACGATGGCCGGCAGCACGGCGAACAGCTGCAGGCTGCGCTGGAGGTTCTGCTCGGGAGTGCCCACCGCATCCAGCACGTTGCCGGTGCCCGCGGTCTCGAAGGCGCCGATCACGCTGACGGCGGTGCGCACCTCGTCCATCGGGTGCGCGTCGAGCGGCAGCGCGTCGATCGCGACCGTGACCTCCGGAGTCAGCGCGCGGTGCGCCCGCTCAGTCGCGCGGAACTCGGCCAGCTGCTCCGCTGTGGGCAGCTCGCCGTGCCACAGCAGATACGCGACGGCCTCGAACGGCTGCGTCGCGGCCAGCTCCTGCACCGGGTACCCGCGGTACAGCAGGCTGTTGGTCTCGGGGTTGACCTTGCTGATCGCGGTCGCATCGGCGACGACGCCGGCGAGGCCCTTCCTGATCTCGGACTCGCTCATTGGATCGCTCCTCGCTCGACGTGGAAGTTGAAGACTCCGGAGTCGAAGTGGTTGTACGACTCGTAGTCGATCAGATCATAGAGGTCGGCGCGGTGCTGCATCTCGCCGAGCTTCGAAGTCAGATGCCCCTCTTCGTTCAACGTGTCGAGCGCGCGGCCGGCCGCCCCCATCGCGATGCGCAGCAGCGACACCGGCCAGATCACGATGTTCACGCCCACATCGCGCAGCTGGTCGACCGAGAACAGCTTCGACTTGCCGAACTCCGTCATGTTGGCGAGGATCGGCACGTCGACGGCATCCCGGATCGCGGCGAACTCGGAAAGCGACCGCATCGCCTCGGGGAAGATCGCATCGGCCCCGGCATCCACCAGCTGCTTCGCGCGCTCCTTCGCCGCCTCGAGGCCGTCCACCGCTGCGATGTCGGTGCGCGCCATGATGAGGAAGTTCTCGTCGCGACGCGCGTCGACCGCGGCGCGGATGCGCTTGACCGCCGTGTCGGAATCGACCACCGCCTTGCCGTCGAGATGGCCGCAGCGCTTGGGGTTGATCTGGTCCTCGATGTGCGCGCCGGCCAGCCCCGCATCCTCGAGCGTCTGGATGGTGCGTGCGACGTTCATCGGCTCACCGAATCCGGTATCGGCGTCGATGATGGCGGGCAGTTCGGTCATGCGCGCGATCTGCTGACCACGGCCGGCGACCTCGCTGAGCGTCGTCAGTCCGATGTCGGGAAGTCCGAGATCGGCCGATAGCACGGCGCCCGAGATGTAGACGCCCTCGAAGCCCTGCTGCTCGATGAGCCGGGCGCTGAGCGGGTTGAAGGCGCCGGGGAAGCGCAGCAGCTCACCGGTGGCGAGGCGCGCACGGAACGCGCGGCGCTTGTGGTGCGCGGGGGTGGTGGCGTACAGCATCAGAACAGCCCCGCGGGGGCGGGGGCGGATGCCAGCACGCCCGGCTTCGCGATGATGGTCAGCTGCTGCACCTCAGCGGCGGTGAGCTCGGGAAGGCGCTGCACGAGCTCGAGGAAGCGGTCGATCTCGGCGGCGTCGAGCACCGGCTGCGCGAGTACCCGGAACTTGCGGATGTAGTCCTCCCGCGCGAAGGGGCGCGCACCGAGCGGATGCGCGTCGGCCACCGCGATCTCGGCCTCGATCGAGGTGCCGTCGTTGAGAGTGATCTCCACGCGGCCACCGAACGCCTTCTCGGCGGGGTCGGTGGAGTGGTAGCGCCGGGTCCACTCGGCATCCTCGGCGGTGGCGATCCGCTGCCAGAGCTCGACGGTGTCGGGGCGCTGGGCGCGCTCGGGCGTGTAAGAGTCGACGTGGTGCCAGGTGCCGTCCTGCAGAGCGACGGCGAAGATGTACGGCACCGAGTGGTCGAGCGTCTCGCGCGACGCTGTCGGGTCGTACTTCTGCGGGTCGTTCGCACCCGAGCCGATCACGTTGTGCGTGTGGTGGCTGGTGTGCAGCACGATCGACGCGATGCGCTTCTCCTGCGGCCCCTCGCCGAGCGCCGCCTGGCGCAGCTCGGGGTTCTCGGTGCCGAGGCGGCGGGCGAGGTCGATGATGGCCTGCGCCTGATATTCGGCCGAGTGCTCCTTGGTGTACGTGTCGAGGATCGCCCGCTTGGGCTCACCGGGAGCGGGCAGCGGCACCTCGTAGGCGGCGTCGGGTCCGTCGAGCATCCACGCGATCACCCCATCCTCGCCTTCGTAGATCGGCGACGGCGAGGTCTGGCCGCGCATGGCGCGGTCGACCGCCTCGACTGCCATCTTGCCGGCGAACGCCGGTGCGTACGCCTTCCAGGTCGAGATCTCGCCCTTGCGGCTCTGTCGCGTGGCGGTGGTGGTGTGCAGCGCCTGTGCGATCGCCTGATAGATCGTCTCGGCGTCGAGGCCGAGCAGGGCGCCGATGCCGGCGGCGGCGGCCGGTCCGAGGTGGGCGACATGGTCGATCTTGTGCTTGTGCAGCGAGATCGCGCGAACCAGGTCGACCTGGATCTCGTAGCCCGTCGCGATGGCGCGCACGAGCGCACGTCCGTCGGATCCGACGTGCTGGGCGACCGCGACGATCGGCGGGATGTTGTCACCCGGGTGCGAGTAGTCCGCGGCGAGGAAGGTGTCGTGGTAGTCGAGTTCGCGCACCGCCACGCCGTTGGCCCAGGCGGCCCATTCCGGGCTGGTGCGCTCGTCGAGCTCGCATCCGAAGACCGTCGCGCCGCGCCCGCCGATGGACACCGGGTGGCTGAAGGCCTGCGCGCGGGCAGCGTTGATGGGTTCGCGCGTGAGCGAGGCGGCCGCGACCGCGGCGTTGTCGATGATGCGGTTGATGATCATGTCGACGGCTTCGGGCTCGACGTCGACCGCATCGACCGCGACCTGCGCGATCTTCCAGGCCAGCTGCTCCTCGCGGGGCAGCTCCTCCTCGGAGCGGTGGACGCGGACGTGGTGTGCGACGGTCATGGTGTTCCTTCCGTGAGGGACTGCAGGATGCTCTCGAGGGCGTTGTGCAGGTGGACGTGGGTGGCGTGCGCGGCGAGATCGGCGTCGCGCGATGCCAGGGCATGCGCGATCAGCCGGTGCTCGGCTGCCGATGCGGCGAGCCGCTCGGGCTTGTCGCGCGCCATGCGCCTGACGCGCACCAGGTGCGCGCGGACGGTGCGCAGGGCGGAGCTGAGGTAGTCGTTGGCGACGGCCGCGTCGAGTTCGGCGTCGAGCCGCGCGATGAGGGTGTAGTAATCGTCGCGCCCCTCGTCGGCGGAGAGGTCGACGCGGGTGAACTCCTCGGCGAGCGCGGCGAAGAGCGCACTGTCGCCGCGCTGCGCCGCCAGTCGGGCAGAGGTCTCCTCGAGCGCACGACGGATCTCGAACAGCGCGCGGATGTCGGCGGCATCCAACCCGGCGACGACCGTGACGCGCGGGGACTGCTGCACGACGAGACCGTCGGCTGCGAGCCGGCGCAGCGCCTCGCGCAGCGGTGTACGGCTGACACCCAGCCGGGTGGCCTGCTCGACCTCGGCGAGCACCGAGCCCGGTGCGAGGGCACCGGACTGGATCTCGTCGAGCAGCGCCGCGTATGCGCGGTCGCTCGCGCGAACACGATCGACGACGGATGCCATGCCGTTAGCGTATACACAACTCGATCGGGAGTCCATTCCGATCGTGATTCATCCGGTTTGCGTATACAAACGTGAGGGCTGGCAGGGCGTCTGGCTCACCGGGGAGGGTCAGGAAGGGGCTCCACGAGTTCGGTCACCGCGGCCGGCTCCCCGAGCTTGACGATCACCACGCCTGCGAGCACGAGCGCTCCGCCGAGCAGCTGCACCGGCGCCGGCAGCTGGCCCAGCAGCAGCCACCCGAACAGCAGGGCGGCGACGACCTCGGCGAGTGCGACGAACGACGCCAGGCGCGAGCCCAGCATCCGCGTCGACGCGACACCCAGCACGTACGCAAGCGCGCACGCCAGCACCCCGATTGCGAGCACCGGCACGAACCACGGCACGAGCATCCGGGGGATCGGACCGAATCGGTATGCGACGTCCTCGAACGACCACGCCATGGGCAGCACGCCGACGAGGCCCGCAAGGGTGAGGCCCACAGCGCCCAGCAGCAGGCCGGCTGCCGCCAGCACGATCGGCGGCAGTCCGGTGTCCTCCCGGGCCGAGAGCACGAAGTAGGTGGCGGCCCCGATCATCGCCGCCAGCGCCCACAGGATGCCGCCGGCATCCACCCGCGCCCCTGTGAGCACGTCGAGCATCAGCACCAGCCCGGCGAAGGCGACGACGGCACCGAGGATGCTGCGCCGCGTCGGTCGCTCGCCCCGGCGCAGCCACAGCCACAGCACCACCGCGGCCGGCGCGGTGTACTCGATCAGCAGGGCGATGCCGACGTCCATCACGGCGACGGCCTGGAAGTAGCACAGCTGGGTCGCGGTCACCGCGAGCAGTCCGTACGCGACGATCATGCCGGCGTTGCGGCGCAGCAGACCCCATTGGCCGCGCAGCGCATACGCTGCAGGCACCAGCAGCACCAGGGCGCCCAGCCAGATCCGCGCCGTCACGGCCGCTCCCGGCGTCCACCCCGCGTCGATCAGGCCGCGGGCCCACGCCCCCGACATGCCGAACGAGAGCGCCGCGCCGAGCGCGACGACCAGACCGACGCCGGCGCGGGAGCCGGCCCGCCCCGACCGTCGTCCCCGCGCCGCGTGCGTAATCGACCCCATGGCCTCAAAGAGTACTGCCCACCGCGCCCCACCCCCACCGCCCTTCCCTCACCGCCCCGCCCTCACCGCCCTTCGCTCCGGTATGAGTTCATGCCGCCTGAGTCGCGCTGAAGCGACACGAAGTCATACCGGAAGCAGAAGCAGGTGCGGGGTTGAGGGGGAAGCAGAAGCGGGTGCGGGGTTGAGGGGGAAGCAGAAGCGGGTGCGGGGTTGGGGGGAAGCAGAAGCGGGTCAGGGGGTGGTGGTCTCGTAGAGTCCGATGTGGTTGCCGTCGGGGTCGACGATCACCGCCCAGGAGCTCGTCTCGTTGATGGGCTGCTTGTCCATCAGCACGGTCGCGCCGGCCTCCCTCGCGACGGCGATCGTCTCGTCGATCGAATCGACCTCGACGTACGACCTCGGCTGACTGAAGCCCTCGTCACGCGGGGCGAGCCCGCCGCCGGAGATCCCGTTCGGCGCCTGCCACATGGGGTATCCCCCGTATCCCGGCATCTCCGCGATCTTCCAGCCGAACAGCTCGCTGTAGAACTCTCCCGCTCGCTGCAGATCCGTCACCGGGATGTCGATGTGCGTGATGTCACCGTGCGCCATTGCCTCGTCCTCTCATCCGTCGACGCCGCCATTGTGCGCCTGAGTGGTCGAGCGCACAAGGGCTCTGGCATCCGAGGTTCAGTAGGGGATGGCGAAGATGCGCTCCTGCGTACCTGGCGCGGCATCCGCCGGCAGCGGCACCAGCTTGAGGAACTCCCTGTCGTCGGTGTCGAGGCACCATTGCAGCAGGCAGGCGCGCATCTGCTCGAGCACCGCATCGAAAGCCGATTCGACGGCAAGGTTGCGCCGCTCACCAGGATCGGCGATCACGTCGTGCAGCTGCTCGCGATGGCGTCCCCAGCTGTAGACGGCGTACTTGTACCGGCCGCGGTACACGGCGCGGCCGCGGGTGAGCGGCGGATCGGAGCGCTCGAAGCGCGTCTCGACGCCGATGACACGATGATCGGATGCCGCTTCGCCCGGCCCCAGCGCCAGCGCCCTACCGCGCAGGTGTGGAGGCACGTCGGCGCCGGCGGCCTCGAGCAGCGTGGGCAGCACGTCGAGTCCCGCCGAGACGGGCTCGCTCCGCTCCCCTGGCATCACGCCGGGTCCGCTCACGAAGAGCGGCACCCGCACGCACTCCTCGAAGAGCGCCGTCTTCTGATTCCACCGGTGCGCGCCGTCGCCGTCGCCGTGATCGCTGGTGAACACGACCAGTGTCGACTCCGTCAGACCCGACTCGTCGAGCGCGTCGAGGATCCGCCCCAGCTGGGCATCCGTGCGCTCCACGAGGCGGCGGTAGGCGGCGCGGTACAGGCGCCATTCCTCGGGTGTGTACGCGGCAGTGCCGTAGGTCTGCTGTGCGGCGTGCTTCTCGAAGCGCACCGCCTCGGGCTCGAACGGCGCCGGCTCGAAGTTCGCCGGCAGGGGCGGCGCATCGCGCACGGCACCGGGGTCGACGTCACCGTAGGGCATTGGCTGCCGGCGCGCGTACTCGCACACGCTGTGCGGATCATCGAATGACGCGAAGAGCAGGAAGGGTCGCGGCGCATCGCCGCGGCCACGCAGCCACTCCACGGCGGCGTCGGCCAGACCGCGGTCGCCGAAGGGGTGCAGCACGTCGAATCCGGCATCCGGCGGGGCGCTCGGCGAGAGCGCATGCCACTTGCCGGCATACGCGCAGTCGTACCCGGCCGCCGTGAGCAGATGACCCATGCTGTCCGGACGCGCGCCCGGCTCGGCCGCCGCCGACGCTTGCCGGTTGCCGCCGACGCCGAGCTCGTGCGGCATCATCCCGGTCAGCAGCGACGCGCGCGAAGGCACGCACAGCGGGAAGGTCACAGCGGCGCGGGTGAACTCCGCCCCCGCTCGGCGCAGCCGATCGAGGTGCGGAGTGTCGACCCAGCCCTCATCGCGGTCGATGACGTGCGCGCCCAGCTGGTCGGCCATCACCACGAGCAGGTTCGACCGCGCCGCGCCCGTCATCACTTGCCCATGCCGAGGGTGAGGCCCTCGGTGAGGCGGCGTCCCAGCCACAGGTAGATAGCCAGCATCGGAAGCACCACGATGCACAGACCGGCGAACAGACCACCCCAGTCCGCGCCCGAGTACGTCTGCTGCTGGATGAAGGAGATCAGCGCGACCGGGAGGGTGTACTTCTCGGTGGACTGCAGCAGCGTCAGCGCCAGGAGGGTCTCATTCCAGTGCGAGATGACCTGCAGCACGAAGGCGGTGAGGATGCCGCCCTTGGCCAGCGGCAGCGTGATGCGCCAGAAGGTGCCGAAGGCGGTCGTGCCGTCCAGCGCGGCGGCCTCCTCCATCTCCAGCGGCAACGAGCGGAAGAACGCCGTCAGCAGGAACACCGTGAACGGCATCGAGACGCCGATGTACACGAGGTTGAGCCCGATCAGGCTGTCGGTGAGATAGACCTCGTTCAGCATGACGAACAGCGGGATGACGATCACCTGTGCGGGGATGCCGAGCCCGAGCACGAAGTACATCGTCAGCGAATTTGTGAGCCGGTTCTCGACTCGGCTCAGGTAGTACGCGGCGGGAGCGGCGAGCGCGACGGTGAGGAACGACGACACGAGCGTGGTGACGACGCTGTTCATCGTCGCCGTGGCGAAGTCGCCGACGGTCCAGGCCGTCACGAAGTTCACCGGGTCGAGGGAGGCAGGCATCCCCCACGGGTCGGCGAGGATCGAGCGGGTGTCGCGGAAGGCCTGGATGACCATCCACACCATCCACGCCACGTTCAGCACGACGAAGGCCCACAGCAGCACGAGGCCGATGCCGCGGATCACGCTGCGATCGTTGCCGATCGCGGCTCCGCGCCGGCGGCGGGGTCGGCGGTGCTCGGGGGGCACGACGAGCGTGCGGGTGGTGTCTTCGGTGAGGGTCGCAGTCACGATGTCTCCTAGAACTCGATCGCTTCGCGCTTCATCACGCGACGCAGCAGCAGCACCAGCACCGACACGAGCGCCAGCGAGAGCACTGCCGAGGCGGACGCGGCCCCGTAGGCGGGCACGGATTCGCCGGAGAAGGCGGTGACGTAGGTGTACACCGCGGTGGTCCAGGTCTGAGTCGGCGGCATGCCGGCGCCGGTCGAGCCGCCGAAGATCCAGATGATCTCGAAGATCTTCACCGACGAGATCGTCCACAGCACGGCGCACGTGCCGAAGACATCCCAGGTGAGCGGCAGGATGACGTGGCGCAGCCGCTGCCAGGCGTTCGCGCCGGCGAGGGCGCAGTCCTCGTAGTAGTACGGCGGGATGCGGTCCACGCCGGCCATGAGGATCGTGGTGAAGTAACCCGTGGTGATCCAGGTCATCATCACCATGATCAGCGGGAACAGGTTGTCTTGCGAGAGCCAGGCGGGTGGATCGGTGACGCCGAAGGCGCCGAGCAGGGTGTTGACCAGGCCGCCGGGGTTGAAGATGAATCCGGCGAGGACGCCGAAGATCATCGCGTTGACCAGGTGCGGGAAGAAGATGACCGAGCGGGCGATCTTCTTGCCGGCCATGTCGCGCAGCACCAGCGTGAGCGCGAAGGCGATCACGAAGATCGCGAGCCCGACCACGAACAGCAGCAGCAGCGTGTTGCCGAACGAGCGCAGGAAGAGCTTGTCGTGGAACAGTCGGGTGTAGTTGCCGAAGCCGACGAATTCCATGGGGCCGGCGCCGGCCCACTTGTTGAAGCTGATCCAGATCGCGTAGACCGAGGGGACGACGAAGAGGATCGTGTACAGCAGGAAGGCCGGTCCCACGAAGGGGACGAACAGGCGTCGACGCGCCTGATCGATGGTGCTGCCCCCTCCCCGCCGCCCGCGTCGGGCGGCGGGGAGGGGGGCGACCGGCGCCAGAGCGACGTCGGTCACGAGTTCTGCTCCCAGTAGTCGACCTGTCCGGTCTTCATGGTCTGCACGAAGGTCTTCGCGTCGGTCTTGCCGAGCACGAGATCGCTCAGTGCGGGCCACAGCAGCTTCTCGGTGTAGCCGGGGAAGCTGATGCCGTCGTTCTGCATGTAATAGGAGTCCGCGGCGTCGAGCGCGTCCTTGACGGTGGACATCTCCTCGCTCACGGTGGCGTCGGTGCGGATCGGGATGATCTTGGCGTCGCTGCCCAGCGCGTCCTGGTACTTCTTGTTCAGGAAGAACGCGGCGAACTTCTGCGCGTTCTCGGCGTTCTTCGCGCGGGCCGGCACCGCGAATCCGACGAAGTCGGCGCGGGCGGTGTCGCCCAGCGACGGGAACGGGAACGACGAGTACTCGAAGCCGTCCGCGGCGTATGGACCGGTCTCGGTGGGGATCCACGTGCCGTTGAAGAGCATCACGGCCTTGCTGTCGGCCCACGCCTGCTGCTGCGCCGGCCACTTGCTGGCGTTGTAGCCGTCGATGAAGTAGTCGCCCTTGACGAGCTCCTCGATCATCTGCGCAGCTTCCAGAGCCTCCGGGTCGTCCCACGCCTTGCCGGTCTTGTCGGCGGCCATCTCGCGCAGCGAGCCGGGGCCGGCCAGCCCCACCATCGCCGACGTGTACCAGTAGGCGTTGTACCCGGCGACGTCGCCGTCGATGGCGATGGGCGTCTCGCCGGCAGCCTTCATCTCGTCCATGGTGGTGAGGAAGTCGTCCCAGGTCTGCGGCGCGTTCTCGACGAGCTCCGGATGCTCCGCCTTGTTGAACCAGATCGCGTCGCTGGTGAGCGAGTACGGCAGCATCCACGGGGCGTCCTCGCCCTTCACCGTGAGCACGTCGTCCTCCAGGTACGCCTCGGGGATCAGCGAGGACACCTTGTCGCCGTCGACCTCTGCCGCGTACGCCTCGGTGAGGGGCTTGGCCTGACCGGTCTCGGCCAGCACCGGTGCGGTCTTCGCGAACGAGCCGTCGACGAGGTCGGGCACCTTGTTGGTGTTGAGCGTGGGAACGGTCTTCTTGAGGTTGTCGCGTCCCTGCCACTGGACGTTCACCTCGATACCGGTCTCCTTCTCGAAGTCGGCGATGGCCTGAGCGACCACCTTCTGCTGCGCTTCGCCCTCTTTCCACATCGCCCAGTAGGTGAACTCACCGGAGTCGCTGGACCCGCCGCCTGAAGCGGACGAGCATCCGGCGGCGGTGAGCGCGACCGCGCCGATGAGGGCAATTGCCGAGACCTTTCGGATCTTCGCCATCGGATTTCCTTTCGTCTGTGCGCGGCGTCATCGCCTGCGTCCGTCGACTTTCGCCCCTCAATACATGAGTATTCAAGGAGTATTCCGATATCCGTTGCGGATCTGTTGCGAGCGAGTTCGCGACTGCATAGGCGTAAGCGAGCGAATGAAGGGGAGGAATCAAGGAATACTTCTTTATTCCTCTCTTCAGAGACCGAAGAATCAAAGGAAGAACGACGGAGGGGATCGGCATGGCCGGAAAGCGCGCAGCGGTGCGCGACGCGGGATCGCGAGGACTGAAATTCGAGCTCCTCGCCGACCAGCTGCGCCGCGGAATCCTCGCCGGCACCTGGACGGCCGGGCAGAAGCTGCCCACCGAGCAGGAGCTCGCCAAGGAGACCGGCCTGTCACTGACGACGGTGCGTCGGGCTTTCGACGAGCTGGTGGCCGAGCGCATCGTCGTGCGCCGCCAGGGC
This sequence comes from Microbacterium sp. USHLN186, assembly GCF_037145155.1. Classification (NCBI taxonomy): domain Bacteria; kingdom Bacillati; phylum Actinomycetota; class Actinomycetes; order Micrococcales; family Microbacteriaceae; genus Microbacterium; species Microbacterium sp. USHLN186. The sequence continues at coordinate 200,062 of NZ_JBBCYA010000001.1, forward strand.
GCCGGCAGCTTCGTGGCGCACACGCGTCCGCGCGAGGAGAGCACCCGGCGCCGCATCGGCGTGCTGCTGCCCGACACGCAGCTGTACTATCCCCGGGTTCTGCAGGGCATCGACGAGTCCTTGCAGGCGGCGGGCGCCTCGCTGCAGCTGGCCACCTACCGCTACCAGCCCGAGCGCGAGGACGACGCGATCGCATCACTGCTGGATGCCGGCGTGGACGGTCTCATCCTGGCTCCCACACTGATGGGGCTCGACTCCCCGCTTGCGCGGGCACAGCAGCTCATGGCCCTGCCCGCCCCGGTGGTGCTGGTGGAGCGCAGCCTGACCGACGGCGGACCCGCCGACACCACCGAGCACGTGTGCTCCGACCACGCCGGCGGCGCCTACGATGCCATCGCGCACCTGGCGCGCCTGGGTCACTCGCGCATCGCGCTGCTCACGCGCTCGGCCACCGTCACCGAATTCGGCATCGTGCGCGGCTACCGCCGCGCCGTCGCGGACCTCGGACTGCCGTCCGGACTGGAGTTCGCGCTGACGAAGCAGGAATGGGAGGCCGATTCCGGCTCCTCCGCGTTCGCCGCGCTGCGGGAGTTCGGGGCCACGGCGGCCCTCGTCTTCGGCGATCGGGAGGCAGCCCTGCTGCAGGGGGCGGCACGACGAGCCGGGATGCGCATCCCCGAGGACGTCGCGCTGGTCTCGTACGACGACGAGGTCGCCGATCTCGCCGAGGTGCCGCTCACCGCGGTGGCCCCGCCCAAGTACCGCATCGGCCGCATGGCCGCTGACGTCATGCTGCGCCGACTGGTGGAGGGCGATGAGTGCCCGCTGCATCAGATCCGGCTGCGGCCGCGCATCGTCATCCGTCGCTCCTGCGGCGCGAGCGCATTCCACCAGGACTGATCGAGGAGAGACACGTGCGGATCGGATTGATCGGAGCCGGGGCCGTCGCCCCGTACCACTGCGCTGCAGCGGCGGAGCTGGACGGGGTCGAACTCACCGCCGTCTGCGACATCGACGAGGGCGCCGCCCGCAGGGCGGCCACCGGATCCTCGGGTGCTGTCGTCTTCACCGATCATCGGCGGATGCTGGAGGCGGGCGTGGTGGATGCCGTCATCGTGAACACGCCGCACGCCACGCATCTGCCGATCGGCGTCGACGTCGCCGCCGCCGGTGCACACGTCATGGTGGAGAAGCCCATGGCCACCACGCTCGAGGACTGCGACCGGCTGGTCGCGGCGTGCGAGAGCGCCGGTGTGGCCCTGACCGTGGGGCACATCCAGCACTACCTTCCCGAGAAGGTCGCCGCCCAGCACGTGCTCGCCGCGGGCGAGTTGGGGGCGGTGCGGATGGTGCGCGACAACCGCAGCACCGACTACCGACCGGGCACCCGCTCGCCGTGGTTCTTCTCTCCCGACATCGCCGGCGGCGGGGCGCTGATGAACATCGGCGGACACTGCCTGGACCGCTCGCTGTGGTTCGGCGGCGGTCGCGCCGTGGAGATGCTCGCCACCACGGTCAACCGCTTCGGCTCGCCCGTCGAGACCGACGGGGCGATGATGCTGCGCCTGGACAACGGAGTGGCCGCGAGCATCGTGGTGGTCAGCGACCCGGCCACCCGCAGCGACCTGGTGACGGTGGTGTGCGACGACGGGGTCATCGAGATCGACCCGCGCCATGGCACCACCGTGCACACCGACGGTCGATCGCAGCTGGTGCACCGGACCCGTCCGAGCGACATCCAGAGCGCCTTCACCGCGCAGCTCGCGGACTTCCAGCGCGTGGTCGGCGGTGCCGCGCCCACTGTGCCGCTGGCGCATGCCCGGCACGTGGTCGAGCTGGTCCTGGCGGCATACCGCTCCGCCGCAGAGGGCAGCGCCCTGCTGTTCGCCGACGCGGATGCCCTGACATGACACGGCCGAACCTCATCCTCATCGTCAGCGACGACCAGGGCCCATGGGCGCTGGGCGCTGCCGGAAACCCCGAGATCCACACACCCGTGCTCGACGACCTGGCCGCGCGCGGCATCCGTCTGGATCGATTCTTCTGCACCTCGCCGGTGTGCTCACCGGCCCGTGCCAGCCTGCTCACCGGACGGATACCGTCCGCGCACGGCGTGCACGACTACCTCGATGGTGCCCACTCTGGGCCCGGCAGCCGTGATCACCTCGCCGGGATGCCGACCCTCACCGATGCCCTCGCCGACGCCGGCTACCGACTCGGCTTGTCGGGCAAGTGGCATCTGGGCGCCAGCGACGTGCCGCGACGCGGGTTCGTGCACTGGTACGCACTCGACGGCGGCGGCAGTCCTTACCACGACGCGATCATGCACCGCGACGGGACCACCACCGAGCACGTGACCGGATACCTCACCGATGTCATCGCCGACGACGCAATCGCCTTCCTCGACGCCGAACAGCAGCAGGATGCCCCGTTCTTCCTGGCTGTGAACTTCACCGCGCCGCACAAGCCGTTCGCCGGCCAGCATCCCGATCGGTTCACCGAGATGTACCGCGACTGCGCGTTCGACAGCTGCCCGCAAGAGGAGCCGCATCCCTGGCTGCAGACCCTCGACGGTGCACCCATCGGCGGCGAGGCCGACACCCGCGAGGCCCTGATCGGGTACTTCGCCGCGGTGACCGCGATGGACGCGGCGATCGGCAGAGTGCTCGATCGTCTGGACGCGCACGGCATCGCCGACGACACGGTGGTGGTCTTCCTCAGCGACAACGGGTTCAGCTGCGGCCAGCACGGGTTCTGGGGCAAGGGCAACGGCACCTTCCCGATGAACATGTACGACGAGTCGGTCATGGTTCCCTTCATCGTCGCCGCGCCAAGCATCCTGCCCGAGGGAGAGGTGCGCGATGAGCTGCTCAGCGCGTACGACCTGCCCGCGACGCTGCTCGAGCTGCTCGGGCTTCCCGGGGAGCAGTTCGAGGGGGGCCCGGGACGCAGCTTCGCCGCGACCCTGCGCGGCGAAGCCCCGACGGTGGAGCGTCCGATCGTCGTGCACAGCGAATACGGCCCTGCGCGCATGATCCGCACCCGCGACCGCAAGTACGTGCACCGGCATCCGCACGGCCCGCACGAGCTGTACGACCTCGTGGCCGACCCGGGCGAGCGCGTGAACCTCGTCGACGATCCTGGACGTGCCGAGGAGGTCGCGCATCTGCGCCGGATGCTGCGCGAGTGGTTCCTCCGCCACGCCACCGTGCAGGCCGACGGCCAGGGCCTGCCGGTGTACGGCGCCGGTCAGACCCGCGTTCTCGACGACGACCCTCTCGGCGCGTTCGCGCTGCCCGGCTGGGATGGAGCCCGCTGATGACCCGACCGAACATCCTGCTCATCGTCTCGGACGACCACGGATACGCCGACCGCTCCGCCGAGGGCACCCCCGGGGTGCGCACCCCGGTGCTCGACCGCCTGGCGGCGGAAGGCGCGACCTGCACCGACGCATATGTGACCGCGCCGATCTGCTCCCCCTCACGCGCGGGGCTGATCACCGGCCAGTACCAGCAGCGCTGGGGCGGCCTGTGGTTCGACTCCGCGCACATCGGCAGCGCACCCACGATCGCGGAGCGGCTCCGCGAGGCCGGCTACGCGACGGGCTACTTCGGCAAGGTGCACTACGGCGACGAGACCGCCGCCGACCGCGGCGCTCCCCCGCATCACGGCTTCGACGAGTCGTTCTACGGCCTCGCCGGCCAGTCGATGGGACGCCTGCACTACCTGCACCACACCGGCGACGCGGTCGCCGAGTACGGCGAGGCCGCGGAGGCGATGGGAGTGCAGCCGTTCTGGTCGGGCGAGGACCCCGTCGAGTTCGACGGCTTCACGACCGACGAGATCGCCGACCGCGCCGGCGCGTTCGTCGAGCGCCATGCCGGCGAGCAGCCGTTCTTCGCCATGGTGGCCTTCAACGCCGTGCACAACTTCTGCTGGCAGCTGCCCGACGACGAGCTGGCTGCTCGCGGTCTGGAGAGTCCGGGCGACTGGCATCCCGGCGCCGCGGAGTACCTCGACTGGTACGACGGGGCGATCAGCCCGAATCTGCCGGACGGGCGGGCCTTCTATCTCGCCCAGCTCGAGCTGATGGATCGCGCGATCGGCCGTCTGCTCGACAGCCTGGACGCCGGCGGCGTCGCCGAGGACACCATCGTGGTCTACCTCACCGACAACGGCGGCTCGCAGTGCAACTACGGCGACAACGGGGCGCTGCGCGGCACCAAGTACACGCTCTGGGAGGGTGGCATCCGGGTGCCGTTCCTCGTGCGCTGGCCGGGTGTCGCCGCCGCCCACGCCGTCGTGCGTGAACCGGTGAGCGCACTGGATCTCGCGGCCACATTCGCGGCCGCTGCGGGGCTGGCGAAGAACGAGGACGACGACGGACGCGATCTGCGCGCACTGCTCGGCACCGCCGGAGAGGGCACCGCAGCCGACGCCGGCACCGCCGGCGGCGCCGAAGCGCACGCCGAGCGCGAGCTGCACTGGGACTGCGGCTGGCAGTGGGCGGTGCGCCGAGGCGACTGGAAGCTGCTGTCGGTGGCCGGCGACAGCCCGACCGCGCAGTACGTGCGCACGGTCGAGCACACCAACACCGGTGACGGCCTGATCCTCACCGACCTGGCCGGCGACCCGGGTGAGCGCGACAACCTCGCCGCCCGCCGACCGCGGCTGGTCGCGCAGCTCACGCGCGCCCATGAGCGCTGGCGGGAGCAGGTCGGGCTGCCGGCCGAGGCGGCGCCGCCGGACTGAGGGCCGAGGCGACGCCCACGGGCCGAGCGCGCCGGCAGCTCAGCGCGCGATGCGCGCGGGATAGGCGGATGCCAGCGCCGCGGCGCCCTCCCATTCGTCGCCCGCATGCTGCAGTTCCCTGCACAGGCGGGCCCCCAGCACGTGCGCGCGCGGGTCGCCGGGGCGGTCGTCCTGCTCGTAGGGGTCGGCGATGAGGTCGAAGAACTGCACGTGCAACCCCGATTCCGGATGCCAGGTCGCGACGACCTTCGCCGTGCGCGTGCGCAGCCCGCGCACGCTGCTGGCATCGGATCGCGAGGCGAACCGGGTGTAGAGCGTGGCGTCCTCGTCCTCGGATGCCGGCGCGTCGGGCGCGCCTCGCAGCACATCGGAACGGTCGCGACCGGCCCGCCGCTCGTCGGACGGCGCGACCCCGGCGACCCCGGCGATACCCAGGATGGTCGGCGCGAAGTCCAGTGAGTCCAGCACGGTGTGCGATTCGCCCGCCGGAACCAGGCCGGGTGCGTGCACGATGAGCGGCAGTCGCATGGACTCCTCATAAGGGACGTTCTTGTACATCAGGCCATGGCTGCCCAGCTGCATCCCGTGGTCGGAGGTGAACAGGATCACCGTCGACCGGTTCGTGTCCTGGGCGGCGACGGCGGCGGCCAGCCGGCCCACCTGCTCGTCCACGCCGGTGATGGCTGCGAAGTAGTCGCGGGCGACTGCCGCGGCCTCGGCCGCGACGGGGGTGCCGTGCGGCACGTTCGGGCGGTTCAAGAGTGTGCGTTCGTCGAGATCGGCGTAGCGGGCGCGGTAGCGGTCGGGCACCTGATCGAAGGGCTGGTGCGGCGGGTTGAGTGAGACCATCAGCGCGAAGGGCTCCTCGCCGCTGTCTCGAACGAAGTCGATGGCGACGTCCACCTCGTGCTCGGCCGACCACTGGTCCACATCGACCCGCTCCTCTCGAGCGGCGTCCGTCGTCCAGTAGTGCGGGGCGAGGTGGCGGTCGGCCGCGCCGTAGGAGTACCAGTACTCGAATCCGAATCGCCGCGCAGGCGGCGACCAGGCATCCCACACCTTGCCGTCGACGCGGCGTCCCTCGCCGAACCGCTCATCATCGGCGACCGGTGGTTCGAGATGCCACTTGCCGATGTAGCCGGTCCGCCAGCCGTGATCACGCAGCACGCTGGCCCACGTGGGCAGGCCGTCGCGCAGGCCGACCCCGTCCTGCCCGCTCTCGGAGTTCACGTTCAGGGTGACGCCGTTCACCTGCGGACGCATGCCCGTGAGGAACATCGCGCGGTGCGGACTGCACACCGGGTATCCGCTCACCGCCTGGCGCATGATCCGCCCGCTTTCCGCGAGCGCGTCGAGGTGCGGCGTGTGCACCGGATCCTCCTCGAGGACGCCGAGGGACGCGGCGCGGAACTGGTCGGCCATGATGACGAGGATGTTCGGGCGATGCGGCAATTCGGCCTCCTGGGTGGGATGCCGCCAGTCAACGGGGTCGGGAGGAGAGGATTCAACACCTTCTCCTCTTGAATCCTCCTCTCCCCCGCCGGGACGATCGAGTCATGCCGACGACCACTCCCGCCTGGATGCCGCCCGCCGATCTGCGCACCGCCCCGTTCACCGGGTACACGCGCGCCCACTGGACAGCTGCGGCGGACCGGATCCTCGACGCGGCCCGGCAGCGCTCGACGCACGGCGGGGCGATGGTGGATTTCGCTGCGGAGCCGGGGGTGTCGGGTGCCGGCGCCCCCGGCTCGGCCATGGACAGTCTGGAGGGGTTCGCCCGCACCTTCCTGCTCGCAGCGCTGCGCATCACCGGGGATCCGGAGGGCGTGGACGGCACCGCCCCGCTGGTCGCGCACTACGCCGAGGCGCTGAGGAACGCGATGGCGCAGCGGATCTGGCCGGCACTCACCGATCACAGCCAGGGGACCGTCGAGGCGGCATCCATCGCCATCGCCCTGCATCTCACCCGCGACACGGTGTGGGCGGCGCTCGACGACAGCACCCGTGAGGGCGTGCACTCCTGGTTTGCGCAGGCACGCGGCACCTGGTGCGCTGACAACAATCACGTCCTGCTCGGCGCCACCCTCGCGGCGTTCAACCATGCCGCCGGATTCGCCGACGGAAGAGACACCGTCGAGAACGCGCTCGACCGGATGGACGACTGGCACCGCGCCGACGGCTGGTACACCGACGGCGACGGCCGGCGCTTCGACCACTACAACGCCTTCGCGTTCCACTGGTACCCGTTCTTCATCGACGAGCTGATGGGCGCCGGCTTCGACGATCGGCGCGCGCTGCACCGCGAGCGCCTCGCCGCGTTCGTCGACGGCTATCAGCACCTGTTCGACGCGCGGTGCGCGCCGGTCTTCCAGGGCCGCTCGCTCATCTACCGGTGGGCGACGGCGGCACCGTTCTGGATGGCGCGCCGCGAGGGGCTCGAGGTGCTGGACGCCGGCCGGACCCGTCGGCTGACCAGCGGCATCCTGAAGCACTTCGTCGACGGCGGCAGCCTCGACAGCGGCGTGCTGTCGTTGGGCTGGCAGCGAGAGCCGATTCCGAGCATGGTGCAGTCCTACAGCGGGCCGGGTTCGCCGTACTGGGCGGCGAAGGGCTTCCTCGGCCTCGCACTCCCCGCGGACGATCCGATGTGGACGGCGGTGGAGACGCCGCTGCAGATCGAGCAGGAGGACGTGCGCCGCGTGCTCGACGGCCCGCGGTGGCTGATCGACGCCCGCCGAGACGACGGCATCGTACGCCTGCACAACTTCGGCAGCGACGGACACCCGACGCGCGACGACCCGCTGTACCGCCGGCTGCAGTTCACCTCCCTCACCCGGCCCGTTCCCGCCGGCGAGGTGCGCGACAGCGACATCACCATCGAGGGCGCTTCACACCGCCCGGCTCTGCGCGCGAGCGTCGGGTCCCGTGGGGGAGCGGTCACGCGCGCCCTCGACGCGGGCGGGCGGCACGTGCTCTCCCAGGTGGCGACGAGGATCGCCGGCGACACTGTCGTGCACGTGGCGCGACTGTCGGGCTGCGTGGGCCTGCCCGGCCGGGTGAGCGGCGCAGCACTGGTCGCAGAGGGGGGACGAGGGACGGATGCCGACGACCGCGCGTCCGAGGCGACTGAGGCGCGTGTGGCCAGCGGAGGCGTCACCAGCGCGGTGCGGCTCCTGGGCGCCTGGGCGGCCTCGCCCTCACTGGAGCCGATGGTCGTCCCGCTTGCGAGCGACGGCGTCGTGGAACGGATGGCGGACGGCGCCGACGTGCTGCTGTGCCCCACCGTGCGGCTCGGGCCGCTGCCCGCCGAGCTGATCGTCGCCTGGCAGACCGCCCTGTCAGCGGCATCCGTTCCAGCGCTGGAGATCAGCGAGGTCATCGTGCACGACGATCACGTCGCGCTGAGCGCGGACGGAGAGCGACTCGTGTTCCGCTGGTCGCTGTCGGAACCGTTCCCCGCCGACATCGAGGCGCAGCTCATCCGCCGGCCCTGAGCCCGGGCTCAGCGGCACGTCAGCGGGGACGGTATCCGGTGTGATCGGGGTTGGGTGCCAGAGCCCAGCCCTCACCGTCGACGACCACGAGGTTCTTCATGCCGTTCGCATCCGAGATCACGGTGTAGTCCTGGCCGGCGTCGGCGGCGTAGCAGAACAGCGTGACGAACGGCTCGTCCCCCACGTTCACACTGCGATGGATCCAGTGCCCGGGGACGTTGACCGCCTGCCCTGCGGTGAGTTCGATCGCGGTGGACTGTCCGTCCAGGGTCTCCAAGAGCATCACGCCGCGCCCGCTCAGGCAGTGGTAGAGCTCCGCCCGGTCGGCGACCGCGTGCAGGTGCCCGCGCGTGACGGCGAACTCCTCACCGTAGCGCCCGGGAAGCAGGGTGCTGGTGCCCACGATGAGGGCGCCCGGGCCGTCCTGGTACCGGTGGTCGTCGACCCAGTAGATGAGCTCCTCCGGGCCGCGCGCCGCGACGGCCGCCTGCCAGGCGGCCTCGTCGCGGTACACACCGGCCATGTCGCCCAGGAACTTCTCGTACCGCCGGCTGCGCCCCTCGATTCCGCCGTCCGGCGAGATCTCGAGCAGCACGGGGGTGTCGACAGTGGTGCTCATATGAGGCCTCCTCGTAACTTGTAATTACAGGTATACTCCGAAACACCTCGAAACCCGAAACCGGACAGGGACGAATGTGATCATCGCGCACGACCTCGGCACGACGGGCAACAAGGCGTCGCTGCATCATGACGACGGCCGCCTCGTGGCATCCGTCACCGTCCCCTATCCGGCGCGGTTCGCCGCGGGCGGCATCGCCGAGCAGAACCCCGAGGACTGGTGGAATGCGGTGGTCGACGCCACCCGCGACCTCCTCGCGCGCACCGGCACACCGCCCGCGCAGGTCGCCGGACTCGTGGTGAGCGGGCAGATGATGGGAGCGGTGCTGCTGGACGCCGACGGCCAGCCCGCCCGACCGGCGATCATCTGGGCGGACACCCGAGCCGGCGCGCAGCAGCGCGAACTCGAGTCCGCGCTCGGCGCGGAGCACGCGTACCAGCTGCTCGGACACCGGCTGAACCCGACCTACTCCGTGTCGAAGATCATGTGGGTGCGCGACAACGAGCCCGACGTGTGGCAGCGCGTGCGACGGGTGTGCGTCGCCAAGGACTTCATCGTGCTGCGCCTCACCGGGCGCCTGGCCACCGACCGCTCCGACGCCTCGGGCACGAACGCGTACGACCAGCGCGCCGGCACATGGTCGACCGAGGTGCTCGCGGCGGCTCGCCTGGACCCGGCGCTCTTCCCCGAGATCCTCGAGTCGACGAGCGTGGCAGGCGCACTCACCCCCACCGCGGCCGACGCGCTCGGTCTGGCCGCCGGAACTCCGGTCGTGATGGGCGGTGGCGATGGTCCCATGGCCGCGGTCGGGTCGGGTGTCGTCTCCCCGGAGGACGGCGCCTACGTCTGCCTGGGCACCAGCTCGTGGATCTCCTTCGCGTCCGACGAGCCGCTTCTCGACCGGCAGATGCGCACCTTCACCTTCGACAACGTCGTGCCGCGCTCGTTCGTGCCCACCGCGACCATGCAGGCCGGCGGGGCCTCGGTGCAGTGGATCGCCGAGGCACTCTCCCCCGACCCGGCCCGACCCGACACCGGCCGCTTCGCCGCCGAGGCCGCCGCGGATGTCGACACCGAGGAGCTCTACTTCCTGCCCTACCTCCTCGGTGAGCGCTCACCCATCTGGGACCCGAACGCCCGCGGCGCCTTCATCGGCCTCGGCCGCCATCACACGCGTGCCCATCTCATGCGCGCGGTGCTCGAGGGCACCGCGTTCAACCTCCTCACGTGCATCCACGCGTTCCGGGAATCCGGGGCGGTGATCGAGCGCATGGATGCCGTCGGCGGCGGCGCGCAGAGCGACGCATACCTGGCGGTGCTCGCCGATGTCTGGGGCATCCCCGTGCGGCGGCGAACGGTCGTCGGGGAGGCCAACAGCCTGGGTGCGGCCGTGACCGCAGCCGTCGGGCTGGGCCTGGCGGACTTCTCGGCGGCGCGGGCGCTGAGCGAGGTCACCGCGGAGTTCACCCCGGATGCCGACCGTCACACCGGCTACGCGCGCCGGCACGCCCGCTTCACCGAGGCCTACGAGGCCCTCGCTCCCTGGTTCGCCGGGGCGCAGCACAACGAGAAGGAAGGGCGCTGATGGGCGTCATCCTCGTCACCAGCCGCTCCTTCTCGGACGGCGACCTCGATCTCGTGGCCCGCGCGCAGGCGGCCGGGCATGAGATCGTGCGCGGTCCCGCCCACCATGACCTCGATGAGCTGCGCGAGAGCCTGGCCCGCGCGGACGCGTGGATCGCCGGCACGGGCACGGTCACGGATGCGCACCTCGCCGCGGCGGAGCACCTCAAGGTGATCGCCCGCTACGGTGTCGGCTACGAGGCGGTCGACGTGGCGGCGGCATCCGCGCGCGGCATCCGGGTCACCAACACTCCCGGCGCCAACTCCGACGCTGTCGCCGACCACACCGTCGCGCTCATGCTCGCCGCCCTGCGCACGGTCACCGACGGTGACCGCCGGGTGCGCCGGGGCGACTGGGGCGTGCGTCGCGGACGCGAGCTCGGCGCGGCGACGGTCGGCGTGGTGGGCTTCGGACGCATCGGCCAGGGCGTCGCGAGACGACTGAGCGGCTTCGGATGCCGGCTGCTGGCGGCCGATCCGTTCCTCCCCGCGGAGGACGTGCGCCATGCCGGTGCGGAGCCCACCGACCTCGACGAGCTGTTCCGCAGCGCCGACGTCATCAGCCTGCACGCTCCGGGCGGGCAGCGCCTGGTCGACCAGGCCCGGCTCTCCGGCATCCGCCCCGGGGCCGTGCTGGTGAACACCGCACGCGCCGACCTCATCGACGAGCCGGCCGTCGCCCAGGCGCTGCGCGACGGCACGCTCGGTGCGTTCGCGGCCGACACCCTGGACGGCGACACTGCCGCCGGCGCCAGCCCGCTTCTGGATGCGGCGCTCGCGGATCGCGTCATCGTGACCCCTCATCTCGCCGCCCAGACCACCCAGGCGGTGGACAACATGGGCCGGATGTCGCTGGACGACGTCATCGCCGTGCTGCGCGGCGACGCCCCTGCGCATCCCGTCACCCAGCCAGCTCGTCAGGAGACCGCATGACCAGCACGCCCACCGACGACTACATGGGCTTCGTCGGCGTCACCACCGGATCGTCGTCGATCATGAAGGTGTTCCCGCTGTGGGCCGACATCCTCGGCCTTCCCACCCGGACGCTGGTCGGGCATGACCTGCCGATGGATGCCGATCCCGCGGTCTACCGCGCCATGGTGGAGCACATCCGCGACGATCGGCACCATCGCGGCGCGCTGGTGACGACGCACAAGATGAACGTGTACGCCGCGGCATCCGACCTGTTCGACGAACTCGACCCGTTCGCCGTGTCGTGCAGCGAGATCTCGAGCGTCTCCAAGCGGGGTGAGCGGCTCGTCGGCCGCGCCAAGGACCCGCTCACGGTGGATCTGGCGCTGCGCGACTTCCTGCCGGCCGACCACTTCGCTCGCACCGGCGCCGAGGTGATCATCCTCGGCGCAGGCGGCTCGGGCACGGCATTGAGCTGGGCCCTCGCGGAGCGCACCGATGCGCCGGCGCGCGTCACGGTGACCGCGCGCTCGCAGGACAAGCTCGATCACCTGCGCGAGGTGCATCGGCAGCACGGCACGGCCGATGACCTGATCCGGTACGTGGTGACCCCCGCGGAGACCGACGCGGATGCCCTCGTCGCCGCCGCACCGGCAGGTTCGCTGATCGCGAATGCCACCGGCCTCGGCAAGGATCGTCCGGGATCCCCGTTGACCGATGCGGCGGTGTTCCCGGAGGACGCGTGGGTGTGGGAGTTCAACTACCGCGGTTCGCTGGAGTTCCTGCATCAGGCGCGCGCGCAGCAGGGTGAGCGCGGGCTGCATGTGGTCGACGGCTGGCGCTACTTCATCCACGGCTGGTCGCAGGTGGTCGCGGACGTCTTCGAGCTGGATCTCACGCCCGATGTGGTCGAGCAGCTCGCGCAGGCGGCGGAATCGGTGCGCTGATGGCGTCCGCCGGTGGGTTCGTCGCGGACGGTGCGGGCGGTGCGGGCGGTGCGGGCGGTGCGGGTCGTATGGTGCGGACGGTCCTCGGTGACGTCGCGGCGAGCGCGCTCGGAGCGGTGAACTATCACGAGCACCTGTTCCAGGTCAGCCCGCTGCTGACCGGCGACGAGCTCGACGACGAGACCGCCTCGACCGCCGAGGCGGCTCTGCTCAAGGACAGCGGATTCGCCGCGATGGTCGACGCCACGCCGTTCGGTCTCGGCCGCGACCCCGAGGTGGTCGCGCGCATCAGCGCCACGACCGCTCTCGGCATCGTGGCGACCACCGGCATGCACCGCGAAGCGCACTACGGCGCCGACCACCCGCTGCAGGTGTGGGAGGCCGAGCGTCGGGCGGCGCTGTTCATCGCCGAGGTGCAGACCGGCATGGCGGCCGACGATGGCGAGACCTTCGAGAGCCCTGAGGTGTCCCTCGCGCGCACCCCGGCCGGCGCACCGGTGCGCGCGGGGATGCTGAAGGCCGGTATCGGGTACTGGTCGATCAGCGCGTTCGAGCGCGCGACGCTCGACGCGGTGGCGCTCGCCCACGGCGCCACGGGCGCCCCCGTGATGGTGCACCTGGAGTTCTGCACGGCTGCGCACGAGGTGCTCGACCTGCTTGCGGCGGCGGGTGTCGCTGCCGACCGTGTCGTGCTCGCGCATGCCGACCGCGACCCGGATGCCGGCCTGCACGCGTCCCTTGCCGAGCGGGGCGCCTACCTGGGGTACGACGGGTTCGCCCGGCCCCGGACACGCTCGGATGCCGAGCTGCTGGTCCTCACGGCATCCGTCGTGGCGGCCGGGGCAGGCGATCGAATCGTGCTGGGCGGGGATGTCGCCCGCCGCACGCGCTATATCTCCTACGGCGGCATGCCGGGGCTGGGATACCTCGGCGAGCGCTACCTGCCGCGCCTGCGCGCCCTCGTCGGCGAAGAGGCCGTCGACCGGATGCTCATCGACAACCCCGCCCGCCTGCTTCCGCTCTCCCCCTGACCCTCCCCCGCCCCGCTCCCAGCCGGAGAACCGCTACTCCTTCCGGTATGACTTTGTGCCGCTCGCAGGCGACGCAAGCGACAGAAAGTCATACCGGAGCGAGAGGCGGTTCCGGGGATGCGAAAGGGCCCCTCACCGGCGGCGAGGGGCCCTTCCGATCAGAGCGTCAGCGGATCACTCGTAGAGGACCGCCGCGATCTTCGGGTCGTCGATGTTGTCGGCGTCGTACCAGTACGAGCCGGTGTCGTAGAACTTCTCGAGCTTCTCGCCGTTGGCTGCGGCGACCGCCGACTCCACCGTGCGCGCGCCGATGCCGATTGGGTCCTGCGTGATCGCGCCGGCCATGGTGCCGTCCTTGATCGCGTTGACCTGAGCAGCGCCGGAGTCGAAGCCGATGATCGTCAGCTTGCCCTTCTCGATGCCGAGCTCGTTGACGGCGTTCACGACGCCGATCGCCGAGCCCTCGTTGGTGCCGTAGATGCCCTTGAGGTCGGGGTGCGCGGCGATCATGCTCTTGGCGATGTCGGCCGACTTCAGGTGGTCGCCGTCGCCGTACTGGATGTCGACGATCTTGATGTCGGGGAAGTCCGACTCGATCTTCTCCACGAAGCCGTCGCGGCGCTCGACGCCGGTCGAGTTGATCTGCGAGTGGCCGACGATGGCGACCTCACCCTTGCCATCGATCAGCTCGGCCATGTGCTCCGCGGCCAGCGCGCCGGCGGCCTTGCTGTCCGTCGCGGCGAGACTGAGACCCACGTCGCCGTTGCAGGGCGCGTCGAAGTACACCACCGGGATGTCCTTCGCCTTGGCCTGCTCGAGCGGGGCGACGCACGCCTCGGGGTCGAGGGCGGCGTAGCCGATGGCATCCGGGTTCGCGTTGATCGCGGTGGTGAGCATGTCGAGCTGCTGGGCGATCTCGGTCTCGGCGGCTGGGCCCTCGAACGTGACCTTGACGCCGAGCTCCTTCGCCTTCTCCTCCGCACCGGTCTTCACGGCCTGCCAGAACTGGTGCTGGAAGCCCTTCGACACCAGCGCGACGTACATCTCGCCGTCGTTCTTGGCGCCGGCGTCGCCGCCGCCCGGGTTCTCGCTGACGACGTCGCCGCCGCCGCAGCCGGCGAGGGCGATCGCGGATGCCGCGAGGAGAGCCGCGAACGCGGTCTTCTTCTTGCTGAAACGCATGGAAACTCCATTGTTCTCTGTGTGGGCCGATCGGGAGATCGGCACGGGGTGATTCGGGATGGTGATGCGGGAAGGGATGTTGAGACGAAGCGACACTCAGGTGCGCTGACGGTTGCGCAGCGAGTCGAAGAACACGGCCAGGAGCACGACGACGCCGACGACGATGTTGCGCCACTCCGTCTGGATCGACAGGATGCTGAGTCCGTTGACCAGCACGCTCATGATCAGCGCGCCGATCACGGTGCCGGTGATCGAACCGCGACCGCCCAGCAGCGACGTGCCGCCGATGATCACGGCCGCGATGGCCTGCAGCTCGTAGCCCATGCCGATCTGCGGCTGGGCGGAGTCCAGCCGCGCGGCGATGACGACGCCGGCGACACCGATGAACGCCCCGGCGAACATGTACACGAAGATCGTCCAACGGCGCGTGTTGACGCCCGAGAGCCGGGTCGCCTCCTCATTCGAGCCGATCGCGAAGGTGTAGCGGCCGAGCAGGGTCTTCGACAGCACCAGCGCGGCGACGATCGCCAGCACGATCGTGATGAGCACGGCGTTCGGGATACCGGGGATGAGCACCCCCAGGGCGATGCGCTTGAAGTCCGGCGCCGAGGTCGAGAAGTAGATCGGGCGGACGTTGGAGATCACCAGGGCGAGACCGCCCGCGATCATCATCATCGCCAGGGTTGCGATGAACGGCGGCAGGCGCAGGACCGTGATGTTCACGCCGTTGACCAGGCCCATCAGCACGCCGGTGGCGATGCCGCCGAGGACGCCGACCCAGATCGGCAGACCCCAGTTCGTGATGAAGACGCCGGTCATCACCGCGCACAGCGCCATGCCGGTGCCGAGCGACAGATCGATGCCGCCGGTGATGATGACGAAGGTCGTGCCGAGCGCGAGGATCGCGATGACCGCGGTCGACAGCAGCACCGTGGTGAGGTTGCTCACCGTGAAGAACGCGGGGCTGGCGATCGCGAAGAAGATCACCAGCACGACCAGCGTGCCGAACGCGAGGGACTGCTGCAGCTGGCGCTTCAGCATCCCGCCGACATCACGCTTGTCGGTGTTCTCGGCGACCGCCTGCTGGACGACGGTGGTCGTCGATCCGGACTGCTGTGACGTGCTCATTCTTCTTCCTCCCCATGGGCGGCGAGCTGCATGATCTTCTCCTGGCTGGCTTCCTCGTTGCGCAGGGTGCCGGTGATCCGCCCGTTCGCGAACACGGCGATGCGGTTCGCGACGCGCAGGATCTCGGGCAGCTCCGACGAGATGACGATGATGGACTTGCCGGATGCCGCGAGCTGCTGCATCAGGCGGTAGATCTCCTCCTTGGCCCCGACGTCGATGCCGCGAGTGGGCTCGTCGAAGATGAGGATGTCGCAGTCGCGCATCAGCCACCGGGCGATGACGACCTTCTGCTGGTTGCCCCCGGACAGCAGCTTCACGATCTGATTGACCGACGGGGTCTTCACCCGCAGCTGCTGGACGTAGTCCTTGGTCTGGTTCTTCGCCTTGCGGTCGCTCATCCAGCCGATGCCGTTGGCGTAGGAGTCGAGCGACGCGAGCACGGTGTTGAAGGTGACGTCCTGCTCGAGCATGAGCCCGAGCAGCTTGCGGTCTTCGGACAGGTATCCGATGCCGCGCTTCACGGCATCCTCCGGCTTGCGGATGCGCACCGAGTCGCCGCCGACGACGATCGTGCCGCCGTCTCGGCGATCGGCGCCGATGATCGCGCGGGCGGTCTCGGTGCGCCCGGCGCCCATCAGGCCGGCGAAGCCGAGGATCTCACCGCGGTGCAGCTGGAACGACACGTCATCGAGAAGAGCCTTGGTCGACAGGCCCTGCACGTCCAGCACGACGGGGGCGTCGCTGTGATCACGGGCTTCGGGGCGGGTGCCCTCGTCGATCGCGCGCCCGACCATCATCTCGATGATCGTCGGGATGCTGATCTCGGACTTCTCCAGCGACCCGATGTAGGCGCCGTCGCGCAGCACACTGACGCGATCGGCGAGCCGTCGCAGCTCGTCCATGCGGTGCGAGATGTACACGATTCCCGTGCCGCGCTGCTTGAGCTGCTCGATGAGCACGAACAGGGTCTCGACCTCGGTGTCGGTGAGCGCCGAGGTCGGCTCGTCCATGATGAGCACCTTGGCGTTGAACGAGAGAGCTTTGGCGATCTCGACCATCTGCTGCTCGGCCACGGTCAGCTCGCCGACCTTCCGGCGCGGGTCGAGCTTGATCTCGAGACGCTGGAGCAGCTCCTCGGTGCGGCGGTTCAGCGCACGCTCCGAGAGGAAGGGGCCCGCCTTCGGCTCACGGCCGATGTAGATGTTCTGCGCGACCGTGAGGTCGGGCATCATGTTCAGCTCCTGGTGGATGATCGTGATGCCCAGCTGCTGCGCCTGCAGGGGGCTGGTCAGCTCGACCGGCTCGCCCTCGAAGATGATCGTTCCCTCGTCGCGGGTGTAGATGCCCGACAGGATCTTCATGAGGGTGGACTTGCCGGCGCCGTTCTCGCCGACGAGCACGAGCACCTCGCCGGCGCGCACCTCGAGATGCACGTCCTGGAGCGCCTGCACGCCGGGGAACCCCTTGCTGATTCCCTCCACCCTGAGGATGGGATCACTCATCGGCACCTGCTTCCTCGAAGGTCATCCGGATTCCGCCGTGGAATCCATTTCAAACATCGGATCAATTGTGCGCCGCTCGTGGCTCCGGCGCAAGTGCAATCGACCGTACGTGACGCCCGGGCCGTTGGGAAGGCCTGTAATGACATCACAACAAACTTGTAATAACATCTGAGCACGTCGGGTGCGCGAAGTCCGTGCTCCCGGAAGGAGAGACATGCTCATCGGTGCGCACGCTCTGGTCTTCAGCGGCACTTTCGACGAAGCGGGCCTGCGGCGCGCGATCGAGGGGACAAAGCGCGCCGGCTTCGATCTCATCGAGGTCCCATTGATGGACGTCGACGGCTTCGACTCGGCGTCGGCGGCCCGGATGCTGCGCGACAACGACCTCGCCGTGACGGCATCCCTCGGCTTGACCGCCGCGACCGACCTCTCCAGCGAGGATCCCACCGTGGTCGCCGCCGGCGAGGAGCTGCTGCAGCGCTGCCTCGACCACGTGGCCATAATGGGCGGCGAGGTGCTCTGCGGCGTCATCTACTCCGCCATGCAGAAGTACAGTGCTCCGACGTCCGAGCGCGGGGTTGAGAACAGCCGCGCCGCGATCGCCCGGCTCGCCGAGAGCGCCGCGCAGCGCGGCATCCGACTCTCGCTCGAGGTCGTGAACCGCTATGAGTCCAACGTCTTCAACACCGGGCGCGGCGCTCTCGCCTTCCTCGACGGCATCGAGCGCGACGACGTCTCGGTGCACCTGGACACGTACCACATGAACATCGAGGAGTCGGATCTGTTCCAGCCCGTGCACGATGTGGCGGCCGCCGGCAGGCTCGGCTATGTGCACATCGGCGAGAGCCACCGTGGGTACCTCGGCACCGGATCGGTCGACTTCGGCACGTTCTTCCGCGCGCTGCACGACGTGCACTACGACGGCCCGGTGGTGTTCGAGTCCTTCTCGTCGGCCGTGGTCAGCGCTGAGCTGAGCAACACCCTCGGCATCTGGCGCAACCTCTGGCAGGACTCCGACGACCTCGCCGCGCACGCCAACCGCTTCATCCGCGACGGCCTGCACGCGGTGCGCACGATCGACCAGCACTGACCCCGCACCACCTTTCGCTCCGGTATGAGTTCGTGCCGGATGAATCGCGCCCAAGCGGCACGAACTCATACCGGAAGAAGAGGCGGGGCGGGTCAGGACGAGGGGTGACCGACCACGCCCTTGCGCAGCAGAGCATTGCCGTACTTGCGGGTCTCGCCGGTGCGCACCATCAGATAGGCCCCCTTGGCCACGTCGTAGTACGCGAAGCGCTCCACGAAGCCGGTCGTCTCCTGCGCCGTGCCCGCCGCCTCCATCAGCTCGCGCTGCACGTCGAGCACCCTGGCGTCGGCGGACTCCATCAGATCCATGCCGGGCGCGTCATCCAGCGGCAGCACGGTGCGGATCGCGGCGACCACCTGCGGCGTCGTCGTGCCCGGCAGATCGACGACGCGCTCCCCCAGCGCCCAGGCCGGGAAGTGCGCGTCGGCGACGACGACCGCGTCGGAGTGCCCCATCCGGTCCAGGTGCAGCAGCAGCTCACCCGTCAGCAGCGGATCGATTCCTTCGAGCATCCGGATCTCCTTCGACTTCGACTATGGCTTCTACTTCGACTTCTATTTCGACTATCAGGCGGGGATGAGTCCCTCGGCGGCGAGCTCGGCCCACAGCTCGGCGGGGATCTCGAGCGCAGCGTACTCGGCGTTCTGACGCAGCTGCGCGGGGCGACTGCCGCCGACGACCACCGAACGCACGACATTCGCCTGCAGCGGGAACTGGATGGCCGCGGCGGGCAGCGGCACATCGTGCGCCGAGCAGACGGCCGCGATCCGCACGAGTCGCTGCCAGAGCTCATCCGGCAGCTGCCCGTACTCGTATCGGCCGTCGCGCCGCGGCTCGCTCTGCGCGAGCAGACCGGAGTTGAAGACGGATGCCGCGACGATTCCGGTCTGGCGCTCGGCACACGCCGGCAGCACGTCAGCCGCAGCCGGCTGCTCGAGCAGCGTGTAGCGCCCGGCCACCATGATCAGATCCAGGTCGGCTTCGCGCACCGAGCGCGCAAGCGCCTCCGAGACCATGGATCCGACGCCGATCGCCCGCACCGCACCGTCCGCGCGCACCGCCTCGAGGGCGGGGAAGGCCTCCGCGATCGCGAGGTCGAGATCGTTGCGTTCTGGATCGTGCAGGTACAGCAGGTCGATGCGCTCGAGACCCAGTCGCTCCTGCGACTCGGCGATGCTGGTGCGGATGCCGGTTTCGGTGAAGTCCCACACGCGCTGCAGGTCGTCGGGCACGTGGAAGTCGTTGGCGGTGTCCAGCCCGCCCGGCGCGTGCGCGGGATTCGGGCGCAGCAGGCGACCGACCTTCGTGGACAGCACGAACTCGTCGCGTGGCTTGGTCTGCAGGAAGGCGCCGAGACGGCGCTCGCTCAGGCCGAGTCCGTAATGCGGTGCGGTGTCGAAGTAGCGGATGCCGGCGTCCCACGCCGCCTCCAGCAGCGCCCACGCCTCATCGTCGCTGATCGGGCGGAACAGGTTGCCGACGTTCGCCGCGCCGTAGCCGAGTGCCGGCAGTTCGAGTTCAGTCGACGACATGGTTACCCGTCCAGGTGTACTTCGCGATGCTGTCGGCATGCATCTGCATGCTCGTGCCGGGCGCCGTGGGGGCCATGTACGACCCGCCCTGGATGTCGGTCGGCACGACGAAGTGCTCGTGCAGGTGATCGACGAACTCGATCAGGCGACCCTCACGGGTGCTGCTGACGGCGACGAAGTCGAACATCGAGAGGTGCTGCACGGCCTCGCACAGCCCCACGCCGCCCGCGTGCGGGCACACCGGCACGCCGAACTTCGCGGCCAGCAGCAGGTTGGCGATGTTCTCGTTCACACCCGCGACGCGCACCGCATCGATCTGCATGACCTTGATGGCGTCGGCCTGCAGCAGCTGCTTGAAGATCATCCGGTTCTGCGCGTGCTCGCCGGTGGCCACTCGGATGGGGGCGACTCCGCGGGCGATCTCCGCGTGCCCGAGGATGTCGTCGGGACTGGTGGGCTCCTCGATCCAGGCCGGATCGAACTCGGCGAGCGCGTTGACCCACTCGATCGCCTCGGACACCTCCCAGCGCTGGTTCGCGTCGATCGCGATGGGGAAGTCAGGACCGACCACCTCGCGCGCCTTGCGGAAGCGACGGATGTCATCGTCGAGGTCGGCACCGACCTTCAGCTTGATCTGGGTGAAGCCGTCGGCCATCGCCTCCCGCGCGAGGCGCTCGAGCTTATCGTCGGAGTAGCCGAGCCAGCCCGGGCTGGTGGTGTATCCGGGGTAGCCGGTGGCAAGCAGCTCCGCCTCGCGCTCCGCGCGTCCGGGGACCGCGGCGCGCAGGATCTGCAGCGCCTCGTCACGGGTGAGCGCATTGGTGAGGTAGCGGAAGTCGACGAGGTCGACGATCTGCTCGGGCGTCATGCGGGCAAGCAGCTGCCACAGCGGCAGTCCGGCGCGCTTGGCCTTGATGTCCCACAGCGCGTTGATCACCGCGCCGATGGCCATGTGCATCACGCCCTTCTCCGGGCCGAGCCAGCGCAGCTGCGAGTCGCCGATGATGTCGCGGAAGGTGCCGCCCATGTCATCCAGCAGCGGCTCGAGCTCGCGTCCCACGAGGTGGCCGGCGAGCGCATCGATCGCCGCGACCTGCACGTCGTTGCCGCGACCGATGGTGAACACGAAAGAGTGCCCCTCGATGCCGTCGGCGGCATCCGTGCGGATGATCACGTAGGCCGCGGAGTAATCCGGGTCGGGGTTCATGGCATCCGAGCCGTCAAGACTCAGCGAGGTGGGGAAGCGGATGTCGCTGGTGTCCAGCGCGACGATACGGCTCACAGTGCTCCTTCAATGCGCGGTGATTCCGACGCAGACCCTTGGAGTGTAAACATCCGATGTCTATACTGTCAACGTGCGGATGCTGTCCCAGCATCCGTCCGCGCGACACGAAGGAGAGCCATGAAGTTCGCACGACTCGGCGAGCCGGGGAGCGAGATCCCCGTCGTCATCGACGGAGACCGCACCTACGACCTGCGCCCTGTGACATCCGATGTGAACGGCGATTTCCTCGCCAACGCCCCGGTCGAGCGCACCCGCACCGCCCTCGAGGGCGGTTCGCTGCCCGAGCTGGCGGATGCCGATTCGCTGCGCATCGGTGCGCCCATCGCGCGCCCGAGCGCGGTGATCTGCATCGGGCAGAACTACGCCGCGCACGCCCGCGAGTCCGGCTCCGAGCCGCCGACAGTGCCGATCATCTTCCTGAAGACCCCGAACACGGTCGTCGGACCGAATGACAGCGTGACCATCCCCCGCGGCAGTGAGAAGACCGATTGGGAGGTCGAGCTCGGCATCGTGATCGGCGCCCGTGCCGCGTACCTCGACTCGCCCGACGACGCGGCCAAGCACATCGCGGGATACGTGGTGGCGAACGACGTCTCCGAGCGCGCGTTCCAGATGGAGGTGTCCGGCGGGCAGTGGTCGAAGGGCAAGATCGCGTTCGGGTTCAATCCCACCGGGCCGTGGCTGGTCACCCCCGACGAGGTCGACGTCGACGATCTGAACCTGAAGAGCTTCGTCAACGGCGAGGCGCGGCAGGACTCGAACACGAACGACATGATCTTCGACGTGCGCACGATCGTCCACCACCTCTCGCAGTACGTCACCCTCGAGCCCGGCGATCTCATCCTCACCGGCACCCCGCAGGGTGTGGCGTTCGGCGGGAAGTTCCCGTATCTGAAGGCGGGCGATGTGGTCGAGATCGAGATCGAGGGCCTGGGCCGCCAGCGTCAGGAGTTCGTGGCGTGGGAGGCACAGCGATGAGCGCGCAGATGGAGGGTCTCGTCGCGATCGTCACCGGCGGCGCATCCGGAATCGGCGCGGCGATCGCCCGCCGACTCCACGAAGAGGGCGCGCAGGTCGCCGTGCTCGATCGCGATCCTTCCGGCGCCGACGAGCGCCTCGCCACGTTCACCGCGGACATATCGGATCGTGCCTCGGTGGATGCCGCGGTCGCAGCCGTCGCAGAGCGCTTCGGGCGCATCGACATCGTGATCAACAACGCGGGGATCGGCGCGCAGGGCGACATCACCGCGAACGACGACGCCGAGTGGGCGCGCGTGCTCTCGATCAACGTCACAGGGATCGCGCGAGTCACCTCGGCGGCGCTGCCGTGGCTGCGGCAGTCGCCCTCGGCGGCGGTGTGCAACACGGCATCCATCGCATCGACGACGGGACTGCCGCAGCGCGCGCTGTACTCGGCGTCCAAGGGCGCGGTCTCGGCGCTGACCCGCGCGATGGCGGCGGATCACCTGCGCGAGGGCGTCCGCGTCAACGCGGTCAACCCGGGTACGGCCGACACGCCGTGGGTGGGGCGGCTGCTCGACTCGGCCGATGACCCGGCCGCCGAGCGCGCCGCGCTCAACGCCCGTCAGCCGCACGGCCGGCTGGTGTCGGCCGATGAGGTCGCCGGGGCGGTGCTGTACCTGGTGAGCCCGGCCTCCGGCTCGACCACGGGAACGTGCATCGAGGTCGACGGCGGCATGGCTGCGCTGCGGCTGCGCTCCGAATAGCCCCTCCCCGCTTGGCCCCGCTTCTCGCTCCGGTATGAGTTTGTGTCGCCCGGATCGCTTCTAGGCAACACGAACTCATACCGGAGCTCGGCGGTTGGCCGTGACGGACATGGACTGACTGCGCCGGGATAGCCGCTCGCGTTGCGGGTTGTGGATAACTCGACGCGCTCGCGCCGTGGATCTGCGAACGTCGGCGGATGCCGTCACCACGCCCCCTCCCCTCCGCCCTGGGCACGACCTTCAGCGTTCGGGCAGCCGCCGAAGCCGGGGTGAGTCCGGGACGGCTGCGGCGCGGCGACCTCGAGCGGCCGTTCCGTGGCATCCGCACCGTTCCTCCCCCGGCATCCGACGCGGAATCCCCGGGTGAAGACGACCCCTTCCTCCAGCAGGCCGAGGCGCGGCGCCGACTCGCGCGTCACTACGCGCCCCGACTGGCGCGCGCCCAGTTCATCAGTCACGAATCAGCGGCGGCGATGTGGCGCGCGCCGCTGCCGCTCGCGTGGACGGATGCCGGGAAGCTCGCCGCGCCTTCCGACCTCACCGTCCACGTGAGCACTTTCGGCCGCGGCCATCTCATCCGCGCAGCCGCGGTCACCGCCCACCGCGCCCGGCACCGCACCTCGCGCTACACCCATGTCGAGCAGATACCCGTGGCGGATCCGGCGACCACCTGGGCCAGCCTCGGCCGTCTGCCGCTGCTCGATCTCGTCGCCCTCGGAGATCACTTCTGTCGCGTGTGGCGCAGCGGTCCCGGACGTCCGGATGCCGGCGCGCCTCCCCTCGCGACCGTCGCGCAGCTGCAGGCGGCCATCGACGCCGGCCGCAGGACCGGCAACCGCCGTCTGCGCGAGGCGATCGACCTGATTCGCGTGGATTCCTGGTCGCCGCGCGAGAGCGCAGTGCGCTGTCATCTCATCTTCGGCGGACTGCCCGAACCGAGGCTCAATCACGACATCTACGACGAGCACGGGCGGTTCCTCGCATGCGCCGACCTTGCCTATCCGGAGCGGAAGCTCGCGATCGAGTATCAGAGCATCCTGCACGCCGCCCACTACGCGGCGGACGTGGAACGCCTCGCGCGGCTGCGCGCCGCGGGTTGGGTGGTGATCGAAGTGACGGCGGAGCTGCTCGCCGATCCGGACGCCATGGTCGCGCGCGTGCGCGCAGCGCTGCGCGCTCGTGCCTGACGCCGCCCGCCTGTACCGCCCCGCCGCCCGCTTCTCCTTCCGGTATGACTTTCTGCCGCCTGAACTGCACGTTGGCGGCAGAAACTCATACCGGGGGGGGATGGCGGGTCAGCGGATGCGGGAAGGGACGGAGGGGATGGGGGGGTCAGCGGATGCCATAGAACGCGAGCGCGTTCGACCAGAACACCCGGTCGATCGCCAGCCCCCGCGCTTCCGCCCAGTCGCGCACCGTTCGGCGCCAGGCCTCGCGATTCCCCGCGACATAGCGCGGACCTGTGGATCCGCCTGCGCGGACCGACGACACCGGCCAGTCGCTGCCCCACATCAACCGCTCCTCGCCGAAGATCTCGGCAGCGATGTCGAGGAACGGCTGCACCTGGTCGCCGTCGACCACGCCATCTGCCTCGGCCGGCAGTCCGGACAGTTTGACGTGCACCTGCGGGTGCGCCGCCAGCTCGCGCAGATCCCGCGCCCATTCCGTACTGGGACGCAGCGGCGCCGATGCGGTGCCGATCGCCGGCTTGCCGAGGTGATCGAGCACGACGGGCAGGTCGGGCACGGCATCCGCCAGCGCGGTGACGTCGGGGATCTGATGAGAGCGCACGCAGGCGTCGAACGTCAGCCCTCGGCGCGCCAGCTCTCGCGCTCCGGCGAGGAAGGAATCCGTGCGAGCGAATCCGTCCGGCTCGCTCTGCAGGAGGTGCCGCACCCCCACCACGCGTTCGAACTCCGACAGAGCATCGAGGTGCTGACCGAGCGCCGGCCCGCTATCGAGCCGGGCTCCCGCCACGATCCCGACCACACCGGCGGCGCGCGCAAGCGAGTCCACCCAGCGCACCTCATCCATCGCCTGCTCCGCGACGGGATCGGCCTGCACGAAGACGGCGGTCTGGTCCGCGGCGTCCAAAGCCGTCTCAGCGGCCAGCTCCTCGGCGGCGAACCTCGCGTCCAGCTCCCCGGTGAGCCAGGGGTAGCTGAGGACGCTCGGATCCCAGAGATGCAGGTGACTGTCCACGACGCGCATACCTCCATCCTCACACGCCCGAGCTCAGACATCCGATCAATGGCTAGGATGACCCCATGGCAGTCACCGACGAGGCGATCCAGAAGATCAAGGCGATGATCGTCTCAGGTGAGCTCGCGCCCGGCGACCGACTGCCTCCCGAGAAGGAGCTCTCCGAGCGACTCGGGCTCTCCCGCAACTCCATGCGCGAGGCGGTCAAGGCGCTCGAGGTGATCCGCGTGCTCGACGTCCGCCGCGGCGACGGGACGTACGTCACCAGCCTCGAACCCCATCTGCTGCTCGAGGCGATCAGCTTCGTCGTCGACATGCACGACGACGATTCGCTGCTCGAGTTGTTCGCGGTGCGCCGGATGCTGGAATCGCAGGCCACCGGCCTGGCTGCGGGCAACGCGACGGCCGACGAAGCGCAGGCTCTGCTCGAGGAGATCTCGTCGATCGATCCCGGAACGGTGTCGATCGACGACCTGGTCGCGCACGACATCCGCTTCCACCGTGAGGTCGTGCGCCTCACCCGCAACGACTACCTCGCGAGTCTCATCGAGAGCCTGAGCAGCCAGACGGTCCGCGCGCGGGTGTGGCGCGGGGTGACCGAGCAGGGCGCGGTCGAGCGCACGCTGTCGGAGCACCGGGCGATCGCCGAGGCGATCGCCGCCCACGACTCGGCGCTGGCGACGTCACTCGCGACCGCGCATGTCGCCGGCGTCGAGCGCTGGCTGCGTCAGGCGGCGACCGCCTGACGCACCGCACCGCTCCCCGCCCAGAGCGCCGCTCCCCGCCAGAGCACCGCTCCCCGTCCAGAGCGCCAGAGCACCGCTCCCGGCCCAGAGCCCCGCTCCCCGCTCCCCGCCCCAGAGGACGGCGACACCGCTCCTCGTTCCGGTATGACTTCATGCTGCCTGGCAGCATCGCGGGCGGCACGAACTCATACCGGAGCGAGAGGCGGTGAAAGGGAGGGCGGGGGCGGGTCAGGCGCGCAGGCGCAGCATGGCTGCGTCGAACTCCGCCGCGGAGGTATCGCTCACCTCGTTGAACAGCATCTCCTCGAGTACGTCGGGCGCGGCGGTGAAGTACGGCACACCCGCCTCCCGCAGCTGCACGATGTCATCGGCGCTGCGCAGGCTCGCCGCCAGCACATCCGTGCCGCTGCCCGCGCACATCGCCTGCATCCGGGCGATCATCCCGGCGCCGTCCAGCCCGGCGTCGCGCATCCGACCGAGGTACGGCGCGATGTAGCGCACGCCGATGCTCGCGCACGCGAGCGCCTGCGCGACCGAGTACACCGCCGTCACCAGCACCGACGCGCCATCGCGCACCAGAGCGGATGCCGCCGCGAACCCGTCCGTTGTCGCCGGCACCTTCGCGACGACCCGGTCACCGAGCGAGCGGATGCCCTGGGCGTTGCGCAGCAGGGATGCCGCATCGCCGCCCCAGGTCTGGAAGAACACCTCCGCGGCGCCCTCCGCGACCCAGCGCTCGTACAGCTCCGTCATCTCGTCGGCGCGGCGACCACCGCGCTCCAGAATGGTGGGATTGGTGGTGACGCCGTGCACCACACCGGCGGCGAGCAGCCTGCCGACCCGGTCGACGTCGGCACTGTCCACATAGAGCCGCGGAGCGGTCATCCGTTCTCCTCCCGTCAACCTGTCGTTACAGGTTTGCTTGCGGCTAATGTTATGACAGCATCCGTCCGCGTCCAAAGACAGCGGGACGCCGGTACGACGACGATCGGAACACCATGACCACTGCCTCGAGCCCCCGCACCGGCGTCGTGATCGTCGGCAGCGTGACCGCTGACGTGACCACCTTCTCCCAGCGTCTGCCCGCCCGCGGTGAGACCATCCTGGGCGACCAGTTCACGCTGCTGCTGGGCGGCAAGGGCGCCAACCAGGCGGTCGCCGCGGGACTCGCGGGGGCGCGCACCAGCTTCGTCGGCTGCGTCGGCGACGACCTCTTCCGCGATCTCATCGTCGAGGGTCTCAGCGGCGCGGGCGTTGACCTCACCCATCTGCGCACCGTGCCGGGACCGACCGGCATCGCCCACATCCGCGTCGACGCCTCGGCCCAGAACGACATCGTGATGGTGCCGCTGGCCAACGCGCAGCTCAGCGCCGAGCAGATCGACGCCGCACTCGAGGCCCTCGCCCCGACCACTTCGGTGCTGCTCACCCAGCTCGAGACGCCCGCGTCGCTCACCCTGCACATCGCCTCCCGCGCTCGCGCGCACGGCATGACGGTTGTCCTCGATCCGGCGCCCGCGGCGGCGCTGCCTGTCGAGGTCTGGGAGAGCGTCGACATCGTCACTCCGAACGAGACGGAGGCGGCGCTGCTGAGCGGCGTCGAGGTGACGGATGCCGAATCGGCAGAGCGCGCGGGACGCTGGTTCCTCGCGCAGGGTGTGGGGGCCGCGGTGATCACCATGGCGGAGAAGGGCTCGTGCGTGGTCACCGCAGACGGCGTCACGTTCATCGAGCCGATCCCGATGGAGCCGGTGGACACCACCGCCGCGGGAGACGCGTACGCCGGGTACCTCGGCGCCGCGCTCGCGAACGGCTGGACGCTCGCGGAGGCGACGCGTCTGGCCAGCGCCGCCGGCGCGATCACCGTCACGCGTCAGGGGGCGTCACCGAGCCTGCCGCGCCGCGAAGAGGTGGATGCCCTGCTCACCGCTAACTCGGCCGCCGCGGCACCGGCTCGCCGACACGAGCACTGACACGAAGGGGAGCAGCTCGAATGCGCAAGACCGACACCACCATCAACCCGGCACTGTCACGGGTGATCAGCGAGACCGGACACACCGACCTCATCGTGGTCACCGATGCTGGGCTGCCCATTCCCACGGCCGCCGAGCGCATCGACCTCGCCTACCGGCCCGGTGCTCCCGCCTTCTTCGACGTGCTCGACACCGTGCTGGCGGAGATGGTCGTCGAGGGCGCGACGGTCTCGGCGGAAGTGGCCGAGGTCAGCCCCCATGTGCTCGAGGCCCTGCGCGAGCGCCTGCCCGGGATCGAGATCGAGCTGGTGCCACACGTCGAGTTCAAGAACCGCACCCACTCCGCTCGCGCCTTCGTGCGCTCCGGCGAGTTCACCCCGTACGCGAACGTGATCCTGCACGCGGGCGTCGCGTACTGAGTCGGCATGAGCACCACCTCCGACACGACCGCCGCCGGCGGCATCGACCGCGATTCCACTGCGCCGCTGTACGACCAGCTTCGTCAGCTGATCCTCGACAGCATCTCGCGCGACGGCCTGCAGCCGAGCGACCCGCTCCCCGGCGAGCATCGGCTGTGCGAGCAGTACGGCGTCTCCCGCACGGTCGTGCGGCAGGCGCTTGCACAGCTCGAGCACGAGGGTGCCATCGAGCGCATCAAGGGCAAGGGCACCTTCGTCGCCCGCCCGCGCACCAGTGAGTCGCTCGTGCACACCCTGGTCGGCCTGTTCGACGAGGTGCAGCGCCGGGGTGGCCACGTGCGCAGCGACGTGCTGCGCCACGAGATCGTCGAAGCGGATGCCGAGGTCGCCGGCGCCCTCGAGCTCGACCCCGGCACTCCCGTCGTCGTGCTCACCCGCCTGCGCCACGTGGACGGGCAGGCCTGGTCGTTGTCGACGACATGGATGCCGCTCGATGTGGGCGAGCCCACGCTCGGCGTCGATCTCCGCGAATCCTCGCTGTACGCGCTCCTCGCCGCGCACGACGTGGTCGCCACGCACGGCGTGCGGTCCGCGGAGGCCACCGTCGCGACACACGAGCAGGCGACTCAGCTGGGGGTGAGCGCGGGATCGGCCCTGCTGCGGCTGCGCAGCGTCAGCCGTGACGAGTCCGGCCGGCCGATCGAGTTCTTCATCGCATACCACCGCGGCGACCGCTCGCGCTTCGAATTCCGGCTCGGCGCGGACAGCTCGCAGGGATCACTCGTGCACGTCGACTGACGGCATCCGCGACTCCTGTTCGCGCCGCACCGACCGCTACGCTCGAGGATCATGAGCGAATGGGTCAGTTCCGCCATCCAGGTGCTCGAGGCGGATGCCAACCGCTCGGCCGACACTCACCTGCATCTGTTCCCGCTGCCCGCCCAGTGGGGCATCGACCTCTACCTGAAGGACGAGTCGGTGCATCCCACCGGCTCGCTCAAGCACCGGCTCGCCCGCTCGCTGATCCTCTACGGGCTCGTCAACGGGCTCATCGACGAGGACACGACGCTCGTCGAATCCTCCAGCGGCTCCACGGCGGTGTCCGAGGCCTATTTCGCCCGGATGCTGGGATTGAAGTTCATCACGGTGATCCCGCGCTCGACGAGTCGCGAGAAGATCGAGCTCATCGAGTTCTACGGCGGACACTGCCACCTCGTCGACCACGCGGACGAGATCTCGCCGGAGGCCCGCCGCCTCGCCGCCGGATGCCACGGCCACTACCTCGACCAGTTCACCTTCGCCGAGCGGGCGACGGACTGGCGCGGCAACAACAACATCGCCGAGAGCGTGTTCAGCCAGCTGGCGCTGGAGCGGCATCCCATCCCCCGCTGGATCGTCGTGGGCGCCGGCACCGGCGGCACCAGCGCCACCTTCGGCCGCTACGTGCGCTATCGCCGCCATCCCACGCAGGTCGCGGTGGCCGACCCCGAGGGCTCGGCGTTCTACGCCGCTTGGCAAGGTGATCCGGATGCCGTGGGCAGGGCCTCGATGATCGAGGGGATCGGTCGGCCGCGCGTGGAGCCGTCGTTCGTGCCGAGCGTGATCGACGAGATGATCGCGGTGCCGGATGCCGCGTCGGTGGCCGCCATCCGCCTGCTGCGCGAGCGGACGCTGCACCTCGCCGGCGGGTCCACCGGCACGAATCTGTACGGCGCATTCGAGCTGATCGCGCGCATGCGGCAGGCCGGTGAGACCGGCAGCGTCGTCACCCTGATCTGCGACAGCGGCATCCGCTACACGCAGACCTACTACGACGACGGCTGGGTCGCCGCGCAGGGCTGGGACATGCGGCCGCACCGGGAGCGGATGGAGCGCTTCCTCGACAGCGGGGAGTGGTGAGCGGGCTACGCTGAGGGCATGACCACGCTCATCCTCACCGTCGCGGGAGCGGATCGCCCCGGACTCGTCTCCGCTGTCGCCGACATCGTCGACGCGCACGGCGGCAACTGGGAGAACAGCCAGCTCGCCGAGCTCGCCGGCACCTTCGCAGGCGTGATCCAGATCTCCGTCGCCGACGACCGCGTCGATGCGCTGCGCACGGACCTGGGCGCACTGCAGGGCACGCTCGCCGTCAGCGTGCACGAAAGCGCGGATCCGGCACCCGCAGTGACGGATCGCCGCATCTCGCTCACCGTGCTCGGCAACGACCGCCCCGGCATCGTCCGTGAGATCTCCGGCGTGCTCAGCGCCCACGCACTGAGCATCGAGACCATGGTCACCCACACCCGCGACGCGGCGATGGCGGGAGGACGCCTCTTCGAATCGGCGGTCACCGCGACGGTTCCGGCGTCGGCGGACCTCGACACGCTGCGTGCCGACATCGAGCGTCTCACTCACGATCTGCAGGTCGAGATCGACCAGGACGGCGATGAGTGAAATCTCTGCCGCGGAGGTAGTCGACGCGCTGACCGACGCCCTGGGGACCGACGCTGTGGTCACCGATCCCGATTCACTGCAGGCGTACCGACGCGACCGCGCCGAGGACCCGGACGCCGGCACGCCGCTCGCCGTCGTGCGCGCCCGATCCACCTCCGACGTGCAGACCGCCGTGCGCATCGCGGCCCGCGCCGGGATCGCGATCGTGCCGCGCGGCGCCGGCTCGGGTCTGTCGGGCGGCTCGACCGCCGTGGACGGCGCGCTCGTCGTGTCGCTCGAGCGGATGCGGCAGGTCACCATCGATCCGACGATGCAGATGGCCGTGGTGCAGCCGGGCGCCCTCAACGCCGAGGTGAAGGCCGCAGCATCCGAGCACGGCCTCTGGTACCCGCCCGACCCGTCGTCGTACGAGTTCTGCTCGATCGGCGGCAACATCGCCACCAACGCCGGAGGGCTGTGCTGTGTGAAGTACGGCGTCACCACCGACTACGTGCTGGGGCTGACGGTCGTGCTCGCCGATGGCCGCGCCGTGACGCTGGGCGGACCGCGACTGAAGGACGTCGCCGGGCTGTCACTGACGAAGCTGTTCGTCGGCAGCGAGGGAACGCTCGGCATCGTGACGGAGGCGACACTGCGACTCGTGCCCGCGCAGCGCACGCCGACGACGCTGGTGGCGATGTTCCCTAGCGTCAGCGGCGCCATCGCGGCCGTCGTCGACGTCAAGAGCGCGATGCGCCCGTCCATGCTCGAGTTCATGGACCGCGTCACCATCAACGCCGTCGAGGACGTCACCCGCATGCAGCTCGACCGAATCGCCGAGGCGATGCTCATCGTGCAGTCCGATGAGGCGCCCGAGGTCGCAACCGCGCAGATCGAGGCCATCGAGAAGCTGTGCGCCCTGCACGGCGCGACCGAGGTGTACGCCACCAGCGACCCGGACGAGAGCGAGGCGCTCATCGAAGCGCGGCGCATCGCCATCCCCTGCGTTGAGAAGCGCGGCGCACTGCTGCTCGAGGACGTCGGCGCACCGCTGCCACGCCTGGGTGAGCTTCTCGAAGGGGTGCGGGCCATCGCCGAGAGGCGCGCGGTGGAGATCGCGGTCGTCGCGCATGCCGGCGACGGCAACACCCATCCGCTCATCGTGTTCGACCCGGCGGATGCCGACCAGAAGGCGCGTGCGGAGGTGGCCTTCGGCGAGGTGATGGATCTCGCCATCGCGCTGGGCGGCACGATCACGGGCGAGCACGGCGTCGGCCGTCTCAAGCAGCCGTGGCTGGCCGACTACCTCGGCGAGGACGTGCTCGAGCTGAACCTGCGCATCAAGAAGGCGCTCGATCCGCAGAACATCCTCAACCCGGGGGCTGTGTTCGGAGAGCTCTGAACACAGCCCCGCTTCCCGTGCGATCGCGCGGGAAGCGGGGCTCGATCCGTCGAACGGGCCGGGTCAGACCAGCCGGGTCTTGGGCGACACGTCGTAGGTGTCCTCGGGGTTCGTGTTCGCCACGTCGCCGAGCGCCTCGTCGATGGCCGCCATCACGTCGGCGCCGAGTCGCACACCCGATGCCTTCACGGTCTCCGCGAGCTGCTCGGGCCGCGAAGCGCCGACCAGCGCGGCGGCGACGTTCTGGTTCTGCAGCACCCAGGCGATCGCCAGCTGCGGCATGGTGAGGCCGGCGTCCGCCGCGATCGGCTTGAGCTTCTGCACGGCGGTGAGGATGTCGTCCTGCAGCAGTCGCTTGATGAACTCCGCACCCGAGTGCGGGTCGGTCGCACGCGAGCCGTCCGGCACGGGCTGGCCGGGCAGGTACTTGCCGCTGAGCACGCCCTGCGCCATCGGCGACCACACGATCTGCGAGATGCCCAGGCTCTCAGCGGTCGGCACGACCTTGCCCTCGATCACGCGGTGCAGCATCGAGTACTGCGGCTGGTTCGAGATCAGCTGGAACCCGAGCTGGCGCGAGAGGGCATGTCCCTCGCGTAGCTGCTCGGCGGTCCACTCCGAGACGCCGATGTACAGCGCCTTGCCCTGACGCACGACATCCGCGAAGGCCTGCATCGTCTCCTCGAGTGGCGTCTCGTAGTCATACCGGTGCGCCTGATAGAGGTCCACGTAGTCCGTGCCGAGCCGCTGCAGCGATCCGTCGATCGACTCGAAGATGTGCTTGCGGCTCAGACCGGTGTCGTTCGGGCCCTTCGGCCCGGTGGGGAAGTACACCTTGGTGAAGATCTCCAGCCCCGCGCGGCGCTGGCCGGCCAGAGCCTTGGCCAGCACGACTTCCGCCGCGGTGTTGGCGTAGGTGTCGGCGGTGTCGAAAGTGGTGATCCCGGCATCGAGTGCGGCGTGCACGGTGGCGATGGCGGCGTCGTCGTCGACTTGCGAGGCATGGGTCACCCAGTTGCCGAAGGTGATCTCCGAGACCTTGAATCCGCTGTTTCCGAGGTAGCGATAGTTGACCATGGATACACGCTATCCGCGATCTGGGTCCGCGCGGCGCGATGCGTCAGGCCTTGACAACGGCGGGACGCGATCCCCTCATCCGCGTCGCCAGAACCACGGCCGCGACGGCAGCGACGAGGCTCACCGCATAGAGCAGAAGCGACCACCGGCTGTGATCGCCACCGCTGATCATGAACGCGTCAGCGAGGTTCATCCCGGGGCCGAACGAGGCGACGAAGTACCCGGGGGTGCCGATGATCAGCAGCAGCAGGAACAGCAAGGCGCTGAGCGTGGGCTCCAGCCGCGATCGGATGCTGAGCACCGCCACCGCGATCGCCGCGACCACTCCGGCGCCGAGCAGCAGCAGCGGCATGGTCACCGGCATGGTCTCGCCGACGGCATCCATCTCCGCATAGATCGCAGCGAGGGATGATCCCGGCACCGCTGCGAGCGGATTCAGCACCAGGATCTGCACGGCGGCGATCAGAGCGTAAGTCGTCACCGCTGCCACGCCGCCGAGCGCGACGCGCAGCGTGGTGACCGCAGGGGCGTTCATGGCGCCATCATGTCAGACCGACGCGGTCTCGCGGATGTCGGCGCGCGTGATCGGCTCGGTCTCCGCACGCTCATTCGCGGACCCGGATGCCCCCGGCCGGGCAGACCTGGCATCCGCAGACGCGCCTGCGGTGGACCGCGCCTCCGCGCCGGTCACGATCGCCGCCCGATCGCGGAAGCCCTCGGCGCTCACCCGGTCGAGCTCCACCTGATTGCGGATCGCGCGGGTGCGCTCGTACAGGGTCGGGTCCCCCCAGCTGGTGAGCACCTTCACCAGCACCGGCAGCAGCTCGATCATGAAGAACAGCGCGGCGATCAGCCAGTGAGCCCAGAGGATCGTCGGCTCCTTGTCGGCCAGGCGGTTCAGCCCGGTGATCTGACTGAGCAGGCCGACGGCACCCGCATTGCCCTGTGCGACGGCGTCGGCACGGGCATTGTAGGCGCCGAGTGCCTGCTGATAGGTCTGCTTCGCGGCGGGCAGCTGATCCTTCGCCTGCGCGCGGTTGGCGGCTTCGGATGCGGTGGTGTTGGCCTTCGCGTCGGACTCCGCCGCGGAGAGGTCGTCGTTCGCGCTGCGCAGCTGCGCGGCGAGGGCGTCGTACGTCTGCTGCGCCTGGGCGAGCTGCGCCTTGGCGGCATCCGAACTCGAGCCCTGCCCGTTCACCCCGGTGCAGCCGGGGACCTCCCCGACTCCTTCACCGGTCAGCTCGCACTGGTACAGCGCGCGGGCGGAGTCGATCACCTTCTGCTGCTCGGCCATCTTGCCCGTCAGCTCGTCGACGGTCGACTTCGCCGCGGTCGTGGATGCCGAGCCCGAGTCGGTGCCGGCGACGACACCCGTCGCTGCCTGGTTCTCGAGTGCGGCGACGCGAGCGGATGCCGCATCCAGCGCCTTCTTCTCCGGACCGCTCTCGAGCGCATCCTGGTCGGTCTGCGCCTGCGTGATGTTCGTGGATGCCACTTCGCGCGCGATGTCGTTGTGGAACACCTGCAGCACCAGCGGTTCGGCGACGAGGAAGCCGATGAGCGCGGCCATGGCCACACGCGGCAGCGCCAGCGCGATGATCTTGCCGACCTTCCGAGTGGAGGTCATGGTCGATGTGAGGAAACGGTCCAGGTTGAAGATGATGGCCGCCCAGACGATGGCCAGTGGCACGGCCACCCAGATGGCCACCTGCACGCCCGTGCTGAGGGCGAACATCATCGAGATCGCCGAGACCAGCGCCGTTCCCAGCAGCACGAAGAACATCTGCACGAACCGCGGGGTCTCGCTCGGCACGCGGTCGAGGACCTCTCCCTCGGCGCCGCCGAGGATGGCAAGGGCGCGCAGCCGCGAGCCGGGGGTGCGCTCGCGCTTCTGGCGGCGGGCGCGCGGGAGACGCGGCGAGCGCGGCGTGCGGGGCGCGCGCGGTGGGGATGCCGGCGCCGGCGATGCAGGCGCATCGTCGGCGGGCGCCTCGCGGGGCTGGTCGACGGGGGCAGGGGTGTCCGACCCCGAGGGCTCGTACTGACGCAGGAATTCGAGGTCGTCGTCTGTCACGGCGCCCTCGGGGGCGCCGGACTCGAACGAGATCCGCCCCTGGGAATCCATGCGGCCAGGGCGATGTGCGGAGTAGGACATCCTATGAGCGTAGGAAACCTCGGCTGTGGGACTGCCGGATGCCGCCTGCGAACGACTCCCAGGAACCGCTGCGCCTTCCCGCGCGCGGTGCCAGGCTGAGAGCATGAAGACGCTCCTGCTGGCCCGCCACGCGAAATCCGACTGGGCAGACCCGGCGGTGCGCGACCATGACCGTCCACTCAATGCCCGCGGGCGCCGGGATGCCCCCGCGATGGCGCGACGTCTCGTCGACGAGGGTGTTGCACTGGCGCACATCGTCTCGAGCACGGCGCTGCGTGCGCGCACGACGGCGGACGCGTATGCCGCCGCCTTCGGCATGGAGGTGGCGGACGAGGCGCTGCTGTACGCCGCCTCGGCGCAGACGATCCTTCGCGTGGCCGCGGAACTGCCCGA
The DNA here is from genome assembly GCF_037145155.1 of Microbacterium sp. USHLN186. Classification (NCBI taxonomy): domain Bacteria; kingdom Bacillati; phylum Actinomycetota; class Actinomycetes; order Micrococcales; family Microbacteriaceae; genus Microbacterium; species Microbacterium sp. USHLN186. The sequence goes on from NZ_JBBCYA010000001.1 coordinate 235,668, forward strand.
CGACGCGGACGTCGCGATGCTCGTGGGGCACAACCCCGGGATGGCGGACGCCGTCGCAGAGCTCACCGGGCAGTTCGTGGAGTTCCCGACGTGCGCCGTCGCCGAGTGCACTCTGGACGTGGGCTCCTGGGCAGAGCTGATCTCGGGTTCCGGCGACCTCGTGGCTCTGCGCACCCCGCGCTGATGCTCTTTCGTCGACGATCGTCGACGACGCGCACTCAGGCCAGCGCGGCGGCCTCCGCCTCGTCCTCGCTGGTCGCCACGAGCTGGCCGCAGGCGCCGTCGATCTCCTTGCCGCGGGTGTCGCGCAACGTGGTCGGGATCCCCGCGTCGTTCAAGCGGCGCACGAACTCGTTCTGCACGTGCACCTCTGATGCGGTCCAGATCGATCCGGGAGTGGGGTTCAGCGGGATCGGGTTCACGTGCACCCAGCCCCGCCCGCGGGAGTTGAGCTTCGAGGCGAGCAGGTCGGCGCGCCACGGGTGGTCGTTCATGTCCTTGATCAGGGCGTACTCGATGGACACCCGACGTCCGGTCTTGTCGAAGTACTCCCGTGCGGCATCCAGTGCCTCGCCGACCTTCCACCTCGAGTTGACCGGGATGAGCTCATCGCGCAGCTCGTCGTCGGGAGCGTGCAGCGACAGTGCGAAGGTGACCGGGATGTCCTCGTCTGCCAGCTTCTTGATCGCGGGCACGAGGCCCACCGTGGAGACCGTGATGCCGCGAGCGCTCATGCCCAGGCCGTCCGGCTGTGGCGCCACCATGGTGCGTACGGCATCCATGACGCGCTTGTAGTTGGCCAGCGGCTCGCCCATGCCCATGAAGACGATGTTGCTGACTCGCTCGAGGGAATGATCGCTCGCACGCTTCCCGCCCAGACCGCCATCGGCGATCAGGCGGTTCGCGCGCACGATCTGCTCGATGATCTCCGCCGTCGACATGTTGCGGGTCAGACCCGCCTGGCCGGTCGCGCAGAAGGGGCAGTTCATCCCGCATCCGGCCTGCGACGACACGCACAGCGTGATGCGGCCGGGATAGCGCATGAGCACCGACTCGACCAGCGCCCCGTCGTGCAGACGCCACAGGAACTTGATGGTGTCGCCACGGTCGGTCTCGAGCCGTTTGACCTCGGTGAGCAGGGGCGGCAGCATCCCGGCGACGAGCTGCTCGCGCTGTGCGGCGGGCAGGTCGGTCATCTGCGCCGGATCGGAGGTGTAGTGCGTGAAGTAGTGCGTCGACAGCTGCTTGGCGCGGAACCCCGGAAGCCCGAGCTCCTTCACCTTCTCCACGCGCTCCGCCGGCGTGAGATCAGCCAGGTGCACGGGCGGCTTGCCGCGCTTCGGGCTCGCGAACTGCAGCAGGGGGCGCCCCTCGGCATCCTTCTGCTGCGTCCATCCCTCGGTGGCAGGGCGCACCTGCGTACGGCGCGAAGAGCCCGTGCCGATGTCTTCGCCCGACGCGGCGCTGCCCCGCGGCCGTCCGGTGGCGCGCACCGGGGTGGATTGCGGGCGCGAAGCGTCTGAGGAGGCGGGCATGCATCCAGGTTACGGGTAGCGCCCTCGGAGATTGCCGAGTCCGACTTGTAATTACAGGCTGTTGAGTCTCACAATGAGAGGACCGATCAGAGGAGCGACATGGGTCCAGCACCGAGCGGCGATGACCGCCTCGCACGCACGAGGGAGACGGGCGTGCTCGCCGTGCTGCGGGCGCCCTCGCCGGAAGCGGCGCTGGACGCGGCAGAGGCGATCATCGCCGGGGGCATCACCGGTATCGAGGTCACCTTCTCCACGCCGGAGGCGCCTGCCGTGATCCGCGAGCTCATCCGTCGACACGGAGCGGCCGCCCACATCGGCGCGGGAACCGTGACCACCCGCGCTCAGGCCGAGGACGCGGCGGCGGCGGGCGCGGCCTTCCTGGTGAGCCCCGGCACTCTCCCCGATCTCACCCACGCGATGCGTGACACGGGCCGTGTCGTGATGACCGGAGCGCTGACGCCCACCGAGGTGATGACCGCACGCGACCTCGGCGCTGATGTGGTGAAGATCTTCCCGGCGTCGCTCGGCGGCCCGGGGTATCTGAGCGCGCTGCGCGGACCGTTCCCGGATGCCCCCCTCATGCCCACCGGCGGCGTGACGCCGCAGAACCTCGGCGCGTGGTTCGAGGCGGGAGCGGTCGCGGTCGGCGCCGGCGGAGATCTGGCCAGCTCCGCCGCGATCGCCGCGTCGGACTGGGCCGACCTCGAAGCGCGCGCAAGTCGCTTCGCCGCCGCGCTGGCCGCGAGCCGCTGACCGCCGCGCGGCACAGCGCGCGCCATCATGAGCAGCATGGACATCGGTGCGTGGGCGCTGCTCGCCGTGGCTGCGCTCATCGCCGGAATCGGCAAGACCGCGCTGCCGGGCAGTTCCACCATCGCCGTCGTGATCCTGGCATCCGTTCTGCCCGCACGCACCTCGACGGCGGCGATGCTGCTGCTCTTCATCGTCGGCGACGTCTTCGCTCTCCTCGCCTACCGCCGCCATGCCGACAGACGCACGCTGCTGCGTCTGGCGCCGGCCGTCGTCGTGGGCCTGCTCGTCGGTGCGGGATTCCTCGCACTCAGCAGTGACGCCGTCGTGCGCCGCACCATCGGCGTCATCCTGCTGGCCATGGTGACGCTCACGCTGTGGCGGCGCCGGCGCGCGAGCGCCCCGGCATCCGGTCGCGTCGCGGCAGCAGGCTACGGCACGCTGGCCGGGTTCACCACGATGGTCGCGAACTCCGGCGGCCCGGTGATGTCGATGTACTTCCTGGCCACGCGCACCCCGGTGCAGGTGTTCCTCGGCACCTCCGCCTGGTTCTTCGCGATCGTGAACCTCACGAAGGTGCCGTTCCTCGCCGGCATCGGATTGCTGACCCCCGAGGTGCTGCTGCTGGATCTCACCCTGGCCCCGATGGTCGTCATCGGGGCGCTGCTGGGCATCCGTGTGGCCAAGCGCATGCCGCAGCGACTGTTCGACCGACTGGTGATCGCGCTGACGATCGCCGGTTCGGTCTACCTGCTGTTCTGAGCGGTCAGTCGAGGAAGATGTCGGGGAACAGCCGGTCGTCGGAGGTGCCGGGAACGGCGGCGTACTTCGAGAAGTCGGTGACCCCGTCGGCGGCGAGCACGTCCTCGACGATGAGCGTCTGACCCGTGTACGTCGCGGCAGGCTTGGTGATCACCGCGTAGGCCGCATCGGCGTAGATGTCGGCGGTGCGGCTGGCGGCCATCACCCGGTCCCCGCCGAGGAGGTTCTGGACGGCGGCGGTGGCGATCGTGGTTCGCGGCCACAGCGTGTTGGCGGCGATTCCGGCATCCGCGAACTCGGCAGCCAGACCCAGCGTCGCCATCGTCATGCCGTACTTGGCGAGGGTGTAGCCGGTGTGCGCGCCGAGCCACTTCGGCGAGAGGTTCAGCGGCGGCGAGAGCGACAGGATGTGCGGATTGGCCGACTCGCGCAGCACCGGCACGGCAGCTCGGGAGAGCATGAACGTGCCGCGGACGTTGACGTCCTGCATGAGGTCGTACTTCTTGGCAGAGAGGTCGAGCGATCGCGACAGGTCGATGACGCTGGCGTTGTTGATGACGATGTCGATGCCACCGAACTCGCCCTGCGTCTTCATCACCGCCTCGGTGACCTGGCTGTCGTCGCGGACGTCGCCGACGATCGGCAGGGCCTGGCCGCCCGCGGCGCGGACTGCGTCCGCCGCGGTGTGCACGGTGCCCTCGAGCTTCGGATGCGGGGTGTCGGTCTTGGCGAGCATGGCGATGTTCGCGCCGTCTGCTGCGGCTCGCAGCGCGATGGCCAGGCCGATGCCACGGCTGCCGCCCGACATGAGGATGGTCTTGCCTGCGAGGGTCATGTTCTCTCCTTGCTCTTCATCTACCACCACCGCTACTCGCTCCGGTATGAGTTCCTGCCGCCTGATCCTTGTTCAGGCGACTCGAACTCATACCGGAGCGAGAGGCGGGGTCACTTGGGGGCCATCCGGATCGCACCGTCGAGGCGGATCGTCTCGCCGTTGAGGTAGCCGTTGGCGACGATGTGCTCGACGAGGGCGGCGTACTCGTCGGGCCGACCGAGGCGCGAGGGGTAGGGCACCTGCTGACCGAGCGAGTCCTGCGCGGCCTGCGGCAGCCCGGCGAGCATCGGCGTCTCCATGATCCCGGGCGCGATCGTGCAGACCCGGATGCGGTGGCGCGCGAGTTCGCGCGCGATGGGCAGGGTCATCGCGTGCACGCCGCCCTTCGATGCGGAGTACGCCGGCTGCCCGATCTGACCATCGAACGCGGCAACGCTCGCGGTGTTGACGATCACGCCCCGGTCGCCCGGCTGGCCCTCTGCGGCTGTCGATGGCGCGTTCTGTGCCATGACGGCGGCGGCCTGGGAGATGACGTTGAAGGTGCCGACGAGATTGATCCGGATGATCCGCTCGAAGCCGGCGAGGTCGGCGGGATTGCCGTCGCGATCCAGCACCTTCGCCGGCGGCGCGATGCCGGCGCAGTTCACGACCACGCGCAGGGGCGCGACGGCGTGTGCGGATGCCACCGCAGCGGCGATCTGCTCGGAACTGGTCACATCGGCCGGCAGGAAGAGCCCGCCGAGCTCGGCGGCGATCTGCTCACCGGCGGAGCTCGGCAGGTCGATGATGGCGACCCGCGCTCCGGCGGCGGACAGCCGGCGGGCGGTGGCGAGTCCGAGGCCGCTGGCACCGCCGGTGATCAGCGCGCCCTGTCCAGAGATCTGCATCGTGTTCTCCTTCGAACGGTGCGGCGGCGGTCGGCCACCACTGCGACTGAGTCTCAGCATATGTGACCTCGAGTATCTCCCGCTGGCGGGATCGCCGCGGCGGGAGGATGCTGGGGACATGGAACTCCGTCGCAGACGAGCCTACGACACCCCCTCTCCGGACGACGGGTTCCGGGTGCTCGTCGACAGACTCTGGCCGCGCGGTGTCTCGAAGGAGCGCGCAGCGATCGACCTGTGGGCGAAGGAGGTCGCGCCCAGCGTCGAGCTGCGCCACGATTGGCATGCGGCGCCCGAGGCCGGCTTCGATGTGCACGCGCAGCGCTATCGAGCGCAGCTGGAGCACGAGAGCGCCGACGCGCTGCAGGCGCTGGTGGATGAGCTGCGGGGCCGGCCCATTGTCACCCTCGTGTACGCGCTGCACGACACCGAGCACAATCACGCGGTAGTGCTGGCGGATGTGCTGCGCGAGCGACTCGGCTGACTTTCGATTCAGGTCCAGACGAAGCGGAAGACTCCAGCCGCGACGGCCGCGACGATCGCGATCGTCATGATCGCCGCCCCGCCCAGCAGCGCCAGCGCGTCACGCGGATGCAGCCGGGATGGTCGCCACCAGGTGCGTCGGATGCCAGAGCCGAAGCCGCGCGCCTCCATGGCCATCGCCAGCTTGGTGCCCCGGCGCACCGCGAACACGAGCAGCACGAACGCCATCGAGAAGAACCGGCGCAGCGCACCCCGATCACCTACACCGCGAGCCCGGCGCGCGAGCGCCATGGTGCGCCAGTCGTCGAGGAAGAGTCCCAGCATCCGCGCCCCCGCCAGCACGCCCAGCACGAACCGGCTCGGCAGATGCGCGACCTGCGCCAGCGCGTCGCCGAGCTCGGTCGGATCGGTGCGCCCGAACAGCAGGATGGTCGGCAGCCCGAGAGCGATCACACGCAGGGTGACCGCGACGGCGAGCGCGATGGAGCCCTCGCTGATCGCAGCGAAGCCGAACTGCCAGAACACCCGTCCTTCGGGTTCGGCGTAGAGCAGCATGCTGACGCCGGCGATCGGCGAGAACACCGCGATCGGCAGCAGCCGCAGCAGCACGGTGCGCACGGGCAGGCCGGTCAGCGGCAGGCACAGCAGCTGCAGCGCGATCGCGACCAGCGCGCTCACCGGGTCGATCGAGGCGAACAGCGGCACCGAAAGCAGCAGTGCCAATACCACCTTCGTCACCGGGTTCACCCCGTCGAGCCAGGTGTGGGGCCGGTCGGCACCCGAGCCGCCCGAAGCAGTCGAAGCACCCGAACCGCCCGAAGCAGTCGAAGCACCCGAACCGCCCGAAGCAGTCGAAGCAGTCGAAGCAGTCGAAGCAGCCGAAGCGGCCGCGGCAGCGTGATCCGCGATCCTGCTCATCGCGCCCCTCCTGCGTGTGCGGCCGCGGCGCGCTCCCCCTCGGCGCCGACAGGGGCGAGCGCGAGGCGGTGCGCGCCCAGGTGCCGCACCACGGCTTCATCGTGGGTGACGGCGACCACGGTTCGTCCGGCGGTCACCTCGGATTGCAGCAGCTCGACCAGGCCGATCCAGCCGCGTCGGTCCTGACCGAAGGTCGGCTCGTCGAGCACGAGCACCTCGGGTGCCGCGGCGAGCACCGTGGCCACCGACAGTCGGCGCTTCTGGCCGCCGCTGAGAGTGAAGGGGTTCGCGAGAGCGAGCGGCGCGAGCTGCAGCCGCTCGAGCAGATCGTCGACGATCCCGTCCACCTGAGTCGCTGAGAGCCCCAGCGCTCGCGGACCGACCGCGAGCTCCTCACGCAGGGTCCTGGCGAGGAACTGGTGCTCGGGCTCCTGGAACACCGTGCCGATCCGCGTGAGAAGTTCACGCGAACTCCACCGCCACGGGCGCCGCCCGGAACGCCCGGCGAGGTCGGCCGCCGCGCGCACCTCGCCCGCCTTCTCGGGCAGCAGGCCGGCCAGTGTGAGAGCGAGGGTGGACTTTCCGGCGCCGTTGGGCCCGGTGATCACGGTCGCGGCCGCACGCGGGATGCCGACCTCCAACCCGGACTGCACGGGCGTGCGCCCGTCGCGCGAGACCGACAGCCCAGTCGCCTCGAGCACGACCGGGGTGCTCTGCGTGGCGGGCAGGCACGGCAGATCGATCTCGTGGTGCGGTACCCACACCCCGGCCTTCGCCAGCGCGTCGCCGTACTCACCGAACACGCGCTGCGGGGAACCGTCCGCCAGCAGCCCGCCATCAGCGGCGAGAACGATCACCCGCGTGAGCAGGTCGAGCCAGACCTCGGTGCGATGCTCGACGACGATGAGCGTCGCGCCGGTGGCATCCAGCACGCGCTCCACGCTGGCGCGCACCTCGTGCACCCCTTCCGGGTCGAGGTTCGCGGTCGGCTCGTCGAGCAGCAGCAGCCCGGGCCGCATCGCCAGCACGCCGGCGAGGGCCAGCCGCTGCTTCTGCCCGCCCGAGAGCGCCTTGGTCGGCCGGTCGAGCGGCACCTCGAGTCCGACAGCGTCGAGCGCGGTCTGCACGCGGTCGCCGATCTCCGCGGCGGGGACGCCGATGTTCTCGCAGCCGAACGCCACATCGTCGCCCACCTTCGAGAGCACCACGCCGGCATCCGGGTCCTGCAGCACGAGGCCGACCGCCCCCCGACGCGACTCCGGGGCGGCGCCGTCGACGAGCAGCTCGCCGGCGCGCTCACCCTCGTCGGCGTCGCCGAGCACTCCGGCGAGTCCGGCGAGCAGCGTCGACTTGCCGGCGCCCGAGGCGCCCAGCAGCAGCACCCGCTCGCCGGGCTCGATGGCGAAGGACACATCGCTCACCGCGGGCAGTCGCCGGCCGGCATAGCGCCAGCCCCACCCGTTCGCGGTGACGCGGGCCGGGGAGGACATCCTCAGACCTCCTGGCGCACTTCCCGGCCAGCCGCGAAACGGCTGAGCGCGCCGGTCGCGGCGAGTGCGCGCACCAGCATCCAGCCGACCACCCCGGCGAGCACGGCGCCCGAGACGATCAGCGTGCCGAGGTAGATCAGGTTGAACTCGATGCTCTTGAGAAAGTTCGGCGAGGAGCCGTAGAACATCTCGAAGATCCAGGCGGCCACCGCTGCTCCGATCCCGGCGAGTGCCGCCACGATGACACCGAAGCGGCGGTACAGGAAGAGCGCGAAGATCAGCTCGGCCCCGAGACCCTGCACGAGGCCGGAGAGCACGGTCGAGACACCCCACACGTTGCCGATCAGCATGGAGATGATCGCGGCAACCACTTCGACGACGAGCGCGGCACCGGGCTTGCGGATCACGAGCCCGCCGATCACGCCGCCGATCAGCCAGATCCCGACCGCGATGCCGCCCAACCCGGGCGTGAGAGCGTCCGCCGCTCCCCACCACGCGCCGCCGATGATGTTCCAGGCCCAGAAGATCAGGCCTGTCGCGACTCCCAGCACCGCGGCGACGACGATGTCCACGACTCGCCAGCGCAGATTCGGTGCGGCTGAGGCGGTGGTGGTGTTCGCGGCGACGGATGCAGACGTGGACGTACTCATATGAACTCCTCCCTGCGCCGGCATGATCCGGATCAGGTTCAACGGTCGAAGCGCGTGTCGCTTCCTCTCAGCCCGGCTGACCGGACTCCCGTGGTGATGGCTCGATCATAGCCCCGCCGGTGCGGCTCGGGCGGACTGTTTCGCCTGCCGAAACAACGGCCCTGTACCGTGGTCGGGTGGGCACCACTCCGGAATCGACGCGCTCGGTCACGCGTCGCACGCTGCGCGAACGCGGGCGCTCGCGCGGTGCCCGTGTGGATGCCGGCGGCGCGCTGCCGATGTTCGGCGACAGCCTCGGTCCGGAGCTGGCCACGACCCGCGATACTGAGGCAGTGACCGCCACCGATCCCGCGATCGACCCTGCGAACGACCCCGTGATCGCCGAGGAGTCCGCACACGAGTCCGCCGACGAGTCCGCGGACGGGTCGGTCGTCGCTCCGGTGCGCCGGGTGTGGGCGGATGAGGCGCGCCCGCCGACGGCGCTCACCTGGCTCGCCGCCGACAGCGTGCTCGCGGAGCCCGGGGAGGCGCCTGCCACCGCTGACCTGTTCGCCGGCGCCGCGCTGACCCCGGAGTGGCGGCGTCCGCGCATCCTCGTGCCAGTCGGGATCGTCGCCGCCCTCTGCGCGGGGTACGTCTCCACCACGCTGCTGTGGTCACTGGACGAGATCGCCCCCACCGTGCAGGCGTCCTCGGTGCAGATCGCGCCGGCACCTCCCGCGAGCGTCGCCTGGCCCGCCACGGGAAGTGCGGCCGTCGGCATCCCCGGCATCCCCACGGTCGCGTCGACGAGCACGCCGAGCGAGATCGCCAGCATCACCAAGGTCGTCAGCGTGCTCATGGTGCTCGACGAGCTGCCGATGAAGGTCGGCGAGCAGGGGCCGAGCTTCTCGTTCACCTACGCCGACACGCTGGACTACTGGCGCTATCGCAGCAGCGACCAGTCGTCCCTCGATGTGCCGGTCGGCGGCAGCCTGACGGAGTATCAGATGCTGCAGGGCATCCTGCTCGGCTCGGCGAACAATTACATCGACCGCCTGGCGGAGGAGCTGTGGGGCTCGCCACGCGGCTTCGCCGAGGCGGCCGAGCGATGGCTGAATGACCGCGGCATCACGGATGTGACGCTGAAGTCGCCCTCCGGGTTCAGCGAGCAGAACGTCGCCAGCCCGGCGTCGCTGATCCGGATCGGCGAACTCGCGATGGCGAACCCGGTGTTCGCCGAGATCGTCGCCACCCGCACCGCGGAGATCCCCGGCGTCGGCGTGGTGACGAACACGAACGAGATGCTGGAGGATCCGGGGGTGGTCGGCGTGAAGACCGGCACCCTCGAGCACTGGAACCTGCTCACCGCCAAGGATGTGCGCGTGGGCGACACCACCGTGCGCGTGTACACGTCGGTGCTCGGTCAGGACAGCAACGACGACCGCATCGCCGCCACGCGCGCGCTGCTGGCCGGCGTCGAGGCCGACCTCGTCGCGCAGGAACCGGCCGTGCCGGCCGGCACCGTCGTCGGGCAGGTGCGCACCGAGTGGGGCGAGCGTGTGGATGTCGTGACGGATGCCGACGTGCCCCTCGTGCTCTGGAACGGCGCCCCCGGCAGCGCCTCGACCGAGTTCTCTCTCGGCGAGCGCGCCGCGGCGGGGTCGACCGTGGGCACCCTCACGGCGGAGGGTCCGCTGAACACCGCCCAGTCGTCGGTGTCTCTCGCCGACGACGTCCCCGCTCCCAGTGCCTGGTGGCGCCTGACGCATCCTCTCGAGCTGTTCGGCCTCGACAAGGACTGACCGGCCGGCGGGATCAGTCGCGCGGCTCGGACGTCGTCGTCTCCGCGCCCCGCACCGCCTCCGCCAGGCGCTTCGCATCCGCCGCCTCTGCGACGGCCTCCTCGGCAGCCGCCTCCGCCGCGTCGTCGGCTCGATCGGCAACGTGCACGGGTGTCGCGGCGGTCAGCGACTCCTCGGCGTCGATGTCGGTCGCCGCCTGCTCGAACTGCGACTGGTACAGCCGCCAGTACGCCCCGCGGCGGGCGATCAGCTCGTCGTGGTCGCCCTGCTCCACGATGTCGCCGTGCTCCATCACGAGGATGAGGTCGGCGTCGCGGATGGTCGAGAGCCGGTGCGCGATGACGAAGGAGGTCCGCCCTGCGCGCAGCGCGGCCATGGCGTTCTGCAGCAGCAGCTCGGTGCGCGTGTCGACGGCGCTGGTGGCCTCGTCGAGGATGAGGATCGACGGCTGCGACACGAAAGCGCGGGCGATCGTGATCAGCTGCCGCTCCCCCGCCGAGACGTTCGACGCGTCCTCATCGAGCACCGTGTCGTACCCCTCGGGCAGCGCGTGCACGAAGCGGTCGACGTACGTCGCGGTCGCCGCCGCGATCACCTCGTCATCGGTCGCGGTGGACTTGCCGTAGCGGATGTTCTCGCGAATGGATCCCGCGAACAGCCACGGATCCTGCAGCACCATCCCGGTGCGCGAGCGCAGCTCGTCCCGGCTGATCTCGGCGATGTCCTGCCCGTCGAGCAGGATGCGCCCCGAGTTCAGCTCATAGAACCGCATGATGAGGTTCACCAGCGTGGTCTTGCCGGCACCGGTCGGGCCGACGATCGCCACCGTCTGGCCGGGCTTCACTCGGAACGACAGGTCGGTGATCAGCGGCCGGTCCGGCGTGTACGAGAACGCGACGTCCTGGAACTCGATGACGCCGCCGCTGACCTGGTTCCCTGAGCCTGCCGAAGGGCGGGAGGGCGTGGACTCGGCATCCGGCGCCTGCTCGTCCGCGTCGAGAAAGTCGAACACCCGCTCGGCGGATGCCGTACCCGACTGCACGACGGCGGCCATGCCGCCGAGCTCGCTGAGCGGCTGGCTGAACTGCTGCGAGTACTGGATGAACGCCTGCACGTCGCCCAGACGCAGGTTGCCGCCCGCGACCATCAGTCCGCCGAGCACGGCGATGCCGACGTAGGTGAGGTTCCCCACGAACATCATGGCGGGCATGATGATGCCGGAGAGGAACTGCGCCTTGAAGCTCGCCTGGAACAGCTCCTCGTTCTCGGCCTGGAAGCTCTGCAGCGCGTCCTTCTCACGACCGAAGACCTTGACCAGCGCGTGACCGGAGAAGGCCTCCTCCACCCGCGCGTTCAGACGGCCCACCTTGCGCCACTGCGTGCCGAAGGCCTTCTGCGAGCGGGGGCCGATGACGCCGAAGATGACGCCCATCAGGGGCAGCGAGACGAGGGCGACCAGCGCCAGCTGCCAGGAGATCGAGAACATCATGACCAGCACGCCGACCACTGTGAGCACGCTGGTCAGAGCACCCGACAGCGACTGCTGCATGGTCTGGGTGATGTTGTCGATGTCGTTGGTGACGCGCGAGATCAGCTCGCCGCGCTGCACCTTGTCGAAGTACGACAGCGGCAGACGGTTGATCTTCGCCTCCACGTCCTCGCGCAGACGCCACATGGTGCGCACCATGATCACGTTGATCACGTAGCCCTGCAGCCAGCTGAGGATCGCCGAGACGACGTAGATCGCCAGCACGGCGACGATGATCATGCGCAGCCGCTCGAAGTCGACTCCCGCGCCGACCTGGAAGCTGTCCATGGCGCCGACCATGTTGGCGAAGTCGTCCTGCCCGGCACCGCGCAGCGCGTCGACCACCTGCTGCTTGCTGGTGCCCCGCGGGAAGCCCGGGAAGTCGCCGAAGCCCGTGGCGAGGATGTGCGAGACGAAGCCCTCGTACACGACGTTGGTCGCCTCGCCGAGCACCTTGGGCGCTGCGACGGCGAGCACGACGCCGACCGCTCCGAAGAACGAGACCAGCGCGAACCACCACGCCGATGGCTTGAGCAGCCCGATCATCCGCCGGAAGCTGGGCCCGAAGTGATCGGCCTTGCCGGGCGCGGGGCCGGAGAACATGCCGCCGCCCTCGAGGCGCGCCTTCTCGGCGAGCTCGGCTTCCTCCTTCTCGGCGTCGGTCATCTCGACCTGCGCCGTGCTCTGCCCGCTCACGCGTCCACCCCCAGCTGCGACTCGACGATCTCGCGGTACGTGGTGCTGCTCTCCAGCAGCTCCGCATGGGTCCCGACCGCCACCATGGTGCCGCCCTCGAGCACGACGATGCGATCGGCGTCGGTGATGGTCGACACGCGCTGCGCGACGACGATCTTGGTCACCTCGGGCAGCTCTCGCCAGAGCGCCTGGCGCAGCCGGGCATCCGTGGTGAGGTCGAGTGCCGAGAACGAGTCGTCGAACACGAGCACCTTCGGCTGGTGCACCAGAGCACGGGCGATCGCGAGGCGCTGACGCTGCCCACCCGAGACGTTGGTGCCGCCCTGGGCGATGCGCGAGTTCAGCCCGTCGGGCATCTGCGCGACGAAGTCGCTGCCCTGCGCGATCTCGAGCGCCTTCCACAGCTCTTCGTCCGTGGCCTCCTCGCGGCCGTAGCGGAGGTTGGAGGCGACGGTGCCGGTGAACAGGAAGGGCCGCTGCGGCACCAGCCCAATCCCCGCCCACAGCCGCTCGACGTCGGCCTCGCGCACGTCGACCCCGCCGACACGCACCACCCCGCCGGTGGCATCGAACAGTCGCGGGATGAGCGAGACGAGCGTCGTCTTGCCAGAGCCCGTGGAACCGACCACGGCGACCGTCTCGCCCGGCTCGGCGTGGAAGCTGATGCCACTGAGCACCGGCGCCTCGGCGCCCGGATAGGTGAAGGCGACTTCCTCGAACGCGATCGAGCCGGGAGCGGGGAAGTCGGCGATGCCGTTCTCGGGGCGCGTCATCGAGGATTCCGCGTCGAGCACCTCGGTGACGCGCTCGGCCGAGACCGCGGCGCGGGGGATCATCATCGCCATGAAGCTCGACATGATGACGCCCATCATGATCTGGCCGATGTACTGCATGAAGGCGAAGATGGTGCCGATCTCGGCGTTGCCGGCGTTGATCTCGATGCCGCCGAACCAGATCACCGCGACGACGGTGACATTCAGCACCAGCATGAACAGCGGGAACATCAGCACGAACAGCGAGCCGATGTTGCGACCGAGCATCATCAGGTCCGTGTTGACATCACGGAACCGGCTCTCCTCCACTCGCTCGCGCACGAAGGCGCGAACGACGCGCACGCCGGTGAGCTGCTCGCGCATGATGCGGTTGACGTCGTCGAGCTTGCGCTGGTTGCGCCGGAACAGCGGCACCATGCGACCGATGATGAGCACGGCGATCAGCAGCAGGAGGGGCACCGAGACGGCGATCAGCCAGCTGAGGCCGATATCGGTGCGGATGGCGTAGATGATGCCGCCGATGGCCAGCAGCGGGGCGGTGACGAACATCGTCGCCCCCATCATCGCCAGCATCTGCACCTGCTGCACGTCGTTGGTGTTGCGGGTGATCAGCGAGCCGGCGCCGAACTGCGACACCTCGCGCTCGGAGAACCCGCTCACCCGCGCGAAGACGTCGGCGCGGATGTCGCGGCCGGCGCTCATCGCCATGCGCGCGGCGAAGAACGTCGCCACGATCGAGGCGAGGATCTGGCCCAGCGAGACAAGCAGCATGAAGGCGCCACGGCTCCAGATGTAGCCGATGTCGGCCTTCGCGACGCCGTTGTTGATGATGTCGGCGTTGATCTCGGGCAGATTGAGGGATGCCATCACGCTGGCGAACTGCAGCACGACGATGATCAGCAGCAGGAGCCGGTACCTCTTGAGGTAGCGGAGGAGGAGCTTTCCGAGCACGAGCGGACTTCCTTAGAGAAGGGCGACCGAGAAGCGGCCACAAGAAAGAGTGCCACGAACCGCCGACATCCGTATCCCCCTCTCGGGGGACCTTCGCTGACAGCGAAAGCAGGTGGCCGCGAGGGCCGCTTTAGACTCGAATCCATGTCCTCCGAGAACGCCGCCCCTCTGCTGCTGGTGTGCGACTACTCGCTGCGCTACCTCGGCGGGGCGCAGACCGCGTTCATGCGTCAGGCGCAGGCCCTCGCCGGCGAAGGCGTGCAGGTGATCGTCCTGGCTCCGGATGCCGATGCCCTGGCATCCGAGGGCATCATCACCGTCTCCCCTCCCCGGCGCGGCACGATCCCGGTGCTCGATCTGCCGCTGCTCGGCCGCGCCCGCGATCTCGAGCCGCTGGTCGCGGCGACCATCCGCCGGCATGGCGTCGGCGCGGTCGTCGTGCACTCCGAGTTCGCGCTCGCGGCGGCGGCGATCGACGTGGCGCGGCAGCTCGGCATCCCCTCGCTGCACACCGTGCACACCTTCTTCTGGCGCGCGCCGGCGGCGCTCGCGCCGTTCGCGCCGGTCGTGTCGCGCGTGCACCGCGGGCTCACGGGCATCCGTAGCGGCGGTCGTTCCACGGGCAGCCACCCGCTCAACAACGCCCTGCGCACCATGACGCTGCGCATCGCGGAGCGCGCCGACATCGTGCTGTCCCCGTCGACGCATCAGGCCGCCGCGCTGCGCGACGCAGGTGCGGGGCGGGTGGAGACGTTCTCGAACGTCGCGCAACCGCTGCAGGTGACACCCCCGGCATCCGACGGCGGGCCGCTGCGCCTGCTCTGGGTGGCGCGCTTCGCGCCCGAGAAGCGCGTCGACGTCGCGCTCGACGCGATTCGTCTCGTCGCGGACCGGCTCGGCGAAGGGCGGGTGCACCTCGACGTGGCCGGCGGCACGCATCGCCCTGTGCCCGGTGTGACCTTCCACGGATCGGTGCCGGGCGAACGCGTCGGCGAGCTGATGGATGCCGCGGATGCCGCCCTCATCACCTCGCTCGGCTTCGACAACCAGCCGATGGTCGCGCTCGAAGCCTTCGCGCACGGGCGCCCGGTGATCGTCAGCGACCCCGTGCTCGCGACGGAGTTCGAGGCTGCGGCGCTGGGCACCCCCACACCGGATGCCGAGGGGCTCGCCGACCTCATCATGCGGCTCGAGGCGGACCGCTCACTGCTCGCAGAACCGCGCGACGCAGCCGTCGCCTACGCGAGCGAGCGCGTGGCATCCGCGCACGTCGCTCGACTGCTCGAGCTCGCCGCCTCAGTCGGCTGAGGCCGGGGCTTCCGCCCACGGATGTCGGCAGATCGCACGCGTGCAGGTCGAATCCGCGACATCGAGCCGACATCCGTCCATTCCGCCGACACCCGTACCGGGCGGTGCTCGAAAGCCGCCTCAGAACAGGGCCGGCTCAGGCACGTACGCGCGCGCCGGCGCGCCGGGATCAGCCGGAAGCTCGGCCACGGTGGCCGGCTGCCACTTCGGGTTCCGGTCCTTGTCGACCAGCTGCGCCCGGATGCCCTCGACCAGGTCCGGGTGGTTGTGCCCAAACCACATCACCCGCCGGTACTCCCCCTCCAGCGCCTCGCGCACCCCGCTCATCGCACGCGCCTCGCGGACGGCGTCGAGGGTCACGGAGAGAGCGGTGGGTGAGAGCTCCTCGAGCGTCGCCAGGGCGGATGCCGCATCCGGGACATCCGCATCCCGCAGCCGCTGCATGATCTCCGCGACGGTGTCCGCAGAGAACGCGTCGTCGATCCATGCCCGGGCGGCGGCAAGCTGCGACGGCTCCGGGGTCTCGTCGAACAGCAGCGTCAGTTCGTTCGGCGTGCTCGGATCGGCGCGCGTGGCCAGCGCATCACGCAGCCCGTCGAGGTTCTCGGACGGCACGAAGTGATCGGCGAAGCCGAGGTACAGGGCATCCGCCGCGTTCATGCTCTGCCCGGTGAGGCCGAAGTACTCCCCCAGCCGCCCCGGTGCCTGACCGAGCAGCCAGGTGCCGCCGACGTCGGGCGTGAAGCCGATTCGCGTCTCGGGCATCGCCAGCCGCGAGCGCTCGGTGACGACGCGCACGGCGGCGTGACCGGCGAGGCCGATGCCGCCACCCATCGTGATCCCGTCGGCGAAGACGACGATCGGCTTGCGGTACTCGGCGATGAGCGCGTTCATGGCGTACTCAGCGCGGAAGAACTGCGCGATGTGATCGGGATGACCGCTTGTGATGGAGTCGTAGAGCGCGCGCACGTCACCGCCTGCGCACAGACCGCGCTCGCCGGCACCGTCGATGAGCACGGTCTGCACGTCGCTGTCGTCCACCCATGCGGTGAGCGCGGCGGTGATCTGCTCGATCATGCTCAGATCGAGCGCGTTGATGGCGCGGGGGCGGTTGAGCGTGATGCGCCCGAGGGAACTCTCGGTGCGGACGAGGACAGTGGCGGCTTCGGCATCGGTCACGCCTGCCAGGCTACTCCGCCTGCCGATCTGGCCCGATTTGCTCACGAGGATGGCCGCTTTCGGCAGGTGAAGCGCCGATTCTCGCAGGTTTCCGGGAAGATGGAAGAGATTGTCCCGATCAGGAGAGGTCGCCATGCCCGAAGGCCAGGTGCTCGAATTCAGCCAGGTCACCAAGCGCTTCGGCGCGGTGACCGCGGTTTCCGACCTCTCCGTGCGGGTGCAGCCCGGAGCGGTGACGGGCTTCCTCGGCCCGAACGGCGCGGGCAAGACGACGTCGCTGCGCATCCTGCTCGGACAGATCCGCGCCACCTCGGGCACCGCCACGATCGGCGGTGCGAGTTACTCCGAGCTGCGCAATCCGCTGCGCACCGTCGGCGCGGTGCTGGAGGAGTCGGCCTACCGCCCCCGCCGCACCGCGAGTCGTCAGCTCATGCTCGCCGCGAAGGCGAACGGCATCTCGCCGTCGCGGGTCGACGAGGTGCTGCGTCTGGTGGGCCTGCAGGACGACGCGAACACCCGCCTGGGCAGCTACTCGCTGGGCATGCGCCAGCGCCTCTCCGTCGCCGCGGCCCTGCTCGGCGACCCCGGTGTGCTGGTGCTCGATGAGCCGGCGAACGGGCTCGATCCCGAGGGCATCCGCTGGATGCGGCTGCTCATGCGGCGGCTCGCCGATGAGGGCCGCACGGTGCTGGTGTCGTCGCACGTGCTCAGCGAGATCGAGCAGGTCGCCGATGATGTCGTCGTGCTGTCGAAGGGACGTGCCGTGCACGCCGGACCGATCGCCGACCTGGCCGAGTCGTCGGGTGGAGCGGTGGTGGTGGATGCCGAGAACCGCGCCCCGTTGATCACGGCGCTCTCCGCGGCGAAGCTGGACTTCGACGTGCTGCGCTCAGGCGTCACCGTGCGCGGATCGGATGCCGCCGCGGTCGGCGCTGTCGCCGCGGCCGCCGGTGTCGCGCTCACCCTGCTGCAACAGCGTTCGCCGAGCCTGGAGGAGGTCTTCCTCGATCTCGTCTACGGCCGGCGCGCGGACAGCCCCCGTCTGGACGAGGTGGCCAACCCCGTCGCACACGCCCCGTCCGGCGACGCGGTTCAGACGAATGCGGCGGACACCGCTCTCGTCGCCAGCGGTGTACCGGTGGCCGGTGCGGCCGCGGTCGTCGCCGACGGCGGTGTGGTCGACGGCGGTGCGGTCGACGCCGGTGCGGCACACGGCGGTGTGGTCGACGCCGGTGCGGCCGTCGGCGGTGCGGTCGCTGACGAAGAACCCGGCGACGGCGCTGACCCGATCGACGCCGCACCGGAGGCTGCTGCCGATGACGCGGAGGCAAGCGGCGCTGATGAGGCGGACGCCGACGCGGATGACACGCCGGAAGAAGCCGAGGTCGAGCCCCCGGCCGGCGCGGAGTCCGAAACAGATGCCGACGCGGGCGCTGACTCTCCCTCGGACTCGGAGACCACCGCTGACGAAGCGCCGACGGCCGTCGTCGAGAGCGCTCCGGACTCCGAGGACGACGTCGAATCGGAGGACGACGGGGCCTCCGAGAGCGCGCTCGAATCCGAGAGTGCACCGGAAGCGGATGATGACACCGAGTCCGAGACCGCACCTGAGTCCGAGAACGACGCCGAGTCCGAGGACCCAGCCGAGTCCGAGGAGGCGACCGAGTCCGAGGACGCGGCCGACACCAAGGCCCCCGCCGACGTCGACCTGTCCGACGAGACCCGGCCCCTCGTGCTGCCACTGGCGACCGAAGCAGTGACGCTGCCGAGCGCGGCGATCGAGCCGACCTTCACGGAGCTGATCACCGGCCTGCCGGCATCCGTCACCGTCGAGGGCGCCGACAGCAACGCGCCGGCCACCGAGGCCATCTCGATCGCGACGCCCGATCTCACGCGCGAGCACGACGATGATGACAGTGTCGACGACAGTGACGACGACCCGCGACTCGCGGCCATGCGCACCTCCCTCTCCGACGCTGCCAGTCGCTTCTTCGACGGTCCTGCCCCGGACTACCCCTACTCCCGCGCGCTGCGCAGCGACCGTGCGCACCTCATCCGCGAGAGCGAGCGGGAGTCGGCCGCAGACGACGCGCACGGGCAGTCGGAGGACGACAGCGCATCCGGTTCGGGCGGCGTCGCAGACGACGCGGAGCACCGCGCCGGCTGAGTGCCGGCGGTCCGCGCCTTTCGCTCAGGCCGGACGGGGACGGATCACCGGTCGCTGTCGCGGCCGGACGACGGGCACCGGGGCCGTCGAGGCGATGTCGACGACGTCCTCCGGGTGGTCGCTGACCTCCAGGCGCAGAGCCTGGGTGAGGGCCGTGCCGTGCCGCGTCGTCAGGATCAGGCGCTGGAACTGCGGGTCGCCCTCGAGGTCGATGACCACGCTCGGACGACGGCGGCGGATCAGCACGAAATCGGTGGTCTCGGCAGCCTTCCAGGTTCCCGCGGCGAGCACACCGGGGATGTGCGTTCCCGGCCCGGGCACGCCGCGCAGCCAGGTCCACGCGTCCTGCGTGAGCTGCACCTTGGTGATGTGGTCGCGCTCGATCCGCAGGGGTTCACGACGGAAGGTCGGCACCCGTTCGATCGGAGACAGCACGACCTCGAGCCGCGTCTGATCCAGAAGCAGCGTCACCATGTCCCCAGTCTGCCAGCGACGACGCGGGAGATGCTTGCGACTTGCTCACAGGACCGCAACGATCATCCGATCGCGCCGGCATGCGCTCAGGCGGAAGCGGAGGCGGCGGCGGCCGCGCGGGCGGCATCCGGCAGTGCGGACTCGATCGCCGCGAGCTCGTCCTCGCCGTGCGCCGCGGTGAGGAACCAGGCCTCGAACACGCTGGGCGGCAGGGCCACTCCCTGCTCGCGCATGGCGTGGAAGAACGGCGCATAGCGGAACGACTCCTGTGCCTGCGCCTGCGCGTAGTCGCGGGGCGCATCGGGCAGGAAGGCGACGCCGAACAGGTTGCCGGCTCGTGGTACGGCGTGCACGACTCCGGCATCCGTCAGCGCCACATCAAGTGCCGCGGCGAGACGCGCGGCACTGGCATCCACCCGCGAGTACACCTCGGGTGTCGCGAGCCGCAGGGTCGCGATGCCGGCAGCGACCGAGAGCGGATTGCCCGATAGCGTACCGGCCTGGTAGACCGGGCCGACCGGGGCGAGCATGTCCATGACCTCGGCGCGGCCGCCGAGGGCAGCCAGCGGCATCCCTCCGCCGATCACTTTGCCAAAGGTGAAGATGTCGGGCAGGTACTGCTCGCCCTCCTGCTGCTGCAGGCCCCAGAAACCGGCGGGGTGCACTCGGAAGCCGGTGAGCACCTCGTCGAGGATCATCAGCGCGCCATGCGCGTGGGCGGTCTCGGCGATCAGGCGGTTGAAGCCCGGCAGCGGCGGGACGACACCCATGTTGGCCGAGGCGGCCTCGACGATCACTGCCGCGATGCGGTCGCCGTACTCGGCGAACACCGCCGCGAGCGCGTCCGGGTCGTTGTAGTCGATCACGAGGGTCTGCGCGGCGATCGGCGCCGGCACGCCCGCGGAGCCGGGCAGCGCCAGGGTCGCCACGCCGGAGCCCGCGGCGGCCAGCAGACCGTCGGAGTGGCCGTGGTAGTGGCCGGCGAACTTGACCAGCAGGTCGCGCCCGGTCGCACCGCGGGCCAGGCGGATCGCGGTCATGGTCGCCTCGGTGCCGGTGGAGACCAGGCGCACCCGCTCGATCGGACGGGCGTCGCCGTACCGCACGCGCTCGGTGACCAGCTGCGCGAGCTCCACCTCGGCCTCCGTCGGTGCGCCGAAGGAGAGTCCGCGCGCGGCGGCATTCTGCACGGCTGCGACGACCTCAGGCTGGGCGTGCCCGAGCAGCGCGGGGCCCCACGAGGCGACGAGGTCGATGTACTCCCGCCCGGCGGCATCCGTCACCCGCGCGCCGGATGCGGATGCCAGGAAGCGCGGCGTCCCGCCGACCGAACCGTAGGCGCGCACCGGCGAGTTGACGCCGCCGGGGATGACGGAGCGGGCGCTGTCGAACAGGGAGTCGTTGCGGTCGGTCATCGTGTTCCTCACTTCTCGAACCACCCCTCGCTCCGGTATGAGTTCGTGTCGCTCAGGCGAGCCTCAGACGGCATGAACTCATACCGGAGCGAGAGGCGGTTGGCGTTGGGGGCGTCAGGGAGAGCGGAGCCAGCGGGCGGCTTCCACGGCCCAGTAGCTCAGCACCGCGTCGGCGCCGGCACGGCGGATCGACAGCAGCGATTCGAGCACTGCGGCACGACGGTCGATCCACCCGTTCCCGGCCGCCGCCTCGATCATCGCGTACTCGCCCGAGACCTGGTACGCCCACACGGGCACCTCGACCGCGTCGCGCACCTCGCGCAGCACGTCGAGAAAGCCCATCGCCGGCTTCACCATGACGATGTCGGCGCCCTCGTCCTGGTCGAACAGCGCCTCGCGGACGCCCTCGCGGCGGTTGCCGGGGTCCATCTGGTACGTGCGCCGGTCACCCTGAAGCTGCGAATCGACGGCCTCGCGGAACGGTCCGTAGAACGCGCTGGCGTACTTCGCCGCGTAGGCGAGCACGAGAGTGTCGTGGAAGCCCTCGTCGTCCAGCGCCGCGCGGATGACGGCGACCTGGCCGTCCATCATGCCGCTGAGCCCGAGCAGCTGGGACCCCGCACGAGCCTGCGCAAGCGCCATCGCCGCGTAGCGCTCGAGGGTGGCGTCGTTGTCCACTGCTCCTGCCGGAGTGAGGACGCCGCAGTGGCCGTGGTCGGTGAATTCGTCGAGGCACAGATCGGTCTGCACCAGGAGGGCGTCGCCCACCTCGGCGGCGAGCGCGGTGGTGGCCACGTTGAGGATGCCGTCGGGATCGTCTGCTCCGGAACCGATGGCGTCGCGCACGGCAGGCACGCCGAACAGCATCACTCCGCCAACGCCGGCGTCGGCGGCCTCGGTCGCGGCGGCCCGGAGCGAGGTCATCGAATGCTGAACCACGCCCGGCATCGAACGGATCGGCGCCGGCTCGGACAGTCCTTCCCGGACGAACATCGGCAGCACGAGCTGGCGCGGCTCGAGCGAGGTCTCGCGCATGAGGTCACGTACCGGTGCGGACTGGCGCAGGCGGCGCAGACGCGCCTCGGGGAAGCGGCTCACGGCGCGAACTCGTCAGCCGCGTGCGGAAGGGTGAAGCGCGAGACCGTGTCGATGAGCGCGTCGACGGTCTGCTTGTCTGCGATCGCGGTCACCGGCAGGCCGACCCTGCGGGCGTCCTTCGCGGTGCGCGGCCCGATCGCAGCGAGCATCGTGGTCTCGGGGATCTCGGGGAACTGCTCGCGCACCTGCGCGGCCACCGAGCCACTGGTGATGAGGATCGCGTTGATGCGCCCGTTCTCCACGTCACGCCGGATGCGGTCGGTGACCGGGACGCCCACCGTGCGATACGCCACGACGCTGTCCACGTCGTGCCCGGCTTCGGTCAGCATCACCGAGAGCACGGGCTTCGCGATCTCGCTGCGCAGGGTCAGGATACGCTGCGCGTCGGCCTCCAGGCCGATGATCTTCTCCGCCATCCCCGCGGCCGAGTTGTCGAGGTCGGGCACCAGGGCCACGTCGTAGCCGACGGCCTGCAGTGCGGCCGCCGTGGTCTCGCCCACTGCTGCCACCTTGGTGGTCGAGGGGATCTGCACGCGGTGCGCGAAGAGCACGTCCACGGTGGTGGCGCTCGTGATCGTCAGCCAGTCGTACTCGCCGGCCTGCAGCCGCGCCAGCGCCGCATCCAGTGCCTCCTGGTCGGTGGTGGGGGCGAAGTTGATCAGCGGTGCCACCACCGGCACGGCGCCCTGCGCGCGCAGACTCGCCGCCACGCCGTCGCCCCACGGGCCCCCGCGCGGCACGAGAACACGCCAGCCGTCGAGCGGCCGGGCCGTCTTGGTTTCGGAAGCAGTCATCACGATCACTCTCAGGGGAGGAGGTCGGCCGCTCCCTGTTCGAGCAGCCGATGGGCTACAGAGTCGCCGAGCTCACGAGCCGTGCGCATCGGGTCTGCACCATCGGCAGCATCCGCTCCGTTGCCGCTGCCGTTCCGTCGAATATACCCCCTGTTCAGGGGCTCGGTGACGTCCAGCCCGATCCGGCGTCCGCCACCGGGTTCGTAGACGACGGCACGGACTCGGATGCTGTCGCCGGCGACGACGGCGTGCGCGGCCATCGGCGCCTGGCATCCCGCGTCCAGCCCGGCCAGGATCGCCCGCTCCACGGTCACCGCGATCCGCGTATCGTCGTCGTCGAGTTCGGCGAGCGCGGCCAGCAGCTCGGCGGGGGCGTCGGCAGTGGTCTCCACGGCGAGCGCGCCCTGACCGGGTGCGGTCGGCCACTCGGCCAAGCCGAGGTCCTCACGATGCAGCGCCGTCTCCGTACCCAGCCGGCCGAGTCCGGCCGCGGCGAGGATCACGGCATCCAGCTCACCTGTCGAGACGCGCTCGAGGCGGGAGTCCACGTTTCCGCGGATGTCGACGACCTCGGCGTGCGGCGCACGGCGGCGCACCTGCGCGACGCGCCGCGGCGAGCCGGTGCCGACGGTGCTGCCGCGCCGCAGCTCATGCAGCGGCGTGCCGCCGCGCGTGATGACGACGTCTCTGGCATCCGCGCGGCGCGGGGTGGCGGCGATGACCAGTTCTGGCGGCACGGCGGTGGGAAGGTCTTTCAGCGAGTGGACGAGGATGTCGCACTCCCCCGCGATGAGCGCCTCGCGCAGGCGGTTCGCGAAGATGCCGGTCCCGCCGATCTCAGAGAGGGATGCCCGGTTCGTGTCGCCCTCCGAGACGATGGGCACCAGTTCGACGGGGCGGCCGGCCACCGCCGCGAGCGCATCGGCGACGTGGCCCGACTGCGCCTGGGCGAGCGCGCTGCGTCGGGTGCCGAGCCGGATCGGGGCGAGGGACGTCACTGCAGCACTTCAGCGATCTCGTCGATGCGCAGGCGGCGCCCGGTGTAGAAAGGGACCTCCTCCTTCACATAGCGACGGGCCTCGGTGTAGCGCAGGTCGCGCATGAGGTCCACCAGCTCGGTGGGGGTGTCCGATTCCAGCGGCAGCAGCCACTCGTAGTCGCCGAGCGCGAAGGCGGCGACGGTGTTCGCGATGACGCCGCGGAACGCGGCGCCCTTGCGGCCATGGTCGGCGAGCATCGTGCGCCGCTCGGCCTCGTCGATGAGGTACCACTCCGGCGTGCGCACGAAGGGGTACAGGCACAGCCACTGCTTGGGCTCGACCCCGCGCAGGAAACCCGGCACGTGGGCTCGGTTGAACTCCGCGTCGCGGTGGGCGCCCATCACGTTCCACACCGGCACCAGGGTGCGCAGCATGTCGGTGCGGCGCAGACGGCGCAGCGCGCTCTGCAGTCCCTCCACGGTGTCGCCGTGCAGCCAGACCATCAGGTCGGCGTCGGCCTTCAGCCCGCTCACGTCGTAGAAGCCCCGGACGGTGACCCCGGCCGACTCGATCTCCGCGATCACGGTCTCGAGCTCGCTCACATCGGCGTCGAGCGCCGGGATGTGCGGGTCTCGACGCCACACGGCCCACAGGGTGAATCCGGACGGGTTGTCATCGTGCGTTTCGGGCATGCTTCCAGTCTGCCCCCTCTGGGGCGGACACGGCGAACCCGCCCGTCAGCGAGCGATCGCGCGCGCGAGCACCCACACGAGGGCGCCGACCGCGGCGGCCACACCCGCCACCGCGACCGCTGCACCGGCCGGATTGCGGTGCGCGAAGGCGCGCGCGCGGACCGCTTCCCGCGCGGATGCCTTCTGGATGCGACGCGGGAAGTTGCCGCGCACCTCGATGGCCGCCAGGGCCGCCCGCAGTTCCGCCCGAGCCGACTCCACAGGGTCGGTGATCCCGGCCGGCACCACCGTGCGCGACAGCTCGCCCTGAGCGGTCTCCCGCCCGGCCAGTTCCGCGCCGGCTCGCGTCGAGCGCTCGAGTTCGGCTCTCGTCAGATCAGAGTCGGTCATTTTCAGAGGCTCCCTTGATGATGCGCACGTCGGTGGCGACGGCCTGACCCGGGTTCTCCCGCTTGACCACCTTGCGGAACCGCGCGATGCCGAGCAGCGCGAAGACGACCACAGCGACCAGCAGGAAGCCGAACACGGCGAGGGCGGCGAGCCACGCCGGCCACCACGAGCTCAGGCCGATGATCGCGAAGGCCAGCAGCACCGGAATCGACCAGAACAGCAGGAACAGCACGACGACGAACCACAGGCCGCCCATGCCGGCGTCCTTCGCGGTGCGCGAGATCCACGCCTTGGCGGCGTCGATCTCGGCGGTCACGAGGTTCCGCACCAGCTCCGGCAGATCGCCGAGCAGGGTCAGCAGGCTGTCGTCGGCGCGATCGCGGTATCCGCGCAGCATCCGTCAGCCCTTGTTCTGGGGCGTGGCAGTGCCCTCCGAGCCGACAGGCCGGGCGGGAGCCATCGTCGCACCGCCGGAGTTCGAGCCCGTACCGCTGCTGCCGTCCTTGGCCTCCTTCGCATCGGCGACCTTCTCTGCGGCGTCCTTCGTCGCGTCGATCGCGCCATCCAGCTTCTCGCCGGGCGTGCCCGACTTCGAGACGGCCTTGACGACCTTCACGGCGCCGGTCCACACCGCGCCGGGGACAGCAGCGGCCTGCGACTTGGCGAAGTCCTGCACGCGGGCGACCTGCTCCTGCACCGGGTCGAGGTGCATCAGCTTGTTCCACTGCGTGCGGATCTGCTCGAATCGCTCGCGTCCAGCTCGGCTGCCGAGGACGTAGCCCGCGCCCAGTCCGATGACGAGTCCGATCTTCCCCTTCATGAGGGCCTCCTGACGTTGGTTCCGGCCTCTTTCGCGTTCCAGGGTAGCCACATATTCCTCTTTCGGCATCCACCCTTGCGCGAAGCCGTCGTTGGATGTAACGCGCGCCGTCGCCTCAGTCCCAGAGCAGGTCGCCGCGCAGCCGATCCGCTTCGGCGACGGCATCCGGGATCACCTGGGCGAGGCCGGTTCCGGCCAGCCAGGCGCCGACGACCCCGAGCCCGGGCACCGCGGCGATCGCCGCACGCGCCGCGGCGCGTCGTTCGGCCGCGCCGATGAGCGAGGTCGGCTGCGCCTGCACATATCGCGCGCGGTGGAACTCGAGCAGCTGCTGCGGCTGCAGCGGTACGCCGACAAGAGCGGATGCCTCGGTCAGCGCCAGCTGTGCCGCTGCCGCGTCGTCGAGCGTCGCGGTGGCGGCGGCCTCGCCCTGGCTGCCGAACGACACGCGCACCAGGTGCCGGTCGGACGCGGCGTCGCGCACCCAGCCCCACTTCGCGGTGGAGTGGGTGAGGGCCTTGGCGGTGTGACTGCCGGGCACGGTGAGCACTCCGCTGCCGCGTGGGGCGGTGTCGAGCTCGGGCGCGTCGAGCAGCAGCGTGATGATCTCGATCTCCGGGGCCGCGCTGCTCGTGGGCAGCCCGGACACGTGCGCGTCGATCAGTTGACGCGCCGGCGGCTCGGCGGTGGCGACGATGACGGCGGTCGCCGTCAGACTCTCGGATGTCGCCCTCACGACCGTCGTCCCGTCGGCGGTCGCGTCCTCGCCGGGTGTGTCCTCGCCGGGCGCATCCTCGGCCGGCGCGGTCTGCACGGTCCAGTTCTTCCCGTCTCGGTCCAGTCGCGTCGCCTGCACGCCGGTGTGCACCTCCACGCCGTAGCCGAGCAGGTCGTTCCGCAGAGCTTCCACGAGCCGGCCCATGCCACCGCGGATGCCGAGCACCGCGGCGCCGGGCGCTTTGCCCTTCCGCTCGGCGGCGAGCAGTCCGACCGCGCCGCTGAGCGAACCGACGCGGGTGAGCGCGGCGTTGAGCCCCGGGGCGGCGACGTCGGTGTCGACGTCGTCCGGGTTCGCGGAGTAGACCCCCGCGGTGACCGGGGCGACCAGCCGGTCGTGCACCCTGCGGCCCATCCGTGCGCTGACCAGGCGGCCGAGGCTGCGTTCGTGGCCGATGGTGAGCGGCGGACGCAGGCGGTCCATGTACGCCCGCCACGCGCCGCGCCAGCCGATGATGCGGCGCACGTCGTCCTGGAAGGGGTTGGCCGGGATGCCGAGCAGGCTGCCCACCGGCAGTGGTGCGTCCGGGGCATCCGGGATGCCGCTGAGCCACGCCCCACCGCCCTGCGGCGCGACGACCTCGTCACCCAGCCCCAGTTCGTCCACCAGCGCGCGGACGTGCCCGCCGCGCGTCGCGAAGCTCTCGGCGCCGACGTCGACGACGATCCCGCCGAGCTGCGCCGAGCGGATGCTGCCTCCGAGTGTCGACGCGGCTTCGAGCACGGTCACGCGCATGCCGACCTTCGCGCACTCGCGGGCGGCCACCAGACCGCCGATCCCACCGCCGATCACGACGACGTGCTGCTCCGCGGCGCGCGCGGCGAGTTCGGGGGAATGCTCGGGCGTCATGCTCCGATTCTTCCATCGGGGGCTGTGCGTCGGATGCCGTCACGCGCCGCTTCACCGTGCGAGGTGCGTACCGGGGAGCCGAATGCCGATCAATCGCGGCGCTTCACCGACATCCGGCTCCCCGCACCGCGCTCCGCGCCGCGAAGCGGGCCGCGGCCGGTTCAGAGCTCTCCGTGGGCGAGTTGCACGATCCGCGTGAGCTGATCGGGGTCGGTCTCCGGCGGCACGCCGTGACCGAGGTTGAGGATGTGACCCTTCGCTGCGCGGCCGCGTGCGATGACGTCGCGCACGTGGGCTTCGAGCACGGGCCACGGCGCCTGCAGCAGAGCGGGGTCGATGTTCCCCTGCACGACGGCGTCGGGTCCGAGGATGCCGACAGCCTCGTCCAGTGGCATCCGCCAGTCCACTCCCACGGCGTCTGCCACGCCGTCGAGCCGCATGTCGGCGAGGAACGGGCCGGTGCCGACGCCGAAGTGGATGCGCGGCAGGCCGATGCCCTCGAGCGCCGCCTTCGAGTGCGCCGCGACATGAGCCCGGTAGTCGGCGGTGCTCAGCGAACCGGCCCACGAATCGAAGAGTTGCACCACGGATGCACCGGCGTCGCGCTGGATCTCGAGGAAGCGCCGCGAGATGCGCGAGAGCCAGCCGGCGAGGGCGTTCCACGCGACGGGGTCGGCGTGCATCATGGCGCGCGCGCGCAGGTGCTCCTTCGAGGGGCCGCCTTCGATGAGGTACGCGGCGAGCGTGAACGGGGCGCCGGCGAAGCCGATCAGCGGCGTGTCACCGAGCTCGGCCACGGTCAGGCGCACGGCCTCGGCCACCGCGGTGCCGTCGAGGTCGGCGGGATCGATCTGCGTGATGCGCGCGACGTCGTCTGCGGTGCGCACCGGGTTCGCGAACACCGGACCACGGCCGGGCTCGATCTCCACGTCGACGCCGGCCAGGCGCAGCGGGATGACGATGTCGCTGAAGAAGACGGCCGCGTCGACGCCGTGGCGCCGCACCGGCTGCAGCGTGATCTCGGACGCCAGCTCAGGCGTGAGGCAGGCGTCCAGCATCCGAGTGCCGACGCGCAGCTCCCGGTACTCCGGCAGTGAGCGCCCGGCTTGACGCATGAACCAGACGGGGGTGCGCTCCGGCGACTCGCCAGTTGCGACCCTGTCGCCACTGAGGGCGCGCAGCAGATCAGTCATGCCGCCATCCTTCCATCCGGCACCTATGCACGTGCCGGGTTAGGTGGGCCTTGGATGCCGCTCACAGCAGCGCGCCGTAGAATGGACTCGTGCTGCTCTGCGTGACGGCGAGTCACAAGACCGCCTCTTTCGAACTGCTCGAACGCCTCAGCCGCAACCCCGAGAACGTCGCGCCTGCTCTGCTGGATGCCGGCGCGCAGGGAGCCGTAGTGCTCGCCACCTGCAACCGATTCGAAGCCTATGTCGAGGTGGAGGACGTCACCTCGGATGCGGTCATCGACGCGGTCGCGCATGCCGCCGGCATCCCCTCGGATGACCTCGACGGGTCGTACCGCGTCGTCGACGACCCGCACGTCGCCGAGCACCTGTTCGCTGTCGCCTCCGGCCTGGAGTCGGTCGTCTCGGGCGAGGGAGAGATCGCCGGTCAGGTGCGGCGCGCCCTCAGCGGAGCCCGCGAGCAGGGCACGACGTCTCCCACACTGGAGCGGCTGTTCCAGCGCGCCAGCCAGGCGCAGCGCAAGGTCAAGAACGTCACCGCCCTGCACCGCGCCGGCCGCTCGCTCGTGCGGCTCTCGCTCGAGCTGGCCGACAGCCGGATCGCGGATTGGAGCGCCGAGCGCGTGCTGCTGGTCGGCACCGGGTCGTATGCGGCGGTCACCCTCGCCGCGCTGCGCGAGCGGGGCGCGGTCGACATCGCGGTGTACTCGGCGTCCGGCCGAGCCGTGCCGTTCGCGCAGAAGCACGGCATCCGTCCGGTCGCCGCCGCGGATTTCGCGAGCGTCGCGCAGCACGCGTCGCTGCTGATCACCTGCACCTCCGTCGAGATGGTGCTGGGGCCGGCGCAGCTCGAACGTCAGCCCGGCACCACCGCCGGGTGCCTGTCGACGACCGCAGGAGCCCACCCTCACTCGCAGCTGATCATCGACCTCGGGATGCCGCGCAACGTCGATCCCGCCGTCGCCCAGCTCGAAGGCGTCGCGCTGCTCGACCTCGACACCATCCGTCTGCACGCACCGCTGGAAGAGCTGCAGGCCACCGACGCCGCACGGGATGTCGTGCGCGAGGCCGCGGAGAGCTTCCACCTCGACGGGTCCAAGCAGAGCGTGACCCCGGCGGTGGTCGCGCTGCGCACTCACATCTTCGGGCTGCTCGAGTCGGAGATCGAGCGCGCACGCCGGCGCGGCGACGAGAACGGCCGGGTCGAGCAGGCCATGCGCCACCTCGCGGGAGTGCTGCTGCACACGCCCACCACGCGTGCTCACGCCCTGGCCGCCGAGGGTCGCGCCGACGAGTTCCATGCCGCGCTCGAAACGCTCTACGGCCTGAGCGCCGACGCGTCCGGCGCTGCATCCGCCACCGCCTGATCGCGCGCACCACCTCGCGCGCATCACTCGCGCGCACCGCTCCGAGCCGACCCGGACGTGCGACGCTGGGAGGATGACACAGCGCACACCTCTGAGAGCGCGACTGCTCACTGCCCTCAGCGGCGATCCGAACGGGACGCCGAGGTGGGTGCGCGAGCTCGCCGAGGGTGACGACGAGGGCTGGTTCGCCGAGGACGGCGCCGTCTGGAGCGTGCACGCGGGTATGGGGACGCTCGTCGCCGGCATCCGGGCTCTGCTCATCCAGGCCCTGCATCCCGGGGCGCTGGCGGGCGTCCACGACTTCTCGCGCTATCGCGAAGACCCCATCTCGCGCCTCAACGGCACCGTCCGGTGGGTGCTGAGCGTCACGTACGGCTCGCGTGCGCAAGCGGAGCGCGAGACCGCGCGAGTGGCTCGACTGCACCGGCGTGTGAGTGGCGACTATGTCGGTGGGGACGGCACAGCGCGGGAGTACAGCGCGTCCTCGCCCGACCTCGTCGAATGGGTGCATCTCGCCTTCGCCGATGCGTTCCTCACCGCGCATCAGGTGTGGGGAGGGCCGATCCCTGGCGGCGCCGACGCGTACGTC
Source organism: Microbacterium sp. USHLN186 (assembly GCF_037145155.1). Taxonomy (NCBI): domain Bacteria; kingdom Bacillati; phylum Actinomycetota; class Actinomycetes; order Micrococcales; family Microbacteriaceae; genus Microbacterium; species Microbacterium sp. USHLN186. The sequence goes on from NZ_JBBCYA010000001.1 coordinate 265,797, forward strand.
CACGAGTGGGTGGCCGCCGGGCGCCTGATGCACGTGCCCGACCCGCGCAGTGCAGCGCAGCTGCGGGCACGGCTCGACTCATACCTCGAGCGCGGCGAGCTGCGCGCGGACGAGCGCACGCACGACGTGGTGGCCTTCCTGCGGCGCCCGGCGTTCTCGGGAACCATGGGAATCGCCTATCGCGCGCTCTTCAGCGCGGCAGTCGCCACCATCCCCCGTCGGTATCGCCGGATGCTCGGCGTGCGTCGCAGCATCCTGCCGGTCATCACCATGACGCGGATCGTTCTGGCCGTCGCCGAGCGCGCACTCGGCTCGGGCCCGCGCGCGCAGGACTTCGCCCGCCGGCGTCTTGCTCGCCTGGCCAGCGCGCAAGGTGCCGACGAGCCCGCCTGAGCGCTGCCGCACGGATGTCGGCAGGAAGGACGGATGCCGGCAGCATCCGCCCCTTTCCGCCGACATCCGTGATGTGACCCGACACCTGTGCGGTCGAGGAGGGACTGAGACGCGCATGCGGCGATCCACGCGACTCGGGGTGCGACACTGGATCTATGGCCCTTCACATCACCGGAGACACCGCCGCAGACGAACTGCTCACGAACAACCCGCTCGCACTGCTGGTGGGAATGCTGCTCGACCAGCAGGTTCCGATGGAGACCGCGTTCGCCGGTCCGCTGAAGATCGAGCAGCGCACCGGGGCGTCGGATGCCGAGGCGATCGCCGGCATGGAACCGGATGCCTTCCTGGAGGCGTTCAAGCAGGCCCCCGCGGTGCACCGCTTTCCTGGCTCGATGGCCACGCGTGTGCAGACACTGTGCCAGACGGTCCTCGACGAATGGGGCGGCGACGCCTCAGCCCTGTGGACCGAGGGCGATCCCGACGGCCCCGAGGTGCTGAAGCGGCTGAAGAAGCTGCCGGGGTTCGGCGAGCAGAAGGCGAAGATCTTCCTGGCTCTGCTCGGCAAGCAGTACGGCTTCACCGGCGAGGGCTGGCGTGAGGCATCGGCCCCCTACGGCGAGCCGGATGCGTTCCGCAGCGTCGCCGACATCGTCTCCCCCGAGTCGCTGACGAAGGTGCGTGAGCACAAGAAGGCGATGAAGGCGGCGGCGAAGGCCGCGAAGTGAGCTGATCAGTCAGCTCCGCACGGGTCAGCCGCGGGCGAGGCGCTCGGCTTCCTTCGCAGCGACGATCTTGCGCAGTCCGGAGCTCGAGAAGCGGTGGTTGCGGCTGTTGAAGTAGAGCTCGATGCCGGCCTGCTCGCAGTACTCGCGGCCCGTGAAATCGCGGTCCTCGTACTCGTCGCCGACAATGCGCACGTCGAGTTTGAACGAGCGGAGGATGTCCTCCAGGTCCTGCTCGGTCGAGTACGGCACGATCTCATCGACGTACTCGCAGCCCCGCAGCTGGATGTAGCGCTCGACGACCGTCTGCGTCGGAGCGTTCTTCTCGGGACGGTCCAGCGTCGGATCCATCTGCAGGCCGCAGATGAGGTAGTCGCACTGACGCTTCGCCTCGGCGAGCATCATGATGTGCCCCGCGTGCAGCAGATCGAACGTGGAGAACGTGATACCCACCCGCGGTCCGGGGTTGTAGTCCTCGTGCTTCTTGACGGTATCGCTCATGGCGTCCTTCCGTTTCGGCTTCAGAAGATTCTATTGCCCTGCAACGCGGGTAACTGTTCGCCGGGCGCGACGAGACGGCTGCGGCGGCGCGAGCCGATCCGCAGCCGTCTCTCGTCGTCCTCAGCCGCAGGCGGGCACGGCGTACGACTCGGTGAGGTTGCGTGTGCCCTCGGGACCGGTGATGCTGACGGATAGCGAGCCGTCGGCGACGGCGCCGTGCTTCGCGTGCTGCACCACCACGCGCTCCTCGCCGTTGCGGATGCCGTCGAACGATCGACTCCCGATCGACGACGCCACCGTCGCATCCAGTCGCGCGTCGTCGTCACTGGCGATGCGGACCTTCAGCTTGGCATCGCGTCCGGCGCAGGTCGCCTGCACGTCGACGTCGACGTCGTACCAGGGAGTTCTGTACAGCGTCGCGCGACCCGTGAGGATCTCGGTGATGGGCGAGAGGTACGCGGAGCGGTCGGCCGAGGTGAGGTTGTACGTCACGTAGACCCCGTAGTCCTCGTCGACGGTGCGCTGCGCGAGCTGTGTGGCTCGATCGAGGCTGGTGCGCGTCAGGTCGACGGCGGCAGCACCGAACTGGCCCTTGCTCATTCCCGGCACCTGGGGCGGGTTCCAGCCCCCGTAGTAGGGGTTCCACGAGTAGTCGAGGTTCTCGGAGGCACTCGTGCCGTCCCAGTCGGTGACGTCGTAGGACGGGCCGATGTTGTACAGCGTGATGAGCTTGTCGGGTCCGAGGCGGTCGCGCAGCTCGTCGAGCAGGTAGGCGAACGAGGTGTCGTTGGGCTGGGCGGTGCCGTTGTTGCCGTATCCCGACCACTCGTCGTCGAAGTCGATGCCGTCGAGGCCGTACTGCTCGACGGCATCGGCGAGCTGGTCTGCGAAGGCGGCAGCGCTGTCGCGGGAGGTGAAGTTGGCGAACCCGGCACCCTGGTGGTTGCCGAGCACCGAGAGCAGCACCTTGGTGCCGCGCTCTTGAACTGGGCGGATCTGCGTCTCGGCCTGCTCGAGCGTCGCGGTGACCTGGTCGTTGAAGTGCAGGTACGCCTGCTGCTTCTCCGCGTCGTAGTTGATGTTCGCTGCGAAGATCATCGCCATGTCGAACGCGGGACGGGTGGTGCCCTCCAGCGTGTAGTCGGCGACGTTCGCGAGTTCTTCATTGTTGACCTCGACGTACACGACGCGCTTCGGGTCGTGGCTGTCGTCAGCGGCGGCGTATGCAGCGCCGGCCGCGGCGGCGGGCACGGTGAGTCCCGCCACAGCGAGGCCGAGCGCTGCCACAGCGGCAAGGCCGGCCCGGCGGCGGCGCGGGGATGGGGAGCTGTTCATGGCATTCCTTCCGATCTACTTCTTCGTTTTCCGGGGGATCAGCGGCTCAGGTCGTACAGCTCGATCTGGCGTAGGGCGAGTGGCGCCGAGGTGGCATGGACGCGCAGCATGCGGGCGACGACAGGTTGGGCGAATGTGAACGGGGTGATGCGGTCAGCGGGCAGCGACTCCCGGTGCGTAGCGGCGACCTCCCGCCACTGCACTCCGTCATCGCTGGCCTGCCAGACCCACGCGTCCGCCGGCGTGTCCTCGAGTGCGGTGAGGGTCACGTCGGTCACGCGGCACGGCGAGCCGAACACCCAGCCCGCGTCGGCCGTGCTCACCGCGCCGACCCCGGTGTCGTCGAACAGCACAGCGTCCGACGGCGCCAGGGGTGCCCCGTCGGACGCGGTGAGGTCCGGATGCCAGGGAGCCGCCGGCTCATCGGCATCCCACAGTCCGCCTCGCGCGGCCTCCTCGGGATCGCACGTGAAGGTCAGCTCGAGCAGGACGTCCCCGATGAGCGCGTCGACGGGCAGCACGGCCCGCGCCAGCGGCACGGCGTCGAGCGTCGCGGCCGCGAGGTAGCGGGCATCCGGTGACGAACGGCGAGAGCGCACACGCAGGCGGGAGCCGTCCGCGCGTCGGACGCGGATGTCGTCGAAGAGCGGGCTGCCGATGCGCAGCTCTCCGGAGGCGAGCTCGAGCGGGTAGAGGCCGAGAGCCGCCCACAGCCACCACATGCTCATCTCGCCGTTGTCCTCGTCGCCCGGAAAGCCCTGACCGATCATCGCGCCGGCGAAGAGCCGGCCGGCCAGCCCGTGCACGAGAGCACCCGCCTGCCACGGGCGGTCGCCGTGCACGTGCATCCAGGGGATGTGGTGCGCCGGCTGGTTCGAGATCGCGCACATCCCGCTGCGCTGCGCCCGCGCCTCGCGCTGCTCGTGGATGACCGTGCCGTAGCTGCCGCCGAAGGCCGGATCGCCGGTCTCGGGTTCGGCGAACAGGCGGTCCAGGTGCGCACGCAGTCCGGTGCGTCCGCCGTGCAGCGCAGCCAGGCCGGCGCCGTCGTGCACGGCGCTGACCGACATCCCCCACGCGTTGGTCTCGACGTTGTCGCCACCCCAGACCCGCGGGTCGAAGGCGTCCGCGAAGCGACCGGCGGCGTCACGGCCGCGGAAGAAGCCGGATGCCGGGTCGAACAGCGTGCGGTACGACAGCGCCCTATTGGCGAAGTATCGCGCAAAGGCGGTGTACCGGGCCTCACCCGTGGAGTCGGCCAGCCGATGCGCGAAACGCGCGGTTCCGGCATCCGACATCGCGTTCTCGAGGCTCCAGCTCATCCCCTCGGGCACGTCGCTCTCGACGTATCCGGCGAAGCGGCCGCGCCCGATGCCCTTCCGGCCCTTGCGCGGGTCGTCGCTGGGCTCGCACGCATTGCGCCACGCCGTCTCGAACGCGGCGTTCGCATCGAAGCGGATGCCCCAGCGCTGGGCATCCGCGAAGATCTGGTCACTCGAGGTGCCGACCATCGAGTCGACGTATCCGGGGGCACTCCAGCGCGCCATCCATCCCCCGCGGGCTGCCTGCTGCAGCAGCCCGTCGAGCATGCGGCCGGTGCGCTGCGGATCGAACAGGGCGAGCGCCGGCCAGGCCGTGCGATAGGTGTCCCAGTAGCCGTTGTTGACGAACAGCTCGCCCTCGGCGATCGGGGCGCCCGTGGTCTCGTCGCCGTGCGGGGACGCCGGGACGGTGGGGTCGGCGAAGCGCAGGCGCGGGGCACCGACGGTGCCGGTGTTCTCGGCGGTGGTGTTCGGGTAGAGGTGCAGCCGATACAGCGCAGACGCGATCTGCGCGCGCGCCTCACCGTCGGCGAGACCGCGCAATGGAGCCTCGGCGGGGTTCAGCGGAGGGATGTCCACTGCGTCCAGCAGGGTGTTCCAGTCGTCGCGGAGCGCGTCGCGCAACTCCTCGAAGCTGCGTGCCGCGTCGAGCTCCTGCGCGAGCGACCGCCGCGCCTGCTCCACCGACAGGAACGACTGCGCGATGCGCACCTCGAGCGCGCCGACCGCGCTGAGCACGAGGGATGCCCGCCCCCCGCTCACCCGGATGTCTGCCGGCTCTGCGACGACGAGCCCGGCGAAGTAGGCGCGCGGCGGGTTGCCCCAGTCGGTCGAGCCCTCCGGTGTCCAGCCGTCGAACGTGCCATCGGAGTAGGCTCTCACACGTCCCTCGCCGTCCGGCGAGCCGATCACGAAACCCACGGTGCCCTCGGGCTCGGCACCACGGATGCGGAAAGCGCCGCCGTGCGAGGTCGCCGTCATCTGCGCCGTTCCCCCGCCCACGAACTCGGCGCGGTACTCGTGCGGGCGGGCGTGCTCGCCGCCCGGCGCGATGTGCAGCGTTTCAACGCCCGGGACGACGCCATCCTCGGCATCTCCCCGGAACGGGCGCACCTGCAGCACGCCGCGGTCGCCGATCCACGGGCTCGGCTGATGCGAGAACTGCAGCGCGGCGAGCGGCCGACCTTCGGCGGCGTCGTGCACGGACCAGCGGTACGGCCAGCGGGTGTCGGCCGTCTGCGTCGCCGGCGTGAGGAAGCAGAAGCCGTGCGGTACGGAGGTGATGGGGATCGTGTTGCCGCGCGAGAAGCGATCGCCGGAGTGGCTGCCCCGACGGGTGTCCACACGGTCCGCCGCCGTGAGTTCCGCCTCTCCGACAGCGAGCGGCGGCGCGAAGGCATCCGTCGTGCTTCCGACGACGACCTCGACGAAACCACCCACCGGCCCCTCAGCCGCGGCCAGGGTCGGAGAGCCGAGCACGATCTCGACGCTCGCACGTCGCCCGGCCCATGGCTCCAGCGACACCGAGTCGGCATTCCACTGCTCCGGCATCGACCACGCGGCAGCCAGCTGCGCCTCCGGCGTCACCGGCACGTCGTAGCGATCACGCACCCCCTGGTGCTGGCTGAGGCGCGACCCGTCCTCGAAGACGACGTCGACGGTCACCGCCAGCGCGGCGTATGGCGCACGCACGGCCGCCGGGCCGTCAGCATAGAAGGCCCAGTGCACGACGGCATCCGGAGCGACCTCGAAGTCGGTCAGCTCGGTGAGGGCGATGCGCTGCACCCCGGCGGCCGGTTCGAACCGGAACGCGTGCACCTGCCCGCCGAGCACACCGGCCAGCGGCCGGGACGACGGCGGATCCGCAGGACCCTCTGCCTTCCGCAGCTGTGCCGAGATCATCCCTTGACTGCTCCCTCTTGCACTCCTTGGAAGAAGAAGCGCTGCATGAGCGAGAACAGCACGATGATCGGGATGAGCGCGACCATGGTGCCGGCGGCGATGAGGCGCGGGTCCGGCGAGAAGTTGCCGTTCAGGTAGGCCATGCCGACCGTCAGCGTGTAGTTGTTCGGGTCGGTGAGCACCATGAGCGGCCACAGGTAGTCGTCCCACTGGCCGATGAAGGTGAAGATGGCGACGACGCTGGCCATGCCCTTCACGTTCGGCCACACGATGTGGCGGATGCGCTGCCACGTGGTGGCACCGTCGACAGTCGCCGCGTCGAGCACGTCCTGCGGGATCATGCGGCACGCAGTGGCGATGAGCAGGACGTTCATCGCGCCTACGGCGCCGGGCAGGAACACGCCCCAGAGCGTGTTCGCGAGACCGAGGGAGTTGATCGTGAGCAGGTTGGCCGTCACGGTGACCTCGCCGGGCAGCAGCATGGTCGAGACCAGGATGCCGAGCGCGATGTACTTGCCGCGGAACTTCATGCACGCCAGCGCGTAGCCGCCGAACAACGAGAGCACGACGTTGGTGATCACCGCTCCAGTGGCGATGAGCAGCGAGTGCCAGGCGTAGGTGTACACCGGGATCAGGTCGGTGACCTTGATGTAGTTCTCGATCGTCGGATCGGTCGGGATGAGGTTCGGCGGGAACGTGTACAGGTCGTCGGCCGGGCCCTTGAACGAGGTCGCGAGCTGCCAGACGAACGGGCCGATGAAGAGCACCAGCACCAGCGCGAGAAGCGCGTAGCGTCCGATGAGGCCGCCGATCGTGGGCTTGCTGAAGTCGCCGGATCCCTTCCGGCGGAAGCGGCGGTCGAGGCGCAGCTGCTGGGGCTGCGTCTGCTCGGGGGACGCGGGGAGATCCTGCAGGACGCTCATGCCGGCACCTTCGTCTTCTTCTCACGGTTCATCAGGGCGATCGCGACCAGAGGCACGAGCGTCAGCAGGAACAGCGCCACGCTGATCGCCGCCGCGTAGCCGAGGTTCCCGCTCAGTCCCGAGCCGACCTGGCGGATCAGCATCACGATCGACATGTTGTAGCCGCCCGGGCCGCCGGTGCCGTTGGAGAGCACGTCGAGCTCGGTGAACACGCGCATGGCCGATACGGCGACGAGCACCGAGATCAGCAGCATCGCGCCGCGCACGCTGGGGATGGTGACGCTGATGAAGCGGCGGCCGGCTCCCGCGCCGTCGAGCATCGCGGCCTCGTGCAGATCCTTGCCGACGTTCCCGAGGGCGGCGAGGTAGACCACCATGTAGTAGCCCAGGCCCTTCCACACGGTGAGCAGGATCGAGACCCCGAGCATCCACCAGCGGTCGACGAGGAACGCGACGGGCTGATCGGTCACGCCCATCCACTGCAGGCCCTCGTTGATGATGCCGCGGCTGTCGAAGAGCCAGCCCCAGATGAGGGCGACGACCACGACCGAGGCGATCACCGGGAAGTAGTAGGTGGTGCGGAACAGCGCGATGCCGGGGATGTTCTTCTCGACCAGCAGCGCCAGCAGCAGGGGCAGGATCGTCAGCAGCGGCACGCACACGATCACGTAGATGAGGCAGGTGATCAGGGCGTAGCGGAACTGCTCATCGGTCAGCAGCCGTTCGTACTGTGCGAATCCCACCGGCTGCACCGGCTGCAGCGGCCGCGCGTCGGTGAAGCTGAGCACGACCGTGTTCAGGAACGGCCAGAGCGAGAACACCAGCACCCAGATCACGGCGGGCGCCAAGAGCAGCCAGGGTGTGAACCACCTGTGCGACTTCATGCGTGCTGCCTTCCTCCGGGTGCTGGTGTTCGTGCTCGTCAGACGCGGGTGCGCGTCACTTGTCGATGCGGTTGTCGTTGGCGTACTTCACGATCTTGTCGAGCGTGTCCTTCGCCGGAGCGTCGCCACGGATCGCCAGCGCCATCTGCTGGTTGAGGTAGTCGGTCATGCCGCCGGTCCACTGGAAGGGCGTCGCCTTCGCCTCGGGGATCGCCTCGAACATCACCTTCATGGCCTGAGCCTGAGCCGGGTCGAGGTCCTCGCCGAGCGAGTCGACGACCTCGTCGGCACCCTCTGCGGTGCCGGGGGCGAAGCCGACGGCGAGCTTCACGAACTCGACCTGGTTCTTCTGATCGGTCACGAACTCCGCGAATGCGAGCGCCGCGGCCTTGTTCTTCGAGTCGGCGGCGACGTTCACTCCCTGCACGAACAGCGGCGGGATGCCGGGACGGGGAGTTGCGACGGTGGTCTCGAGCAGTGTGGGCGCCTTCGTGCGCAGGTCGCCGGCGAAGCCGGAGCCTCCGGTCGAGTACGCGACCTTGCCCTGCAAGTACATCTCGGCGTTGCCGCCGTAGCTGCCGGTGAGCGCCTCGGGCGGCATCGCGCCGGCCTTGTACGCGTCCGCGTACTTCTGCACGATGTCGACGGCCTCGGGTGTGTTGAACACGAAGGTGCCGTCGTCGTCCATGACCTTGATGCCGGCCGAGACGAAGGTGTCGAGGCCCGGCATCGACGAGACGACCTTGACCTTGCCGTTCGAGTCCGCCGCGACCTTCTTCGCAAGGTCGAGCCACGCGTCGGTCGTGGTGGGCAGGTTCTCCTCGGTCACGCCGTAGGGCTGCAGCTGAGCGAGGTTCCACCACGACTCGTCGCTGCCGAGGTACCAGGGCAGACCGTAGGTGCCCTCGACGCCGAACTCGCTGTACGCGGCCCACGCGCCTTCGTTGTACTTGTCCGCGAGCTCCGGGTCGGCCTTGTCGAGATCGAGCAGCTTGCCGGCCTTGACGAGCGGGAAGGCGACGTCCGGCGGCAGGTTCAGCACGTCGGGCAGCGTGTTCGAGTTGGCCTGGCTGAGGATCTTGTCCTGGTAGCCGTCACCGGGCTGGTCGATCCATTCGACCTTCACCTTCGGGTGCTCGTTCTCGAAGTCCTTGATCAGCGCCTCGAAGTAGGGAGTGAACTTCTCGTTCTTCAGCGACCAGGTCTGAAACTGGATGTCGCCGCTCAGCTCGCCCTTCGTGTCGACCGGGCCCGCCTCTGCGCCGCTCGGCGCCGTACCACCGGTGCAGCCTGCGAGAGCCAGCGCAGTCACGGCGGCGAGCCCCATTGCGAGAGTCGTTCTGATCCTCATGGACGTTCTCCTTCGAAGTGGTCCGGATGTTCTCCCCCGGCTGGGGCGGCATCCCGTACTAAACCGTTATAGTGCATTTAGCATTGCACATCACAGCCGCTCCGTCCAGCGAGAACTCCGATCCCGTCCAGAAAGGACAGCGATGTCCGCCCGCTCCTCCAGCACGCCCCTCCGCTTCGGCGCGAACTACACGCCCTCGACGAACTGGATGCACTCCTGGCTCTCGTTGAACCTCGACGACGTGCGCCGCGACTTCGCCGGGCTCGCCACGCTGGGCCTCGACCATCTTCGGATCTTCCCGCTGTGGACCGTGCTGCAGCCGAACCGCTCACTGATCCGCGCGGAAGCCGTCGCCGACGTGCGCGCGGTCGTCGACGTGGGAGCGGAGTTTGGCCTCGACGTGAGCGTCGACGTGATCCAGGGTCATCTGTCGAGCTTCGACTTCATGCCATCGTGGCTGTACACCTGGCACGACAAGAACATGTTCACGCACCCGGACGCTCTCAGCGGGCAGGTCGCGCTGGTCGAGCGGCTGGCGGAGGCGCTCGGTGACGCGAAGAACTTCCTCGGCTTCACCACCGGCAACGAGACCAACCAGTTCTCCGCGTCGGTGCATCCCTCCCCCTGGCCGGTGACCACCGTTGAGGCGGCGAACTGGATCACCACGCTCCTGGACGCGGCGGATTCCACCGCCCCCGGCCAGGAGCACGTGCACAGCGAATACGACGCCGCCTGGTACCTCGACGGCCACGGATTCACACCGGCCCTCGCGGCCCGGCTCGGCGCGATGACGACCGTGCACTCGTGGATCTTCAACGGCACCGCGCAGCGGTACGGCGGGCGCTCCGCAGCATCCGATCGCCACGCCGAATACATGATCGAGGTGTCCCGCGCGTTCGCGACGGACCCGCAGCGACGCACCTGGCTGCAGGAGGTCGGCGCACCTTCGAACTGCCTGACGGAGGACGAGATGCCGGGCTTCCTCGAGGCGACCGTGCGCAACGCCGCGCGCACCGAGAACCTGTGGGGCGTGACCTGGTGGTGCTCACACGACGTCAGCCGCACGCTGGTCGACTTCCCCGAGCTGGAGTACTCGCTCGGGCTCATCGACCAGTCCGGCGCGGTGAAGCCGATCGGCCGCCGTTTCGCGGAGATCATTCCCGAGCTGCGCGAGCGCGGGCCGCGGGTTCCGCGCCAGCTCGGTATCGTGATCGAGGTCGACGAGGACGACACCCCGATCAGCCGAGGGGCGCTCGCGCCGGGCGGCCCGATCTTCGAGGCGTGGGTGCAGGCGTGTGAGAGCGGGGTCGACGCCACCTTCGTGACGTCGGCGCAGGCGGCGGATGCCACGGCGCTGGCATCACGCGGGATCACCGAGCTGGTGCACCCCGACCTGTCGCAGCAGGTGCCGGTCTACGCGTCGAACAACACGGTGGTGGGCTGACCCGCGGTCAGGACGGCACTCGGCCGGTGCTCTCGCGTACGGTGAGCGTCGGCACCGGCCCGCGGCGGTCCGGCAGCACCTCCGGGGCGTTCAGCTGCTCGAGCAGGAAGTCCGCCGCGTGCTCACCGAGCAGGAACGTGTCGCGAGTGAGGCACGTGATCGACGGATGCACGAGTCCCGTCACGATCGAGTCGTCGAACGACGCGAGCGACAGCTCAGCCGGCACGCGCACGCCCATCTCCTGCGTGACCCGCAGGCCGGCGAGAGCCATCATGTCGTTGTCGAACACCACCGCAGTGGGCAGCTCGGCGCGGCTGAGCAGAGCCCGCATGACGGCTGTGACGCGATTCGGCGAGTAGTCGGTCTCGAACACCTCGCCATGCACGCCGCGCGCTGACAGCCCCTCGAGAACCCCGCGACGCAGGCGCACGTGCTCATGGGCGGCGGCGCCGGAGACGTAGACGATGCGGCGATGACCGAGGCCGGCGAGGTAGCCGAACACGGTGTCGGCGGCCGCGCTGTCGTCGAGCCAGAGGGTGGCGTGCTCGCCGCCCTGCGACGGCTGGCCGCCGATGGTGATCGACGGCAGTCCGAGCGAGCGCAGCAGACCGGGGCGCGGATCGTCCACCCGCGGATCGAGCACGAGCACGCCGTCCACCTGGTTGGCGCGCCGCCAGCGGCGGTAGGTCTCGAGCTCCTCTTCGAGAGTGGGAACGACCACGAGCTGCAGACCCACGCGCTGGGTCGCCAGGGATGACTGCACCCCGGCGATGAAGTCGGTGAAGAAGGCTTCGGTGCCGAGTGTGCGAGCGGGGCGGTTGACCGCGAAACCGATCACGCCGGCGCGGGCGCCCACGAGGGCGCGTGCGGTGGAGCTGGGGCGCCAGTCGTGCTGGTCCGCGATGGCGAGGATGCGCTGACGGGTCTCCTCGCTGACTCCGGGGCGGCCGTTCAGCGCGAAGGACACCGCTCCGGGCGACACTCCCGCCTGCCGTGCGATATCCGCGATGGTGACACGCTTGGACCGTGGCATAGACTCACCGTACTAGATCGTTTTAGTTACGATCGACCCCTGGCCCCCCGGCTGATCGCCCCCATTCTCCCATCGCGAAGGAGCGCCCCGTGCACGAAGAGACCTCGCTGACCGTCGGACGTGTGAACCGCGTGCTGCTCGAACGGATCCGCCCCGCCATCCACTCCGCCCGAGTGCCGCTCGAGATCGCCGCCCGTCAGCTGCCCGGCGAGCCCGTCAGCCCTTCCGAGGGGCTGGGCCTCGAGTTCGAGCCGTTCACCGCCGGGAGCGTGTGGGGACCCGCCTGGGGCACCACCTGGTTCCGCGTGCGCGGCGAGGTGCCTGCGGAATGGCGGGGCAGGAAGGTCGAGGCGCTCATCGACCTCGGCTTCGACATCAACATGCCGGGCTTCCAGTGCGAGGCGCTCGTCTACCGTCCCGACGGAACGCCGGTGAAGAGCATCAACCCCCGCAACCAGTGGGTGCCAGTCGACGCCGCCGCCGGGCATCCGGTCGAGCTCTACCTCGAGGGCGCTGCCAACCCTGTGCTTCTGGACTACCACCCCTTCCTGCCCACCCAGGAGGGCGACATCCGCACCTCCTCCGCCGAGCCGCTGTACCGGGTGCGGCACATGGACCTCGCGGTGTTCGAGCCGGAGGTCTTCGACCTCTCGCTCGACCTCGAGGTGCTGCTCGAGCTGCAGGCCGAGCTGCCCGAGACCAGCCCGCGCCGCATGCGCATCCTGCAGGCCCTCGACGACGCGCTCGACGTGCTCGACCTGCAGCGCATCGTCGAGACCGCCGGTGACGCCCGCGCGCAGCTGGCCGAGGTGCTGGCGTCCCCCGCCGACGCCAGCGCGCACCGCATCGCCGCCGTCGGCCACGCGCACATCGACTCCGCATGGCTGTGGCCGGTGCGCGAGACGATCCGCAAGGTCGCCCGCACGACCTCCTCGATGACAGCGCTGATCGAAGAGCAGCCCGACTTCCTGTACGGCATGTCCAGCGCACAGCAGTACGCGTGGATCAAGGAGCACCGCCCCGAGGTCTTCGAGCGGGTTCGCGACGCGGTGAAGGCCGGCCGCTTCCTGCCGCTGGGCGGCATGTGGGTGGAGTCCGACACGGTCATGCCGACCGGCGAATCGCTGGTGCGCCAGTTCTTGCACGGCCAGCGCTTCTTCGAGCGCGAGTTCGGCATCCGCTCGAAGGGCGTGTGGCTGCCAGACAGCTTCGGGTACTCCCCCGCCCTGCCGCAGCTGATGCGCCGGGCCGGATTCGAGTGGTTCTTCACGCAGAAGATCTCGTGGAACCAGCGCAACGTCTTCCCGCACCACAGCTTCCTGTGGGAGGGCATCGACGGATCGCGGATGTTCACCCACTTCCCTTCGATGGACACCTACAACTCGCAGCTCTCGGGCATGGAGGTCGCCAAGGCGTCGCGGCAGTTCAAGGAGAACCGCGTGGCGACCATGTCGATCGCGCCGGTCGGCTGGGGCGACGGCGGCGGTGGCACGACCCGTGAGATGACGGGCAAGGCCACGCGCCTGGCCGATCTCGAGGGCTCGGCGAAGGTCGAGTGGAAGCATCCGGACGCCTTCTTCGACGACGCCAAGGCCGAGCTGACCGACCCCGCGGTCTGGGTCGGCGAGCTGTACCTCGAACTGCACCGCGGCACGCTCACCAGCCAGCACGCGACGAAGGCGCTGCACCGCTGGGCCGAGCAGGCGCTCATCGAGGCCGAGCTGTGGGCGGCCACGGCCGCCGTGCGGCTCGGCGCCTCGTACGACTACGAGGAGTTCGACCGGCTGTGGCAGCTCGTGCTGCTGCACGAGTTCCACGACATCCTGCCCGGCACGTCGATCGCGTGGGTGCACCGCGAGGCGGTCGAGGTGCTCACGGACGTGATCTCGGATGCCGAGGCGCTGTCGGCCGCGGCGCGCGAGTCGCTGGCGGGCGAAGGCGAGCGGGTGCTCGTGTTCACCCCGACGTCGGTGGGCCGCGGTCGTGCGCTGGGGGCGCGGGTCTCCGGCGGCGAGGAGACGGACGATGTCACGCTGTCGGAGATCGACGGCGGATACCGTCTCGAGAACGACCTCGTCGTCGTCACCATCTCGCCCGAGGGCCTGATCACCTCGGCGATCGACAAGGCGACGGGCCGCGAGGCGATCCCCGCTGGGAAGCCGGCGAACCTCTTCCAGCTGCATCAGGACTTCCCCAACATGTGGGACGCGTGGGACATCGACAGGTACTACAAGAACCGAGTCGACGACCTGACCGCCGTTTCGACGATCTCGGCCGAGGTCATCGACGGCACGGCGACCGTGCTCGTCACCCGCGAGTTCTCGCAGTCGAAGATCACGCAGACCATCATCCTGGCGCCGGGTTCGCGCACGGTGCTGCTGCTGAACGACATCGACTGGAACGAGACCGAGAAGCTGCTCAAGCTGGCCTTCCCGCTCGATCTCTTCGCTCGCGAGACGCTCGCCGAGACGCAGTTCGGATTCCAGCGCCGGGTCACGCACGTGAACACCAGTTGGGAGGCGGCGAAGTTCGAGACCTCCATGCACCGCTTCGTGCTCGCGCAGGAGGACGACGGCTTCGGTGTCGCACTGGTGAACGACTCGATCTACGGCTACGACACCTCGCGCGACGTGGACGGTGACGATGTCAGCACCACCATCCGGCTGTCGCTGCTGCGCGCGCCGCGGTTCCCCGATCCCGACACCGACCACGGTCACCACGAGATCGAGGTGGGCTTCGTGATCGGAGCGGATGCCGAGATCGCCACCGCCGAGGGGATCCGCCTGAATGCGCCGGCGACGCTCGTGCGCGGTGCGAACGAGGTCGAGCCGCTGGTCTCGGTGACCGGCGCAGGCATCGTCGTGTCGTCGGTCAAGCTCGCCGATGACCGCTCCGGCGACGTCATCGTGCGCGTCTACGAGTCGCTCGGCCGTCGCACGAGGGGCGAGCTGTCGATCGGGTTCGAGCACTCGGGCATCCGCGAGGTGAGCCTGATCGAGGACGACCTCGACGACGCCCGCACCGGCGGCGAGCTAGCGCTCAAGCCGTTCGAGGTGCGCACCCTGCGCGTCTCCCGCCCCTGACCCACCCGCTTCTCGCTCCGGTATGAGTTCGTGCCGCCTGAATTGGTTTCCAGCGGCACGAACTCATACCGGAGGACGGTGGTTCGGGTCTTGAGGCGGGGAGGTCTTACTGCGGGGGAAGGAACTTGGGATCTTTCGGATGGGAAGCCGAGCAAGAATCGGCGCTCTCGGGTGAGGCTGGATTCAAGCCATCCACATCCGCGCGAAGGAGCCACGAACATGGACCGCGAGAACGACCTCATCGACACCGACGCCCTGCTGCACATCGGCCGCCCCTACTGGTTCGACCGTCACCCGTCGCAGGCCGAGGGCGAGGACTTCTGATCCGGCGCTGATCCGGCGCTGATGCGCACCGAAGCCCCGATTCCGATCGTTGGAATCGGGGCTTCGTCGCATCCAGCGAGAAGCGAGTGCGTGCTTCAGGCGCCGCGCAGGCGCTCCGCCAGGTACACCTCGAGGTTCTCCAGCGGCACGCGCTCCTGCCCCATGGTGTCGCGATCGCGCACGGTCACTGCGTTGTCGTCGAGCGAGTCGAAGTCGACCGTGACGCAGAACGGGGTGCCGATCTCGTCCTGACGACGGTAACGGCGGCCGATGGCGCCGGCGTCATCGAAGTCGACGGTCCAGTTGCCGCGCAGGGTGTCGGCCACCTCGCGCGCCAGCGGCGACAGCCGCTCGTTGCGCGACAACGGCAGCACGGCGACCTTGACCGGCGCCAGGCGCGGGTCGAGCTTGAGCACCGTGCGGGTGTCGGTGCCGCCCTTGGCGTTGGGCACTTCCTCCTCCTCGTACGCGTCGACGAGGAACGCCATCATGGCGCGGGTGAGCCCGAACGACGGCTCGATCACGTAGGGCGTGTAGCGCTCTCCGGATGCCTGGTCGAAGTACGTCAGCGACTGGCCCGACGCCTCGGAGTGGCTGGACAGGTCGTAGTCGGTGCGGTTCGCGACACCCATCAGCTCGCCCCACTCCGAACCCTGGAAGCCGAAGCGGTACTCGACGTCGATGGTGCCGGCGGAGTAGTGCGCGCGGTCCTCTTCCGGCACGTCGAACCGTCGGATGTTGTCGGGGTGGATGCCGAGCTCGACGAACCAGTTCCAGCACGCCTCGACCCAGTGGTCGAACCACTCGTTCGCATCGGCCGGCGGCACGAAGTACTCGATCTCCATCTGCTCGAACTCGCGAGTGCGGAAGATGAAGTTTCCGGGGGTGATCTCGTTGCGGAACGCCTTGCCCACCTGGCCGATGCCGAACGGCGGCTTCTTGCGCGACGCGGTGAGCACGTTCGAGAAGTTCACGAAGATGCCCTGCGCGGTCTCGGGACGCATGTAGTGCAGACCCGACTCGTCGTCGACGACGCCGAGGTAGGTCTTCACAAGGCCGGAGAACGACTTCGGCTCGGTCCACTTGCCGCGGGTGCCGCAGTCGGGGCAGACGATGTCGGCCATGCCGTTCTCGGGCTGGCGACCCTTCTTCGCGACGAACGCCTCGACGAGGTGGTCCTCACGGTGCCGCTTGTGGCACTGCAGGCACTCGACCAGCGGGTCGGAGAAGGTGGCGACGTGCCCGGATGCCTCCCACACGCGCTTCGGCAGGATGATCGACGAATCGAGGCCGACCATATCGCCGCGGCCGCGGACGAACGTCTGCCACCACTGCCGACGGATGTTCTCCTTCAGCTCGGTGCCGAGTGGGCCGTAGTCCCAGGCCGAACGCGAACCGCCGTAGATCTCACCCGCTTGGAACACGAACCCGCGGTGGCGGGCGAGGGCGATGACCTTGTCAAGACGGGACTGTTCGGCCACGGTGGCTCCAATGGTCGGATGCTGCGGGTGAGAAGCCCGTGAGCACGGGCATCCCAATCCTACCCGCGACGCTCTTCCGGGATGTCGGCCACGGGTGGATGCTGGAGGCATGCAGCAACGCGTGAGCTTCATCACCCTCGCCGTGGCCGACGTCGCCCGCACCAGGGCGTTCTACGTCGACGGCCTCGGGTGGCGGCCCATCTTCGAGGCGGACGAGGTGATCATGCTGCCGGTCGCGGATCGCCTGATCCTGTCGCTGTGGAGCGTGGCCGGCTTCACCGCCGAGATCGGGGCGGCCCCGGCATCCGGCATCGCGCCCCTCACCCTCGCGCACAACCTCGCCACCGAAGCAGAGGTCGACGCGGTGCTCGCCGAGGCCGCGGCGCTCGGCGCCACGGTGACGCCCGCGACACACCGCGAGTGGGGCGGATACTCCGGCTACTTCGCCGACCCCGACGGATTCCGCTGGGAGATCGCGGTCAACCCCGGCGAGACCGGCACCTTCGTGCTGCCGCCTACTCGGTGAAGAGGTAGCCGCGCGCGGTGTCGAAGCCCGCGATGCGCAGGCCGCGGCCGAGCAGCTGCTCCATCTCACCGCGCAGGCGCAGGCGCCACTCATGCGCGGCATCCGGGTCTGCGACGCGCATCGCCTCGACGTCGTCGGGGATCTCGAGGGTCGCGACCACGGCGTCGGATGCCGGGGGCTTGGCGATGTCGGCGAGGGCCCAGTCCACGTCCAGCCGGTCGCTCTCGTCGCCCGCGTCGCCGCCACCGAAGATGCCGTACCGGTTCACCGAGTAGCCGCTCACCCGCGCGCCCAGCACGGTGAGGAAGAAGTGCGCGTTGCGCGCGACGAGCGGGTCGTACGTCCAGGTGATCCGGCCGACCTCGCGCGAGAAGGCCCACTGCCGCTGATGCTCCTTGAGCTCGCGGCCCCAGCCGCGCCCCCGGTACTCGGGCAGCAGCGCGGTGATGTGCGAGTGCATGGTGCGACGAGCGGGCACCCCGAAGAACGCGATCGACGCGCCGACCATCCGCTCCTCGCCGCCCTCGTCGTCGAACAGGCCGACGACGTAGTTGCCGGAATGCTGCAGCGCGCGCAGCGTGCCCGCATCGATGACACGCTCGGGACCGCGGATGGAATCCAGCAGCTCCTGGGCCTCGATGATCAGTTCAACGGTGTCGAGATCTCGAATGGTGCGCACGGTGTCAGTCTGCCCTCCTCGACGCGAATGCGGAAACGCGGGCCACCGGAGAACGGGCGAGACCGCGACCGCCGCGACCGACAACGGGGCGAACGACAGGCCGCCGAGTAGAGTCGGGGCCATGCACAGCGCCGGCAGAGACATCCTCAGACAGTCCAGCGTCATCGCGGCGGCGGTGTTCATGCTGATCGGTGCGGCAGTGGGCGGAGGCGCGTTCGGCGGCGACTCCGTGGATGAGCTGCAGAACGGCGCGCTGTCCGCCGAGGGCTCCTACCTCGCCCCGGCAGGACCCGCCTTCGCGATCTGGTCGGTGATCTACCTGGGCCTGGCGGCGTACACGATCTGGCAGGCGCTGCCCGCGCAGCGGACCAACCCGCGACAGGTGCGCACCGGGTGGTGGATCGCGCTGTCGATGGTGCTGAACGGCCTGTGGCTGGTCGCCGCCCGCTATCTCACCCTGCCCCTGACCGTCGTGGTCATCGCGCTGCTGCTCATCGTGCTGGCAGTGGTGATCGTGCGCCTCGGTCGGCCGGCCGCCGGGTGGCTGGAGCTCATCCTGCTCGACGGCACCATGGGCCTGCACTTCGGCTGGGTGACGATCGCCACCGTCGCGAACACCGCCGCCTGGCTCACGCAGACCCTGCCGGACGACCTCGCGGACCAGGCGGACGTGTGGGGTGTGGCGGTCCTCGTCGTCGTCACGATCATCGGCGCGCTCGGCGCGCTGGTCACCCGTCGGATCGCTCCCGCCCTCGCGACCGCGTGGGGGCTCGCGTGGCTCGCCGTCGGACGTCTCACCGGCGAGCCGCACAGCACGGCGATCGGCATCGCCGGAATCGCGGCCGCCGTGGTCATCGTGCTGGCCGGGATCGCCGGCCGCGCCCGCGTCCGCGAGCCCGTGGCGCGTACCCTGGAGGGATGACGACCGAGTCCGCCGCCGACCAGTCGGCGCACAACGACACCCGCTTCTTCGGACAGCCGCGCGCCCTCGCTCATCTGTTCGGCGTGGAGATGTGGGAGCGGTTCAGCTTCTACGGCATGCAGGGCATCCTGCTCATCTACCTGTACTTCAGCGTGACGCGCGGCGGTCTGGGCATCCCCGAGGCGGTCGCGGGCGGCATCGTCGGCGCGTACGGCGGATCGGTCTACCTCTCCACCATCCTCGGCGCGTGGCTCGCCGACCGGCTCTTCGGCTCCGAGCGGGTGCTGTTCGGCAGCGCCGTCGTCATCGTCGCCGGTCACCTCTCTCTCGCACTGCTCCCGGGGCTGCTCGGGGTGGGGGTGGGCCTGGTGCTCATCGCCCTCGGCTCCGGAGGGCTGAAGGCGAACGCGACCTCGGTGGTCGGCACGCTGTACTCCGCTGAGGATCCGCGCCGTGACGCGGGCTTCTCGCTGTTCTACCTGGGCATCAACCTCGGCGCCTTCTTCGGACCGATCCTCACCGGCCTGCTGCAGTCCACCGCCGGCTTCCACTGGGGCTTCGGACTCGCGGCCGTGGGCATGACCGCGGGACTCATCCAGTACTCCTTCGGCCGACGCGGTCTGCCCGACTCCGCCCGAGAGGTGCCCAACCCGCTGCCGCGTGGTCGCTACCCTCTCGTCGCCGTGCTCGCTGTGGCCGCGCTGGCACTGATCGCCGTGCTCGTGCTGACCGGCGTCGTGCGCGCCGACAACCTCGCCACGATCGTGATCATCGCCGCACTGGCGGCCAGCGTGGCGTACTTCGCCGTCATCCTCTCCAGCAGCCGCATCACGCCCGTGGAGCGCTCGCGGGTGTGGGCGTTCCTGCCGCTTTTCGTGACGAGCGTCGCGTTCTGGTCGCTGTACCAGCAGCAGTTCACGGTGCTGACCGTGTACTCCGACAAGCGGTTGGATCGCACCCTGTTCGGCTGGGAGATGCCGGTGTCGTGGGTGCAGTCCATCAACCCGGTCTTCATCATCGTGCTCTCCGGCGTGTTCGCGGCGCTGTGGACGCGGATGGGTAAGCGCCAGCCGGCGACCCCGCTGAAGTTCGCGCTCAGTGCGATCGTCATGGGCGGTGCGTTCCTGCTGTTCCTGCCCTTCGCTGGCGGCGGCCCGAACTCCACTCCGCTGCTGGCGATCGTCGGCATCCTGTTCGTGTTCACGGTCGCCGAGCTGCTGCTGTCGCCGATCGGTCTGTCCGCCGCCACCAAGCTCGCTCCGGCCCGCTTCCAGACCCAGATGGTCGCGCTGTTCTTCCTGTCGGTCTCGCTGGGCACGGCGATCTCGGGATGGCTGGTGAGGTTCTACGATCCGACGAATGAAGTGCCCTACTTCACCATCCTCGGCCTCATCGCCGTCGCCGTCGGCGTGGGTCTGGGGATCTCGGCGAAGCCGGTGCTGAAGCTCATGAAGGGCGTACGCTGACGCGCACGATGACCACGCGAGGCCGTGCATGGGCAGTTCTCCCCATACGTCGCGCCGGGAGGTTCGCCATAGGATCGGACGCGGAGGAGCGATGCAGCGCATACAACTCGATCTGGAAAGACTTCGCCGCTCGGGGCAGATGCTCGATGCCGTACGCGTGGAGTTCGAGGAAGCCACTGCGAACGCCCATGGCGTCGCGGAAGCCGTAGGCCACCGCGGCTTGTCAGCCGCGATCACCCGCTTCGCCGAATCGTGGGACGACCGACGAGCCGACATGACCGAGAACATCGCTGCTCTCGGGCAGGCCGCTTCCGGCATCGCCGAAGCGTTCGGCGATCTCGATGTCGCTTACGCCGCCTCGTTGGAGGGAACGTCGCCGCCGCCCGCTTCGGCGACTCCCCGTCGAGCGGATGCGCGATGACGCGTTCCTTCGACTGGTCACCGCTCGGAAGGGCTGATGATCCCATTCCCGGAGATCCGGATGCCGTCGACGCAGGCGGCCGCTCGTACATCACCGTGGCCGACGCGATCGCATCCGCAGCGCGTGCGCTGCGCAGTATGGAGACGGACGGCGATGAATCGCAGGCCACGGACGAGCTGATCCGGAACGCGAGCGAGGTGGCCGACGACATCTCCCGCGCCGAGGAGCGCTACCGGGAGACGGGCCTCGCTCTGATCGGGTACGCGCCTCATCTGCACCAGGCCCAGCACGACTCGCTCATCGCGTTGGAGCGCGCACGGGAGGCGCGGGCCGACGCCGAAGCGGCGAACGCCGATCGCCTCCGCTTCCTGCGGCTGGCCGACGGTGCGGAGGATGCGGAGGCGGATGACCATCGTCGCGACGCCGGCCGGGCTGCCGCGGCCGCCGATGACGCCGACGCGTCACTCGCCGCGGCGTACCGCCTGCTGGAAGACGCGGTCGCGCACCGAGATGCGGCAGGCGATGCCGCAGCCGAACGCATCGAGGACATCGTCGGCGGGGACGATCTGAACGACTCCTGGTGGGACGACTGGGGCAAGGACCTCCTCACCGCGATCACCGATATCGCCGGATGGGTCTCGACCATCGCCGGCGTCCTCGCTCTGTGCGTGTCGTGGATCCCGGTCGTCGGACAGCTCCTCGGTGGGGCGCTGCTGATCGTGGCCGGCGTCGCGGGAGTGATCAACGCGCTCGGCAACATCGTGCTCGCGAGCACCGGCGATCGCAGCTGGGGCGAGGCGATCATCAGCATCGCCGGTGCTGCACTCTCTGTGATCGGGCTCGGAGCAGTCGCCCGCTCCCTGGGCAAGGTCGCCGCTGTCGCGCGTATCAATCGAGCAGCTCGCCTGCAGCCGCTCGGGCCCGGTGAGAACATCACACTGATCCCGCTGCGCAACGCGAACCGGTACTCCGTGGCGCAGCTGCGCGAATCTGAAGGGCTGTGGCGGGGTACGGTGAAGGACCTCGCACCCGATACGCCGCTGTACCGACTGTACGGCGGCGCGGACTCCCGCCAGGTCGGCGGCTCGTTCGGTTCGGTTCCGCCGGCGGACCTGCGGTTCCCGCACAACTCCCTCGGGCTGCCGGCGAGCAACTCGATGGAGCGGATGGCCACCTTCCAGATAGACGACATGTCGAAGATGGTCAATCAGCGACATGCCCTGCCCTACGAAGGCACCCTCGGCGGCGCCCCCGAATACGTCTTCCCCAGGGGTGCGGGCGTCTCCGTCGTCGATGACGTGCCGTTCACCGTGCCATGACCCGCATCGACCAGCTCGCCTTCAGCCGCCCGCTCGCGCTCTACCGCGGAACGGGTGATGGCGTCGCTGTGGTGTCGCTCAGCGGCGATCTGCCCGCCTGGGCGCGGGTGGACCGATCCGGTGCCGGCATCGCATCCGGATACGTCTATCTCATCGCCCACGCGGGCGAGATCCAGGTCTACGGAGTGAGCGGATCAGCGCACAGCGGTCCTCCCGAGCGGACCGATGAGGACCCGAGACTCACGCCCCTCGGCGCCTGCTTCAGCGCATCCGACGCGGCATCCGCCATGGCCGAGGACACCGCCCTCGCCGCGCGCACCCGCGCGAGCATGGAGCTCATCCGCGAGCGGTCCTTCATGGCGCACGCCGAGACGCCGTGGGGACCGGCGACCGTGCGCGTCGGCCCGACGCACGCCGGGGAGACGATCCTGGAGTGTCATCTCGCGCACGGGGATCTCAAGCTGCTCAGCACCATCGTTCCCCGCCATACTCTCGAGGGCGCCCTCGTGGCGCCGGTGACGATCACAGTCGGATACCGCACGCCGCACCGGCTCTGGGGCGGGATGGCTGCCCGTACGGCGAAGGTCACACTGTCCGCGCCGCGATCGGGAGGTTGAGGTCATGACGACTGGTTCGCGACTGGTGGCGCCGTCCGAGGACGTCGGTTCTCCCGAGCTGACCGCAGCGCTGCGGATCGCGGATCCTGCGAGCATCTCGAGCGCGTTGGCGCAGGGGTGGGTCGTGGTGCCGCTGCTGCGGACCTCGCAGGGCTCCCGGATCCGTTTGATAGAGGGACTGCAGGGTCGGACCGGATGGGAGCTGCCCGTGTTCAGCTCGGTCGCCGCACTGCACTCGTTCCTCGCGGGTGACGAGCAGCGCGATTTCGACTTCATCCCGGGGACTGCGTTGGCCGGCTTGCTGGCGGGCGCCGAGGATCGCGTGGCACGCGTCGTGTTCGATGTCTCCGAGCCGCACGCGATGGCGGCCTCGGTCCGCGACATTCAACGCCTGCTGAGCGACACGCCGCCCCCACCGGAGGTGCCGCGGGGGCTGCGCCCCTCCGACCGGGCCGTCGACCTCGACCTGCCGCTGGGCGATGACTGGTTCCGCCTGTCGCTCACCGAACCCGCCGAGCTCGAACAGCGCATCCGCGCGCTGGTCGATCGGCAGCTGGCCGGATCCGACGCCGGGATCACGTTGCGCGTCCAGCTGCAGCAGTGGCTGCGGCGCATGGCACGCACCGCTGCCGGCGGAGGCGGAAGGGAGACCGCTTTCCTCGTGCGGCGTACCGGGCAGGCCGCCCTGGCGCTGTCGGTGACCCGGTACTGGCACCGCCTCAGCTCGACGGCGACGCCGCACCTGGATGCGATCGCACATCGGCTCTCGTCGCATCCCGCTGACGCGGATGTCGTCCAAGCGCGGCTCGAGACCGGCAGGCTCATCCGTCACGTCCGCGTGACGCGGGACCGGACCGTCAGCGAAGGGTCGGGCACGCCGGTGCTCGCAGCGGACTACTGGCTGGAGTTCCCCGATCAGCGTGGACTCTGCCTCGTCGCGTTCTCCACCCCGCACGTCGACCAGCAGGCGGCGATCCTCGCACTTACCGACGAGATCCTCCTCGCCAGCACATGGGTGATCGCCGCCTCGCAGGAGGCGTCCGCATGACACAGGACGACGACGCCATCCACGTGCCCGACGATGCGGACCTCGGGTCCCCCGCACTGGCAGCGGCATTGGCCAGCGGAGACGCGGAGGCCATCGGCCGGGCGCTCAGACACGATGTGGTGGTGATCCCCCTCCTTCGCACTCCCGATGGCGAGCTGCAGATCCGCGTGTTCGAGTTCGCGGATGAACCTCCGGCGCTGATGCTCTTCTCGTCGGTGCACGCGCTTCGCGCGTTCCTCGCCGACGAGCCGCAGGGAAGGTTCGATGTGCAGCGGGGAACGGTGCTGCGCGACTTCCTGCGGGAGCACCGCGCGACGATCGCGCACGTGATGTTCGATCGAGCCGGCCCCCACCCGGTGGGCGCGCCCACGGATGCGGTGCTCGCGGCCCTCGAGCCCCGCCCGGACGACGATCTCGTCCGCTGGATCGCGTCCTCGTGAGATCGGTGCCCCCACATCCGGCGTCCCCACAGCCGACGTCGGCTCAGCCGGCGGCCGGACTGCCGATAGCCTTCTGAAGTGGATGATGCGCAGGACCGGGCAAGACGAAGGCTCTCGCGCACCCCGAGTCGCGCGGCGATCATCGCCGTGCTCGCGTTCGTGGGACTGTGCTCGGCGTTCATGTTCACGCTCGTCGTGCCCCTGCAGGCCGAGCTGCCGAAGCTGCTGAACGCCTCGCGTGAGGACACCAGCTGGGTTGTCACCATCACCCTGCTCGTCGCCGCCGTCGCGACGCCCATCTCGGGCCGCCTGGGCGACATGTACGGCAAGCGCCGCGTCGTGATGGTGCTGCTCGCCCTGTTGGCGATCGGCTCGATCGTGGCAGCCCTGTCGCCGTCGATCGTCGGCGTGATCATCGGGCGCGCGCTGCAGGGTGCGACGACCGGAGTCGTGCCCCTGGGCATCGCGATCATGCGCGATGTGCTGCCACCGGAACGGCTCGGCACTGCGGTCGCGCTGATGAGCGCGACCATGGGCGTGGGCGGGGCGGTCGGGATGCCGGTGGCTGCGTTCGTGGCGGAGAACGCGGACTGGCATGGCCTCTTCTGGCTCGCCGCGGGACTGGGAGTGATCGGCCTCGTGCTGGTGCTGCTGGTCGTGCCGGATGACGTGCTGCTCTCACCCGGGCGGCTCGACATCATCGGCGCGATCGGGCTGGCCGCCGGTCTCACGGGGCTGCTGCTGTTCGTCTCGCGCGGGGCGGAGTGGGGCTGGACTTCGCCGTTCGCCCTGGCCTGCCTGATCGGCGGCCTGGTCGTGCTCGCCGTCTGGGGGGCGTATCAGCTCAAGGCCCGCGACCCGCTGCTGGATCTGCGCGTCGCGGCGCGACCGGCGGTGCTGTTCACCAACATCGCCGCGATCGGCATGGGCTTCGCGCTCTTCGCGTCGAACGTGACCTTCCCGCAGATGCTGGAGCTGCCGGCCGAGACCGGATCAGGACTCGGCCTGGACATGTTCACCGCGGCCATCATCGTCGCCGTCTCGGGCGTGATGATGATGATCATCTCCCCGCTGTCCGGCTGGCTGGAGCGCACAGTGGGGCCGCGGCCGCTGTTCACCGTGGGCACGGCGGCGATCGTGCTCGCGTACGCCTTCGTGCTCGTCTGGTCGACCGAGATGTGGCACTTCCTCGTCGCGAACGTGCTGATCGGAGTCGGCATCGGGTTCACCTTCGCCGCCATGCCGATGATCATCATGCGCGCGGTGCCCGCACATGAGACCGGAGCGTCGAACGGTCTGAACGCACTGTTCCGCTCGGTGGGCACCTCGACGGCGTCCGCGGTGATGGGCGGTGTGCTGGCGGCCATGAGCATCGAGGTCGGTGGCCGTGCCATCCCGACCCGGGAGGCCTTCGAGGTCTGCTTCTGGCTCTCGATCGTCGCCGGAGCCATCGCGTTCGCGCTGACCTTCCTCATCCCGAAGCACCCCACCGCGGAGGCGCACCCGGCCCTGCCCGGCTGACCGGCGCAGATCTAAGCAGCCTCAGTGGGTGAACTCCATGAGGTCGGTGCCGAGCACCCGGAAGACATCGTGCGCACGCAGGCGATGGCTGATCGACAGATCGTCGAAGCAGACGGTGAGCGCATAGGCGACACCCGCGCGCGGGCCGCCCAGGACTCCCGCTTCGGCGCGCACGCCGCGATCACGCCCGGTCTTGTTGATGAACAGCAGCCCGTGCGCATCGTGGTCGTGGGCGAACGGATCGAGACCGGTCGCGGATGCCACCAGGCTGAGGTCCTGGTTCAGGCTGAGCCATTCCGCGACCTGAGCGCTGACTGCGGCATCCACTGCCCGCGAGTCGACCAGTGCGGCGAACAGCTGCGCGAACTCGCGCGTCGTGCCGACCGCGACGTGCGGCGCGTCATCGGGTCCACGGCGGTCGCGGAAGCGATCGAGGACGGCGCTGCGCGGCATCCCGAGCTCCACCATCCGCGCCCGCACCCGGTCGTGTCCCACGGCCTCGAGCAGCGCGTTCGCGGCGTTCGGGTCACCGGCGCCGGCGGCGAGCACGGCGAGATCGACGATCGGCAGGGCGGGCGCGCGCAGGTGCCGCCACAGACCGGACCCCGCGACGAGTCCGGCGTCGGGCCGGTCGACGATGCGCAGCGGGTCGAGCACGCCCGCCTCGATGCGCGCCGCGGTCTCGACCAGCACCGGCACCACCCCGAGACCGGCGATGGGCAGCGGCACGTGGTCGTCACCGGCGAGCACGGCTCGTCCCGTATCGAGCTCGGCCACGTGCACCGACACCAGCGCTCCGGCCTGTGCGAGCTCGTCGAGAGCGCGCAGCGACGAGGTGAACGAGCGCCGTCCCGCTGCCGCGCGGCGCAGGGGGCGGCGACCACCGCGATGCGCCCGACGAGCCTCAGCGCGCGCAGCGGATGCCGGATCGGGCGCGGATGCCGGATCGGGGGCGGATGCAGGCGACGAGACCACGCGCGATCTCCTCTCGAGGAGCGGGGGAAGCGGCAGGTCGAGGACCCGCTGCTCTGAACAGGCTCCTCATTCCTGGTCGTCATCGTAGCCCCGCCGCCTGACCTCCGGCTCCGTCGCCGCTCGCGCTCACCAGATGGTGACGCGCTGCTCCTCCGACAGGTGCAGGGCGTCGCCCTCGGTGACGTCGAACGCGTCGTAGAAGGCGTCGATGTTGCTGAGGATCTGGTTGCAGCGGAACTCGTTGGGCGAGTGCGGATCGATCGTCAGCAGGCGGATCGTCTCGGCCTCGCGGCTCTTCTGCTGCCACACCTGCGCCCACGACAGCAGCAGGCGCTGGACGCCGGTGTAGCCGTCGATCACGGGACCTTCGACGGGCTCAGGGGCCGAAGGGGCCTCAGGGGCCGACTCCTTGCCGAGCGAGAGCTCGTACGCCTTCAGCGCGATGCCGAGACCGCCCAGGTCGCCGATGTTCTCGCCGATGGTCAACGCTCCGTTGACGTGGTTCTCGTCGCTGAGCCCGAGCGGCACGAGGGCGTCGTACTGTGCGATGAGGGCCTTCGTGCGCTCTTCGAACGCCGCCCGGTCGGCGTCCGTCCACCAGTCCTGCAGGCGACCGTCTCCGTCGTAGCGGCTGCCCTGGTCATCGAAGCCGTGACCGATCTCGTGGCCGATCACCGCGCCGATTCCGCCGTAGTTCGCGGCCGCGTCGCGCTTCGGGTCGAAGAACGGGTACTGCAGGATCGCGGCGGGGAAGACGATCTCGTTCATCAGCGGGTTGTAGTACGCGTTGACCATCTGCGGCGGCATGAACCACTCGTCACGGTCGATGGGCTTGCCGACCTTCGAGACCTGACGGTCGTGCTCGAAGACCGTCGCCCGGCGGGCGTTGCCGACGAGGTCGGCGGGGTCGATCTCCACGCCGTCGTAGTCGCGCCAGACGTCAGGGTGGCCGATCTTGGGGCGGAAGGTGTCGAGCTTGGCGAGCGCCTTCTGGCGGGTCTCGGGGCTCATCCACTCCAGCTTCTGGATGCTCTGGCGGTAGGCCTCGATGAGGTTCGCGACCAGTTCATCCATGGCGGCCTTGGACTCGGCCGGGAAGTGCCGCTCGACGTAGATGCGGCCGACCGCGTCGCCCAGCGAGCCCTCGACGAGCGAGACGCCGCGCTTCCAGCGCTCGCGGATCGACGGGGTGCCGGTCAGCTCGGTGCCGTAGAACGAGAAGTTCTCGTCGATGAAGTCGTCGGTGAGGTAGGCGGCGAGACCGTGCACCACCTTGGCGCGCAGCCACGCCTTCCAGTCGTCGAGGCGCTCCTCGACGAGCAGCGCGCCGAGGCCCTCGAAGAAGCTCGGCTGGTAGACGACGAGCTCGTCGAACGGATTGGGGCCATGAGCCTGTCGAAGGGCCGAGGCGGCCACGGCGTCGCGCCACGGGGTGAGGTCCACGCCGACGAGCTGCTGGAACTCGGCCCAGGTCTTCAGGTTGTACGTCTTCACGGCGTCGCGGGAGGCGACGTTGTCCCAGTGATGAGCGGCGATCTCCTTCCCGAGGCCGAACGCGCGCTCGGCCTGGCCGGCGGGGTCGTCGATCTCAGCGAGGGCGAGGATGCGCTCGAGGTGCGCCCGGTACGCGGCGCGGGTCGCTTCGAAGCTGTCGAGGCGGTAGTAGCTCTCATCCGGCAGCGACAGGCCGGCCTGCACGGCGAACGGCACGTATCGCTCGGGGTTGCCCGGGTCGGGCTCGATGAACACGCCGATCAGCGCGGCGATGCCGTCACGATCGAAGGCGCCGACGGTGCGCAGGAACGACGGGATGCCGTCGATCGCGTCGACCTTCGCGAGCTCAGCCTGCAGCGGAGCGAGGCCGATCTCGGCGATGCGGTCGGTGTCCATGAAGCTGCGGAACAGGTCGCCGACCTTGCGCTCGAGGGTGCCCTCGGCGGCATCCTGCGACTCGACGATGATCTCGCGGACGTCCTTCTCGGCCTGCTCGGCGAGCATGTGGAACGATCCCCAGCGCGCCTTGTCGGCGGGGATCTCGGCGGCCTCCAGCCACGCACCGTTGACGTGGCGGTAGAGGTCGTCCTGAGGACGGATGTCGGAGCTGAACTCGCTGATGGCAAGGCCGGAGGGCAGAACGTCAGTCATGCGCTCCAGCCTATGCGGCGCGTTCGGTCAGGCGTCCAACTGCTCGACGATCGCACCGGGCGCGGCGCCGACGAGCGTCTCGCAGGCCGCGGCCAGACGCGCCGCGAAGGGAGCGGCATCGGTGGCACGGGTGAGCGCGTGCGCGGCGATGCCGTCGATCATGGCGAGGATCTGCCAGCCGACCGCCTGCGCGTCGTCGGTGGTGAACACACCGGCGTCCCGTCCGTCGCGGATGATCGCGGCGATGAAGCTCTGCCAGGCCGCCATCTGCTCTTCGATCGCATCGGCGAGCGCGGCACTGCCCCGCCCGAGCGACCACGCGTCGACCCAGACGAGGGTGATGTCGTTGTGCTCGCTGTCGAGCACGGTGGTGATCATCTGCGCGAGTCGCGCGGCAGGAGTGGCGCGGGTCGTGACCTCGGTCTTGACCTCGTCGAGCTCGGATGCCACGAGCTCGCGGAAAGTGCGCACGACCAGGTCGTCCATGCTTTCGGCATAGTGCGCGACGAGCCCAGAGGCCACACCAGCGCGTGCGGCGACCGCACGCAGCGTGAGCGCCGAGAGTCCCTGCTCGCGTCCGATCGCGAGCGCGGCATCGTGGATCTCGGCGGAGCGCTGCTGCGGACTCTTCCGCGTACGAGGCCGGGAGACGGATGTTGACATGGTGCCTCCAGTGTAGGAACATCATCTATTGATCGCGCGATCAATAGAGCGATCGGGCAGTTTCGACGAAGGAGACGACATGGCCTGGCGGATGCCGCACGAGGGTGCGACCCACGAGCGCACCTGGATGGCGTTCCCTCGCGCCGGAGTCACCCTCGGCGACGGCGCCGAGTGGCAGGAGAGCGCCTATCGGGCCTGGGCCGACACCGCCCTCGCCATCGCGGGGTTCGAGCCCGTCAGCATGATCGTCGACCCGAGCGAGGTCGACCGCGCCACGCACATGCTCGGGTCGGACATCGAGATCGTCGAGTCGCCGCTCGATGAGTTCTGGATGCGCGACTTCGGCCCCACGTTCGTCGTCGATGACGATCGCCCCGGCGCCCTCGGCGCCGTCGACTGGGTCTTCAACGGCTGGGGCGCCCCGGCCTGGGCGCAATGGCAGGTATCAGCCGGCATCGCCCGCATCATCGCCACACGCACCGGTGCAGAGCTGGTCAGCTCTGTGCTGGTGAACGAGGGCGGCGGGATCCACGTCGACGGCGAGGGCACAGTGCTGCTCACCGAGACCGTGCAGCTCGATCCGAACCGCAACCCGTACGCCGACAAGGCACGGGTCGAGGCGGAGATGGCTCGCACCCTCGGCACGGAGAAGGCCATCTGGCTCCCCCGCGGCCTCACGCGCGACTACGACGAGTTCGGCACCCAGGGGCACGTCGACATCGTCGCCGCGTTCGCTGCGCCTGGTCGCGTGCTGCTGCACCGCCAGGACGACGCCGGGCACCCCGACCACGAGGTCACCCGCGATCTCAAGTCGCTGCTGCAGCAGCAGACGGATGCCGCAGGGCGACCGCTCGAGATCATCGATGTCCCGGCCCCGGCGACGCTGCGCGACGACGAGGGCTTCGTCGACTGGAGCTACATCAACCACCTCGTCGTCAACGACGGGATCGTCGTGTGCGGCTTCGGCGAGGACGCCGCAGACGCCCGAGCCAGGCAGATCCTCGAGGATGCCTACCCCGGCCGCCGCGCGGTGACCGTGGACGCCCGACCGATCTTCGCGCGCGGTGGCGGCATCCACTGCATCACCCAGCAGCAGCCCCGCGTCGGAACCGGGCACTGATGTTCGAGGTCTACGAGAAGCCCATCGCTGAGCTGCGCGCCGCCCTCGAGTCGGGCGAGACCACGAGCGTCGAGCTCGTGCAGGCGTACCTCGCCCGCATCGATGCCTACGACGGCACGGACACCGAGACCGCGCTGAACGCCGTCGTGGTGCGCAATCCGGACGCCTTGGCCGAGGCCGAAGCCTCCGATGCCCGCCGCGCGTCCGGTCAGACGCGCGGACCGCTCGACGGCATCCCGTACACGGCCAAGGACAGCTATCTGGTCACCGGGCTGACCGCCGCGGCCGGCTCTCCTGCGTTCGCCGATCTCATCGCGCAGCGCGACGCGTTCACGATCGAGCGGCTGCGCGCCGGCGGCGCGATCTGCCTCGGCCTGACCAACATGCCCCCGATGGCGAACGGTGGCATGCAGCGCGGCGTCTACGGACGCGCCGAGAGTCCCTACAACGCGGAGTGGCTGACCAGCGCGTTCGGCTCCGGCTCGTCGAACGGCTCGGGCACCGCGACAGCGGCGAGCTTCGCCGCCTTCGGTCTGGGCGAGGAGACCTGGTCGAGCGGTCGCGCACCGGCATCCTGCAACGCGCTCGTCGCCTACACGCCCAGCCGCGGCGTCATCTCGGTGCGCGGCAACTGGCCGCTCGTGCCCACGATGGACGTCGTCGTGCCGCACACCCGCACCATGGCCGATCTTCTCGAGGTGCTCGACGTGATCGTCGCCGATGATGCCGAGGTACGCGGCGACTTCTGGCGCGCGCAGCCGTGGGTGCGCATCCCGGCGGCATCCGAGGTGCGGCCGAGGTCGTACGTCGCGGTCGCGCCGGCGACGCTGCGCGGGATGCGCATCGGCGTCCCTGCCATGTACATCAACGCAGATCCCGACGCCGGCACCGGCACCACCATCGGCGGCGCCACCGGGCAGCGGGTTCGGACCCGCGACTCGGTGATCGCCCTGTGGCGGCAGGCGCGCCGCGACCTCGAGGCGGCAGGGGCCGAGGTCGTCGAGGTCGACTTCCCCGCGGTCACCAACTACGAGGGCGATCGCGCCGGAGCGCCCACGATCGCGACCCGTGGGCTGGTGAGCCCCGAGTTCCTGCACAGCGAGATCGTCGACCTCTCCGCCTGGGCGTGGGAGGACTTCCTCCGCGCCAACGGCGACCCGGCGCTGCCCACACTGATCGGCGTCGATGGGGCGACCATCTTCCCGCATCCGAAGGGCGCCCTGCCCGACCGCTATGACGGGTTCGACGATGACATCGCCACCTACCCGCAGCAGGTCGCCTCGCGTGGGTATGAGGGCTTCACCGACATCCCGCACCTCGAGGACGGCGTGCGCGGGCTCGAGGAGACCCGCCGGATCGACCTCGAGCAGTGGATGGACGAGCGCGGCCTCGACGCCGTCGCCTTCCCCGCCATGGCCGACATCGGCCGCGCCGACATGGATGTGAATGCGGATTCTGCGGATGCCGGCTGGCGCAACGGCGTGTGGGTGGCCAACGGCAATCTCGTGCCGCGGCACCTCGGCATCCCGACCGTCACGGTGCCGATGGGCACGATGGCAGACATCGGGATGCCGGTCGGCCTCACCTTCGCCGGCCGCGCCTACGACGACACTGCACTGCTCGCCCTCGGACTCGCCTTCGAGGCGACCGGGCAGCGCCGCACCGCTCCCCCACGAACGCCCCGGCTCCGCGACAGCCCCTGACGCTCCGCAGCCGACATCCCCGATACCCAGGTTTACAAGGAGGTAACCCATGACCACCACCGCCCCAGCGACCCTTCATCGCAGCCTCAAGCAGCGACACGTCGTCTTCATCGGCCTGGCGTACATGTCACCGTTCGCCGTGTTCGACACCTTCGGCATCGTGTCCGAGGCGACCAAGGGCCACGTGCCCATGTCGTACATCATCATCACGATCGCCGTGCTGTTCACCGCGTTCAGCTACGCCAAGATGGTGCGCGTCTACCCCTCGGCAGGCTCCGCGTACACCTACACGCGGCGCACCATCGGCGCACCGGCCGGATTCCTCGTCGGATGGGTCGCGCTGCTCGACTACCTGTTCCTGCCGATGATCAACGCCCTGCTGGCGGGCATCTACCTCTCGGCGTCGTTCCCCGACGTGCCGGACTGGGTGTGGGTCGTCGGTCTGATCGTCATCATCACGGCGCTGAACATCATCGGCGTGCGGGTGAGCGCGGTGGCCAACATGGTCATGGTGGTGTTCCAGGCCCTGCTCGCGATCGTGTTCGTCGTGCTGACGGTCGGAGCGATCGCCTCGGACAACGCGCTCGCGTTCAGCCTGGCGCCGTTCTACTCGATGAGCGCCGACATGGCGAGCCTCGTCGGTGGCGCCTCGGTGCTCGCCCTGGCCTTCCTCGGCTTCGACGCCGTCACCACGCTGTCGGAGGAGACCGTCGACCCGCGCCGCACGGTGCCGCGCGCGATCATGTGGATCGCCGCCCTCGGTGCCGCCTTCTTCATCACGGTCACCTACGTGATGCAGACGCTCGTGCCCGACCTCGACGCGCTCAACGCCATCACCCCCGACATCGAGGGCGCCTCGCCGTACATCGCTCTGGCGATCGGCGGCATCCTGTTCCAGACCTTCTTCCTCGCCGGCGCGACCGTCTCGGTGCTCTCGTCGGGTCTCGCCTCGCAACTGAGCGCCTCGCGCCTGCTGTTCGCGATGGGCCGCGACGGCATCATCGCGCGGAAGCTGTTCGGCTACGTGCACCCGCGCCTGGGCACGCCGGTGATCAACATCCTCGTCGTCGGAGCGATCGCGCTGACCGCGCTGACGCTGGATCTCAACGCAGCCACCTCGCTGATCAACTTCGGCGCGTTCACCGCCTTCGCCTTCGTGAACCTGTCGGTGATCGCATTCTGGATGCGTCACCGTAACGCGGAGACCACGCGGGGCTCGGTGCTCGCGTGGACCGTCGTGCCGGGCATCGGCTTCCTGATCAACGTCGGGCTCTGGCTGAGCCTGGACCAGCTCGCGATGACCGTGGGTCTGATCTGGGCGGGTGTCGGCGCCGTGTACCTGCTGTGGCTGACCCGCGGATTCCGCCGGCCGACACCCGAGGTCGCGTTCGACGAGGCCGAGGACCTGCCGACCGGAGTGGTGCGAACGCCCGTCACCAGGTGAGGAAGGCCCTACGGGAGTGGCGACGGACAGGTTTCGCGGCCGGGCGGTGTTCGATCAGCCCCGACGCCACCAGCGCCGGCGCGGGCGCTGTGTGGCATCCGATGCCGGCGATGCCGCGCCATCCGCCTTGCGCGCGTTTCGGCGCTCCCGCCACGCGACGACTTCCCGCTCGACATCGCGGGTACGCGTCACCACGGGCGGTCCGCCGAGCAGCTGCCGTCGCGCCTCGATCACCCGCCGATTGAAGTCCTCGATGACGTCGCGCACGTCTTCCTCCCGCGCGAGTTGATCGAGCTGGTCGTCGAGCCCCCGATCCTCCACACGAAGCAAAAGCGCGGGAGGGCCGAGCCCGGAGAGGTTCTCGGTCTCGATCTTGCGACGGATCCACCAGTCGGGATCGTGCTGCCCACCGAGTCCCTCGAGCGGCTTGCCGGCGCCGGGCAGGTTGTCGAACTCTCCGCGTCGGATCGCGAGCTGGATGGCGGTTTCGACGAACTCCGCCTTGTTCTGCACGTTCAGCGCCGAGGCCGGAGCGTCTTCGGGCTGGTCGCGGGCATCCTCGCCGGCATCGCGGCGCGCGCGGTACCGCGCGGCGTCGTTCATAGCATCGGACATGGGAGGCACCTCCGGTGGTTCCAGCGTACGCGCCGAGCGGTGTCGGAGGCCGGCTCTAGACTCCTATTGCCAGCTCGATGCGAGCGCATATAGTTTCGGATGTTGTGGATAACCTATTCGATTTTTCTCGAATAAATGCTTGACAGAGTGTTCATGGCCGTCTTACGCTGGAGGCATGTCAGCAGCGGCGTTGACCCCCTTGCGAGAGGCCTGCACGGCCCTCGGTGAGGTGTGGGCGGATGCCGATACCGCCGCGGATCTGAACCGGCCCGACCTGGTCTCGATCACCCGCCTGATCGGCTCGGCGCGACGGGCCCTTGATGCTCTGCAGGCGGATGTCGCGGCGGTGATCGCGCATGAGTCACGCCCTGAGCTCGGTCCGGATTCGCTGGCGAAGCAGCAGGGCTTCCGCACCCCGGCGCAGCTGATCGCGACGACGACGGGCACGAGTGCGGGCGACGCGGCACGGCTGGTGAAGGTCGGAGAGGCGATCGCCCCGCGGCAGAACCTTCTCGGCGAGCCGGCACCGGCGAAGTACCCGGCCGTGCAGGGCGCCGTCACCGCGGGCCGGCTGGGAGCCGCCGGAGCGGCGGTGATCGTGGAGTTCCTCGACCGGGCGAGGATCGGCAACGACAAGACCCTCGTCGCGGACGTGGAGCGGCAGCTGGTCGAGCGTGCCGTCGGACTGTCGCTGGACGACGCGCGCCGGCTGGTGAAGCGCGCCGAAGCCGTCCTCGAAGCCGATCGCTTGGAGACCAGGGAAGAGGAACGGCGCGCAGCGCGGTCGCTGAGCATGTTCGAACGCGACGGGATGCTGCACCTGAACCTCGTCACCCCCATCGAGGCCGGCGCGGCGATCAAGACCGCGATCGACGGGTACGTCTCTGCACAGTTCCAGGCCCGGAAAGACACCGTCGACGCGGGAGTCGTCGACGGCGACGAGGTGGATGCCGATCAGCGCACCGTCACCATGATGCGCGCCGACGCCCTCGCCCTCTTCTGCACGCACGTTCTCGACTGCGACACCCGGATGCCCGTCGGCGGCGCGACCGTCATCGTCCGCATCAACCTCCATGACCTCCAAGCAGGCACCGGATCGGGCACGATCGACGGAATCGACCAGCCCGTCTCGATCACCGCGATCCGCCGCATGGCCGCCGCAGGAAGCGTGATCCCGTGCGTCCTCGACTCCGCCGGCGACATCCTGGACTGGGGACGCGAGAGACGCCTCTTCACCAGAGCGCAGAAACTCGCCCTCGTCGACCGCGACGGCGGATGCGCGATGTGCGCACTGCCACCGGACATGACCGAGGGCCACCACATCAACTGGTGGACCCGAGACACCGGACCCACCGACCTGACCAACGGCATCCTGCTCTGCTCCACCTGCCACCACCGCATCCACGACAACGCCTGGGACATCCGCATCGAGAACTCCGACGCGCGCTCCGGCACCAGGGGACGAGTGTGGTTCATCCCACCACCCCACATCGACCCGGAACGCCGGCCCCGCCTCGGCGGCAGGGCCCGCTACGACATCGCCGCCTGACAGGCAGCCGCGCGATCCACCGCATAGGCTCGTGGGGTGGCATCCACCGCATCACCGTCGCTGAATCGCGAGATCCTGCGGCTTGCCGTACCCGCGCTCGGCGCGCTGATCGCGGAACCGGCCTTCCTCATCCTCGACTCGGTCATGGTCGGACACCTCGGCACGTCACCCCTCGCCGGCCTCGGCATCGCCGGTGCCGTGCTGCAGACGATCGTCGGGTTGATGATCTTCCTCGCCTACTCCACCACGCCGGCCGTCGCGCGCCGGTTCGGCGCCGGCAAGCCGGGCGACGCGGTGTCGGTGGGCATCGACGGCATGTGGCTCGCCCTCGGACTCGGAGCCGTGCTCGCGGTCGCCGGCGCGCTCGCGACGCCCGCGCTGGTCGCGGCGTTCGGAGCATCCGAGGCGGTCGCGACCGAAGCGCACACCTACCTCACCATCTCGATGTGGGGACTGCCGGCCATGCTCGTCGTCTTCGCGGCCACCGGCCTGCTGCGTGGCATGCAGGACACGGTGACCCCGCTGTGGATCGCCGGACTCGGCTTCGGCGCCAACGCCCTGCTCAACTGGATCTTCATCTACGGCCTGAGCTGGGGCATCGCCGGCTCGGCGTTCGGCACCGTCGCCGCCCAGTGGGGCATGGTCGCCGCCTACGTCGTCGTGATCCGCCGTCTCGCCCGCCGCCACGGCGCGTCGATGAAGGCGCAGCGCTCCGGCCTTCGGGGCACTGCACGCTCCGGCGGCTGGCTGTTCCTGCGCACGGTGAGCCTGCGCGTCGCGCTGCTCACCACGGTCGCCGTCGCGACCGGCCTCGGCGCGCGGGAACTCGCCGGATGGCAGATCGTGTTCACGATCTTCTCGACCGCGGCCTTCGCGCTGGACGCGCTCGCGATCGCCGCGCAGGCGATGATCGGCAAGAGCCTCGGCTCGGACCATCTCAGTCACGTGCACCGCGTCCTGCGCCGCACCCTGGCGTGGGGACTGTGGTTCGGCGTCGTGGTCGGTGTGCTCATCGCCGCCCTGTCGGGCGTGATCGGCGTCGCGTTCACCGGGGATGCCGGAATCGGCGCGCTCGTGCAGCCGGCCTTCCTCGTGCTCGCCGCCGCCCAGCCCATCGCGGGAATGGTGTTCGTGCTCGACGGCGTGCTGATGGGCGCCAACGACGCCCGCTACCTCGCGATCGCCGGCCTGCTGAATCTGGTGCCGTTCCTGCCCACGCTCTGGATCATCGCCACCGCCGGCGTCGACGGGCAGGCTGGGCTCGTGTGGCTCGCCGTTGCATTCTTCGGCGTCTACCTGCTGGCGCGCTTCGGCACGCTCGGCTGGCGGGTGCGCACCGATGCGTGGACCCGCATCGCCGCCTGACCGCTACCCGCTGTCGCCGAGCGTCTAGGCGCAGGAGCGTACGGGGTCAGCCCACTTCGCCGGCGGCGACCGTCTCGGCCAGCATGTGCACCCGCGGCAGATGGTGCGCGCCGTAGAAGTCGGCCGACACCAGACGCGCAGCGTCCGCGGCATCCGGCGACGAATGCGCGAGCACAGCGCTCACCGCGAGACCGTGCATCCATCCGCCGGCGACGGTCCCGAGCAGCATGAGGTACGGCACGCTGACGCCGTAGGCGTCGCGGGTCGCGCCGAAGTCGATCACGGATGCCGTGGCGCGCCGCGCCGCCTCCACTGCACGCTCCAAGCGGTCCGCGGTACGCGCCGCGACCTCGTGATCGAACGCGCGCAGCGCCTCGGCCGTCGACAGGATCGCAGCGAACAGGCTCTCGGCCGTCGCTCCGCCGTCGCGGATCACCTTGCGGCCGATCAGGTCGTTCGACTGGATTGCCGTGGTGCCCTCGTAGATCGGCATGATCCTGGCATCCCGGTAGTGCTGCGCGACGCCGGTCTCCTCGATGAAGCCCATGCCGCCATGCACCTGGATCGCGTCGCTGGTCAGCGCGACGGCATCCTCGGTCGCCCAGCCCTTGAGGATCGGCACGAAGAACTCGGCGAGCGCACCCGTGTCATCGGTCGACGCCCGGTCGAACAGGTCGCCCACGTACACGCCCAGCGCGCGCATCGCGAACAGCCGGCTCTGCATCGACAGCAGCAGCCGGCGCACGTCGGGATGCTCGGCGATCGGAGCGCCGGCAGCGCGGTCGAGCACCGCACCCTGGCGACGGTCGTTCGCATACGCGAGGGCCTGCTGATACGCGCGGTGCGCGATGCCGGTCGCCTGGAAGCCCATGCCGGCGCGCGCGGAGTTCATCATCACGAACATGCCCGCCAGACCGCCGCCGACTTCGCCGACGAGGTAGCCGGTCGCGTCCTCGTAGGAAAGCACGCAGGTCGGGCTGCCGTGGATGCCGAGCTTGTGCTCGAGCGCGACCGTGGTGACGGCGTTGCGCTCTCCCGGGGCGCCGGACGCGTCGGGCAGGAACTTCGGCACGACGAACAGCGACAGCCCCTTCGCACCGGCCGGCGCGTCGGGGGTCCGGGCGAGCACGAGGTGCACGATGTTCTCGGCGACGTCGTGATCGCCCCAGGTGATGAAGATCTTCTGTCCGGTGACCCCCCACGACCCGTCCGCGCGCGGCGTCGCGATCGTGCGGATCGCGCCGAGGTCGGTGCCGGCGTCGGGCTCGGTGAGGTTCATCGTGCCGGTCCACTCGCCCGAGACGAGCTTGGTGAGATACGTCTCGCGCAGCTCTTCGGATGCCGCCGCGTCGAGCGCGTGGATCTGCCCAGCCGTCAGCAGCCAGCACAGCGCGAAGGCGGCGTTGGACGCGTTCCAGATCTCACCGAGGCCGGCGCGGATCGATCCGGGCAGACCGTCGCCGCCCGCGGTCTCCGGCGCCTCGGCGGAGACCCACCCGGCCTCGACGAACGCCTGATACGCCTCGGCGAACCCCGCCGGAAGGC
Source organism: Microbacterium sp. USHLN186 (assembly GCF_037145155.1). Classification (NCBI taxonomy): domain Bacteria; kingdom Bacillati; phylum Actinomycetota; class Actinomycetes; order Micrococcales; family Microbacteriaceae; genus Microbacterium; species Microbacterium sp. USHLN186. The sequence goes on from NZ_JBBCYA010000001.1 coordinate 304,581, forward strand.
GCACCTGGCCGTCTTCCAGCCGCGCACCCTCGCGATCACCGCTGGTCTGCAGCGGCGCCAGGACGGAAGTCGCGAACTCGCCGGCTCCGGCGATGATCTCCTTCGCGTCCTCGGCGGTGAAGGCGCCACCGGTCGCGCGCGCGGGGAGGTCGACGCCGAACGCCTCGCCGAACAGGAAGCGGTAGTCTTCGACCGGGGGGACGTAGTCGGATGCCATGGCACACTCCATTCGCGTGAGACTGAGACCCAGTTTACGCGACACTGCGTGTCAGGCGTAGCGGCGGCACCATTCGTACATGACGACCGCGGCCGCTGCACTCGCATTGATCGACCGCGTGGAGCCGTACTGCGTGATCTCCACATGGCCGGATGCCGCGGCGAGCGCCTCCTCCGAGAGCCCGGGCCCCTCCTGCCCGAACAGCAGCACGCAGCGCTCCGGCAGATCGGCGCGATCGACCGGCACCGCCTCGCCGACGTTGTCCACGGCGATGATCGGGATGCCCTCCCCCGATGCCCACGCCGTGAAAGCCGCGACGTCGGGGTGGTGGACGACGTGCTGGTAGCGATCGGTCACCATCGCACCGCGCTTGTTCCACCGGCGCCGACCGATGATGTGCACGGTGTCGGCGAGGAACGCGTTGGCGCTGCGCACGATCGAGCCGATGTTCATGTCGTGTTGCCAGTTCTCGATCGCCACGTGGAACGCGTGCCGTTGCGTGTCGAGGTCGGCGACGATGGCATCCATCCGCCAGTACCGGTAGCGGTCGATGACGTTGCGGGTGTCGCCGTGCGCGAGCAGCTCCGGATCGTAGTGGTCGTCAGTGGGCAGATCCCCCCGCCAGGGGCCGACGCCGCGCGTCGTGCGCTCGGGAACGTCGTCTGCGGTCGAGTCCTCCATTCGGCTCAGCGTATCCGCCGCCGGGGAAGTGCTACTTTTAGGCATGCCTAAAAGTCCGATGCGCTCCGCGGCGCTGCTCGGTCCGGCATTGGTGGCCGGAGTCGCCTATCTGGACCCCGGCAACGTCGCCAGCAACATGACCGCCGGCGCCAGGTACGGCTATCTGCTGGTGTGGGTGGTCGTCGCGGGCAACGTGATGGCGTGGCTGGTGCAGTACCTGTCTGCGAAGCTCGGCGTCGTCACCGGCCGGAGCCTTCCCGAAATCCTCGGCGCCCGCATCCGCAGCCGCTGGGCACGGCGGGCGTACTGGTTGCAGGCGGAACTGGTGGCCATGGCGACCGACATCGCGGAGGTGCTCGGCGGCGCCGTCGCCCTGAACCTGCTCTTCGGCACCCCGCTGCTCCTCGGCGGGGCGATCACCGGCGGCGTGTCGATCGCGCTGCTCGCGGTGCAGACGCGCCGCGGGCCGCGCCACTTCGAGTTCGTCATCATCGGGCTGATGGCGATCATCGTGGTCGGGTTCGTCGCCGGACTCTTCGTGGCGCCGCCCGACGCGGGTGGCGTGCTCGGCGGGATGCTGCCGCGGTTCACCGACAGCGGATCGGTGCTGCTGGCGGCATCCATCCTCGGCGCCACCGTGATGCCGCACGCGATCTACGCGCACAGTGCACTGACCCGCGACCGCTTCGGCGCTCCGACGGACTCAGCGACCCAGAGAGAGCGGGTGCCGTCGATCCGGACCCTGCTCACCGTCACCCGCTGGGACGTCTCGATCGCGATGGTCATCGCCGGATCGGTGAACCTGGCCATCCTGCTGCTGGCCGCCGCGAACCTCGCCGGCGTCGAGGGCACGGATTCGCTCGAGGGCGCTCACGCGGCGATCACGGCGAGCCTCGGCCCGTTCATCGGCACCCTGTTCGCTGTGGGCCTGCTCGCCTCTGGCCTGGCCTCGACGTCGGTCGGCGCCTACGCCGGAGCCGAGATCATGCACGGACTGCTCACCATCCGCATCCCGCTCCTCGCGCGGCGACTCTTCACCCTCATCCCCGCGCTGCTGATCCTCGGGGTCGGGTTCGACCCGACGGCGGCGCTGGTGCTCAGCCAGGTCGTGCTGTCGTTCGGCATCCCGTTCGCGCTGATCCCGCTCGTCGCGCTCACCGCGCAACGCCGCACGCTCGGCGAGCACGCCAATCGAACGGTGACGACGCTGCTCGGCGTCCTGTTCGCCGCCCTGCTCATCGCCCTCAACGTCGCGCTGCTGTGGCTGGTGCTCACGAATGCCGGATGACCCCCTACCCCGCCCCCGCACCCCCGGCCCCATCGAGAGCACCCCGTCTCGCCGAGTGCACCACTTATCGGCGGCGATAGGCCGTGCACTCGGCGAGGTCCCGTGCTCTCGACGAGGGGTGAGAGGGGTGAGAGGCGAAGGGGGCTGGCTGGCAGGTCAGCGGGCGAACTCCTCCGTCCACTGCGCCGTCGCGCCGTCGGCGAGGCGGTACCAGGCATCGGCGACCGCGGTCACCGTGACCTCACCCGTGACGCGCACCTTGCCGTTGGCCGAGGTGACCGGCTCCCCGTCGACGTAGTACGTGACGCCCTTGACGTTCTTGGGCACCTGCACCTCGTCATGGGCGGTGCCAGGACGGTCCTTGAACTTCGGCGCGGCCGGCGTCACCGGCGCCGTCAGCACCGGCACCTTCGCCCAGTCGATGTCGCTCGCCAGGTAGAACGACGTGTACGCGGGCTGGTTGTACGTCGTCTGCTGACGTGCCGTCTCGGCACGGTACTGCACGTCGTGCATGAGCGTCGTCAGCTTGTGCTCGGTCAGCTCGGTGGAGGTGTAGAAGCGCAGCGCGCTGGAGTCGACGGTGCGCACCAGCAGCTCCTCGCGCCAGTCGCCCAGCACGTCGGCGACCAGCGACGGGTTCCCCTTGGTGCCGTTGCTCGTGCGCGTGCCCTCAGCCGTCAGCAGCGTGCCCCGGGTCCAGTCGTCGATCGCGGGGGTCGCGTCGCCGCTGCCGTTGACGATCTGCGTGGTGAGATCGCCCGCCCAGCGGATCGACATGTTCGTGCCCGGAGTCTTCGCCGAGAGCACCTCGCCCTTCGCGCTGAGCAGGCCACTGGCATCCGTCCCACCTGGCATCGACGACCACACCTCGATGCCGGGTACGTCCGCGCGCACGTCGCCGATCATGGCGCGACCCGTGTCGCGCCCGGAGTACGCGCCGAACAGCGCCTCGCCGGTGGCGGCGTCGCGCAGCACCGACCCGTACGGCGCGGACGTGCCGCCCTCGTGAGCGGTCCAGATCTCCAGGCCCTCGCGGTCGGGGTCGATGTCGGTCACGTGCATCGCATCGCCGTGGCCGAGACGCACATCGGCACCCGGGTCTGCGCTGCCCTCGGGGAGCACGTCGTGCGAGCTGTACAGCAGTCCGCCGTCGTCGTCGATGGTGGCCGAGCCGTAGACGAGCTCCTGCCGTCCGTCGCCGTCGACATCCGCGAAGCTCAGCGAGTGATCGCCCTGCGTCGTGATCCCGCCGTAGACGGGATCGGTGCCGTCACACCCGTGCGGGGAGTCGTTGAACGGGTTGGTCATCGGCGCGTGCCCGCTGTCGACCTGCCAGCGCTGGGTCAGCCGCTTGCCGTCCCAGTCCAGCGTCGTGATCGTGGTGCGGGTGTAGTAGCCGCGCGCGAAGACGGCGGAGGGATGCCGCCCGTCGAGGTACCCGACGCCGGAGAGGAACCGGTCGACGCGGTTGCCCGGCTCGATGCGCGACATCGCGTAGTCGCCCCAGAGCAGGCCGTCGTCGCCGCGCTCGGTCGGGTACGCGATGGTCTGCAGCTCTTCGCCCGTTGCGCTGTCGAACACCGTCAGGTACTCGGATCCGTCGATGATGAAGCCCTCGAACTCGCGCAGCACGTTGCGGCTGCTGCGACTGGGCGCGTACACGTCGAGGAACGTGTCGGCCAGCTCTTCGGCATCCGCGCGGCTGAGCGGGTACTCGTGCGTGACCGGCATGCCCCACGCCTCTTCGAGGGTCGCGGGCCACTGACCCGACACGACCTCGGGGCGCTCGCTCCAGCCGAGGAACATCTCGACCAGGTGCTCCTCGTAGTCGGCGGCGCTGAGGCGGTAGTCGTCGTCGTTCGAGTAGCCCGCCTTGAGATCGGTCTTCGGCATGGTGATGTGCTTCTCGCTGCGCACCGAGCCATCCGACGCATAACGGATCGACTTGGTGCCGGGCGCGGTCTTGAGGATGGTCTCCGAGCGGCCGTCACCGTCGAAGTCGTAGACGAGGAACTGCGTGTAGTGCGCGCCGGCGCGGATGTTCACCCCGAGGTCGAGCCGGTTCAGCAGCGTGCCGTCGAGCTCGTAGGTGTCGATGTAGACGTTGCCCGTGTAGCCGCGCTGCGAGACGTCCTTCGAGTTCGACGGATCCCACTTGACGACGTACTCGTACTGCCCGTCTCCGTCGACATCGCCCACCGAGACGTCGTTGGCGGAGTAGGTGTAGGCCTCGCCGGCCGGCGTCACGCCGTCGGCCGGCTTCTGCAGCGGCAGGTCGTAGTGCCCCTGAGCCCACGGCGAGACGGCAGCCGATTCCGTCAGCTCCACACCGTTCACGACGGGCGCGACGGTGTACTCCGTGTCGGCGGTTCCCTGGTCGTCGGCGTAGTTGGTGCTGTCGGTGATGAGCGCGATGCGTTCGCCGTCGCGGTAGATGGCGAAGTCGGGGCCGGCGAGGCTGGTGTCGGTCGCGCCGGTGGCCTCGGATGCCAGCAGTCGCCAGCTGAGGAACACGCCGTCATCGGTGGAGACCGCGACGAGGCCGCGGTCGAGGTTCTCGAGTTGGGGGACGCTCGATGGGGCGCGGTCGCCGGCCGGGGAGGCTACGGCTGCGGTCTGGGCTCCGGTGACGAGCATGCAGGCTGCGGTCGCCATCACCAGAGCGGTGCGGGATGTTCGAGATCTGGGATTCATCGTTGAAACTCCTCTGGGCTGGGGCCCGGCTGGATAGCGCTTTCCACGCTCGGACGAAGCTACCGGTCCGACTCTCGGGGGTCAAGTGTTTTGAGACGATTCACCTCGCTGCGAGACCGGCCGGCCGACGCCCCCGGGTAGGCTCGAACCCATGCCCTCCTCCCCCGCTCGGAAGCACCGCGACGACTCCGAGGCGCGCCGTGCGATGCGGTTGAGCACCTGGTTCGCGCTCGGCGCTGGAGCACTGGGAGTCCTGCTGATCGCCCTGCCCGACCTGCTGCCGGCCGGCGGACCGTGGGTGCAGCTCGCGCTCGGCGCGCTGACGCTCTTCCTCGCCTTCCGCGCCCGTGCGATCGGCACGCGCGGGGTGAACGACTACGACGGACGCCTGTCGCTTCTCGCCGCGATCGCGGGCTTCGCGGTGATGTTCTTCGCCGGCAACGCGGCCTTCAACGTGCTCGCCTCGATGGGCGGCTGAGCGTGGCATCCCCCGCCTTCGACGACTATCTGAAGACCGTCTACGCGCACACCGAGTGGCAGGACGCGCCGATCACCCCCTCGCAGCTCGCCGCCGCTCTGGGCGTCGCCCCGTCGAGCGTCACCGAGATGGTCAAGAAGCTCGCCGCGGCCGGTCTCGTCTCGCACGTGCCGTACGGTGCGGTGCGGCTGACGGATGCCGGTCGCGCGCGCGCCCTGCAGATGCTGCGCCGCCATCGCCTGATCGAGACGTGGCTGGTGCGCGAGTTCGGCTACGCATGGCACGAGGTGCACGACGAGGCGGAGGTGCTCGAGCACACCATTAGCGACCGCCTGCTGGAGGGCATCGACGAGCGCCTGGGCCGGCCGCGATTCGACCCGCACGGCGACGCCATCCCCGACGCGCAGGGCGAGGTCGACCGCGAGCCGTTCGTGCTGCTCGCCGACGCTCCCGCCGGTCACATCGGCCGGGTGCTGCGCGTCAGCGATCGCGACCCCGAGCTGCTGCAGCAGCTGGAGGATGCGGGGGTGACGGTCGGCGCGCAGATCACCGCGCCGGGTGAGCTGCCCGACGGAGCAGCCCAGGCGATCTGGCTCAGCGCCTGACCGGTCAGGACTTGACCGAGCCGCTCATCAGCCCGCCGATGAAGTACTTGCCCAGCAGGATGTAGACCGCCAGCGTGGGCAGCGAGGCTATCAGGGCGCCGGCCATCGAGGCGCCGTAGTTCGACAGCTGCGCACCCTGCGACAGGTTCACCAGCGACAGCGACACCGGGCCCTGGTTGGCGTCGGAGAGGAACAGCGCGAACAGGAAGTCGTTCCACGCCGAGGTGAACTGCCAGATGATCGTCACGACGAACCCGGGCAGCGACAGCGGCAGGATGATCCGCCAGTACGAGGCGAGCATGCCTGCGCCGTCCACGCGCGATGCCTCCATCAGCTCCTCGGGCACGCCCTCGTAGTAGTTGCGGAAGATCAGGGTGCAGATCGGCAGACCGTAGATAATGTGCACGATCAGCAGCGTGAGGATGTTGCTGGGCATGCCCAGCGATGTCTTCATCTGCACCAGCGGCACCATGATCGCCTGGTAGGGGATGAACATGCCGAACAGGATCAGCGTGAAGACGATGTTCGCGTAGGGGAAGCGCCAGCGCGAGAGCACGAAGCCGTTCATCGAGCCGAGCAGTGCCGAGATCAGCGCCGCGGGGATGGCCAGCAGGAAAGTGCGTCCGATCGAGGGGGCGAGCGCATCCCAGGCGTTGATCCAGTTGTCGAACCCGGTGACGCCGCTCTCGTCGGCCTGCCACGGCCACAGCGACGGCAGCGCCCACGATGTGGCGGCGCTGACGTCGGAGGGGGATTTGAGACTGGTGACGAACAGCACGTAGACCGGCATGAGCACGATCACGACGAACAGCAGCAGCAGCGCGTACTTCGCGGTGCGGCCGGTGCGCGCACGGCGAGGGTGCCCGGTGGTGATGTTCGAGGGCGCGGCGGTCCTGCGGGTCTCGAGTCCGGTTGCGACGCTCACTTGCGGGCCTTCCTCTCGGCGCGGGCCGTGAAGATCAGGTACGGCACGATGAAGATGCACACCAGCAGCAGCAGCACGGTGGCGATGGCGGATGCCTTGCCGTATTCGCCGCCGGTCAGGGCCACCCACATGTAGGTCGCGGGCACCTCGGTGACGTACACCGGTCCGGTGATCGCCATGATCAGGTCGAACACCTTCAGCGACATGTGCGCGACGATCACAAGAGCCGACAGCGCGACGGGGCTCAGCTGCGGGAAGACGACGTGGCGGTACAGCTTCCACTCGCTGGCGCCGTCCATGCGGGCCGCCTCACGCAGTTCGTCGGGGATGCCGCGGAAGCCGGCGAGGAACAGCGCCATCACGTACCCGGCGAGCTGCCAGATCGCCGGCATCGCCATCGCCGCCATCCCCCACCCGGGAGCGTTGTACCAGTCGTTCTGCAGCGCGCCGAGGCCGATCGAATCGAGCAGCCGGTTCAGCCCCGAGGCGCGGTCGCCGGTCGCCGAGCTCAGCAGCCATCGCCACACCACACCGGATGCCACGAACGACACCGCCATCGGGAAGAGGTAGATGGAACGGAACGTGCCCTCCGCGGTGACGCCCTTGTCGAGCATCCACGCCCAGAGGAAGCCGAAGAGCATCGTGCCGACCATGAAGAAGACGGTGAAGACGCCGAGGTTCGCCAGCGAGTGCAGGAACCGCGGCTCGGTGAGCAGGTCGGTGAAGTTCTGCAGCCCGACGAACTCCGACGCGGTCAGCGCCGAGTCGCGCGTCATGGCGGTCGAGAAGTTCACGCCGATGAGCACGTAGACGAAGATGCCCAGCAGCACGATCGTCGGCGAGATCAGCAGCAGTGGCGGGCCCCAGTTGCGGATGCCTTTGCGCATCGGTCCTCCTTGATGGCGAGCACTTGATGGCGAGCACTTGATGGCGAGCGCGATGCGGGGCGGCGCCGGCACGCCGCCCCGCATCACGCGGATGTCACTTGCCGAGCGCCTTGCTCTGCGCCTGGGCCAGCGCGTCCTGCAGCGTGTCGCCGTCCTGGGTGGAGACGAACTGCCCGATCGCCGAGGTGATGTCGTTGAGCCACGACACCTTGACGGCGGCGCCGTGTGCGAGCGAGCTGACGACGGTGTCCTCGGAGAACGACTTGATCGCGCCCTGCTGGTACTCGGGGTAGTCGGCCGGGTCGGCGTCGGTGCGCGCGGGTATCGAGCCCTTCGCGAGGTTGAACGCCTTCTGGCCCTCTGCCGAGCTGATCGTCTTCAGCCAGTTCTTCGCGCCACCTGCGTGCGGGGCGCCGACGGTCAGCGTGAACGAGTCGGCGAGGAAGTCGAACATGCCCTCGGTGCCGGGGGTCGGCCACGTGGTGTAGTCGGTGCCGTAGGTCTTGCCCTTGGCGTCGAACTCGGCCAGCGCCCAGTCGCCCATCACGTTGTACGCGGCGGTGCCGTCGATGACCATGTCGGTCGCGACCGGCCAGTCCTGACCGGTGCCGTCGGTGTTCGCGTAGGAGAGCAGCTTGGTGTAGGCGTCGATCGCCTTGGTCACCTCATCGGAGTCGAACTTCGTCGAGCCGTCCCACAGCCCCTGGTAGTCCTCGGCGCCGAGCACCGACAGCAGCACGTTCTCGAACAGCTGCACCTGAGTCCAGTCGGTGGCCACCGAGAGCGGCGTCTGCACGCCGGCCGCCTTGAGCTTGTCCATGTCGGCCATCCAGGCGTCGAGGTCGGCGGGCGCCGACTTCGGGTCGATTCCGGCGTCGGACAGCAGGGATGTGTTCACCCACACGACGTTCGCGCGGTGGATGTTGCTGGGCACCGAGTAGATCTTGCCGTCGACCGTCAGGCGGTCGAGCAGGGTCTCCGGGAAGACGTCGTTGAGGCCGTTGTCCTCGTAGAACGACGACAGGTCCTCGAGCTTGTCCGCCTCGATGTAGTCGGTCAGCTCGGCACCCGCGTGCGCCTGGAACGAGTCCGGCGGGTTGTTGGCCTTCAGCCGTGAGGCGAGGGCGTTCTTGGCGTTCGAGCCCGCGCCGCCGGCGACGGCCGCGTTGATGAACTCGGTGTCGGGGTGCTGCTCGTTGAAGACCTTCACCAGGGCATCGAGACCGGCCTTCTCGGAACCGGCGGCCCACCACGTGAAGACCTCGACCTTGCTGTCGTCGTCCGATCCCTTCGCGCCGCCGTTGTCCCCGCTGCCGGAGCATCCGGCGAGCACGAGACCGGCGACCGCGAGACCCGCGACTGCTGCGAGCGCTTTGCGCATGTGATCCTCCATTGGAACTCTGCCCCGCGAGACCGCGGGTGTGCTGCCATGCAATCTGAAAACGTTGCCAAAATCAACCGAACGGCGATCACAACCCCGTAACGTCGTGCGGCGCGCGCTCTCCCGATCCCCGCGCGATCAGCCGGGTGCCGAGCACGATGTGCCGCTCCGGTCCGGCGAGGCCCGCCACCCGCTCGAAGAGCAGGTTGGCGGCGGCCTCGCCCAGCGTGCGCGGGTCCTGCGCGATCGTGGTGACGGGCGGCGAGAGCAGCCCCGCCAGCTCGAAGTCGTCGAAGCCGACCAGCGCGCGCTCGACGCCCATCAGTCGCAGGGCGGCGATCACCGCCTTGGTGGTGCGGCTGTTGGTGGTGAACAGCGCGGTCGGCGGATCGGGCAGCGCGAACAGCTCACGCAGCGCCTCGACACAGGTCTGCACCTCGTCCTCGACGGCGACGATCAGCTCGGGGCGATCGGCGAGTCCGGCCTCGCGGGCACCGCGGCGGAAGCCCACCTGCCGGCGCTCGGACGTGTAGCGCCCGGAGATGTGCGCGACGCAGGCGATGCTGCGGTGCCCGGCTCGCGCCAGGTGCGCGACGGCGTCGGCCGCGCCGCGCTCGTTGTCGACGAGCACGAGGTCGGCGCGCAGCCCTCTCGGCGGCCGGTCGACGAACACGATGGGCGTCCCGGCCGCCCGCTCAGCGTCCAGGAACGCCAGGTCCACCTCCTCGTGCGCGACGACGATGTAGCCGTCGAGGCGGCGGCTGAGCATGCGACGCAGCATCCGCTCGCTCTCCACCGCGTCGTCGCCGGCCGAGGAGACGAGCACCAGCATGTCCCGCTCCTGCGCGCGCGATTCGACGGCCTCGATGAGCTGGGCGTAGAACGGATCGGAGATCTTCGTCACCGCCAGCCCGATGGTGCGCGCTGATCCGGTGCGCAGGGTGTGCGCGAAGTCGTTGCGGCTGTATCCCAGAGCGTCGATGGCCCCCTGCACCGCCGCGTGCTTGGCGGCGCTCACCCCCGCCTTTCCCGACACCACGCGCGAGACCGTGGAGAGCCCGACGCCCGCGCGCCGGGCGACGTCCTTCATCGTCGGGCGGCCTGCAGCATCACCGCCGTCCGCGCTCTTCTTGCTCACAAGGGGAGGGTGACATGAAAACGTTGCCGAGTCCAGCCGCGCGAGTCGGCCGGATGCGCGGCCGCGCGAGTGGGCCGGATCCGCAGCCGCGCGAGTCGGCGCAGCACGTAGGCTGAGCCTGCAGAAAGGATCGACCGTGTCTCAGAACGATCTGCTGTTCCTGGTGCTGATCGCCATCGGCCTCGCGTCGCTGACCATCGTCGCGATCCGCCTGATCAAGCCGCACCGCAAAGACAACGCCGGCGAGTGGTACGAGGGCCCGTGGGAGGACGACGACCGGCCCCGCAGGCCGCGCCGCTGATGGGCACGCTCGACGACGGCGAGCGCCTCGCGGTCCCGGACTCGGCGACGTGGCGCCGCTGGCTCGAGCAGAATCACGCACGCACCAGCGGCGTCTGGCTGCTGCACGTGCGCCGCGCCGCACGGGGCGGCGTCTCGTACGAGGATGCCGTGCGCCAGGCGCTCTGCTTCGGCTGGATCGACGGACCGGTGCGCACCTTCGACGACGGCACGGTCGGACAGTGGTTCTCTCCGCGCCGTCGCGGCAGCGGATGGGCGGCGACCAACAAGGCCCGCCTCACCGAACTGGAGGCGGCGGGGCTGCTGGCTCCGGCCGGCGTCCGGGTGATCGAGGCGGCCAAGGCCGACGGTTCGTGGACGCTGCTCGACGGCCCGGAAGCGGGCATCGAGCCGGAGGACCTCACCACGGCGATGGATGCTGTGCCCGCTGCGCGCAGGAACTGGGACGCCTTCCCGCAGTCGGCGAAGAAGCTCGGGCTCACCAGCATCGCGACCGCGAGGCGGCCGGCGACGCGGGCGTCTCGCATCGCGAAGATCGTCGCCGACGCGGCGGCGGGCAAGCGGCCCTGAGCCGCTGCTACTGCGGGTCGAGGCCGAGATCGTCGAGGTCGAAGGCCGCCAGCCACTCGAGACCCTCGGCCTCGATCGCCGCCTGGGCGCCGGTCTTGCGGTCGACGATCACCGCGACCGCGACGACCTCCGCGCCCTCCCAGCGCAGCGCCTCGACGGCCTTGAGCGCCGACTGCCCGGTGGTCGAGGTGTCCTCGAGAACGACTACGCGCCTGCCCGCGACATCGGCGCCCTCGATCTGGCGTCCGCGGCCGTGGTCCTTGGGCTCCTTTCGCACGACGAAGGCGTCGAGGGGGCGATCGGATGCCACCGAGGCGTGCATCACCGAGTTGGCGATCGGGTCCGCACCGAGCGTGAGGCCGCCGACGGCCGCGACATCGTGGCCATTGATGAGATCGAGCATGATGCGCCCGATCGCGGGGGCAGCACGGTGGTCGAGCGTGAGCTTGCGCATGTCGACGTAGTACGTCGCCTTCTTGCCGCTCGAGAGCGTGAAGTCGCCGTGGAACACGGCCTCGTCCTTGATGAGGGCGAGCAGGGCCTGGCGGTCTTCGGCGAGAGTCGTCACGGCATCCAGTGTATTCGCGGTGCTCGCCGGGAGCGGATGCCGGGCGCGCCCCTACCCGGATGCCGATGACTGGCCTAGCGTGGGGGCCAGGAGGTCAGCCATGTTCTCGTACGATCCCTACGCCGAGCTCGCCGCGTTGCGCCCGGTGGCGCCGCTCGAGCTCACCAGTCCCGACTTCACCGCCGGCGGCCCGCTGCCCGGCTTCACGTGGTCGTCCGACCGTGCCGGTGAGGACCGGCATCCCACGCTCGAGTGGAGCGATCCGCCGGCCGGCACCCTCAGCTTCGCCGTCTCGTGCTTCGACCCCGACGCCCCGACCGGCTCCGGCTTCTGGCACTGGGCCGCGTACAACCTCCCGCCCGACGTGCGCCGGCTCGACAGCGGCGACGGCAGCGCCCGTAACCTGCCGGGAGAGGCGATCGTGCTGCCGAACGAGGCCCGCAAGGAGCGCTTCATCGGCGCCGCTCCCCCGGCCGGCACCGGCGTCCACCGCTACTTCTTCGTCGTCGACGCGCTCGACGTCGACCACCTCGATCTCGAGGCGGGCGCCACGCCGGGCGTGCTGGGCTTCAACCGGCACTTCCATACCCTCGCCCGCGGGGTGCTGATCGGCACCGGCGACCCCTCCGAGCGGTGAGTGCCGTCCGCTGCCGCGAATAGGCTGAGACCTATGCGTCTGGCCACCTGGAACATCAACTCGATCCGCACGCGCGTCGACCGCGCCGTCGACTTCGCCGTCCGCGAGGACGTCGACGTGCTCGCCTTCCAGGAGACTAAGTGCAAGCCCGAGCAGTTCCCCTACGCGCCGTTCGAAGAGGCGGGGTACCACGTCGAGGTGCACGGTTTCAACCAGTGGAACGGCGTCGCCATCGCCAGCCGGCTGCCGATGAGCGACGTGCGCACCTCGTTCGACGGCCAGCCGGGGTTCGCGAAGGGCCACGAAGGCCCGGACGCGCCGCTCGAGGCGCGGGCTCTGGGGGCGATGATCGACGGTGTGCGGGTGTGGAGCCTGTACGTGCCCAACGGCCGTTCGCTCGGCGACGCGCACTACCACTACAAGCTGCACTGGCTCGAGGCGCTGCGCACCGCCACCGCTGCCGAGCTCGCGGCGAACCCGAACCTGCCCCTGGCACTGGTCGGCGACTTCAACATCATCCCCTTCGATCACGACAACGGCGACCCCGCCATCGTGCAGGGCTTCTCGACCCACGTGTCCGCGCCCGAGCGCGAGGCCTTCTTCGCGCTCGAGACGGCCGGCGTCACGGATGTCGTGCGTCCACTGATCCCGGAGGGCTTCACCTACTGGGACTACCAGCGGCTGAAGTTCCCCCGCAACGAGGGCATCCGCATCGACTTCGTGCTCGGCTCGCAGGCCTTCGCCGACGCGGTCACCGCCGCGGCGATCCACCGCAACGAGCGCAAGGGCGCGCAGCCCAGCGATCACGTCCCCGTGGTGGTCGACCTCGACCTCGGCGGCTCGGTGGAGGATGACGACGACCTGCCGATGATCTTCGCGTGAGCCTGCCATCGGATCAGCACTCGGCGGCGCCCGTCCGGCTGATCGCGACCGACCTCGACGGCACCCTGCTCGATGCCTCCGGCCGGGTGTCGGCGCGTACGCGCGCGGCGCTGGACGCGGCACGCGATGCCGGGATCGCGACGATCCCGGTCACCGCTCGCCAGCCCATCGGGTTGCGGCCGATCGCCGCCGAAGCGGGTTTCGACGACTGGGCGCTGTGCGGCAACGGCGCCTACGGTGTGCACCTCACCACGGGCGAGCACCTGTTCGCCGAGGAGATCCCCGCACGGGTGCAGCGCGAACTCGCCGAAGCGCTGCTCGCCAGCATCCCGGATCTGGTTTTCGCCAGCGTGCGCGACGCGGGCGAGGGCTTCGTGGCGCAGCACGGCTACGCGAGCCTCGCGCAGCTCAGCGATCACAAACGTCACCCGGAGTCGATGGGCGGCGTGCCGCTGGCCGACGTGCTCGGCGCTCCCAGCCTGAAGCTGGTGATCCGGCACGCCTCGGTGCCGATCGAGGAGATCTTCGCCGCGCTGCAGCGGCTCGGTCTCACCGGATTCGAGGCCACGCTGTCGGGGGCGCCGTTCGTCGAGGTGATGGCGCAGGGCGTGACGAAGGCGACCGGTCTCGCCCAGGTGTGCACGCGGCTCGGCGTCGAGCGCAGCGAAGTGCTCGCCTTCGGCGACGCGCTGAACGACCTGGAGATGCTGCAGTGGGCCGGGCGGGGCGTGGCGATGGGGAACGCGATCGACGTGGTGCGCGCCACCGCCGACGAGGTCGCCGCATCGAACGCGGACGACGGGGTGGCGCAGGTCATCGAGCGGGTGCTGGCCGGCTGACCCTCGACACCGGAACTACGCCCCCACCCTGCCGGTGCGGACCTCGCCGGCCGCGGGCGCGTAGCGCAGCAGCAGCGTGCCGCCGTCGCCGGATTCGGCGCTGAGCAGACGCATGCTGTGCGCGGCGGCACCCTCAGGGAACACCCTCTTGCCCCGCCCCAGCACCACCGGATACACCCACAGCTGCAGCTCGTCGTACAGCTGCTCGGCGAGCAGCGTCTGTGCCAGGTCGATGCTGCCGATCACGTGCACGTCGCGGTGCCGCTCGCGCAGCGCGGCGATCTCGGCGGGCAGGTCGTCGCCGACCCGGCGCGATCCCTGCCAGGCCAGATCGATAGCGGCATCGCGTGACGCCACGTACTTCGGCACGCGGTCGAACAGGCGGCCGATGCTCCCCTCCGGGCCGTCGAGGTGATGCGGCCAGTAGGCGGCGAAGATGTCGTACGTGCGCCGACCCAGCAGCAGGGCGTCCAGGGTCTGCATGCCCGCCATCACGCTCTCCCCCACCGCCCGGCTCGGGTAGCCCGCCTGCCATCCCCCGTAGGGGAACTCCCCGCTGACGTCCTCCTCGGGCCCGCCGGGTGCCTGTGCGACGCCGTCGAGGGTGGTGAAGAGGTCGATGATGATGCGTCCGGTCATGTCGCCCATCATCCGCCGGCGCCGCTGACACCGAAACCCCGGGGAAGGACGGGTGCCGGCGCACACCACGCGGCTCTCCCCCTCGCGGCGGATGTGGCCGCCGGGCATGCGCTCTACGGTGGAGGGATGTCCGAGCCCACGCCCTTCACGCGCACGCCCACCGCTCGCGATCGGCGCCAGGACCTGCTGCTGGCCGCCGTCATGCTCGTCGGCGGAGTGATCAGCGCGGGCCTGTCGACGGTCTCCGGGCTGTACGGCGACGAGCAGGCGCCGATGTGGTGGGCGCTGCTGGTGGTGGTCGGCGTGTCGGCGCCGCTGACCGTGCGTCGCCGGTATCCGGCATCCGTCGCGGTCGTCATCGCCGTGGTGATGTTCACCGGCGTGACCCTGCGGGTTCCCGAGCTGTACGCGACCAACATCGCGATGTTCATCGGCCTGTACACGGTGGGCGCCTGG
The DNA here is from genome assembly GCF_037145155.1 of Microbacterium sp. USHLN186. Taxonomy (NCBI): domain Bacteria; kingdom Bacillati; phylum Actinomycetota; class Actinomycetes; order Micrococcales; family Microbacteriaceae; genus Microbacterium; species Microbacterium sp. USHLN186. The sequence continues at coordinate 319,766 of NZ_JBBCYA010000001.1, forward strand.
ATGAACGACCGGCGGGCGGCTCTGCTGGTGCGCGTGGGAATCATCCTGGCCATGTTCGTGTGGCTCATCGTGGTGATGTACCGCGATGCGATCGCCGAAGCCGACAAGGCGGATGTGGCAGCGGGGCTGTTCTCGCCCTTCGTGGCGTTCATGATGATCCAGCTGCTGATCAATGTGCTCTACTTCGGCGGCGCCTACTACTTCGGCGAGCGCTCCTGGCACGCCGCCGCCGAGCGCCATGCGCTCGAGCAGCGCACGGACGAGTTGGAGGCCGAGCGCGCCCGCACCGCCGCGCAAGCCGTCGCGCTCGACAGGGTGCGCATCGCCCGCGAGCTGCACGACGTCGTCGCCCACCACGTCTCTGTGATGGGGGTGCAGGCGGGCGCGGCACGGTTGATGGTCGACCGCGATCCCGCCGCGGCGAAGCGGATGCTGGCGGCCGTCGAAGACGCGTCGCGCGACGCGATCTCCGACTTCCGACAGCTGCTCGAGACGCTGCGCGACCCCGGCGATCGCGCGGCGGAGGAGCCGGCCTCGTCGGTCGGACTCGGTGACATCGCGCGGCTCGCCCAGGCGTCTCGGGATGCCGGCCTGCCGACGGACTTCACGGTGATCGGCGATCCGGTGCCCGTGCCGTCGACGGTCGGCGTAAATCTGTACCGCATCGCGCAGGAGGCGCTGACCAACGCCCGCCGGCACGCGGGGCCCGGCGCGACTGCAGACGTGCGGGTGCGCCACTCCGCGGATGCCGTCGAGCTGGAGGTCGTCAACACGGGGCGGACGGTCGGTGCGCTGCGCCCGGGTCTCGGCCAGCTCGGCATGCGCGAGCGCGCGCTGGCCTCGGGCGGCGACATCGAGCTGCAGCCGCGCGCGCAGGGCGGCTTCCGGGTGCGGGTGCGCGTGCCGCTGACTCGCGCAGGGCACCCGATCGCTGCAGACATCGAAGCCGGGCGGATGCCGGCGGGGAGCGTCCGATGATCCGGGTGCTGCTCGTGGACGACCACGTGATGCTGCGTGCCGGCTTCCGGGCAATTCTCGGCACGCAGCCCGACATCGACGTCGTCGGCGAGGCCGGCACCGGTGCCCAGGCCGTGCGGCTGGCCGCGCAGCTGCATCCGGATGTCATCACGATGGACGTGCAGATGCCCGACATGGACGGCATCGAGGCGACGCGGCGCATCGTGGCCGACCCGGACATCACCGCCCCGATCGCCATCGTCACCACCTTCGATCGCGACGAGTACCTCTTCGAGGCACTCGACGCCGGCGCGGGCGGGTTCCTGCTGAAGAACGCCGGCCCCGAGCAGCTGATCGGCGCGGTGCGCGCGCTCGCCGCCGGGGACGCCGTGCTGGCCCCCGAGGTGACCAGGCGGGTGCTCACGCGCTTCGCGCCATCCGCACCGCCCACCGCTCCGGTATCAGTTTCTGTCGCCGAGCCCCCGTCGCAGGCGACAAGAACTCATACCGGAGCGAGGGGCGGGGGCCTGCTCACCGAGGCGCTCACCGATCGTGAGGGCGAGGTGCTCGCGCTGATGGCGGATGCGCGCAGCAACGCAGAGATCGCGCGCGCCCTGTTCATCGGCGAGGCGACGGTGAAGACGCACGTCTCGCGGGTGCTGCAGAAGCTGGGCGCGCGCGATCGGGTGCAGGCGATCGTGCTGGCGCACCGCCATGGGCTGACCTGACCCTTCGACAGGCTCAGGGGCCTTCGACAGGGTCAGAGAGCCAGCAGGGTCAGGCGGCCTGACGGGCAGCTTCCGCGCGGTCGATCAGGCCGAGGAACGACTGAAGGTAGAAGCCGAGGAACTCCCGGGTGCTCTCGACCGTGATGTCGTGGTTCTCGTCGATGAGGCCGGGGGTGAGCTGGATGAAGCCCTCGGGCTGACCCATGGTCGTCGCGTTGAAGTGGCCGAGGATGGCGCGCAGGTGCTGCTGCGCGGCCGCGGTCGCCACACCGCCGGCGGAAGCGCCGATCACCGCGGTCGGCTTGTGGTCGAAGGAGTTGCGCCCGTAGGGCCGCGATGCCCAGTCCAGCGCGTTCTTCAGTACGCCGGGGATCGAGCGGCTGTACTCGGGAGTGACGATGAGCACGCCGTCGACGTCAGCGATGGCCTGCTTGAACTCCCGCGCCGCAGCGGGGTAGTCCGCGTCGTGGTCGGGTGAGTAGAACGGCAGGTCCTTGATGGCGATCTCGCGCATCTCCACGCCCTCGGGCGCGAGCTTGACCAGCGCTTCGGCGAGGGTGCGGTTGATGGAGGTGCTCGAGATGCTGCCGACGATGTAACCGATGGTGCGGGCCATGAGGAGATCCTTCTCTGGGGGAACAACTGACACCGAACGCAACCGAGCGACGCCGGAATATATTCCCGTGCATGTAAATTGCTCCGGCGTCGACAGATAGCCTCGAAGCATCCCGCCCGATGAGGACTCATGCCTTCCGCTTCACGCCCTACTGCGGCCCGCCCGATCACGGCGGGCGTCGTCACCGCACTGGTGGGCTTCACCAGCTCGTTCGCCGTCGTGCTCACCGGCCTCACCGCCGTCGGCGCGAGCCCCGCTGAGGCGGCGAGCGGCCTGCTGGCCCTGAGCCTGACCATGGGCGCAGCGTGCATCATCCTCGCCCGCCGCTACCGCATGCCGATCACGTCGGCCTGGTCGACGCCGGGCGCCGCGCTGCTCGCCGCGGTCAGCGGCGTCGAAGGCGGCTGGCCGGCGGCGGTCGGCGCCTTCCTCGTGGTCGCCGCGCTGATCCTGCTCACCGCGCTCGTGCCGCGGCTGGGCGCGCTCATCGCCGCCATCCCGCCGTCGATCGCGCAGGCCATGCTCGCCGGCGTGCTGCTGCCGCTGTGCCTGGCCCCGGTCGCGGGCATCGTCGCCGACCCGTGGAGCGTGCTGCCGGTCGTGCTCACCTGGCTGGTGTGCACGCGCCTCGCGCCGCGCTGGGCGGTGCCGGCGGCCTTCCTCGCCGCGACCGTCGTCGTGGCGGTGAGCATCTCGACATCCGGAACCGAGGCGGAGCCGATCGCGCTGCTGCCGGCGTTCACCTTCACCGCACCGACGTTCACCGTCGGCTCGATCGTCGGCATCGCCCTGCCGCTGTTCATCGTCACCATGGCGTCGCAGAACGTGCCCGGCATCGCCGTGATGCGCAGCTTCGGCTACGAGGTGCCGTGGCGCCCGGCGATGCTCGTCACCGGTCTGGGCACCGCGCTGTGCGCACCGGCAGGCGGGCACGCCATCAACCTCGCCGCGATCAGCGCGGCCCTCGCCGCGTCGCCCGACGCGGAACCGGATCCGGCGCGGCGCTGGATCGCCGGTGTCTCGACGGGCGTCTCCTACCTCGCGCTGGGCGGGCTGTCGGCCGTCTTCGTCGCCCTTGTGCTGCTCGCCCCGGCCGCGGTCATCCCCGCGGTCGCAGGGCTCGCGCTGTTCGGCGCCTTCGGCGCCGCCGTGCAGCAGGCCATCGACGATCCGGGCGAGCGGATGCCGGCGGTCGTGACCTTCCTCGTCGCGGCGTCCGGCATCGCGGTGCTCGGCATCAGCGCGGCGTTCTGGGCACTCGTCGCGGGACTGGTCGTGCGCACGGTGCTGCATCTCCGCCGCTAGGGGGAGCGCGTGCGCCGACCGCCGCCGCACGATCAACCGCGCGGGGGATGCCGGCGCCGGCGCGCCATCCCTACCGTGGAGGTCATGAGCATCCTCAGCCTCGACGGCATCACCAAGAGCTACGGCGCGCGCACCGTGCTCGACGGCATCCGCTTCGATGTCGTCCCCGGCCGCCTGACCGGCTTCGTCGGCGGCAACGGCGCCGGCAAGACCACGACCATGCGCATCATCCTCGGCGTGCTCTCAGCCGACGCCGGCACCGTCACGCTGGGCGGCGCACCGGCCGGCGCCGACGACCGGCAGCGCTTCGGCTACATGCCCGAGGAGCGCGGGCTGTACCCGAAGATGAAGGTGCTCGAGCAGGTGGTGTATCTCGCGCGCCTGCACGGCTTCAGCAGAGCGGATGCCACCACGCGCGCCACCGCCCTGCTCGAGGAGCTGGGTCTGGGCGAGCGCCTCGACGACAAGATCGAGGCGCTGTCGCTGGGCAACCAGCAGCGCGCGCAGATCGCCGTCGCGCTCGTGCACGACCCGCAGGTGCTCATCCTCGACGAGCCGTTCTCCGGACTCGACCCGCTGGCCGTGGACGTGGTGGCCGAGGTGCTGCAGCGCCGGGCGGCCGCGGGCGCTGCCATCCTGTTCTCCTCGCACCAGCTCGACGTCGTCGAGCGGCTCTGCGACGATCTCATCATCATCGCCGGCGGCACCATCCGCGCCGCGGGCTCGCGCGACGAGCTGCGCGCGCTGCACTCGACCCTGCGCTACCGGCTCGATTCCGCCGCGGACGCCGGGTGGCTGCGCGCCGAACCGGGAGTCAGCGTCGTGGACTTCGAGGGCGGCACGGCGCTGTTCGACGTCGACACCGCCGACACCGCGCAGCGCGTGCTGCACGAGGCCGTCGCGCGCGGCGCCGTCTCGCGCTTCGCGCCGCAGCACCCTTCTCTCGCCCAGATCTTCAAGGAGGTCATCGCATGATCACCGACCGACCCGCCCCCTCCCCTGCGCCGCTGCCCGCCTCGGCGGTGTGGCTGGTCGCCGAGCGCGAGATCACCGCGAAGCTGCGCAGCCGCGCGTTCGTGATCGCCACCGGCATCCTGCTGCTGATCGCGCTCGCAGCAGTGCTGATCGGCGGCTTGGCCAGCCGGAGCGCGAGCCCGGATGCCATCGCCGTGACCTCCGAGACCGCGGCGGTCGCCGAGGCGCTTCCCGACGTGGAGCCGACACTCGTCGCCGACCGGTCGGCTGCGGAGACGCTGGTGAAGGACGACGAGGTGTCGGCGGCGATCGTGCCGGGCGACGAGAGCGGCTTCGGATTCGTGGTGCTGACCAAAGAGGACGCCCCGACGTCGCTGATGATGCAGCTGTCGCAGGTGCCGAAGGTGGAGGTGCTGGAGCCGGCCGACACGGATCCGCTTCTGCGCTATCTCGTCGCGATCGGGTTCGGCGTGGTGTTCCTGATGGCCGCGTCGACCTTCGGCGGCACGATCGCGCAGAGCGTGGTGGAGGAGAAGCAGACCCGAGTGGTCGAGCTGCTCATCTCGGCCATCCCGACGCGGGAGCTGCTGGCAGGCAAGGTGCTCGGCAACACCGTGCTGGCGATGGGGCAGATCGTCGCGCTGGCCGCGATCGCCATCGTGGGGCTCATCGTGACCGGTCAGAACGAACTGCTCGCGGGGATCGGCGCACCGGTGCTGTGGTTCGCGGTGTTCTTCCTGTTCGGGTTCGTGCTGCTGGCCTCGCTGTACGCCGCGGCAGCGGCGATGGTGTCTCGGCAGGAGGACATCGGCTCCACGACGATGCCGCTGATGATGCTGGTGATGGCGCCGTACTTCCTGGTCATCTTCTTCAACGACAACCCGCTGGTGCTGACGATCATGTCGTATGTGCCGTTCTCGGCGCCCGTCGCGATGCCGGTGCGGATGTTCGTCGGCGAGGCGCAGTGGTGGGAGGGCGCCCTGTCGCTGGCGATCCTGCTCGCGACGTGTGCGGGAGCCATCGTCGTCGCGGCGAAGATCTACGAGAACTCGCTGCTGCGGATGGGCGCCAGGGTGAAGCTAGGCGAGGCGCTGCGCGGTTGAGCGGGTGACGAGCGGCGGGGGAATATGCGCTCGCATAGACTTGTTGTGCTGTCCGGACGATGAGGTCCGCCTGAACGATCCGCACAACGAAAGGCCTCATCTGATGAGCACGCCCGTCCTCGACCGCACCGCCCAGACCGAGCATCCCGTGCTCGACATCCTCGCCGACCGCTGGAGCCCCCGCGCCTACGACGCCGAGACCGCCATCGACGAGGCGAAGCTCGCCTCCGCGCTCGAGGCCGCCCGGTGGACGCCGTCGGCCTACAACTCCCAGCCCTGGCGTTTCATCGTCGCGCGCCGCGGCACCGAGCTGCACCGCGGGGTCGTCTCGGCGCTCGTCGAGTTCAACCAGGCCTGGGCCGCGCGCGCCGCGGTGCTCGTGGTCGCGATCGCCGAGACCGCGGACGCCGAGGGCGCCGCGATCACCCACGCCGTCTACGACCTCGGCCAGGCCGTGGCGCACCTGTCGATCCAGGCGCACTCCAACGGACTGCACGTGCACCAGATGAGCGGCTTCGACCCCGAGAAGGTGCGCGAACTGGTCGGCCTCGAGCAGCGCTTCCTGCCCACCACCGTGATCGCCGTGGGCGACCTCGGCAGCGCGGACGCGCTCCCCGAGGGCATCCAGCGCGGCGAGACCGCTCCGCGCATGCGCCGGCCCATCGGAGAGACGATCATCGCCAACGCCTGACCTCCGCCGCACCCGACCGCGACCGCGCCCCGCCCCGACAAGGGCGGCGCGCAGTCGCGTCCAGGCGGTCCGTCCGTCAGCGGGGTCGCATCTCGCTGCGCGCGAGGGAGTCCGCCGCGCGCACCAGCGCCAGGTGCGAGAACGCCTGCGGCGTGTTGCCCACCTGGCGTCCGGCTCGCGGGTCGTACTCCTCCGACAGCATCCCGACGTCGTTCGTGAGACCGCACAGACGCGCCATCAGCGCATCGGCCTCGTCACGTCGTCCGGTCGCGGCGTACTGCTCCACCAGCCAGAACGAGCAGGCCAGGAACGGGCTCTCACCGCCGGGCAGACCGTCCACACCGGTGTCGGTGCGGTAGCGGTACACCAGCCCGTCGTACATCAATGTCTGCTCGATGCGCTCGACCGTCTTCAGCATCCGCGGGTCGTCGGCGTCGCAGAAGCCGACCTCAGCGAGCAGCAGCAGCGAGGCGTCCACCTCGGTGCTGCCGTAGTACTGCACGAAGTGGCCGTCGGCGACGCCGTGCTCGTCGATCTCCTTCTTGAGGCGATCACGCAGGCCGCGCCACCGCTCGACCGGACCATCGAGCCCGTGCTCCTCGACCGCGCGCACGCCGCGGTCGAACGCCGCCCAGATCATGGCGCGCGAGTGCGTGAACATGTGCGGGTCGCCGCGGATCTCCCACAGCCCGTGATCGGGGCGCTCGATCTGCTCCGAGGCGAAGCGCAGCAGCTGACGCTCCAGTGGCCATGAGAACTCCGACTCCTTCAGCCCCGCCGAACGCGCGGCTGAAAGCGTCACCAGCACCTCGCCGACGACGTCGGCCTGGTACTGCGAGGCGGCATCGTTGCCCACCCGCACCGGCGCGGAGTTCTCGTAGCCCGGCAGGGAGTCCAGCTCCCACTCGCTGAGGTCCCGCTCGCCGGCCAGCCCGTACATGATCTGCAGATCAGCCGGGTCCCCAGCCACCGCTCGCAGCAGCCACTCGCGCCACCGCTCGGCGAGTTTGAGGAAGCCGTGGTCGAGCAGAGCCTCGAGCGTGAGTGCGGCGTCGCGCAGCCACACGTACCGGTAGTCCCAGTTGCGCGACCCGCCGATGTCCTCGGGCAGCGCCATCGTCGCGGCCGCGGCGATGCCACCGGTCTCGTGGTTGGTCAGCGCGCGCAGGATCAGCAGCGAGCGCACGACATGGTCGCGATGCGGCCCGGACTGCTCGATGCGATCGGCCCACTTCTGCCACCAGTGGCGAGTCACCGCGAGGGCATGATCGACGTCGAGCCGATCCGGCACGGGACGGTAGGAGGGGAACCAGGTCAGCGACACGTCCTGCGTCTGACCCGCGCTCACCGTCAGCTCACCGGTGTGCTCGTGATTCGTGGCGTGCAGGCGCGGTCCGCGCACGATCACCGCGTTCGGGCCGGCCATCGCCACCAGCTGCGGGTGCTCGTCCGTCCCAGTCTGTCGCACCCACGGCATGGCCCGGGCGTAGTCGAAGCGCAGGCTGAGCCGCTGCCGCAGCGTCACGGTGCCCTCGACACCCACCACGCGGCGCACCACGTCGGTGCGTTGGATGGCCACCGCCGGGTGCGGGTCGATCGGCATGAAGTCGTGCACCTCCGCCACGCCGTCCGCGCTCTCCCACCGCGTGACGAGCACGAAGGTGTCATCGTCGTATCGGCGCGTGCACGTGGCGTCCTCGTCGGTCGGCCGCAGCTCCCAGCGACCGTGGCTCTCATCCCCGAGCAGCGCACCGAACGTGCTGCCGGAGTCGAGGCGGGGCAGGCACAGCCAGTCGATGCTGCCCTCTCGCGACACCAGTGCCGCGGTGCGGCAGTTGCTGAGCAGGGCGTAGTCCTCGATCCGTGTCACCATTTTCCGGAGTCTCCCATCGTCATCGCCAGGATTCCACCCCCCTTGCGCTCGACGCGTCGACGACTACCGTCAAACGCATGTCCACCACCACTACGCTCTTCATCCTCGGCGCCTCGGGCGATCTCACGTCCCGGCTGCTGCTGCCCTCGCTCGCCTCGCTGCTCGCGAAGGAGCACAAGCATCGGGTGATCCTGCGCGGATCGGGCACGGAGAAGTGGGATGCCGACACATGGCGCTCGCAGGTGAAGAAGGCCTTCTCCGACAATCCCGACGCGCTGTCGCGCATCGAGATCGCGGATTACATGACCGCCGATGTCACGAACGCGGATGCCGTGGCATCCCTCGTCGACACTGTAGAGCCGAACACGGTGCTGTACTTCGCGCTGCCGCCCGCGGTCACCGCGGCCGCCATCGACGCGATGGCCGGACTCACCCTGCCCGAGCACACGGTGCTGGCGATGGAGAAGCCCTTCGGGGAGGACGAGGCGAGCGCGCGTGAGCTCAACGAGAAGCTGCTGGCGCTCGTACCCGAGCAGCAGATCTTCCGCGTCGACCACTTCCTCGGCCGTTCGACGCTGCTGAATCTGCTCGGCGTGCGGCTGGCCAACCGCATCTGGGAACCGGTGTGGTCGGCCGAGCACATCGAGCAGGTCCTGATCCGCTTCGACGAGTCGGTCGCCCTCGAGGGGCGAGCCCGTTACTACGACAAGGCGGGCGCCCTGATCGACATGATCCAGAGCCATCTGCTGCAGGTGCTCGCGCTGCTGGCGATGGATCCGCCGGCGACCCTGCACGAGCGCGATCTGCGCGACGCGAAGGCCGCGGTGCTGCGCGCCACGCACGTGATGGACGACGACCCGAAGACCCAGTCGCGACGCGCGCAGTACACCGCCGGCACCCAGCACATCCCCGGGCAGGGCGATCGCAAGCTGCCGTCGTACCGCGACGAGGAGGGCGTGGACGACTCCCGCAAGACCGAGACCCTCGCAGAGGTGGTGTTCGAGGTCGCGAGCGATCGCTGGACCGGCGTGCCGTTCGTGCTGCGCTCGGGTAAGGCGCTCGCGCGCAAGTGGTCCGAGATCGTGGTGACGTTCAAGCCGGTGCGGCACGTGCCGCCGGGGCTGGCCGGCACCCCCGTCGACGGGGGGCGGTTGACGTTCTCGCTGGGCCCCGACGAGATGCACCTGCGCCTGCACGTCACCGGTGGCGACGACCCCTTCGCGCTGCGGGACGAGGATCTGGTCGCCGATCTCGGCGCGGGTCAGCAGCGCTCCTACGAGGAGGTGCTCGACGAACTGCTCAGCGGCGACGTGGCCCTCTCGGTGCGTGCCGACGAGGCCGAGCAGTGCTGGCGGATCATCCAGCCCGTGCGCGACGCGTGGGCGCGCGACGAGGTGCCCCTCGAGATCTACCCGGCGGGCTCCACGGGGCCCGACGACTGGAAGACCTCGCACTCGGACTGACCGCGGCGTCCCGGTCTGCCCGGCATGCAGACGCCTCCGGCGGGTCCGGCACGAGCCGAACCCGCCAGAGGCGTTTAGCAGTGCGTCTGCTAGTGCTCGAGCGCCTTCACCGGCACGTCGTTGCCGTCACGGTCGACGATCCTGCCGTCGATGATCGAGTCACCGTCCTCGAACGCGTCGAGGTAGGCCACGGGGATGCTGCGCGTGGGCGCTGCCACGAAGCTGTTCGCGCCCTTCGCCCGGCGTGCGCCGACGTGGTTGAACAGCAGGTTGAGGAAGATCGCGGCGACCGCGGCGGAGCTGATGCCCGAGTGGAAGATCGTGTTGAACCAGGCGGGCATCTGGTCGTAGATCGTCGGCGCAGCGATCGGCAGCATGCCGATGCCCACCGAGGCCGCAACGATGACCAGGTTCATGTTTCCGCGGTAGTCGACCTTGGCGAGGGTGCGGACGCCGGATGCCGCGACCGAGCCGAACAGTACGATGCCCGCGCCGCCGAGCACCGGCGAGGGGATCTCGCCGACGACGCGGCCGAGAACCGGCAGCAGGCCGAGGACCACGAGCACGACACCGCCGGCGGTGACCACGAAGCGGCTCTTCACTCCGGTGATGGCGACCAGGCCGACGTTCTGCGCGAACGCGGACTGGGTGAAGGTGCCGAACACGGGGGATACGGCGCTGGAGAGCATGTCAGCGCGCAGACCGTCGGCGATGCGCTTCTTGTCGACCTTGGTGCCCACGATCTCGCCCACGGCGAGGATGTCGGCGGTGGTCTCGGTGAGGGTGACCAGGATGACGATGAACATCGAGATGATGGCGGCGATCTCGAAGGTGGGCCAGCCGAACGCGAACGGCGTCGGGAACGCGAAGATCGCACCCTCGCCGACCTGAGTGAAGTCGACGCGGCCGAGGAACGCGGCGAAGACCGTGCCGGCGACGATCGCGAGCAGGATCGACAGGCGCGAGACGGCGCCGATCGGCACCTTGCTGAGGATCAGCACGAACAGCAGCGTGACGAAGGCGAGCAGCAGGTTCTGCGGCGAGCCGTAGTCGTCAGCGGTGGCGTTGCCGCCCATCGCCCAGCGCGCAGCGACGGGCAGCAGGGTGAGGCCGATGGTGGTGATGACGACGCCGGTGACGACCGGCGGGAAGAAGCGGATGACCATCGCGAAGATGGGTGCGATCAGCAGGCCGAGGACGGAGGCGGCGATCACCGATCCGAACACGGCCGGCAGACCGCCGCCGTTGGTGACGATCGCGCCCATGGTCGCGACGCCGGCGAACGAGACGCCCTGCACGAGCGGCAGCTGCGAGCCGAAGAACGGCACGCCGACCGTCTGCAGGATGGTGGCCAGACCGCCCATGAAGAGGCACGACGCGATGAGCACGCCGATCTCTGCGGGGCTGAGTCCGGCGAGCTGACCGATGATCAGGGGCGGGGCGATGATGCCGCCGTACATCGTCAGCACGTGCTGGAGCCCGTATCCGAAGGTGGCGCCGAGGGACAGGCGCTCGTCTTCAGGGCGAAGGGCTTCCTTCTTCTGCTTGCTCATTCTTGTGGACCTCTTCATTGAGTGTTGCGGGGGGATGAGTACTGCGTGGCACTGCGCGGAGCCGCCGCCGCACCCGGTGCGGCGACGGCGCGAGGGGGCACGACTGCGTGAGTCGGCTCGGGTCCCCAGCTGCTGATCCTGTGCCTTCAGCGGTGAAGGCACATCTGATGATGACCGATCCCTTCCACCGAGTCAAGGATTTTTTCCGAATCTCGAATGAGCGCTACCACGATGCGGAAATCACGCGCACTCGTCCCTCTCTCAGCTCTGGCTGGTGAGCACCAGCCCCGAGCCGTCCGCGGCGACGTCGACGCGCACCGTTTCGCCGTCGCGCACGCCGCCCGACAGCAGCGCCGTGGCCAGGCGGTTCTGCACCTCGGTCTGGATCAGCCGGCGCAGCGGCCGGGCGCCGAACACCGGGTCGTAGCCGCGCTCGGCCAGCCACGCCCTGGCATCCGGCGTCACCGCGAGCGTGAGCCGGCGGTCGCCGAGGCGCCGCTGCAGCGAGTCGACGGAGAGCTCGACGATCTGCGCGAGGTCGTCCTGCGTGAGCGACGAGAACATCACGATGTCGTCGAGCCGGTTGAGGAATTCAGGCCGGAATGACTGACGCACCAGCGCCATCACCGCTTCGCGCTTCTCGTCGGCCGACATGACCGGATCTATGAGGATCGGCGAGCCGATGTTGGACGTGAGGATGAGGATGACGTTCGAGAAGTCGACCGTGCGGCCCTGTCCGTCGGTGAGACGACCATCGTCGAGCACCTGCAGCAGCACGTCGAACACCTCGGGGTGCGCCTTCTCGACCTCGTCGAGCAGCACCACGCTGTACGGACGTCGGCGCACCGCCTCGGTCAGCTGGCCGCCCTGCTCGTAGCCGACGTACCCCGGAGGGGCGCCGACCAGTCGCGAGACGGAGTGCTTCTCGCCGTACTCGCTCATGTCGATGCGCACCATGGCGTGCTCGTCGTCGAAGAGGAACGCGGCGAGCGCTTTGGCGAGCTCGGTCTTGCCGACGCCGGTCGGGCCGAGGAACAGGAAGGAGCCGGTGGGGCGGCCCGGGTCGCTGATCCCGGCGCGCGAGCGGCGGACGGCATCCGACACCGCCTTCACGGCGTCCTTCTGACCGATCAGGCGCCGGCCCAGCTCGCTCTCCAGGTGCAGCAGCTTCTCGCTCTCGCCCTGCAGCAGGCGACCCACGGGGATGCCGGTCCACGCGGCGATCACCGCCGCGATGTCCTCGTCGGTGACCTGCTCGTTGACCATCCGGCCCTCATCGGAGAGCGATGCCTCGGCCTGCTCGGCCTCGGCGATCTCCGCCTGCAGGCGCTTGATGGTCTCGTACTCGAGCTTGGACGCCTTGGTGTAGTCGGCTTCTCGCATCGCCAGATCGCGCTGGGTGACAGCGTCGTCGAGCTTCTTCTTCAGCTCGCCCACGCGGTTGAGGCCCTGACGCTCGCGCGCCCAACGCTCCTCCAGCCCGGTCAGCTCGCGCTCGAGCTCGGCGAGCTGCTCGCGCAGCGCGGCGAGGCGCTCCTTCGAGGCGGCGTCCTTCTCCTTCTTCAGTGCGAGCTCCTCGAGTCGCATCCGGTCGACCTGCCGCTTGAGCTCGTCGATCTCGACCGGCGAGGAGTCGATCTCCATCTTCAGCCGAGACATGGACTCGTCGATCAGGTCGATCGCCTTGTCGGGCAGCTGCCGGCTGGGCAGGTAGCGGTTGGACAGGGCGGCGGCCGCCACCAGCGCGCTGTCGGAGATCGTCACCCCGTGGTGCGCCTCATAGCGTCCCTTGAGGCCGCGCAGGATGGCGACGGTGTCCTCCACGGTCGGCTCCCCGACGTACACCTGCTGGAAACGGCGCTCGAGGGCCGCGTCCTTCTCGATGAACTCCCGGTACTCGTTGAGCGTGGTGGCGCCGATCATGCGCAGCTCACCGCGCGCGAGCATGGGCTTGAGCATGTTGGATGCCGCGACCGAGCCCTCGCCCCCACCGGCGCCCATCAGCACGTGCAGCTCGTCGATGAAGGTGATCACCTTGCCGTCGGACTCGGTGATCTCCTTGAGCACGCTCTTCAGTCGCTCCTCGAACTGGCCGCGGTACATCGCGCCGGCGACGAGCGCCGAGATGTCCAGCGCGACGAGCTCCTTGTCCTTCAAGGACTCGGCGACGTCTCCCGCGACGATGCGCTGCGCGAGCCCTTCTACGACGGCGGTCTTGCCGACGCCGGGCTCGCCGATGAGCACCGGGTTGTTCTTCGTGCGACGGGTGAGCACCTGGCTCACCCGTCGGATCTCGCTGTCGCGGCCGATCACCGGGTCGAGCTTGCCCTGGCGGGCGCGGTCGGTGAGGTTGATGCCGAACTGCTCGAGGGCGCTCTGCTGCTCTTCGGTCTGGGCGGGGTTGGCCATTCGCTCCTCCTGGAGGGACTCCTTCAAACTTGAGTGGTGTTGACTCAAGTTTACTGCCGTCTGCGCCGTCTGGCAAGCGCATGCGGTTGACCGTCGGCGGGGCGTGGCGTAGTGTGTGCGTCAGTCACTCAGACCACCTGTGAACTCGACGATGAGGGGGCCGCTCATGGCGCGACGGATCTTCCGCGACACCGCCCCCTTCGCCCGTTCCCTCGTCTGGGGCAACTGGTACGCCCACGGCGCCTGAGCCGCGCCGGACGGATCCCGACCCGGATCCCGTCCCCCGGCGCGAACAGCTCGCGGGCGCTGCCGCCATCGTCGGCGCACACCGGTCGAGCATCCGTCTGAGGGTTCGGGGTCACCCCATGGCACGCGAAGGTGCTGCGATGGCGCCGCGGCGCCCCATCCGAGGAGACACGAGATGACCGATACCACCGTCACCGTCAACGGGCGCGGCCGCCCGCTCGACGGCGCACCCGCCCACACCACCGCCCTGGACTGGCTGCGCGAGAAGGGCCTGACCGGAAGCAAGGAGGGCTGCGCGGAGGGCGAGTGCGGTGCGTGCGCGATGCTCGTCGCCACCCCGGATGCCACCGGCGGCACGGCGTGGACCGCCGTCAACGCCTGCCTGGTGCCGGTCTACGCGCTCGACGGCCAGGAGGTCGTCACCGCCGAGGGACTCGGCGACGTGGATGACCTGCACCCGGTGCAGCAGAAGCTCGCCGAGGCGGGCGGCTCGCAATGCGGCTACTGCACGCCCGGCTTCGCGTGCAGCATGGCCGGCGAGTACTACCGCGCCGATCGCGCTGCGGCATCCGCCGAGGCTGTGGCTTCCGCCCCGGCTGTGGCTTCCGCCCCGGCTGCGGCATCCGCCGAGCCGGCCTCGGAGCTCGACGACGACGCGCACGACTGCGAGCACGGTCCGAACGGCTTCGACCTGCACGCACTCAGCGGCAACCTCTGCCGCTGCACGGGGTACCGCCCGATCCGCGACGCCGCGTACGCGCTGGGCTCGCCGGAAGCCGACGACCCGCTGCAGCAGCGTCTGTCACAGCCCGCTCCCGCGCCGGCATCCACCGATGTCACGGTCGGCGACGCCCGATTCGTGCGCCCCGCCGACCTGCCCAGCGCCCTGCGCCTGCTGCGCGACGAGCCCGACGCGCTCGTCGTCGCCGGCTCCACCGACTGGGGGGTGGAGGTGAACCTGCGCGGCAGCCGCGCCCCGCTCACCGTCGCGGTCGATCAGCTGCCCGAGCTGCGCGAGCTGCACATCGGCGAGGACCAGATCGAGATCGGCGCCGCGCTGACGCTCTCCGAGATCGAGCGCCGACTCGACGGCCGCGTGCCGCTGCTCGCGCAGCTGCTGCCGCAGTTCGCCTCCCGGCTCATCCGCAACCGCGCGACCCTGGGCGGCAACCTCGGCACCGGTTCGCCGATCGGCGACACCCCGCCCGCTCTGCTCGCACTCGACGCCCGGCTCGTGCTCGCGTCCGTGGACGGCGAGCGCGAGGTCGACCTCGCCGAGTACTTCATCGGCTACCGGCAATCGGTGCGAGCGAAGGACGAGCTGATCACCGCGGTGCGCATCCCGCTGCCCCTGGCCGCGACCACGGCGTTCCACAAGATCGCCAAGCGGCGCTTCGACGACATCTCCTCGGTCGCCGTCGCGTTCGCCCTGAACATCGACGGCGGGGTCGTCGCCTCGGCGCGCATCGGACTCGGCGGGGTGGCCGCCACGCCGCTGCGGGCTCGTGCCACCGAGGAGGCCCTCGTCGGCCAGCCCTGGACCATCGCCACCGTGCGCAGCGCCTCGGCGGTGCTGCAGGCCGAGGGCACTCCGATGAGCGACCACCGCGCCAGCGCCGATTACCGCGCGCACATGCTGGGCACCGCCCTGCTCAAGCTATACAGCCAGACCGTGATCCAGTCCAAGGAGGCCCTCGCATGAGCGCGCTCGCCGATCGCCCCGCACACCCCGTCGTCGGCACCTCCGCCGTGCACGAGAGCGCCGCCCTGCACGTGACGGGCGCCGCCATGTACACCGACGACGTCGCGGCCCACGCGCACGGCGTGCTGACCGCCTGGCCGGTGCAGTCCACCAACGCGCACGCGCGTGTCACCGTCGACGTCGCTCCGGCCTACGAGGTGCCCGGCGTGGTGCGGGTGCTCACCGCCGACGACGTGCCGGGCGTCAACGACGCCGGCATCAAGAACGACGAGCCGCTGTTCCCGACCGAGGCGATGTTCTACGGCCACGCCCTGGTGTGGGTGCTCGGCGAGACCCCCGAGGCGGCGCGGCGGGGAGCCGCGGCGGTGCAGGTGCAGTACGAGCCGCTGCCGTCGTTGATCACCGTGCAGGATGCCATCGACGCGGGGTCATATCAGGGCATCGCCCGCACCGTCGAGCGCGGCGACGCGGCATCCGCGCTCGCCTCCGCCCCCCGCGTGTTCGAAGGCGTCACCGAGTTCGGCGGGCAGGAGCACTTCTACCTCGAGACGCACGCGTCCTTCGCGATGCTGGACACCGAGGGGCAGTACTTCGTGCAGTGCTCCACGCAGCACCCCACCGAGACGCAGGAGATCGTCGCGCACGTGCTGGGCGTCTCGTCGAACCAGGTCACCGTGCAGCAGCTGCGCATGGGCGGCGGCTTCGGCGGCAAGGAGATGCAGCCGCACGGCTTCGCGGCGATCGCCGCACTCGGCGCCAAGCTCACCGGCCGCCCGGTGCGGCTGCGCCTGAACCGGACGCAGGACATCACGATGACCGGCAAGCGGCATCCGTTCCACATCGCCTGGAAGGTGGGCGTCGACGACGACGGGATGCTGCAGTCGCTGGATGCCGTGCTGACCGCCGACGGGGGATGGAGCCTCGACCTGTCGGAGCCGGTGCTGGGCCGCGCGCTCTGCCATCTCGACAACGCCTACTGGATCCCGAACGTGCACGCGCACGGGCGGATCGCGAAGACGAACAAGACCTCCAACACCGCCTTCCGCGGCTTCGGCGGACCGCAGGGCGTGTTCCTCATCGAGGACATCCTCGGCCGGATCGCCCCCGCGCTGGGGATCGATCCCCTCGACCTGCGCGAGCGCAACTTCTACCGGCCCGGTCAGGCGACTCCCTACGGACAGCCGGTGAAGGACGCCGAGCGCCTGCCGGCGATCTGGAACCAGCTGCGCGACGAGAGCTCCCTCGACGCGCGGCGTGCGCAGATCGCGCGGTTCAACGCCGGAAGCGAGCACGTCAAGCGGGCCATCGCGATGACGCCGGTGAAGTTCGGCATCTCGTTCAACTTCGCCGCGTTCAACCAGGCGGGCGCGCTCGTGCACGTGTACAAGGACGGCTCGGTGCTCGTGAATCACGGCGGCACCGAGATGGGACAGGGACTGCACACCAAGATGCTGCAGGTCGCCGCGACGGCGCTCGGTCTTCAGCTGCATCAGGTGCGCCTCGCACCGACGCGCACCGACAAGGTGCCCAACACCTCGGCGACCGCCGCGTCGTCTGGCGCTGACCTCAACGGCGGTGCGGTGCGCAACGCATGCGAGCAGATCCGCGAGCGGATGGCCGACGTCGCCGGACGGATGCTGAACGTCGACGCGCGCGATGTGCGCTTCGCGGGCGGATACGTCACCGGACTCGGCAACACCACGCAGCGGCTCACGTTCGCGGAGGTCGCGGGGGCGGCCTACCTGCAGCGCGTGCAGCTGTTCGCGGCGGGCTACTACCGCACCGAGGGGCTGCACTGGAACCCCGACATCATGCAGGGCTCCCCGTTCAAGTACTTCGCCTACGGCTGCGCGGCCACCGAGGTCGAGGTCGACGGCTTCACCGGCGCGTACCGCATGCGCCGCGTCGACATCATCCACGACGTGGGCGACTCGCTCTCGCCGATGATCGACATCGGCCAGGTCGAGGGCGCCTTCGTGCAGGGCATGGGGTGGCTCACCCTCGAGGAGCTGCGGTGGGACAGCAGTGACGGCCCGCACCGCGGGCGTCTGCAGACGCAGTCGGCATCGACCTACAAGCTGCCGAGCTTCTCGGAGATGCCGCCGGAGCTGAACGTGCGACTGTTCCAGAACGCCCGCGAGGACGGCGCGATCTACGGCTCCAAGGCCGTCGGCGAACCGCCGTTCATGCTCGCCTTCAGCGCCCGCGAGGCGCTGCGGCAGGCGGTGGGCGCGTTCGGTCCAGCGGGGCACTCGGTGCAGCTGGCCTCGCCGGCCACGCCCGAGGCGGTCTTCTGGGCCGTCGAGGCCGCGCGCGCAGCCGGCGAGCGCGACGCCCCGGAGCCGGAGGCGGAGACCGAGCTCGCGCCCGTCCCGGCCTGATCGCCGTGGACTGGCTGGACGCGCTGCGCGAGCTGCGCGAGACGCGCACGCCCGCGGTCATCGTCACCCTGGCGATGGTCCGCGGGCACGCGCCGCGCAACGGCGGCGCGAAGATGGTCGTCGCTCCGGATCGGATCGTCGGCACGGTCGGCGGCGGCAACCTCGAGGCGACCGCGATCGACCGCGCCCGATCGATGCTCGCCACCGGCAGCGCCGAGGTCGAGCTGCTCACGCTCACCCTCAGCGACAAGGCGACCACGGAGTACGGCGTGCAGTGCTGCGGAGGAGAGGTCACGATCATGCTGGAACCGGTGCGGGTGGTGCCCTCGGTCGCCGTCTTCGGCATGGGCCATGTCGGGCTCGAGCTCGCGCGCATCCTCGCCCGGCACGAACTCGAGCTGCACCTCGTCGACTCCCGTGCCGAAATGCTGCAGCCGAAACGACTGGCACCCGCCACCGACGACGCCGTCGCGCGGGTCGGCGTGCACCACTCCCCCGCGCCGGAATCCGTGCTGCGGATGCTGCCGGCCGGCGCGCACGTGCTGGTGATGACCCACGATCACCTCGAGGACCTCGCGATCGTCGATCAGGCGCTGCGCACCGCCGGGCTGGGTTCGATCGGCCTGATCGGCTCAGCGTCGAAGTGGGCGCGGTTCCGCCGGAAGCTGACGGAGGCCGGGCACAGCGCCCAGGCGCTCGAACGCGTGACCACCCCGATCGGCATTGCGGAGGTCGCGGGCAAGCAGCCGGCAGTGATCGCGGTCAGCGTCGCCGCGCGTATTCTGCAGCTCATCGAAGAGGCCGCGCCGCTGGCATCCGAATAGCGACATCGAGGATTCCCGGAATGCACGATGCGCATTACCGGGATCTTTCTGCGCGCATTCATTCGGCATTCCTCGTGACTATTCCAGAGAAGCAGGAAAGAGCCCGACCCGGAAAAATCCGGGCCGGGCTCTTCTGCGCTCGGCGTCAGCCCGCGAGCATCGCCTCGATCGGCCCGCGCACGAAGTACAGCGCGAATCCCGCGGCGACGATCCACATCAGCCAGTGCACCTTGCGAGCCCGACCCGCGAACGCGTTCACGAGCGCCCAGGAGATGAAGCCGACCCCGATCCCGTTCGCGATCGAGTACGTCAGCGGCATCGTCACGATGGTGAGGAACGCGGGCAGGGCGACGGCGAACTTCGTGAACTTGATCTCGCGGATCTGCGACATCATCATCGCGCCGACGACCACCAGGGCTGCCGAGCCGACCTCGATCGGCACGACGAGCGTGAGAGGGGTGAGGAACATCGACAGCAGGAACAGCACGCCGACCACGAGCGAGGCCACGCCCGTGCGGGCGCCTTCGCCGATGCCGGAGGCACTGTCGACGTAGACGGTGTTCGAGGAGGTGGACGTCACGCCACCCGCCACGGCGCCGAAGCCCTCGACGACGAACGCGGCGCGCAGGCGCGGGAAGGTGCCGTCCTTGTAGGCGAGGCCGGCGTTCTTCGCGAGACCGGTCATCGTGCCCATCGCGTCGAAGAAGTTCGAGAAGACCAGCGTGAACACCAGCATGGTCGCCGACAGTGCGCCGACGCGGCCGAACGCCCCGAACAGGTCGAACTGCCCGATCAGGCCGAAGTCGGGGATGGTGATCCACGCGGCGGGGAGTTCGGGGATGGTCATGTGCCAGCCGTTGGGGTCTTCGAACGAGGGCCCGAGCTTGAGCACCGACTGCGCGATGAGCGCGACGACCGTGCTGACGACGATGCCGATGAGAATGCCGCCGGGCACCTTGCGTGCGACGAGGATGCCGATGAGCACCAGGCCGAACACGAAGATCAGTGTCGGCACGGAGGTGATCGAGCCGTTGTCGCCGAGCTGCACGGGCGGGCCGCCCGGAGTGCGGTTGACGAAGCCGGAGTCGACGAAGCCGATGAAGGCGATGAACAGGCCGATGCCGACCGTGATCGCCGCCTTCAGCGCCTGCGGCACCGCGCGGAAGATGGCGGTGCGGATGCCGGTGGCTCCGAACAGCACGATCAGCAGGCCGTTGATCACGACGAGTCCCATGGCTTCGGGCCAGGTGACCTGGCCGACGACCGAGACTGCGAGGAAGGAGTTGATGCCGAGGCCCGCCGCGAGCGCGAAGGGCAGGCGTGCGACCACGCCGAAGAGGATGGTCATGACGCCGGCGGTCAGACCGGTGGCAGCCCCGATCTGCGCGGCGTCCAGCGCTCCGTCGGCGACGTCGGTGACACCGCCGAGGATGAGCGGATTGAGGATGACGATGTACGCCATCGTCACGAACGTGACCACGCCGCCGCGGATCTCACGCCCGAGCGTGGAGCCGCGGCGGGTGATCTCGAAGAATCGGTCGAATGCGCCCTTCGGTTCGGCCTGGACGGTCGTCGTCGCGCCCGTGGACAGCGGCGGAAGCTCCTCGTCGTGCCGGGCGAACAGTCCGGCGGCGTCATTGCCGACGACCTCCGTCGGGGACGTGTCGTCGGCGGATGGGCGTGCGGAAGGAGGGAAAGGTGAAGACATCATCGGCTCCGGAGTGTTCGGCGGGTCAGTACTCGATGCGAGTGGCGGTGCTGTTCCACTCGTGGAAGGGCGCGACGCGCTGGTCGGGCGGCAGGGCGATGTCCGAGACCGGCATGATCCCGCGGTCGGCGTCGGTGCCTTCGAAGTAGCGGTAGAACACGGCATCGTCGAAGCCGGCATTCGCGGCGTCGTGACGGTCCGCGGCGAAGTACACCCGGTCGATGCGTGCCCACAGCGAGGTGGCCAGGCACATCGGGCACGGCTCGCAGCTCGTGTAGAGCGTCGCGCCGGTGAGGTCGAAGGTGCCCAGCCCCTGGCAGGCGTTGCGGATGGCGGTGACCTCGGCGTGCGCGGACGGATCGAGGTTCGCGGTCACACGGTTCACGCCCTCGAAGACGCGGCCGTCGGCTGCGACGACGATGGCTCCGAAGGGTCCGCCCTGGTTCTGCACGTTCTCGACGGCGATGCGCACGGCATCGGCGAGGTAGTCAGCGGGGTCGCGCTGCGGCGCTGACCCGGAATGCTGATCGGACATAGCGGTGCTGTTCATACGAGAGCTTCCTTGCTGTCGTAGCAGTGATACGGCTTATCGGGTCGGACCCCCGGTCGGGTCGTCACGCGAGATATACGTCGAACCGCTGATTCTTGAATCGATGTCCGCCGACGGGGTCGGGCGCGACCTTTCGAGCATATCAATCACGCACCTTCGAGTCCATTGTTCTCGGAATTGCGCTCTCATATCGCGGTATTCTTAGAAGGCAAGGATTTCCGCGGTGAATTGCACGGCCATCGCGCGGCCGGCGGTCGGCCCCGGGTGATACCGTTGCCACGCGAGAGGGGAGACGTCGATGTCGGACACGCGCGCGGACGGTGCCAGGCGGCTGCCCGCCACGGGCACGCCGATAGCGCTCACCGATCGGCATCAGCGTCCGCTGCGTGATCTGCGCATCTCGGTCACCGATCGGTGCAACTTCCGCTGCGTGTACTGCATGCCCAAGGAGGTGTTCGGACGCGACTACGCCTTCCTCGACCGCGACGAGCTGCTCTCCTTCGAGGAGATCACCCGCATCGCCGCCGTGGCGGCGGCGCACGGCGTGCACAAGATCCGCCTCACCGGGGGTGAGCCGCTGCTGAGACGTGGCATCGAGCAGCTGATCGCGCAGCTGGCGGCGTTGCGCACCCCCGAGGGCGAGGCGCTCGACATCGCCCTGACCACGAACGGCTCGGCGCTGGCCGTGAAGGCCGCGGCGCTGAAGGCGGCCGGGCTGCGACGCGTGACGGTGTCGGTGGACTCGCTGGACGACGAGCTGTTCCAGCGCATGAACGACGTGCGCTTCCCGGTGAGCCGGGTGCTCGACGGCATCGACGCCGCACACGAGGCGGGGCTGGGTCCGATCCGGTTGAACATGGTGGTCAAGCGGGGCGTGAACGACGGCGAGGTGCTCGACATGGCGCGCCGGTTCAAGGGCACCCCGTACACGCTGCGCTTCATCGAGTACATGGACGTCGGCACCACCAACGGCTGGTCGCTCGACGAGGTGGTGCCCTCGGCCGAGATCATCCGGCGCATCCACGACGTGTTCCCGCTCGAGCCTGCGGATGCCGTCGTGCCGGGCGAGACCGCGAAGCGCTGGCGCTACGTCGACGGCGGCGGTGAGATCGGCGTCATCTCGAGCGTCACCAACGCGTTCTGCGGCACGTGCACGCGAGCGCGCATCTCCACCGAGGGTCGGCTGTTCACGTGCTTGTTCGCCTCGAGCGGGCACGACCTGCGGGCGCTGCTGCGCGGGGGTGCAGGCGATGACGAGCTCGCCGCGGCGATGGCATCCATCTGGGGTGCGCGCGACGACCGCTACTCCGAGGTGCGCGCCTCGCTCACGCCCGAGCTGCGTGCGCAGCGCAAGCGCATCGAGATGTCCTACATCGGCGGCTGAGGCGCGGCGATCAACCGAGGACGTCGGCGACCACGTTCCAGATCTCGTCGGCGACCGCCCGCTTCGTGCCGCTCGCCTGCGCGAGCACGGCGCCCTCCTCGCCGATCATGTGCACGCTGTTCTGCGAAGTCTCGAAGCCGCGGTCCCAGCCCACCTCGTTGACCACCAGCAGGTCGACGCCCTTGCGCTCCCGCTTGCGCCGCGCGCGAGCGAGGAGCTGGGCGTGGTCGTCCGCCGTCTCGGCGGCGAATGCCACCACGACCTGGCCCGGCGTGCGGCGTGCGGCGAGCGCCGCGACGATGTCGTCATTCGGCACCAGCTCGATGCTCCTGAGCGGCCCGGACTCCTTGGTGAGCTTGCGCTCCGACACCTCCGCCGGCCGGTAGTCGGCGACCGCCGCGGCCATGACGATCACGGCGGCGTCCTCGGCCGCCGTCCGCATCGCCGCGCCCAGCTCGGCGGCGGTGCCGACGTGCTCGACGCGGGTGAGCGGGTGCTGCGCGGCATCCGCGAGCACGGCCTCTTCGACGTGTGCGCAGACGAGCGCGACCTCCGCCCCCAGGTCCGCCGCCGCGAGGGCCAGGGCGACGCCCTGACGGCCGCTGGAGCGGTTGCCGAGGAAGCGCACCGGGTCGAGCGGCTCGCGGGTGCCGCCGGCCGACACCGCGACGCGCAGCCCGTCGAGGTCGCCGGGCGCGTCGTGGTCCACCAGGGCGAGGGCCTGCTCCACGATGCGCTCGGGTTCCCGCATCCGTCCGGGGCCTGAGTCGCCTCCGGTGAGCTCCCCGGAGTCGGGGCCGAGCACCGCGACTCCGCGCCCGCGCAGCGTGTCGATGTTCGCCTGCGTGGCCGGGTGCCGCCACATCTCGGTGTGCATGGCCGGCGCGATCGCGACCGGAGCGGTGGTCGCCAGCAGGGTCGTGCCGAGCAGGTCGTCCGCGAGGCCGGCGGCCATCTTCGCGATGGTGTTCGCGGTCGCGGGAGCCACGATCACCAGCTCGGCGGCCTGACCGAGCGCGACGTGGCGCACCTGCGCGACGTCCTCATGGACGCTGGTGGTCACCGGATGACGGCTGATGGCCTCCCAGGTCGGCTTGCCGACGAAGCGGAGGGCGTCCTCGGTGGGCACGACTGTCACGTGGTGGCCGGCTGTCACGAGCAGGCGCACGAGATGCACGGTCTTGTATGCGGCAATGCCGCCGGTGACTGCGACGACGATGTTCACGTGTTCGATTCTGCCTAGACTCGTGCTCGTGTGCACAGTCGTGATCGATGTCGACGCCGTGGCGGGTGCCGGCTCGCGCCTGCTCGCCGTGCGCGACGAGGACCCGCAGCGCCCCTGGGACGACCTCGGCGAGTGGTGGCCGGAGAGGTATCCGGGCGTCATCGGCATCCACGACCGCCGCGCGGGCGGCGCCTGGCTGGCGGCGGATCCGTCGCGGAAGCGACTGGCCGTGCTGCTCAACCGCGCGGACGTGCTCGAGCTTCCCGAGGACCGGGTGCGCTCACGCGGGTCGCTGGCACTGGAGTCGGTGGCGGGACGCTCACCGCAGGGCGACGACCTGCCGATGCACGGCTTCAACCTGCTCGAGGTGCATCCGGATGGCGCGCGCGTGCTGTCGTGGGACGGCGCGCAGCTGCGTGAGACGCCCGTGCCGAGCGGCGTGCACATGATCGCCCACGACGACCTCGACGACCCGGGCACAGCACGCATCGCTGCATGGCTGCCGCGCTTCGCCGCGGCCCGACCGCACGACGACTGGACGGCGCGCTGGACGGAGGTGCTCGGCGACAGTACCGGACTGGCGCCGGAGGACGACCGCGCGATCATCCGCGACAACAACCCGCACGGCTACCCGACCATGTCGCTGCTGTTCTGCACCGCCGAGGTGTCGGATGCCCGCGTCGTGCTGCGCTCGCGCGCGCTTTCCGAGCCCGGCCACTGGGCCTGACGGAAACATCCCGTCACAGATCTCCGCCGAGGTCTTGACGTTCGGCATGCGCGCGCCTTACTCTTTTCACATAGCAAGACGATTCTTTCACTTCCTGGAAGAACCAGATGAGAACGGAGAGGGACATGAACGCACACGCAGCAGAGGCGCACGGGTACGTCCCAGCCGTCGAGACCAGCATCCCGTCGGTGAACATCGATCCCGATTTCCACCTGCCGGCCGAGCGCGGCAACGGATTCGTCCGCGCCTTCCGGATCCTCTTCCCCAAGGCCGCCTGAGGGCTCAGGGAAGACACACCAGGGACGCGCAAAGGGTTCGGCCCCCACGATGAAGTGGGGCCGGACCCTTCTGCGTGTCCTCCGGACAGGTCTGCGTCTGCGGACTGCGGTCAGCGGCCGAGGAGGCCCGGGATGTCGGCCGCGATCACACGGCCCACCTCGCGCAGCAGCGGCGCGGCGTTCGCCATGCTCTTCGCCGGCTCGGGTTCGATGTCGCTGAGCGCGTAGACCCGGGCGAAACCCGCGGCATCCGCCTGCGCGGCATCCAGGGTGGTGCGACCGCACACCGCCACGACGGGCTTGCCCGCCCTGGCCGACGCGGCCGACACGCCCAGCGGGGTCTTGCCGCCGAGGCTCTGGTCGTCGAGGCTGCCCTCCCCGGTGATGACGAGGTCGGCGTCGGCGATGCGCTCGGCCAGTCCGGTCAGTCGCTGGATGACATCGATGCCCGGCTCGCGCACCGCGCCGAGCACCGCGAGCGCCGCGTATCCCACGCCGCCCGCCGCGCCTGCGCCGGGCGCGGTCGCCGAGGGGCGCACGCCGGGCAGCGGCTCGAGCAGTTCGGCCAGTCGCGCCAGTCCCGCCTCGAGGACGGCGACATCGTCGGCGCTCGCCCCCTTCTGCGGTGCGAACACCGCGGCGGCCCCCCGGTCTCCCAGGAGAGGGTTGTCGACGTCGGCGGCGAGCACGAAGTCCACGCCGTTCAGTCGAGGATCGAGGCCAGTGATGTCGGCCGACGCGAGGTCGACCAGCCCCGCACCGCCCGGGCGGACGGGACGGTCGAGTGTGCGCAGGGCCACGCCGAGCGCCTGCAGCATTCCCGCGCCGCCGTCGGTGCAGGCGCTGCCGCCCACGCCGAGCACGATCGAGGTGCAGCCATGATCGAGCGCTGCCACGATGAGCTCGCCGGTGCCCCGGCTGGTCGCCTCGAGGGCTGACTTCTCGCCGTCGGGCAGCACGTCCAGACCGCTCGCGGCGGCCATCTCGATGATGGCCTGCTCGTCGCGGACCGCGAAGGTGGCGTCCACCGGACGACCGGTCGGGCCGGTCACCGAGACCGTGATCGGCGTGAAGCCGCTCGCGACGGCCGCCTCGACTGTGCCCTCGCCGCCGTCGGCGACGGGAGCGGCGTCGACGACGGCATCCGGGATGATCTCCCGGATGCCGTCGGCGAGCGCTGCCGCCACCTCGGAGCCCGTAGCCGAGCCCTTGAACTTGTCAGAGGCGATGAGGATGCGCATGTCGTGCTCGGAATCGCTCAGTCGAGCAGGGCGTAGATCGCCTCGGGGGCGTCGGCCGGCGAGGCGGCGAGGTCCTCGAACTCGTTCATGGTGTCGAGGTCGGCACCCATCGCGATGTTCGTGACGCGCTCGAGGATGACCTCGACGACCACCGGCACCTGGAACTCCTCCTTGAGGCGCTCCGCCTCGGCGAAGCCGGCAGCGAGGTCCTCAGGGCGCTCCACGCGGATCGCCTTGCAGCCCAGCCCCTCGGCGACCTTGACGTGGTCCACGCCGTAGCCGGTGGCGACGCTGTTCGGGTCGTTCGGGGTGTTGACGTTGTCGAAGGCCAGCGAGACCTCGTAGTCCATCTCGAAGCCGCGCTGCGACTGACGAATCAGGCCGAGGTAGCTGTTGTTGACCACGACGTGGATGTACGGCAGCTTGTGCTGCGCGCCCACGGCGAGCTCCTCGATCATGAACTGGAAGTCGTAGTCGCCCGAGAGCGCGACGACCTGCTCGCCCGGCTTGCCGCGCACGACACCCAGCGCCGCGGGACCGGTCCAGCCCAGCGGGCCGGCCTGACCGGCGTTGATCCACTTGCGCGGACCGTACACGTGCAGCAGCTGGGCCCCGGCGATCTGCGAGAGGCCGATCGTCGTGACGAAGGTGGTGTCGCGGTCGAACGCCGTGAGCATCTCCTGGTAGACGCGGTGCGGCTTCATGGGCACGTCGTCGAAGTTCGTCTTGCGCTGCAGGCGCGCCTTGCGATCGCGGCAGGACTCGGCCCAGGCCGTGTAGTCGGGCAGCTCGGCGACGCGGTCGCGGGCCGCCTCGAGCAGGGCGTCCATGAACGCACCGGCGTCGGAGACCACACCGTAGTCGGGTGCGAATACGCGACCGATCTGGGTCGGCTCGATGTCGACGTGCACGAAGGTGCGGCCCTTGCGGTACGTGTCGAGGCCGCCGGTGTGGCGGTTCGCCCACCGGTTGCCGATGCCGAGCACGAAGTCGCTCTCGAGGAAGCTCGCGTTGCCGTAGCGCTGCGAGGTCTGGATGCCGACCAGGCCCGCGGCGAGCGGGTGGTCGTCGGCGATCGCGCCCCAGCCCATCAGGGTCGGCACGACGGGCACGCCGAGGGTCTCGGCCAGCTCGACGAGCGTGTCGGAGGCACCGGAGTTCACGATGCCGCCGCCGGCGACGATCACGGGGTGCTTCGAGGCGGTGAGC
Source organism: Microbacterium sp. USHLN186 (assembly GCF_037145155.1). Classification (NCBI taxonomy): domain Bacteria; kingdom Bacillati; phylum Actinomycetota; class Actinomycetes; order Micrococcales; family Microbacteriaceae; genus Microbacterium; species Microbacterium sp. USHLN186. The sequence goes on from NZ_JBBCYA010000001.1 coordinate 346,914, forward strand.
ATGTCGAGCACCTTCTCGGCCTGCGCGCGGGTGGCGGCGGGCTTGGCCACCGGCAGCGGCTCGTAGGTGTCGATGTCGAACTCGATCTCGGTCATCTGCACGTCGAACGGCAGATCGATCAGCACCGGACCGGGACGACCCGAGCGCATGATCTGGAACGCGCTCTGGAAGACGCCGGGAACCTGCGCGCCCTCGAGCACGGTCTTGGCGAACTTCGTGACCGGCTTCGCGATGGACGCGATGTCGACGGCCTGGAAGTCCTCCTTGTCGAGCTTGGCGACCGGCGCCTGGCCCGTGATGCACAGCATCGGGATGCTGTCGGCGATCGCCGCGTACAGCCCGGTGATCATGTCGGTGCCGGCGGGGCCGGAGGTGCCCAGGCACACGCCGATGCGGCCGTCGCCAGTGCGGCTGTAGCCGTCGGCCATGTGCGAGGCGCCCTCGACGTGGCGGGCGAGGGTGTGCCGGATGCCGCCGTTGGCGCGCATCGCGGAGTAGAGGGGGTTGATGGCGGCTCCGGGCAGGCCGAACGCCTCGTCGGCGCCCTCCTTGATCAGGATCTGGACGATGGCGTCCACTGCACGCATGCGGGTCATGATGTCTGTTCCTTCGTAGCTGATGTCTTATTCGCGGCCGGACAGCTCTGCGGTGAGCTTGAAGAGGCCGGAGTGGTCGAGGCCGCCGTCGCCGCGGGCGACGAGCGAGGTGACGAGCTGGGCGACCGCCGAGCCGAGGGGCACAGCGACGCCCGCGCCGCGGGCGGCGGCGGTGACGATGCCGAGGTCCTTGTTGTGCAGGGCCAGGCGGAAGCCGGGGGCGAAGTCGCGGTCGAGCATCTTCTGCCCCTTCTGGTCGAGGACCTTGGAGCCGGCGAGACCGCCGCCGAGCACCTTGAGGGCAGCGTCCGTGTCGACGCCGTAGGCCTCGAGGAAGACGATCGCCTCGCTGAGCGCCTGGATGTTGACCGCGACGATCAGCTGGTTGGCCGCCTTGACAGTCTGGCCCGCGCCGGCCGGGCCGACGTGCACGATGGTCTTGCCGATGGCCTGCAGGACGGGCTCCGCCTTCGCGAAGTCCTCCGGCGAGCCGCCGGTCATGATCGAGAGCACGCCGTCGATGGCGCCCTGCTCGCCACCCGAGACGGGTGCGTCCACAGCGCCGAGACCGGCGGCGACGGCCTCCTCGGCCAGCTCCTTGGCGACGTCCGGGCGGATCGAGGAGTTGTCGATCCACAGCGCGCCCTTCTTCGCGTTGGCGAAGACGCCTTCCGGGCCCTGCACGACACCGGCGACATCCGGGGAGTCGGGCACCATCGTGATGATGACGTCGGCGTCCTTGACGCCCTCTGCGACGCTCGCCGCACCCTGACCGCCGGCCTCGACGAGCTGATCGACGGGGCCCTGGCTGCGGTTCACGCCGGTGACGGTGTAGCCGGCCTTGACGAGGTTCTTCGCCATGGGCAGGCCCATGATGCCGAGTCCGATGATGGTGATGTTGGTCATGTCTCGCTCCTTCGCGGAAGTCGGGTCAGTTCTTCGTCCAGGCGAAGGGGTCCGCCTGGGTGGCCTTGTACTCGAGGCCGATGGGGCCGGTGTAGCCTCCGGCGCGTGCGGCGTCGATCCACTCGGTGAGCGGCAGCTCACCGGTGCCGGGCTCGCCGCGACCCGGAGCGTCGGCGATCTGGATGTGGCCGAACTCGCCGGCGTGCTCGGCGATGACGGCGGCGACGTCGTCGCCGTTCACGGCGAGGTGGTAGAAGTCGGCGAGCAGGTGCACGTTTTCGACGCCGTGCTCGTCCTTGACGCGAGCGATGATCGCGAGCGCGTCGTCCGCGGTCTTCAGGGGGTAGGCGTCCGCACCGGACACCGGCTCGAGCAGCACGATGCCGCCGATGCGGCCGACCGCCTTGCCGGCGATCGCGAGGTTCTCGACGGCGAGGTCGTCCTGCGCCTTCTCGTCGACGCCGTCCTGGCGCAGCCCGTACAGCGCGTTGAACGCCTTGGTGCCGGTGCGCTCGCCGATGCCGACGACCACCTCGACGTTGTCGCGGAACTCGTCCTCGCGACCGACCCACGACACGAGTCCGCGGTCGCCACCGGCCATGTCGCCGGCGAAGAAGTTCAGACCGGTGAGCTGCACGCCGGCATCTGCGATCGCAGCGACGAAGGCGTCGACCTCCTGCTCGGCGGGAACGGCCGAGGAGAACGGCCACCAGAACTCGACCGCGTCGAATCCGGCCGCCTTCGCGGCCGCGGGGCGCTCGTTGACGGGCAGATCGGTCAGCAGGATCGAGGCGTTGACGGTGTAGCTCATGGATCTTCCTTGATTTCGGATCGTGAAAGAAAAGTTTCTAGTAATGAAACTCTACGTCGCGGCGTCGGATCCTGTCAACGGTTCGGCGGGGGGATTCCGGCATCCGGAACGTCCCCGAACCGACGACGCACCTGCCCGCGAACGGACAGGTGCGTCATCGAGACCCGGTGGTCGCTGAGCGCGGCGCGGGGGGTCAGGTGAGCTTGATCTGCCGGTTCATGTCCTTGTACAGCAGGTAGCGGAAGTCGCCGGGGCCGCCTGCGTAGCAGGCCTGCGGGCAGAACGCGCGCAGCAGCATGTAGTCGCCCGCCTCGACCTCGACCCAGTCGCCGTTGAGGTGATAGACCGCCTTGCCCTCGAGCACGAACAGCCCGTGCTCCATGACGTGCGTCTCGGCGAAGGGGATCGACCCGCCCGGCTTGAAGGTGACGATGTTCACCTGCATGTCGTGCGCGATGTCGCTCGAGTCCGCGAAGCGCGTGGTGAGCCACGCGTCGGTGCCCACCATGGGCGTCGGCTCGATGTCCTGGTCGCGCGTGACGAACGACGCCGGCGCATCCACGCCCTCCAGCCACTCGTACGCCTTGCGGATCCAGTGGAAGCTGGTGATCTCGTCGCCCTCGTTCTGCAGCGACCACTCGGCACCCGGAGCGAGGAAGGCGTAGCCGCCCTCTTCGAGCACGTGCGTCTCTCCCTCGAGCGTGAGGGTGAGCCGGCCGGTGGTGACGAAGACGACGCCCTCGACGCCCGCCTCGGGCTCGGGCTTCGCAGCACCGCCGCCCGGGGCGATCTCGACGATCAGCTGCGAGAAGGTCTCGGCCGAACTCGGGGTCGGCTTGGCGATGATCCAGGCGCGGGTGTTCGTGAAACCGGGCAGGGTGCTGGTGACGATGTCACGCAGCACGCCCTTGGGGATGACCGTGTACGCGAGCTTGACGATCGCCCGGTCGGTGAGCAGGTCGGTCTGCGGCGGCAGGCCTCCCGTGGGGGTGTAGTAGCTCATGAGTTCTCCTTCTCGAGCGTGTCGGATGCCGCGACCGCGGCGAGCTTCGGGTGCGCGAGCCGCGTCAGCTCGGCGGGCGTGGCGCCGGTGGAACCGCGCACCTCGTCCTCGGTGAGCGCGCCGCACTCCAGGCCTCGCACGACGAAGCGGGCGAGGGCGCGGGCGGTGGCGGGCTCGTCCATGATCGTCGCGTCGCTGCCGTGCAGGTAGTTGTCGAGCCGGCGGGCCGCTGCCGCGAAGCCCTCGCGGTAGAACGCGTAGGTGGCGAGGTAGCGGGTGGGCAGCTGCGCGGCGTGCAGGTCCCAGCCCTGGTAGTAGCCGCGCTCGAGCGAGCGGCGCACGAGCCGCGCGTGCAGCTTCCAGGCGTCCAGCACGTGCTGCGAGTCGCCGACCGGGATGACATTGGTCGACCCGTCCGACAGGCGCACGCCGGTCTCGGCCACCGCGACCTGCATGACCTGCTTGGCGTAGTCGGCGGCGGGATGCTCCATCGACTGGTAAGCCGCGGCGATCTGCAGCGACGCGCTGTAGTCGTAGGTGCCGTAGTGCAGGGCCGAGACCCGGCCCTGAGCGCGATGCAGCAGCGTCGCCACCGGGATCGTGCCGTCGGCGGCGACGATCAGCTGCGGGGTCTCCATCTGCACCTCGAAGCGCAGCCGGCCCGGGGTCAGACCCAGCCGATCCTCGAAGCGCTCGCAGAGGGCGACCATCGCCTCCACCTGCGCGACGGTGGTGACCTTCGGCAGGGTGAGGACGAGCCCGTCCGGCAGCTCGCCGGCGGCGGCGAGGGTGCTGACGAAGCGGTCGAGGGTGCGGATGCCACGGCGCCGGGTGGGCGCTTCGAAGCACTTGAACCGGATGCCGATGAACGGCGGTGCGGTGCCGGCGGCCACCGCCTCGGCGACCCGCTCGGCGGCGAGGATCGCATCCGCGTCCTCCTCTTCGTCGCTGCGCGTGCCGTAGCCGTCCTCGAAGTCCAGACGCAGGTCCTCGATGGGCTCGCGGGCGAGCTTGGCATCCACGAGCGGAGCCAGCTCGGCGGCGAGGTGACCGAGGCCGATCGCCTCGGCGAGCGCAGCCGTGCCGCCGGCCTGCTCGACGGCCGCGGCTGCGTCGGCGCCGAAGCGCGCGGGCAGATCGCGGTCGAAACGGTCGGCGGGCACGTACAGGGTGTGCACCGGCTGACGGCTGCCGTCATCGCCCGGGTAGGCCTGGGCCAGCAGCGCGTCGGTGTCGGCGAGGCGCGCGTCGATGTCGGCGAAGTCGTCCTCGCCCAGCGTGGTGTTGCCTGTCATCCGGGTCACTCCTTGTCTGCCGCGGCGTTCTCGACGACGCGGACGATGGCGTCGGCGACCGCCCCGGCCACCAGCGGGTCGAACACGCTGGGGATGATGAAGCTCGCGTTGAGCTCGTCCTCTTCGACACGCGACGCGATGGCGTAGGCCGCCGCGACCAGCATAGGCGCGGTGATGTCGGCGACGCCCGCGTCGAGCAGACCGCGGAAGACGCCGGGGAAGGCGAGGACGTTGTTGATCTGGTTCGGGAAGTCGCTGCGCCCGGTGGCGACGATCGCGGCGTGCTTGGATGCCACGACCGGGTCGACCTCGGGGGTCGGGTTGGCCATCGCGAAGACGATCGCGTCGTCGTTCATGGCGGCGATGTCGTTCTCGTCGAGCACGTTCGGGGCGCTCACGCCGATGAAGACGTCGGCATCGACCATGGCCTCCTTCAGGCTGCCCTCGAAGCCGCGCGGGTTGGTGGTCGCGGCGATCTCACGGCGGTGGGCGTCGGTGTACTCCTTGCCGGCGACGATGGCGCCGTCGCGGCCGCAGGCCACGATGTCCTTCGCGCCCTCGGCCAGCAGCAGCTGGATGATGGCGTTGCCGGCCGCGCCGACGCCCGAGACGACGATGCGCACGTCCTCGATCTTCTTGTCGACGACCTTGAGCGCGTTGACGAGCGCGGCGAGCGTGACGATCGCGGTGCCGTGCTGGTCGTCGTGGAAGACCGGGATGTCCAGCTCCTCGCGCAGACGCGCCTCGATCTCGAAGCAGCGCGGCGCCGCGATGTCCTCGAGGTTCACGCCGCCGTAGACGGGGGCGATCGCCTTGACGATCTTGATGATCTCCTCGGTGTCCTTGGTGTCCAGACACACCGGCCACGCGTCGACGTTGGCGAACTGCTTGAACAGCGCCGCCTTGCCCTCCATGACCGGCAGTGCGGCCTCGGGGCCGATGTCGCCCAGGCCGAGCACCGCGGTGCCGTCGGTGACCACCGCGATGGTGTTGCGCTTGACGGTGAGGTTGCGCGCCTTGCTCTTGTCCTCGGCGATGGCCATGCACACGCGGGCGACGCCTGGGGTGTAGGCGCGCGAGAGGTCGTCGCGGTTGCGCAGCGGCACGCTGGGCACCACCTCGAGCTTGCCGCCGAGGTGCATGAGGAAGGTGCGGTCGCTGACCTGGCGCACGTGCACGCCCTCGAGGGCCTCGACCGCGTCACGGATGCGCGAGGCGTGCTCGTCGTCGATGGTGTTGCAGGTCAGGTCGACCACGATCGACGTGGGGTGCGACTCGACGACGTCGAGGGCGGTGATCGCGGCACCGGCCGAAGCCGCCGCGGCGGCGAGCTCGCTGGTGACGCTGAAGTTCGAGGGCGCGTCGATACGGAGAGTGATCGAGTTGCCGGGACCCGGATTGGCCATGTTTCCTCTTCCCTGAGGTGCGCCGCACGCGTCAGCGCCGACCCACAGTTGCTTTCGGATTCTTTCGTTGCTTTCGCATCGTGGACACTATTATCTATCATATGAAAGTCGCGCGCAATCGTCGATCGCGATCGCGCACGATTTCCGCCCTGTACTTCTCGCATGATGGAATAGTTCGGTACCTCGTTCGGTACCTAGGAGGACCTGATGGCCGAAAGCAAGACCCGCAGCAGCGGATCGGGGGTGCAGTCCGTCGAGCGCGTGTTCGAGCTGCTCGAACTGGTGACGGATGCCGGCGGCGATGTGACGCTGAGCGAGCTGGCGTCGTCGACCGACCTGCCCCTGCCCACCATCCACCGGCTGCTGCGCACTCTCGTCTCGCTCGGCTACGCCCGTCAGCTGCCCAACCGACGCTACGCGCTGGGCCCGCGGCTCATCCGCATCGGCGAGGGCGCATCCCGGCAGTTCGGCGCCCTGGCGCGCCCGCAGCTGAAGACGCTGGTCGACCAGCTCGGCGAGAGCGCGAACATGGCGGTGCTGGACGGCAACATGATCGTCTACGTCGCCCAGGTGCCATCGCTGCACTCCATGCGCATGTTCACCGAGGTCGGACGCCGTGCGCACACGCACGACACCGGCGTCGGCAAGGCCATCCTCGCCCAGCTGCCCGACGACACGGTGCGCAGCCTGGTCACCCGCGCCGGCATGCCCACGCCCACCGAGTTCAGCATCGGCGACGTGGACGCGCTCATCGCCGACCTCGACCGCATCCGCGAGCGCGGCTACTCGATCGACGACCAGGAGCAGGAGATCGGGGTGCGTTGCTTCGCCATGGCCGTGCAGGACGCCCCGACGCCCATGGCGGTGTCGGTCTCGGGGCCGATCTCGCGTGTGGACGAGTCCTTCGGCGAGCGCGCGGTGCCGCTGCTGCGCCGTGCCGCCGAGGCGATCGGCGCCGAGCTGGCATCCTGACCCTTCGACAGGCTCAGGGACCCACTTCGACAGGCTCAGGGACCCAGTTCGACAGGCTCAGGGACCCACTTCGACAGGCTCAGGGACCCACTTCGACGAACTCCTTCGGGAGGGGTTCTCACCTTCGGGAGGAGGTCCGGACTGCGGACCTCCTCCCGAATGCGTCTTCCCCTCCGATGGGAGTGCGCCGGTCTCAGGCGTCGCCGCCCGCGTTCCCGCTGGTGCCCGCGTTCACGTCGAGCAGACGGTAGCGCTCAGCGGCCTGAGCAGGCGCTGAGGTATCCACCTCTCCGCGCGCGGCGAGCAGCTGCAGCGCGCGCACGACGACCGAGTGCGAGTCGATCTTGAAGAAGCGGCGCGCGGCGGCGCGGGTGTCCGAGAAGCCGAAGCCGTCGGCGCCCAGCGTCGCCCAGTCGTTCTTCACGAACTGGCGGATCTGATCGGGCAGGTCCTTGGCGTAGTCGCTGACGGCCACGATGGGCCCGTCGTGACCGGCGAGCTGCTTCTGCAGGAACGGCGTGCGCACGCCGTTCTCGGGGTGCAGGAAGGCCTGCTCCTCGGCGCGCACGGCGTCGCGACGCAGCTCGGTCCATGAGGTGACCGAGAAGACATCCGCGGCGACACCCCAATCGTCGCGCAGCAGCTGCTGCGCCTCGAGCGCCCAGGTGACGCCGATCCCGGAGGCCAGCAGGTGTGTGCGCGGCCCCTCGCCCTGGGCGGCGGAGATGCGGTGGATGCCGCCGAGGATCCCCTCGACGTCGACGTCCGCCGGCTCGGCGGGCTGCACGATCGGCTCGTTGTAGACCATCAGGTTGTAGATCCAGTTGCGATCCGTCGAGTCCGGCCCGTACATGCGCTCGATGCCGGCGCGCACGATGTGGCCGATCTCGTACCCGTAGGCGGGGTCGTAGGTGACCACGGCCGGGTTGGTGGCCGCCAGCAGGGGGGAATGCCCGTCGGCGTGCTGCAGACCTTCACCGGTCAGGGTGGTGCGACCGGCGGTGGCTGAGATGAGGAAGCCGCGCGTCATCTGGTCGGCGGCCGCCCACAGCGAGTCGCCCGTGCGCTGGAAGCCGAACATCGAATAGAACACGTACACCGGGATGAGCGGCACGCCGTGCGTGGCGTAGGCCGTGCCGGCCGCGGTGAACGCGGCGATGGAGCCGGCCTCGTTGATGCCGACGTGCAGGATCTGCCCCGCCGTGGACTCCTTGTACGAGAGCACGATGTCACGGTCGACGGCCAGGTAGTTCTGTCCGTTCGGGTTGTAGATCTTCGCCGTCGGGAAGAACGCGTCCATGCCGAAGGTGCGCGCCTCGTCGGGGATGATCGGCACGATGCGCTGGCCGAACTCCTTGTCGCGCATGAGGTCCTTCAGCACGCGCACGAACGCCATGGTCGTCGCGGCCTCCTGCTTGCCGGAGCCGCGCGCCGCGACCTCGTACGCCATCGCGTCGGGCAGGACGATCTGGCCGGCCGCGTGGGGGCGACGCTCTGGCAGGTACCCGCCGAGCGCACGTCGGCGCTCCTGCATGTACTGGATCTCGGGGGCGTCCGCGCCGGGGTGGTAGTACGGCGGCTGATACGGATCGGCCTCGAGCTGGGCGTCGGTGATCGGCACGCGCAGGTGGTCGCGGAAGTCCTTGAGGTCCTGCAGCGTGAGCTTCTTCATCTGGTGCGTGGCGTTGCGCGCCTCGAAGCGCTGGCCGAGGCCGTAGCCCTTGACGGTCTTGACGAGGATGACGGTGGGACGTCCGTTGCGCTGCATCGACTGCTGATAGGCGGCGAACACCTTGTGGTAGTCATGGCCGCCGCGCTTGAGGCCCCAGATCTGGTCGTCGGTGAGGCGCTCGACGAGCTTCTCGGCCCGCGGGTCGCGGCCGAAGAAGTTCTCGCGGATGAACGCGCCGGACTCGGCCTTGTACGTCTGGTAGTCGCCGTCCCGGGTGGTGTTCATGATGTCGACGAGGGCGCCCTCGTCGTCGTGTGCGAGCAGCTCGTCCCATTCCCGGCCCCAGATGACCTTGATGACGTTCCATCCCGCGCCGCGGAAGAAGCCCTCGAGCTCCTGGATGATCTTGCCGTTGCCGCGCACCGGTCCGTCCAGGCGCTGCAGGTTGCAGTTGACGACGAAGGTGAGGTTGTCGAGGCCGTCGTTGGCTGCCAGCTGCAGCAGCCCGCGTGACTCGGGCTCGTCCATCTCGCCGTCGCCGAGGAACGCCCACACATGCTGGTCGCCGGTGTCCTTCAGCCCGCGCCCCTGCAGGTAGCGGTTGGACTGCGCCTGGTAGATGGCGTTCATCGGTCCGATGCCCATCGACACCGTCGGGAACTCCCAGAACTCGGGCATGAGCCGAGGGTGCGGGTACGACGACAGCGCGTGTCCCTCGCGGGACTTCTCCTGCCGGAAGCCGTCGAGGTCCTCCTCGCTCAGGCGCCCTTCCATGTATGCGCGGGCGTACATGCCCGGCGATGCGTGGCCCTGGAAGAAGACCTGGTCGCCACCGCCGGGGTGATCCTTGCCGCGGAAGAAGTGGTTGAAGCCGACCTCGTACAGGGTGGCTGCACCGGCGTAGGTGGAGATGTGCCCGCCGACGCCGATACCGGGTCGCTGCGCGCGGTGCACGAGCACGGCGGCGTTCCAGCGCATCCAGGCGCGGTAGCGGCGCTCGAGCTCTTCGTCGCCGGGGTACTGCGGCTCGTCGCCGGCGGCGATGGTGTTGACGTAGTCGGTCGTGGCGGTGGGCTCGTCACGTAGCCCGGCGCGGGCGAACAGGCTGCGCACGAGGTGCTCGCCGCGCGCAGCTCCGCGCTGCGTGACGACGGCGTCGAGGGACTCCAGCCATTCCGCCGTCTCCTCGGGATCGACGTCGGCGGTGGCAGTGGCGGATGCGGGGGCAGAGGCGCGATCGTCGGTCACGGTTCGGCCTTTCTTGTTAGATGGAGGGGAGGCTGCCGGGTGCGGCAGAGGATCGGGAAGCGAAAGGGGTGACTGTGAGCGAACGCGTCGCCGTCGTCACGGGTGCAGGTTCAGGGATCGGACGCGCGGTGGCCGAGGTCATGCTCGCCGCCGGCTTCAGGGTGGCGCTGGCCGGACGTCGATCCGACGCGCTGCGCGAGACCGCGGCCGGGCATCCGAACGCCCTCGTCGTGCCCACCGACGTCACGGTCGGCGCCGAGGTGGATGCGCTGTTCGAGCGGGTGGTGGCGCAGTGGGGCCGTGTGGACGTGCTGTTCAACAACGCCGGGATCTTCGGGCCCGTGGCATCCGCTGCCGACATCCGACTGGACGAATGGCAGCGCACCCTCGACGTGAACGTCACCGGCGCCCTGCTGTGCGCCGGTGCGGCGATGCGCACCATGATCGCGCAGCGCCCCGCGGGCGGCCGCATCATCAACAACGGGTCGATCTCGGCGCAGGTGCCGCGCCCGCTGTCGGTCGCGTATGCGGTGAGCAAGCACGCGATCACCGGCCTGACCCGCTCGATCGACCTGGACGGTCGAGCGCACGGGATCAGCTGCGGCCAGATCGACATCGGCAACGCCGCGACGCGCATCATGTCCGAGATCGGCGTGGGCGCGGGCGCCCTGCAGGCGGACGGCTCGCGGCTGGTCGAGCCCACTTTCGATGTCGCTGACGCGGCGCGGGCCGTGCTGTTCATGGCGCAGCTGCCGGCCGAGGCGAACGTCTCCTCGCTCACCGTCACCGCGGCCGGCATGCCGTTCGGCGGCCGCGGATGAGCTCTGCGTGCTGATCATCGGTGTCGGATCCCCCATCGGGGTCCGCGCTCTCGCAGGAGTGCGGACCCCGATCGCGGTGCGGGTCTCAGTGCCCTGAGCCGGGTTCGTCGTCGACGACCTGCACGACCTTGCCGTCGGCGCCCACGAGCTTGCCGTCGACGTAGCGATCGCCCTCCTTCAGCACCCGGATCACGTCGGTGCGGATGATGCGCACCGGGCTCGCCGCGAACACCGACGGGTCGTCGGAGTTGCCGCGCGTGAAGTGGTTGAAGACGAGATTCAGCAGGATCGCCGTCACGGCCGCCGAGCTGATGCCGGAGTTGAAGATCACCTGGAACCAACTCGGGAAGTTCGAGTAGATCGCGGGGATGAGCTCGGGCAGGATGCCGATCGAGATCGCGGTGGCGACGATGATCAGGTTCATGTTGTTCTCGTACTTGACCTTCGCCAGCGTGCGGATGCCCGACGCCGTGACCGTGCCGAACAGCACGATTCCCGCGCCGCCGAGCACTGCCGTCGGCATCGCGGCGACCACGCGGCCCAGGAACGGGCACAGGCCGAGCACGATGAGCACCACGCCACCGGCGGCGACGGCGTAGCGGCTCTTGATCTTCGTCACCGCGACCAGACCGACGTTCTGGGCGAACGCGCTCTGGGTGAAGGAGTTGAATACCGGCGAGACCGCGCTGGAGAGCATGTCGGCGCGCAGACCGGCCGCGATGCGCTTGCGGTCGACCTTCGAACCGACGATCTCGCCGACGGCGAGGATGTCGGCCGTGGTCTCGGTGAGGATGACCAGGACCACGATCAGCATCGACAGGATGGCGGCCAGGTCGAAGGTGGGCGCCCCGAATGCGAGCGGGGTCGGGAAGGCGAAGAAGTCGCCCTGGAAGACCTTGGAGAAGTCCGCACGTCCGATCAGGGCGGCGAAGATCGTGCCGACGACGAGCGCGAGCAGGATGGACAGCCGCGAGACGAACGCGTTGCCGACCTTGCTGAGCACGATGATGACCAGCAGGGTGAAGCCCGCGATGCCGATGTTGACCGGGTCGGCGAAGTTCGCCGCGGTCGGGTCGTTGCCGACGATCCAGCGCCCGGCGACCGGCATCAGTGAGAGGCCGATCGAGGTGATCACGACGCCCGTGACGACGGGCGGGAAGAATCGCACGATCTGCGCGAAGAAGGGGGCGATGACCAGACCGATCAGCGAGGCGATGATCACCGCGCCGAACACGTTGGTCAGTCCGTCGCGCCCGTTGCCGTTCACGATCGCGAGCATCGTCGCGACGCCGGCGAACGACACGCCCTGCACCAGGGGCAGCTGCGAGCCGAAGAACGGGAATCCGATGGTCTGCAGCAGGGTCGCCAGGCCGCCGACGAAGAGGCAGGCTGCGATGAGCAGTCCGATCTCGGCGGGGCTGACTCCGGCTGCGGAGCCGATGATGAGCGGCGGCGCGATGATGCCGCCGTACATGGTCAGGACGTGCTGGAGCCCGTAGGCGATGGATGGGCCGATGCCGAGGTGCTCGTCCTCCGGACGAGTCGACTCGGTTCTCGCCCTGGCTTTGGTTGAGCTGCGTGCAGCGAACATGTGGTGGACCTCCTTGTCCGGTGACCCGCTATTCGGGGTGGGCATATGAGTGTGAGAGGAGAGGAAGCGGGGGTGGGCCCGTGTTCAGCGGGCCCACCCTCCGTGTGATCAGCAGAAGCCGGCGATGCCGTCCCAGCTCCAGTGGTCGGTGTCGGCGCCCTGACGCAGGAACGCCGCCTCGATCAGGCCGTAGGGACGGTCTGCGGCGAAGAACACCTCGTTGGGGTTCTCGAGTCCGAACGGCGACAGGTCCACGACGAAGTGGTGGCTGTTCGGGGTGGAGAAGCGGATCTCGTCGATCTCGGGGTGCGCCTCGAGAACGGCCTCGGCCATCTCCTTGAGCGTGTGCTGCAGCGCGTAGGAGTAGTTGCGCGAGAAGCCGGCGAGCAGCAGGCGGCGGACGTCCGCGAAGACCTCGTTGAAGTCGATGTCGGTGCGGTTGTAGCGCCACTTGGCGGTCACGGAGGTCGCGAGGATGCGGTCCTCGGTCTCGGCCAGGGTGGTGTACTTGTCCTTCGGGTAGCCCACGAAGCCGCTCTGCGTCGACTTCAGCACCTTGAGGTCCTGCAGACCGGCGATGACGACCGTGTCATCTCCGTCGAGCTGCACGACAGCGGTGCGGGTCTCGGTGCCGCCGCGGACGAACGAGTGGTCGTGCTCGCCCTCGTCGCCCTGAATGCGCTGCCAGGTGTACTGCTCGGCCGCCCAGCGACCGCCGGTGATCCAGTCGAACTCGCCGGTGAAGTGGCGGCCCAGGCGGAGCAGGAACTCCTCGGGGCTGCCGACGCCGTCCTTGGCGAACGCGTAGACGGTGTTCTTCTGCGTGTCGGTCGGCACGACGTGCTCGTTGTTGCCGTCGAAGTGCGCGCTGTCTAGATCGCCGCGCAGCTGCGAGGTGACGTTGAGGTCCTCGATCTCGTGGCGGTCGGAGTCGCGCGTGATGCGGACGACCCGCACCTCGGCCTTGCCGTACTGGTTCTTGCCCAGAATGATTTCGGTCATGCTCTGTACTCAGCTTCCTCGGTAAGTGGAATAGGCGAACGGGCTGAGCAGGAGCGGCACGTGGTAGTGCGCCTGCTCAGCGTCGACCTGGAAGGTCAACACCACCTCCGGGAAGAAGGTGTCCGTGTCGATGCCGGCGAAGTAGGCCGCCGTGTCGAACCGGAGTCGGTATGCACCGCTCTCCAGCCGCTCGGGGCCCAGTTCTTTCACCCGCCCGTCAGCATCTGTGGATCCTGAACCGATCCCGACCCACTCGTCGCCCTGGCGGGCTTCGAGTGCGACGGCGACGTCGGGCGCGGGGCGTCCGATCGAGGTGTCCAGGATGTGGGTGGTCACGTGGGAAACGCTCATGTCGCGCTCCTTCAGCTCTGGAGGGCTCCGGCCAGACGCAGCGCTGCGATCTCGCGCAGCTGCTGGTCGACGACCGCGAGCTCCTGTTCGGGGGTGTTGCCCAGCCGCTCCTGCAGCAGGGCGAGGATCTCTTCGGCGGAGCGTCCGGCCGCGCGCACCAGGTAGACGCGGTCGAACTTCTGCTCGTAGGCCTTGTTGCCGGCCACCAGCGCGGCGGCGGCCTCTGCGTCGACGCCGGGCTGCTCCTTGCGCGACAGCGCCGCCTCTGCGGTCTCGCCCTGCGGCTTCTCCCCGATGCGCGGGTGGTGCGCCAGCGCGGCATCCAGTTCGGCCTCGGTGAACGGCGCAGCCGCAGTGGCGGCGGCGGCGGCGACCTCGTCGAGGTCACGGTACGGGCGCCCGTCGACGATCGCGTCGATCCAGCGCGGGATGTCCAGCGCGGGCTTGACGAGTGCGACTGCGTCTGCACGCTCTGCGGTGTTGAAGTTCTCGAGTGACATCTTCGATCCTCAAGCAGCTGCTGGCATCCGGCGCGAAGGCTATACGGAAACCCCTGACGGAGTCTTCACGAGAAGGTTACTTCCGTATGCCGGAACTGTTATTTCAGCATGTGTAAATAGTGTGCGCGCTGGTCCGGGCGGTTGTCAAGCCGTTCGGCGACCTTTTTCTTTCTCCACCCCGCGCTGGGCGCCCCAAGGCCGGGCCTTCCGGCCCGGCCTGGGTGGGACGGCTCAGACTCCGAGCTCGCTGCGCAGGCGCGCGACGTGCCCCTCGGCATCCACACCGTACTCCGCGCGCTGCACGATGCCGTCGCCGTCGAGCACGAAGGTGGAGCGGATGACGCCGTCGAACGTGCGATCGCCGATCGTCTTCTCGCCCCAGGCCCCCCACGCCTGGGCGACGGCTGCGTCGGTGTCGGCCAGCAGCGGGAAGCTGAGGTGCTCGGTCTCGGCGAAGGCGCGGATCTCGGCCACGGAATCGGGCGAGACGCCCAGCACGGCGTAACCGGCCGCGTCGAGCGCCGAGAGGCTGTCACGGAAGTCGCACGCCTCGGTCGTGCAGCCCGGGGTCGCGGCCTTCGGGTAGAAGTACACGACGACGTTGCGTCCGCGGTAGTCGGCGAGCGAGACCGTGCGGCCCTGCGCGTCGGCGAGGGTGAAATCGGGCGCGGGTGCTCCGGTGGTGAGGGTGTGGGTCATGATGGCTCCGTTCTGGGGTGTTCTGTTGCGGATGGGCGTGATGGTCGGGTGTGTGGATGCTACGCGCTCAGCGGCCCTGGATGTGCACGTCGAACGCCTCGGCCAGCTGCATGATCTTGCGCGCACGTCCCAGACGCGGAAGGTCGCTGCCGTCGCGGACGATGCGGCCGCGCGCGTCGAAGTCCTCGAGGAAGGTGAAGGCCCATTCCACGTCGGTGCGCGTCGGGCTGATGACCTCGTTCACCACCGGGGTCTGATCGGGCGTGAGGCAGAGCTTGCCGGTCATGCCCATCGACACGGTGGTGGCGGACTGCTCGCGCAGGATCGGGTGACTGCTGCCCACGGTCGGCCCGTCGATGGGCCCCGGCAGCTCGCCGCAGCGGCTGGCGATCACCAGGCGGGCGCGCGGGTAGGCCATCGCCTCGCGGTCGGCGGACATGCCGGTGTCGCGACGGAAGTCCCCGCTGCCGAAGGCCAGGCGGAACGCACCCTCGGCGCGCGCGATCTCGGTGGCGTTCTCGATGCCCAGTGCGGACTCCACGAGTGCGACGACGGGCACCCGGCCGCCGAGGCGGTTGAAGGTGTCGGTCACCTGGCTTCCGAACTCCGTCTTGGCGAGCATGACGCCCTGCAGACCGGAGGCCGCGCGCAGCTGTTCGACGTCCGCGGCCCAGTGGTCGCTGGTGACATCGTTGATGCGCACCCAGGCGCGGCCGCCGTCGTGCAGCCAGCGCGAGACGTCGTCCCTGGCGGCGTCTTTGCGGCTGGCGTCGACGGCATCCTCCACGTCGAGCACGACCGCGTCGGCGTGCGAGGCGGCAGCCTCATCGAAGGTGTCGGGCCGCGTCGCAGCGACGAGCAGCCACGAGCGGGCCAGCTCGGGCGCGATCGTGCGCTGCGCGAGGGCGGACAGGGGAGCGTTCATACTGGTTCCGATCAACGAAAATCAACTTCTGCAATGCGATATTCTATCGCGCCCGCCGAGCAGATGCCCTGAGCCTGAAGCCGCCCCCTCCCTTCTGCCCCAGGTCTACACTCTCAGCGAGAAGTCCACGTGTTGACACCGGAATCTGCGCGTGATGAAATCTCCTAGTGCGAAAACTAGTTCTCGCATCATGAAACACTTGAAGGGACGGCCGACATGTCGCAGGACGCCGAACACCACGATTCCGACCTCACGTCCCTCGATCCCACGGGCGAGCACTACGACCTGGTGATCCGGGGCGAGCGGGTACTCACGAGCTCCGGCATCCGTCCGCGCGAGGTGGGTGTGCGCGGCGGTGTCATCGTCGCGATGCAGCCGCTGGGCAACAACCTCTCCGGCACCGAGGTGATCGACCTCGGTGACGACGAGACGCTGATCCCCGGCCTCGTCGACACCCACGTGCACGTCAACGAGCCGGGCCGCACCGAGTGGGAGGGCTTCGCCTCCGCCACCCGCGCCGCCGCCGCCGGCGGCGTCACCACGATCGTCGACATGCCGCTGAACAGCATCCCGCCCACCGTCAGCGTCGAAGCGCTGGAGATCAAGCGCGATGTCGCCCGCGGGCAGACTCACGTGGACGTCGGCTTCTGGGGCGGCGCGATCCCCGGCAACACCGCAGACCTGCGTCCGCTGCACGACGCGGGCGTGTTCGGGTTCAAGAGCTTCCTGCTGCACTCCGGCGTCGACGAGTTCCCCCCGCTCGACCCGGACGAGCTCGAGAAGGACATGCGCGAGCTCGCCACGTTCGACTCGGTGATGATCGTGCACGCCGAGGACTCCCGCGCCATCGATCGCGCGCCCCAGCCCGACGGCGACGACTACGGCAAGTTCCTCGCCTCTCGCCCGCGCGGTGCCGAGAACCTCGCGATCGCCGAGGTCATCGAGCGCGCCCGCTGGACGGGAGCGCGCGCCCACATCCTGCACCTGTCGTCGTCGGACGCGCTGGCCATGCTGCGCACCGCCAAGCGCGACGGGCTGAAGATCACCGTCGAGACCTGCCCGCACTACCTGACGCTGGTCAGCGAGGAGATCCCTCTCGGCGCGACCGCGTTCAAGTGCTGCCCGCCCATCCGCGAGGCGGGCAACCGCGAGCTGCTGTGGCAGGGTCTGGAAGAGGGCACGATCGACTTCATCGTCTCGGATCACTCCCCCTCCACCCTGGATCTGAAGGATCTCGAGAACGGTGACTTCGGCGTCGCATGGGGCGGCGTGGCCTCACTGCAGCTGGGCTTGTCGCTGATCTGGACCGAGGCGCGCCAGCGCGGGCTGTCCCTCGAGCAGGTCGTGTCGTGGATGAGCGAGCGCCCGGCGCAGTTCGCCGGCCTCACCGGGAAGGGCCGCATCGCCCCCGGCTACGACGCCGACTTCTCCATCTTCGCCGCCGACGACGCGTACGTGGTCGACGTGAAGAAGCTGCATCACAAGAACCCGATCACCCCGTACCAGGGCAAAGCGCTCGCGGGCGTCGTGCGCCGCACCTGGCTGCACGGCGAGGTCATCGACTTCGACAATCCGCGCGGGCGCCTGCTGCGCCGCGGCATGATCGACGCCTGAGCGCTGGTCCGCCGCGCGACGAGCCGCTGCCGGCCTGACTCCGCTCAGGCCGGCAGCGGCTCGTCGCGATAGAGCGCCTCGAACGTGTCGAGTGTGCGATTGATGTCGTGCGCAGCGACGCCGTCGAGCGATGCGCGCTGCATCCGCTCGTACTCCTCAGAGCTCGCGGTCAGGACGGCGGTGAGCTTCTCGGCGAGACCATCGACGTCGCCGGGCTCGAAGAGATAGCCGTTCTCGCCGTCGTGGACGAGGTGCGGCAGGGCCACCGCGTTCGCCCCGACGACCGGCAGCGCCGACGCCATCGCCTCCATGGTGACGATGGACTGCAGTTCGGCGATCGACGCGATCGCGAACACCGAGGCGCGCGAGTAGAGCTCGCGCAGCTGCTCGTCGCTGACGAGTCCGTGGAAGGTGACGCGATCCTCGATGCCGAGCTGCGCGGTGAGCGTCTCCAGCGCCTTGCGCTGGTCGCCGCCACCGGCGATGTCGAAGTGCACGTCGAGGGCGGGATCGAGCCGCTGCACGGCGCGCAGCACCACGTCGACCTGCTTCTCGCCGGTGAGCCGCCCGACGAAGAGGATGCGGTTGCGCTCGCGCGGCCCCACGACCGGACGGTAGTTGCGCCGATCGATGCCGCAGCTGATCGGCACGACGCCGGCGATGTCGATCGTGCGCTCGAGGAAGTCGGCGGCGTTGCGAGTGGGCGTGGTCACGGCGCGGGTCATGTCGAACGTGCGCTTGGCATCGGCCCACGCCAGGCGCAGCACGACGTCGTCGACGACCTTCGGCATGGTGGTGTGGTCGAGGATGTTCTCGGCCATCACGTGATTGGTCGCGATGACCGGGATGCCGCGCTCGCGCGCGATGCGGGTCAGTCCGCGACCGATGATGATGTGGGACTGGATGTGCACGACATCCGGCTGCACCTCGTCGAGCACCTTGCGGGCGTAGTGCTTCGAGCGCCACGGCCAGACGAAGCGCACCCAGTCGTGCGGCAGGTAGCGCAGGGCGGGCAGGCGGTGCAGCGTCATCGGCTCGCCCTCGATGATCTCCGTGCGCGCGGGCGTGCGGCGGTACGCCGTGTTGGGTGCGACGACGTGCACCTCGTGGCCGCGCTGCACGAGGCCGGCGGCGAGGCGCTCGGCGAATCGAGCGGCGCCGTTGATGTCGGGTGCGAACGTGTCGCAGCCGATGAGGATTCTCAGGGGGCGTCCGGAGGTCACGGGAAGTCTGCTGCCTCTCTCTTGCTCTGGGCGCCCGTCACTCTACCCGAGCGCGCTGCACCCGCCGGGGAGGCGGGCCGCGTACCGTGTTCTCATGCGTCTGATCTCCTCCGCCGACCCCCGGCTGTGGTCGCCGGTGACCGGTTCCCTCGGATTCGCCGGTCGTCGCCATCGCAAGGCCGCGATCAGGATGCTGATGGCACAGGCTGCCGCCGGCGCCGGTCGGGAGAGCTTGCCCGGCGCACGGGTGGGCAGCTGGCTGGCCAGCCAGGCCATTCCGTTCGCGATGCGTCGCGCCGACGGACGGGTGCTCGCGTGGACGTGGCGCGCGGAACCCGAGCTCGTGGTGGCGATGGCGAACGTGCAGCCTCTGACGCCGCAGCTGCGCACGGCGCGCGCGATGATGCCGATGCAGTACGACGACACGGAGGACTTCCCCACCGCCCTGGGGGTGGGCGAGAAGCTGATGATGCCGGTGCCGGCGAATCCGGCATCCCCTCCGTTCGCCACCTACAGCTGGGACACCGGCACGCACCTGATCACCCTCACCGCCGTGTGCGGCGATCGTGAGCGCTTCGGCACAGTGGAGCCCGCCCTGGATGAGCTCGCGCGCAGCATCCGCATCGCGACCGATGTCACCGGGGGCGAGTCGGACGTGCTGCGACTTCCCCCGGCGTGAGCGTCGGCCCTGCCGGCTCGGGACGGGTCAGAGCTGGCCGGTGGCGGTCATCGTGATCAGGGTGGTGACGGTCACGAGCGCCCACAGCAGAGCGCCGAGCAGCATCGGTCGCCACCCGGCCGATCGGATCCCGGCGGGATCCGTCGACAGCCCGATGCCGGCCAGCGCCACCGCGACGAGGAAGACGCTGATGTGTGCCAGCACGTCGCTCGCGGTGGGCGGGATCACGCCGGCGGAGTTGATCAGCGCGATGAGGACGAAGCCGACCAGGAACCAGGGCACGAGTCGCACGATCCGCGCGAACGAGAGCGGTGCGTCCTCGCCGCGGCGCCGTCCGTCGACGACGGCGAGGCCGACGCTGATGGGGATGATCATCAGCGTGCGCACGAGTTTGACCACGACGGCGAAGCCGAGCGATGCTCCGCTGAACACGCTGGCTGCGGCGACCACCGAGCTGGTGTCGTTGACGGCTGTGCCTGCGAAGAGCCCGAAGGCCTCGGCAGACATGCCGAGGGCGTGACCGAGGAACGGGAACGTGAGCACGGCGAGGATGTTGAACAGGAAGATGGTCGAGATCGCGTAGGCGATCTGCGCGCTGCGGGCGCGGATGACGGGCGAGACCGCGGCGATCGCCGAAGCACCGCAGATGCCCGTGCCGACGCCGATGAGAGTCGTGATGCCGGGATCGATCCGCAGTGCACGGCCGAGGATGAAGGCGCCGACCAGGCATACGGACAGCGAGATCAGCATCACGGGCAGTGTGCGCGCTCCCACCTGCAGCACCACCCCGATCGACAGCTGCGCACCGAGCAGCACGACCGCGCACTGCAGCACGAACGAGCTCGCGTACTTCACCCCGGGCGCCATGCGCGCAGAAGGACGCCGCAGGAGCGCGATGAGCACGCCGATGAGCACGGCGGGAATGGCGGAGCCGACCACCGGCGCCGCCGCGCCGATGACCGTCGCGACCGCGGCGATCGCGACGCAGACGCTCAGGCCGGGCAGCACGTCGACGCCGCGGACGGCGAGACGGGTCGGGAAGGTCGCGACAGGGCTCAGTTGCATGCTGTCCAGTCTGAAAGCGGGCGCCCGCCCTGGGAAGGGACCCGATTCCTGTAGGGTCACAACGAGGAGTTGTGGCCATGGAGATCGTCGACGTCCGTCCGCTGCGCGCGCTGGTGCAGGTGGCCGCAGACGGCAGCATCTCGCGCGCCGCTCGCAGCCTCGGGCTCACTCAGCAGGCGCTGTCGGCTCGGCTGCGCGCATTCGAGCGCGAGCTCGACGTCGAGCTGCTGCAGCGCTCGGCGCGCGGAACGACGCTGAGCCCGCAGGGCGACCTCGTCGTGGTGTGGGCCCGCGAGGCCCTGGCAGGGATGGACCGGTTCAACGCCGCCGTCGGCTCGCTGCGCCGGCACTCCCCCACCGACCTCGTCGTCGCCGTGAGCCAGACCGTCGGTGCGCATCTGCTGCCCGGCTGGGTGGCGGCCCTGCACAGTCGGCAGATCGATGACGGGCAGCAGCCGTCGCCCGTCGTCTTCGTCACCGCCAACAGCGATGAGGTGACCCGCAAGGTGCACGACGGGGAGTGCGCCCTCGGCTTCATCGAGAGCCCGACGATCCCGCCCGAACTCGGCTCGAGGGTCGTGCGCTGGGACACGATGGTCGTCGCCGTCGGAATCAGCCATCCGTGGGCTCGGCGGCGTGCTGTCGACCTCGCCGAGGTGGCGCGTACGCCCCTCGTCGTGCGCGAGCAGGGCAGCGGCACCCGGGCCGCCCTGGATCGGATGCTCGATGCCGCCGGCCACGTGAGCGAGCCGCCGGCATCCGTGCTCTCCACCGAGGCCGCGGTGCGCTCGGCTGCCGTTGCGGGGATCGGCCCAGCCGTGCTCAGCGAGCTGTCCATCGCCGACGACGTCGCCCTCGGCCGACTCCGCGCTCTCGAACTCTCGCCGCAGCCGCTGCGGCGGCCGATCGCCGCGGTGTGGCGCGGGGGCCCGCGCGACCTCCACGGCCTCGCCCGCGAGCTCGTCGAGGTCGCGGCGGGTGCCGGCTCGGCGTGAGGCGAGGCGGCCCTCCCGACTGCAGGGGGCCGCCGACCTCTCTCAGATCCGTACGTCGCCGACGAGGTTGACCTTGATGCCCATCCCCGCGAACATGGCTGCCTTCGCCACGAGCGCACGGTCGGCCGTCGCCGCATCCGGCGCGTAGACCAGCTGCGCGTGATTCGCCTTGTGGCGGGCCATGAACTGGTCCCGGGTCTGACCGTGCAGCACGACGTGCGCGATGGGCCATTCGGGGTTCGTCGCGTCCTTGCGGCGCTGCGTCTCGGCATCCGGCAGCTCGACCACCGATGCGCGGAAGATGTCGGCCTGCAGGATGCCGTCGGCGATGAAGACCCGGCTGAGCACCACCTCGCCGGGCTTGGAGACGCCGTTGATGGTCGCGCCACCCGCGGGGAAGAACACGTGGCCCTGGCGCCAGCCCTCGGCTCGGTCCCACCCGCCGAGGTGCGAGGCGGGCACCGAGCCCGAGATCTCGTACACCCAGACGAACTCGCCCTCGTGGTCATCGCCCCAGCGCACGTCGTGGAGCGTGTTGTCGGGCACCAGCCCCATCGCACGCCAGACCCGATCGGTGACCAGCGCGTCCACCGCGACCCCCTCGTCCGCCTCGTTGAAGTGCGGGAAGGCCCGCCCCTCGTGCAGCACCCGGCCACCGTCGCGCGAGGTCACCGGAGGACGCTCGGTGGAGTTCAGGATCCCCTCGGCGAGATCGGATGCCGGCACGAGGTCCTTCAGGCCCTGCTGGTACTGGATGCCGACCGCATCGAGCCCGAAGTCGTCGGCGATGCGCAGCGCGGCGATGTACATCTTCAGCTGCCACTGCACCTGCTCGCGGGTGAGCTCGGTCGCCGGGTCCTCGCCGAACCGGAAGGTCATGCCGTGCGCGACCAGCCATTCGAAGGCCGCGTCGGCCTCGGCCTCGCTCACCTCCAGCATCTCGGCGTACAGCGCCGACTGGCTGAGACGCTCCTTGTAGATGCCGGTCGGGTTCAGCAGCTCGTCGTCGAAGATCGCGTTGTACATGCCCATGCAGCCCTCGTCGAACACGCCGATGATGGCCTTGTCGGCCAGCAGCTGAGCGGCCAGCGCCTCACCGAGCTGCTTCTCGGGGCTGTCCGGCAGATCCGGCAGGGCACGCACGTGCGAGTCGTCGTGCGTGATGCGTCCGCTCTCGGTCCATTCCCGGATGCCGTCGATGAACCACTGGTCGGTGTAGTCCACGGACCAGGTGGTCGCGTACGGCTTGCCCATCTTGGTGAGCCCCGCGTTGAGCCCGAGCAGGCCCACCAGTCCCGGCCAGTCGCCGGCGAAGTTCGCGACGGTGAGGATCGGGCCCTCGTGGGTGCGCAGGCCCGCGAGCACGTGGTGCGAGTACTGCCAGTTCGCGATCGCGACGATGAGCGGCGCATCCACGGGGATGCTCTTGAACACCTCCATGCCCATGCGCTGGCTGGAGATGAAGCCGTGTCCGGTCTCGGGATCCACGTCGAACGCGCGGATCACGCGCCAGCCGAGGTCCTCGAGCACGCCGGTGACCCCGGCTTCGAGCTCGACCTGCGTCGGCCAGCCCGCGACGTTCGCCGACTCGCGCAGATCACCCGAGGTGATCAGGTAGGCCGTCTTCGGCTGTGCTTCGGGGCGCTCGGCCGGGGCGGGGAGGGTGTAGCTCATGATGTTCTCCGTTGCTGGTGGGGTGTCAGGCGCTGCGCTGCGCGGTGGCGAGTTCGTGCACGACCTCGCGGGTGCCGGCGTACAGGCGCAGGTAGCGGTCGAAGAGCGCGTCGTAGACGTCCTTCACCGCTGGATCGGGGGTGATCGTGGTGGCCACCGGATTCCAGTGCTCGATCAGCGGCTTCGCATCGTCTGGAGCGACTGCGGATGCTGCCAGGAACGCGGCTCCGTAGCTCGCGCCGATCGTCGTGGCCGGCACCTCCTGGATCAGGCCGGTGGCATCCGAGACGATCTGCAGCCAGAGGCGTCCCTGCGTGCCACCGCCGACGGCGACGATGCGGCGGATGTCGGCGCCGGCAGCGCGCATCGTCTCGACGTTGTGGCGCACCCCGAGAGCGGTGGCCTCGAGAGCCGCGCGGTACAGGTCTCCGCGGCCGTGGCGGAGGGTGAGCCCGGCGATCACGCCGCGCGCATCAGGGTCCTGGATGGGCGTGCGCTCACCGGAGAAGTACGGCAGCATCAGCAGGCCGCGTGCTCCGGGGCCGGACGCCTCGGCCTCGGCGAGCAGCTGCGGGTAGTCGGCATCGGTGAGGTCTTTCAGCCAGCCGGTGAGGGCGCCCGAGGTCGAGAGCCCACCGGCGAGGTTGCGCGTGCCGGCGAAGGCGCCGGCCGTTGTCCACATCGACGGCGTGCGCAGCGTGCGCTCTCCCGTCGCGATGAGGAACATCGTCGTCCCGTACATGAGCATCAGGTCACCGTCACGGTGCGCGCCGACGCTGACGGCCTCGCTCCATGCGTCGATCGTGCCGGTGATCACCGGAGTGCCTTCGGGGATCCCCGTGAGGTCGGATGCCACCGGCGTGACCGTGCCGGCGATATCGCCGGCCCAGGTCAGGGCGGGGCGCTCGATCCGAGCCGCACAGGCATCCCACCACGGCTCGTGCCAGCGCTCGTTCTCGATGTCGTAGAGCGGGGAGGTCTGGCTGGCGGACTGGTGGTCGAGCACATAGGCGCCGGTCAGGCGGTGGGCGAGCCAGGAGGCCGGCATGAACAGGCGCGCGGCTCGTGCCCACGCATCCGGCTCCTCGTCGGCGACCCACGCGATCTTCGGTCCCGCCGACTGGGAAGTGAGCACGGAGCCCCCGACGGCCGTGATCTCGTCGGCCCCGAGCTCATCGGTGAGCCGCGCGATCTGCGCGGTGGCTCGCGTATCGACGCCGTAGAGGATGGCGGGGCGCACGGGTTCGCCCTTCTCGTCGGCGAGGAGCACGCAGGGGCCCATGCCGCTCACGCCGACCGCCGCGATCTCCACCTCGCCCTTCTGGGCCCCTGAGCTTGTCGAAGGGCGCAGCAGCTCCCGCGCGATGGCGACGAACTCGTCCCACCACACGTTGCCGTCCATCTCGACCCATCCGCTGTGCGGACGCTCCACCGCGTGCGCACGGGTTGCTGTCGCGAGGATCTCGCCGGTCTCCGAGACGAGGACGCCCTTGCTGCTCGAAGTGCCGATGTCCACCCCTAGGCTGCAGCGCATGTCGTCCTCCTCGACCGTTGACTGCGACCAGCGTATGCGAAATCGATTTCACGCCGCAAGCGGATGCAGCGGATGCTCCCGTCGGGACGGCATCCGCTGCATTCGCTGTCAGCCCTGGTGACGGGCGAGGATCCTTCCGGTCAGCAGCGCCCCGCCGAGAAGCAGCAGGTAGGCGCCCGCCACGACGCCGCCGCCCATTTGAGAGAAGAACAGCAGCGGCACCTGCACGAACGGCAGCAGGAGCACCAGCCACCGACGCACCCGGCGAGCGCGGAGCAGCGAGACGGTGAGCACGATCGAGCCGATCAGCCAGAGAGCGTTGGCCGCCATGGCGACGATCGGGAAGAAGTCCAGATCGATGCCGTTGATGGCGCTGGTCACCGTGCCCAGGGTGAGCAGGACGGTGCCGGTGGCGGCGATGTGCGCGCCGTGACGAGAGCGTGCGTAGCGACCGAGTCCTTCGAACAGCAGCGCGAGCGCCCAGAGGCTGAGGGTGAACATCACGAGGATGCCACGGGTGCGCGGGTCGATCGCGGGGTCCTCATCCTGCGGGAAGACGACCTGCAGGACGCCGATGACGACCGACAGTGCGCCGGCGGTCGCCGCCGCCCATCCCGCGCTGCGGTCGCTGATGGCGCCGATTCGCGGCAGCGGGCCGGCGGTGGGGGTGATGGTGGACATGAACAGCCCTTCTTCTGAGCGGTGAGTCGCCGCCGGTGCAGACGACGACGATCCGAAGCTACGGCCGGCAGTCCGGGCCGCACATCGCACGGAGGTCGAGGATCAGGTCGACTCCGGTCGCGCGCAGATGTCGACTTTCGTCGCTGTTCCAGGTATCCGCCCGGCTCTACGATCGGGGTGTGCACACCACTGTCCTGCGGGCGATCTGGCGTTGGACGACGCCGCTCGATCTGGCGATCGCCGGTGGGATCGGCGCGTGGGCGGTCGTCGAGGCGATGCTCGTCCCGGCTGCAGCACCGCTGCGGCAGCTGGTGTTCGGCGTGGCGATCTCGGCCCCGCTCGCCGTGCGTCGGCGGTTCCCGGCCACCGTCATGCTCACGGTCGCCGTCGCGCTGGTGGTGCATGCCGCTGTGGCGGGAGCGGATGCCACCTTCAACCCGTTCCCCAGCCTTCTCGTGGCGACTTACACGGTGGCCGAGCGGGTCCGCGAGCTCTGGCTTTCGGTCGCGCTCGGCCTGGTGCCCGTCGCGACCATGCTCGCCGCGCACCTGCTCGGCTATTTCGGCTCTCCCGGGATCGAGAACGCGGGTGTCGCCTTCCTCATGTTCTTCGTGTCCGGCGCGTGGGCCGCGGGGAGGATCGTGCGTGCGCGATCGATGTCGCTGCAGCGCGTCGCCGCAGGTGCGCACGTGCAGGCCAGCGAGGCCGCCGCCTCCGAGCGCAGGCGCATCGCGCGGGAGCTGCACGACATCGTGGCGCATTCGCTCTCGATCGTCTCGCTGCAGGCGGCGGCAGCGGAGCAGTTCCTGGAGCGCGACCCGGCGAGGGCGCGCACTCATCTGGAGCTCACCCGGCGCACGGCGCAGAGTGCCCTGGACGAGATGCGGCACCTGCTGGAGGTGCTGCGCGAGAGCGAGGCGTCGTATGCACCTCAGCCCGGGCTGTCGGCGCTGCCGGCACTGATCGCGGGGACCGAGGACGCGGGACACCGCTGCGAGATGCAGATCGATGACGTGCGAGTCTCGGACGGTTGCGCGCTGGCGGCCTACCGCATCGTGCAGGAGGCCCTCACGAACGTGCGCAAGCACGCGCCGGGCGCCGATGTGCGTGTCCTAGTCCAGCAGGGCGACGGCGTGCTGAGCGTCAACGTGGAGAACGGGCCCGCGGCGCACCGTTCCACGACCGTCGAAGGCAGCGGGTTCGGCATCCCGGGGATGGCAGAGCGGGCGCGCGTCTACGGGGGCACGCTGGAGGCCGGTCCGACTGGACGGGGATGGAGCGTTCGCGCGTCTCTTCCCACGGCGGTTCCGCGATGATCGGCCCCCGTGCGCTCGTCGCCGACGACCACGCTCTCATCCGCTCCGGCATCGTCGCGCTGCTCGAAGCGGCGGATATCGACGTCGTCGGTGAGGCGGCGACCGGCAGGGAAGCGGTGAGCGCGGCGTCCCGCCTGAGGCCCGAGATCGTGCTCATGGACATCCGGATGCCGGACATGGACGGCATCGAGGCGACCGCCGCGGTGACCGCGCTTCCGGATCCGCCGCGCGTGCTGGTGCTGACGACGTTCGACCTCGACGAGTACGTATACCGAGCGCTGGCCGCCGGCGCCTCCGGGTTCCTCTTGAAGGACGCGCGTCCGGATCGGCTCGTCGCGGCCGTGCGGACGGTCGCCGACGGGGAGTCGCTGCTGGCGCCGGAGCTCACTCGACGCCTCATCGAGCGCCACCTCGCCGCACCTCCACGGCCCGCGCCGCGGTTCGATCTGACAGCGCGCGAGCGTGAGATCTGGACGCTGATCGCGGCAGGACTGTCGAATGCCGAGATCGGGGGCCGGCTCTTCCTCAGCGAGGCGACGGTGAAGGCGCACATCACGCGCCTGCTGTCGAAGCTCGGCGCGCGCGACCGCGTCCAGGCCGTCGTCGCGGCGTACGAGTCGGGCCTGGTCCGGCCCGGTGGCGCCTGATTCCCCGCCCAGCGCGGAAGATCGCGCTCAGCCGGTGCGGCTCGCCGACTGCAGCTGGTTGCGCAGCACCACGGTGCGGGGCGGCTGCTGATCGCCGCGGATCCGCTCGAGCAGCATTCTTGCCGCAGTGACGCCCATGTGCCGAGCCGGCAGACGGACGACGGTGACCACGGAGGGCGACAGCGTCGTGAAGGGCAGGCCGCCGATCACCGCCACCCCGAGCTTCGGCGGGGTCAGATCCCGCTCGGTGAGAACCTGGATCGCACCGACCCCGATGAGGTTGTTGCCGGCGACGACGGCGTCCGGAGGCTCGGGCAGAGCGAGCAGCTCGGCCATGACCTCTCGGCCGCCCTCGAGGCGGAAGGTGGAGAAGCGCAGCAGCTCCTCGGGAACGTCCATCCCGGCCTCGCGGTAGGCGCGCCGCCAGCCCTCCGCACGATCCGCCGCCGTCTCGATGTGCGCAGGTCCGCCGATGTACGCCACCCGGCGGTGCGTCTCGAGCAGATGCGCGGTTGCCGTGCGCCCGGCATCCGTGTTGGCCATCACCACGCTGTCGATGTCGTATCCCGTCCCCCGGTCGACCGCGACCACAGGGCGACCGGTGGCGAGGATCTCATCGAGGCTGCTGTGGTCCGATGCGGCCGCGAGGATGACCCCGGACATCCGCTCGGCGATGGCGATGCGCAGGTAGGTGGACTCCTTCTCGGTCTGCGCGTCGGAGTTGCACAGCACCACCGAGTAGCCGGCTTCGCTCGCGACGTCCTCGACACCACGCGCCATCTCGGTGAAGTAGGGGTTCTCGATGTCGGGGATGACGAGCGCGATCACCTCCGAGCTCTGCCGCCGCAGCGTGCGTGCCGCTCTGTTGGGGGTGAAGTTCAGCTCGGCGGCGGCGGCTCGCACCGCGTCGACCTTCGTCGCCGAGACGCTCGTGCCGTTGAATACGCGTGACACCGTCGCCGGGGAGACCCCGGCACGCCGGGCGACGTCATAGATCGTGGCCACGGGGCTCCCTCGTTGCTCTGCCTCAGCACAGGGTAGCGCGCGCTGAAACCGATGTCAGCGCATCAGGCGTGCGCTGCGACGACCTCGGCGACGCGCGCCCGCGCATCAGCGTCCGGTTCGTCCAGCGCCATCCGGCAGTGCGCGTCGGTGACTCCGAGCACGCGGTACGCCTCCTTCATTCGGGCCATGTCACCTCCGATCCAGGCGACGACCTCGTCCACGGCGACCTGCGCGGCCGCCACGGCCTCGGCATCGCCCGCCCGTCCGGCGTCGGCGAGCGCACGGAACGGCTTCGGCGTCACCGAGGACACGCCGGAGACGACCCCCTGAGCGCCGACCTCGACGGCCGCGATCAGGTCACGGTCCGCGCCGGTGTACAGCTCGAAGCCGGCGGGAACGGCGGCGCGATAGGCGGCGAGCTCGTCGAGGGACAGCTCGCTTACCTTCGCCCCCACGATGTTGGGCAGCTCCGCCAGCCGTGTGAGCAGCGCGGGCGTGACGGGGTTGCCGCTGCGCGCCGGATAGATGTACACGTAGAGGCGTCCATCGCCGACGGCATCCGATACCCGCCGGAAGTACTCCAGCACCGCATCGTCCGACGAGCGCAGGTAGTACGGGGTGAGCGCGGCGAACTCGCGCGCGCCCAGGTCCCGAGCAATGCGTGTGAGGCGGACGGCCTCATATGCGCTGGGGCGGCCGACGTGCACGATGACGCGCATCCGATCGGCGAGCTCGTCGATCGCGGCCTCGACCAGCGCGCCGAACTCCTCGACGTCGACCGCGGGGAACTCCCCGGTGGTGCCGAGCACGAAGGCCCCTTCGTTTCCTGACCCGGCCACGTAGCGGAAGATCGCTCGCGACCCCTCGAGGTCGAGCGATCCATCCTGCGCGAAAGCGGTGGGGATCGCGGTGAGGATGTCGTAGCGCGTCACTTCTCGTTCTCCTTACGGGTGCGACGCGCACGGCGCGCGCCCCTCTCATCGATGCTGCGCACCGTGGAGGTGAGCAGGTCAGGTTGGGCCGCGAGTTCCTCGCGAGCATGGGTGATCTGCTGGATGCTCTCCGTGTCGAGCACCGAGTCCTCGAAGGCAGCCCGCTCCGCGCGCGGCTTGCGCGCGGCACGGATCGCCGGCATCACGACCGACAGCACTGCCAGGGCGATGAGCAGGATGGCGATCGGGCTGACCACCTCGAAGAACGGGCGCGTCGGCAGGATGGCCAGCGTACGTGCCAGGTTCTCCTCGGCGAGCGGTCCGAGCAGCAGGCCCAGGACCACCGGACCGGCGGGCACCTGCATGCGCTTCATGAGCACGCCGATCACCCCGAACACGAGCATGGTGATCACGGTGGAGATGCTGTTGGAGGTGGCGTAGGTGCCGATGATGCAGAAGATGAGGATGCCGCTCCACAGGTACGGCTGAGGCACATCGAGCAGCTTCACCATGCCGCGCATGCGCACAAGGCTCAGGGCGAGCGACAGCAGGGTCGCGACGAGCATGATGCCGGCGATCGACACGACGAGGTCCGGGCGGTTCGAGAACAGGGTGGGGCCGGGCGTGATGCCCCAGATGATCATCGAGCCGATCATCACCGCCATCACCGAATCGCCGGGGATTCCCAACGCCATGGTGGTGGTGAGGGAGCCGCCGAGCGTGGCGCTGGACGCGGTGTCGGACGCCGCGACACCCTCGATCGAGCCCTTGCCGAACAGCTCGGGGTGCTTCGACACCTTGCGGGCCCGCTCCCAGCCGATGAGTCCGGCGATGTCCCCGCCGGCCGCCGGGATCAGGCCCACACCCAGCCCGACCGCACCGGCGACGGCCGTCGCTCGGCCGCTCTGCCTCAGCTCCGCGCGATTGGGCCACCACCGACCCAGGCTCGAGATGGGACGCACGCGAGACGCGCGATGCGTGAGCAGCTGGTCGAAGAGCTCAGCGATGCCGAAGAGGCCGATGATCACGGCGATGAAGTTGACGCCCTCGACGAGCTCGAGCACGCCGAAGGTGAAGCGCTGATCGGCAGTGGCAGCGTATGTGCCGACTGTGCCCAGCATGAGGCCGAAAAGGCCCGCCAGCACACCCTTGAGCATGGACTTCGACGAAATGCCGATCATGATCGCGATGCCGAACACGACCAGGGCGAACAGCTCTGGTGACCTGAAGTAGTCTCGCGCGAAGTTGGCGATCGGAACGGCGGCGACCGAGAACAGCACGAGCGAGGCGAGGATGCCGACGGCGGACACGATCGCCGACATGGTCAGGGCCAGCCCCGCCCTGCCCTGCTTGGCCATCGGATAGCCGTCCAGAGTGGTGGCGATGGACGCCGGGGTGCCGGGCGTGTTGATGAGGATCGATGGCACGCGGTCGCCGAAGTTGGCTGCGACGTAGATGGTGAGCAGCACGGCCAGGCCCTGCACCGGTTCGAGGGTCATGGTGAACCCGGCGGCGAGCGCGACGGCCATCGTCGCGGTGATTCCGGGGAAGGCACCGACCATGAAGCCGAGCACGAGGCCGATGCTCATGTACAACAGGATCGATACGTCGAGCAGGGAGCTGACTCCCTCGATGAACGGGGTCACAGCGGAATCCTCAGCAGCATGCCGAACACGATGTAGACGAACGCCGTGACGGCGACGGAGTAGATGATGAGGCTCAGCCTGCGACGGTGTCCGTAGGCGAGCATGAGGGAGGCCATCAGCAGACCCGCGGCCACGGGGAAGACCTCGATGCGGTAACCGAACAGGATGACCGAGCCGAGCGACCACACGCCGATGAAGGCGGCCGTGATGAGGAGAGTGAGGACGATCCGGCGTGTGCCGCCGGTTTGCATCCGCTCGATGTCCTCCCGGCCGGGAGCGGGTCGAGAGATGGCGATCACCAGCAGCAGAACGGCGACGACCGCCGCCGAGGTGCCGATCACCATCGGCCAGAAACGGGCGTCGATCTGACCCGCGGCGGCCACGCGGCGCAACGGGATCTGCGTGCTCAGCACCAGGTATCCCGTTGCGACCGCTAGCGCGGTGGCGGCGAAGGCGACCTCCAGGGGGCGGGATGGCGCCGCCCCCTGGTACTCGTCCTGCACGGCGTCGGACATCAGCCCAGCAGATCCTGGAACAGGGTGAACTGCTCGCCGACGAAGGTGGTCCACTCCGCCGAGTCACGGTAGACGACCAGGTTTCCGGCGTCCTTCTGGAACTTCTGGTAGCTGTCGGACTCGACCGCCTCCTTGACAGCCGACTCCAGCTTCGCCTTCACGTCCTTCGGCAGACCCTTGGCGGCGTAGATGCCGCCCCAGCCGCCGAACTCGACCTTCTCACCGACGGCTTCTTCCACGGTCGGCACGTCTTCCGCGTCGGGGTGGCGCTCGTCGTGCATGACGGCGAGGATCTTGACGGCGTCTCCCTGGGCGAGGGCCTCGCCGAGTCCCGAGACTGCGGCGATGGTCTCACCGGATGCTGCTGCGCCGACGGCGGTGGCGCCGCCGTCGTACGGGACGGGCGTGAACTGCGCACCGGTCGCGTCGCCGAGGCCGATCGTCGCCGCCTCCCAGATCGATCCCGCGCCCGAGTTGGCGACCGTCACCGCGCCGGTCTCGGCCTTCGCGACGAGCGCCTCGAGTGAGTCGATGCCGCTGTCGGCGCCGACCGTGATGACGCCGGGGGCGAGCATGATCTGCCCCAGCAGGTCGTAGTTCTCCGGCAACACCTCTGCGCCCTGCGTGGTGTTGAGCATGGCGATCTCGACGGGTGCGAAGCCGATGACGTAGCCATCGGGCTTCTGCGACCCCACGTACTCCATCGCAAGGGCGCCAGCGGCACCCGGCATGTTCTCGGGGATGACGCTGACGTCGAGGATCTTCTCGAGCTCCGTGGCGAGCGCGCGCGATGACAGGTCGGAGCCGCCTCCCGGGTTGGCCTGAATGATGAGGCGGATGTCCTTCTCCGGGTAAGCGGACTCGGCGCCGCCCTCTTCCACCTTCGTGCAACCGGTCAGGACGAGCGCGGTTGCGGCGACGGCGGCGATCGCTGCGGCCGTGCGGGACATGCGGGTGCGGGGCATCTTTGCTCCTCAGTGCGGGTCGACCGGGTTGTCGACGTCGCGAGCGTAGCAGTGTCGACTGTTAACAGTCAACATGCAGATCTTGTGCTCGCGGCCGCGACGCTGTCAGCTGCTCTGCGCGTGCAGTTCGCTCAGCATCCGCTCACGCGCGCCATCGAGGTGCGCGGTCAGCACCTTCGATGCCTCGTCCTCGGATCCGGTTCGCATCACGTCCATGAGAACGCGATGATCGGCGGCGGAGTCGCTGAGGTCCTCGTCGTGGTTGATCGTCACCTCGAGCAGTGCCGTGAACGTCGGCAGGTACTGCCGCCATGCCCCTTCCAATCGGGGGTGATCGGCGAGCGCGTAGATCTGCGAGTGGAAGTCGAGGTCGGCGACCACGAAGGCGGCGTGATCGCCGGCCTCCGCCGCCGCGCGCATGCGTCCCACGGCATCCGCCATCGCCTGCCAGCGCTGGTCGTCGCTCACCCTGACAGCCCGCGAGAGCGCCAAGTGCTCCAGGGCTCCGCGAAGGCTGTACAGCTGGTCGACATCGTCGCGGGTGAGACCGACGACGAAGACGCCGCGCGGTTTGCGGATGCTCACCAGCTTCTCGAAGCTGAGCTGAGTGAGCGCGTCGCGCACCGGCCCGCGACTCACGGCGAACTCTTCGGCCAGGCCCTCCTCGGTGATGCGCTCACCCGGACTCAATTCGCCGCGGACGATGCGCTGACGCAGGACGTTCGCTATCTGTGCTCCCAGCGATTCCGCGCGCTTGACGGTCTGTGTCACCGGCTACTCCCCCATGTTGACTGTTGACAGGTTACATCCGCCGGGTGCCCTACCATCGAGGTGTACGTCGTCATCGCACGTCCCAGGAAGCGAGGTGGTTCATCATGTCGAGTGACAGTCACAGTCGCAGACGACTCCCTACCCCCGCTTCCGCACTGCTCGGCTGATCCGCGACGCGTCCTCTGTGATGCGGTCGCCTGCGGCATCCGGCCGGCGGTGCCTGTCGAAGGCCTGCCATGACCCCCACCCAGCTGCAGAACATCTCCGATTCCGCTGACGCCATCGGTCAGCTGATCACCGACGGCGACCTCGCCGGTGCGTCCGATCTGCTCACGCCGCTCTCGGTGCCCGAGGTCGTCGAGCTGGTCGACCGGCTGCGCACCGACCACGCCGCCATCGTCTACCGCCTGCTCACCAAGGCGAGGGCGCTGGACGTGTTCGAAGGGCTCTCACCGGGTGCGCGCGGCGAGCTCGTGCGGGCGCTGCGCAACGCCGAGGTGGCGACCCTGTTCGCCGAGATGGACCCCGACGACCGGGTCTGGCTGCTCGACGAGCTGCCGGCCTCCGTCGCACCGCAGCTGCTGCGCGGGCTCTCGCGCACCGAGCGCGATCTGACCGCGGCGATGCTCGGCTACCCGCAGGCGTCGATCGGGCGCCGGATGAGCCCCGAGTTCGTCACGACCCACCCGCACCTGTCGGTGCGCGACACTCTCGCACGGGTGCACGCCGCGCTGGACAGCGCCGAGACGGTGTACACGCTGCCGGTGACCGACGCGGGCCGGGGTGTGGTGGGGGTCGTGAGTCTGCGCGACCTGATGTCCGCCGACGCCGACACCCCGGTCAGCGCGCTGATGAGCGAGGCGCAGGTCGCTGTCGTCGACGAGCAGGCCGAGACCGCCGCGCGGCGGATGACGGACTTCGGGCTTCTCGCCCTGCCGATCGTGGACAGTGAGCACCGCCTGGTCGGCATCCTCACGATCGACGACGCCGCTCGCATCCTCAAGCAGGAGGAGAGCGAGGATGCCGCCCGGCAGGGCGGTGTGGAGCCACTGCGGCGGTCGTATCTGTCGACGCCGATCCGGCGGCTGGTGCGATCGCGCGTGGTCTGGCTGCTCGTGCTCGCCGTCGGCGCCACCCTGACCGTGCAGGTGCTCGACCATTTCGAGGCGACACTGGCGCAGATGACGGTGCTGGCGCTGTTCGTGCCGCTGCTGATCGGCACCGGCGGCAACACCGGCAATCAGGCCGCGACGACCGTGACGCGTTCACTGGCGCTGGGTGAGGTGTCACCGCGCGATGTGCGACGGGTGCTCTCGCGCGAGATCCGGGTGGGCTCGTGTCTGGGTCTGCTGCTGGGGGTGCTCGGCTTCGCCCTGGCGGGACTCGTCTACGACTGGCACATCGGGCTGGTGATCGGGCTGACGCTCGTGGCGGTGTGCACGGTCGCCGCATCCATCGGCGGGATCATGCCGCTGGCGGCACGGGCGATCCGCGTCGATCCGGCCGTGTTCTCGAATCCGTTCATCACGACGTTCGTCGACGCGACGGGGCTGATCATCTACTTCCTCATCGCGCGGGCGGTGCTCGGGCTCTGAACGCTACTCTCGGGAGCACACCGACCGTCCGATCGCCGTGACCGGGCGCGGCGCGCGGGCGAAGGAGCAGCATGGAGCAGATCGTTCTGACCTTCGTCGCCGCCGCGGCGCTCGGCACGCTGGCGCACATGCTGCGCATCCCGCCCCTGGCGGGCTTCCTCGTCGCCGGCTTCGTGCTCGGCGGCCTCGGGGTCGAGCCCTTCGCCGGGCTGGAGCTGCTAGCCGACATCGGCGTGGTGCTGCTGCTGTTCACGATCGGCCTGAAATTCGACCTGCGCTCGCTGCTGAGACCC
This sequence comes from Microbacterium sp. USHLN186, assembly GCF_037145155.1. NCBI lineage: Bacteria > Bacillati > Actinomycetota > Actinomycetes > Micrococcales > Microbacteriaceae > Microbacterium > Microbacterium sp. USHLN186. Next base: position 381,862 of record NZ_JBBCYA010000001.1, read on the forward strand.
GAGACTTACGGCACAGCGACGATCCACATGCTGCTGCTGTCGGTGATCGGAATGGGGACGGTCGCGCTGCTGGCGGCGCTCGTGCTGGCCTCGCTGCAGAACGGCTGGCAGGAGGCGGCCGTGGTCGGGTTCGCGCTGTCGTTCTCGTCGACGGTGCTGTGCGTGAAGGTGCTCGAGGAGCGCTCCGACGACGGCTCGTTCTACGGGCAGACCGCGATCGCCATCCTGGTCGTTCAGGACATCGTCGCGGTCGCCTTCCTCACCGCGAACGCCGACGAGCCGCCGAGCCCATGGGCCGTGCTCCTGCTGCTGCTCGTGCCGGTGTGCCAGCTGCTGCGACGGGTGCTGGAGCGTGTCGGCTACGGCGAGCTGCTCGTGCTCTTCGGCGCGGTGCTGGCTCTGGGCCCCGGATATCTCGCCTTCAGCGCGGTGGGCCTGCAGGGCGATCTGGGCGCGCTGATCGTCGGACTGCTCTTCTCCACGCATCGTCGGGCGATCGAGCTGTCGAAGTCGCTGTTCGGGGTGAAGGAGCTGTTTCTGGTCGGCTTCTTCCTGCTGATCGGAATGAACTCCAGCCCGACCTGGCTGGACGTGCTCGATGCGGTCATCCTCTGCGCGGTGCTGCTGCCGCTCACGTTCATCGGCTTCGTCGTGCTGGGCCGCGCATTCGGCTTGCGCAATCGCACGACGATTCGGATGAGCCTCGCGTTGAGCAACTTCTCCGAGTTCTCCATCATCGTCACCGCGGTCGGCACGGCGAGCGGTCTGGTGTCGCAGAGCTGGATGACGGTGGTGGCCGTCGCCGTGCCGCTGAGCATGGTGATCTCGTCCATCCTCAACACGCAGTCGCTCGATCTGACCACCCGTCTCGCTGCGCTCCTGCCCGAACAGGACGTGCGGCGTCTGCGCGTGGCGGATCGGCCCATCGACACGAGCGACGCGGATGTCGTCGTGCTCGGCATGGGCAGGGTGGGTCGCGCCGCGTACACGCAGCTCGCCAAGGAGGGCGGACTGCACCCTCTCGGCGTGGACAACGACCATCTCGTTGTGCAGAAGCTCGAAGAAGACGGCTTCGACGTCGTCGAGGGGGATGCCACCGACCAGGAGTTCTGGACTCGAATGGTCGCCGGGGGCTTCGTGCGCACCGTCGTGCTGGCCATGCCGATCCACGACTCGAACATGTTCGCACTCATGCAGCTGCGCGCTGCGGGGTTCGACGGGCGGGTCTCGGCGGTCGCCCAGCACCGCGGTCAGCTCGAGCACCTCCGCCGAGAGGGAGTCGGCGCGGTGGTGAACGTCTACGCCGGCGCCGGCGCCGCCCTGGCGGATGCCACGCTGGCGCTGCCGCTCGACGGCGAGTGAGCACGACGAGCGCTCGGCGGCAAGCCCGTCAGCGTCCGGAGTCGTCGCCGCTCGCGCGCTCGTCGTCGCCCGTGCCCGCGCGTGAGCGCGGACGCCAGAGCACCACCTCGGTGGAGCGCCGGATACGCCGCCCCGAGGCGAGGGTGACGATCGAGCCCGTCGCCCCGGCGGCGAACACCCGCATGCCGGGGCGGCTCTCACGCTCGGCGCGCAGCGCGCCCTCCAGCTCCGAGACCCGCCCGCGCAGCATCCGCACCTCGTCCTCCAGGTCGAGCAGCCGGGCGATGGCCGGCAGGCTCATCCCCTCGCTGGAGAGCTGGGCGACCTCGCGCAGCTGCTCGATGTCGCGCATCGAGTAACGCCGCGAGCCGCCCCGGGTGCGGCCGGGCACCACCAGGCCGAGGCGGTCGTATTGCCGCAGCGTCTGGGGGTGCATCCCGGCCAGCTCCGCGGCGACCGCGATCGCGAAGACGGGCGAATCGGCGTCCATGTCAGACCCGCCTCATCATCCTCGGGCCTTGGCCATGAGGTCGCCGCGCGGATTCTCCTTCGGCTCCAGCGCATGGAAGCGCTCGAGCGCTTCACGAGCGGCGTCGTCCAGGTGAGCGGGCACCGCCACCTGCAGCTCGGCGAGCAGGTCGCCGGTGCCCTTGGCGGTGGTCACGCCCCGGCCCTTCACGCGCAGCACGCGTCCCGAGGGGGTGCCCGGTGCGACGCGCAGCTTGACCGTGTCCCCGCTCAGCGTGGGCACTTCGATCGTCGCGCCCAGCGCCGCCTCGGTGAAGGTCACCGGCACCACCAGGCGCAGGTTCAGGCCGTCCCGGGTGAACACCGGATGGGGACGCACCTTCACCTGCACCACGATGTCGCCGGGCTCTCCGCCGTCGGGCGAGGGGCGCCCGCGACCGCGCAGGCGGATCTTCTGCCCGTCCTTGACACCCGCGGGCACCTTGACCTTGAAGGGCTTGCCGTCTGCCGCCTGCAGCGTGATGGTCTCGCCCTGCACTGCCGTGACGAAGTCGAGCGTGGTCGTCGCGGTGACATCCCCACCCTTCTGCGGACCGCCGAAGCCTCGGAACCCGCCGCCGGTCTGCCCGAAGCGGCCACCTCCGAACGACCCGCCGCCCTGCGAGAACATCGAGAAGATGTCGTCGAAGTCGGCCTGACCGCCCCTGCCGCCCTGCCCGAACCGGCTGAAGACGTCTTCGAAGCCGCCGGCGCCGCCGCCGCCGGGCGCGGTGAAGCGTGCACCCGATCCCATCGCGCGGATCTCGTCGTACTCCCGGCGCTGCTCGGCGTCGCTGAGCACGCTGTACGCCTCGCTGATCTCTTTGAACTTCGCCTCTGCCGCTGCATCACCCTGATTCGAATCGGGGTGGTACTTGCGCGCGAGCTTGCGATAGGTCTTCTTGAGGTCGGCGTCCGAGACGTCCTTCGAGACGCCCAGCGTCTTGTAGAAGTCCTTGTCGAACCAGTCCTGGCTTGCCATACCCCTCCTACTGGTTCTCTGAGCCTGTCGAAGGGGCAGGAACGGCGACGACGACCTTCGCCGGACGCAGCTCTACGTCGCCGAGTCGGTAGCCGACCTCGACGACCTCGAGGACGGTCGAGCTCGTCGCACCCGGCGTCGGCTGCTGGAAGATGGCCTCGTGGTGCTGAGGATCGAATTCCTCGCCCTTCTCCCCGTAAGCGACCACGCCGAGCCGCTCCACCACGCCGCGCACCTTCTCGGCGATGACGGCGAAGGCCGATCCCTCGACGAGGTCGCCGTGCTGCTGGGCGCGGTCGAGGTCGTCGAGCACCGGCAGCATGCCCTTCGCCGCCTCGCCCTTGGCACGTGCGATCTCGATGTGACGCTGCTCCTCGGTGCGGCGTCGGTAGTTCGCGTACTCCGCGGTCAGCCGCTTGAGATCGGTGAGCAGCGCGTTCTCCGCGTCCATCACGGGATCACCGGCTGCGGCATCGGTCGTCTGCTCGGCACCGAGGATGTCGTCGACCGTGAGGTCGTCGTCAGAGCCCTCGGCCGCGGCGGCCTCGGTCGAGTCGGGGTTGCCGGGAACGCTCGGGTTCTGCGGCGCGGGGCCGGATGCCTGAGCATCCGACCCCTCGCGCTGAACCTCGTCGTTGTCGTCGAAGTTCTTGTCCGTCATGATTACTTCTTCTCTTCGTCCTCGTCCACGACCTCGGCGTCGACCACGTCCTCGTCGGAGGCGGTGTCGGCCGGTGCCTCGTCGCCGGCGGGGGCGCCGGCTGCGGCATCCGCCTGCGACTGGGCGTAGATCGCCTCACCCAGCTTGGTCTGCGATTCGTTCAGCTTGTCGAACGCCGACTTGACCGCGTCATCGTCGTCACCGGCGAGCGCCGTCTTGAGCGCATCCACGTCACCCTGCACCGAGGTCTTGACGTCCTCGGGCAGCTTGTCGTCGTTCTCCTTGATGAGCTTCTCGATCGAATACGACAGGGTCTCCGCCTGGTTGCGGACCTCGGCGGCCTCACGGCGCTTCTTGTCCTCGGAGGCGTGCTCCTCGGCCTCGCGCACCATGCGGTCGATGTCGTCCTTCGACAGCGACGAGCCACCGGTGATGGTCATCGACTGCTCCTTGCCGGTGCCCTTGTCCTTGGCGGACACGTGCACGATGCCGTTCGCGTCGATGTCGAACGTGACCTCGATCTGCGGGATGCCGCGCGGCGCCGGTGCGATGCCGGTCAGCTCGAAGGTTCCGAGCGGCTTGTTGTCGCGGGTGAACTCGCGCTCACCCTGGAAGACCTGGATGGCCACGGACGGCTGGTTGTCGTCGGCCGTGGTGAAGGTCTCGCTGCGCTTGGTCGGGATCGCGGTGTTGCGGTCGATGAGCTTGGTCATCATGCCGCCCTTGGTCTCGATGCCCAGGCTCAGCGGGGTGACGTCGATGAGCAGCACGTCCTTGCGCTCACCCTTGAGGACACCGGCCTGCAGAGCGGCGCCGACGGCGACCACCTCGTCCGGGTTCACACCCTTGTTCGCGTCCTTGCCGGTCTCGCGCTTGACGAGTTCGGCGACGGCGGGCATGCGGGTGGATCCACCGACCAGCACGATGTGATCGATCTCGGCGACCTTGATGCCGGCCTCGCGGATGACGTCCTCGAAGGGCTTCTTGGTGCGGTCGAGGAGGTCCTTGGTGAGGTCCTCGAACTTCGCGCGGGTGATGCTCTCGCTCAGCGAGACGGGGCCGGAGTCGGTCAGCGACAGGTACGGCAGGTTGACCGAGGCGCTGGTCGAGCTCGAGAGCTCCTTCTTCGCCTGCTCGGCCGCCTCCTTGAGACGCTGCAGAGCGATCTTGTCGCCCGACACGTCCACACCGGTGGTGTCCTTGAACTGCTTGATGAGGTAGTCGACGAGACGCTGGTCCCAGTCGTCGCCGCCGAGGCGGTTGTCACCGGCGGTGGCGCGCACCTGGATCGTCGAGAAGTCGTCGTCCTTGCCCACCTCGAGCAGCGACACGTCGAAGGTTCCGCCTCCGAGGTCGAAGACGAGGATGAGCTCATCCTCCTTGCCCTTGTCGAGGCCGTAGGCGAGGGCAGCGGCGGTGGGCTCGTTGATGATGCGCAGGACGTTCAGGCCCGCGATCTCACCGGCCTCCTTGGTGGCCTGACGCTCGGCGTCGTTGAAGTAGGCGGGGACGGTGATGACGGCGTCGGTGACGGTGTCGCCGAGATACGACTCGGCGTCGCGCTTGAGCTTCTGCAGGATGCGGGCCGAGATCTCCTGGGGGGTCCACTTCTTGCCGTCGACGTCGAAGGACCAGCCGGTGCCCATGTGGCGCTTGACCGACGAGATGGTGCGGTCGACGTTCGTGACGGCCTGGCGCTTGGCGGTCTCGCCGACGAGCACCTCGCCGTCCTTGGTGAAGGCGACCACCGAGGGGGTGGTGCGGAAGCCCTCGGCGTTGGCGATGACCTTGGGCTCGCCGCCCTCGAGGACGCTGACCACGGAGTTGGTGGTTCCGAGGTCGATACCGACAGCACGTGCCATGTGTTTCTCCTTTGTATTGGTGAAAGTCTGTGGACGACTCGCTTCGAACACGCGAACCTGAGTCGTGATGACTCAAGTGTACGCCCGCGCGGAACGGGTGTCAAAAGGAAGTTGATAGCAGAAGGCTCAACTTCACTCGACGGCCGCGTCGCGCGCGTCATCCTCCGTCGCTCGGATGCGCTCGAGCGCACCGAGCGGGATCGGCAGCCAGGAGGGACGGTTGCGCTTCTCGTAGAGCGCCTCGTAGACCGCCTTGTCCGCCTCGTACGCGTCGAGCAGCGTCCGCTCTGCGGCAGTCGGCGCGGGCGGCCCCTCCTGATCGCCGGCGCTGTCATCGCCGGCGCTGTCCTCGCCACGCAGCGTGGCCACATACGCGTCGAGGAAGCGCCCACGGGCGGTCACCGCCCACTCGTGCGCGCGCTGCGTGCGCAGCTCGCCGTCCTCATCGTCGCGGCCCTGCCCGTCGGCGGCCATCCTGACCACCCCGGGGGCGTAATCGAACGAGCGCAGCATGCCCGCCACATCGCGCCAGGGAGAGTCGGGCAGCGCCCGCTCCTGGAACGGCCGGCCGGGCTCGCCCTCGAAATCGACGATGCGCCAGCCGTGCGAGGTGCGCAGGGTCTGACCGAGGTGCAGGTCGCCGTGCACGCGCTGCACGTCGACGCCCTCCAGCTCGGCCACCGCCGCGTAGGTGCGGCGCAGGCCGGATGCGTACGGCTCGATCTCGGGCACTGCGGCCAGGGCGCGGTCGAGGCGGGCGTCCATCGCCCGAGCGAGCTCGGCCGTCGCCTGACGATCCAGCCGCTGGACCGGGAAGCTGGCTCGCAGCGTCGCATGCACCTCGGCGAGCGCCTCTCCCAGACGCGCGGCCTCACCCGAGAAGTCACCGCCGGACTCGGCGACGGACAGTTCGGGCTCGGCCAGTGCAGTGCGCACGCTGGCGGTGGCCAGCTCGAAGCCGTCCGCGGCGGTGCGCAGGAACTCCTGCAGCATGCCCAGCTGCAGCACCTCGCCGTCGAGCTCGGTCTCGACCCAGCCGTACAGCTCCGCGATGTGCTCGGAGCCGCCGCGGGTGAGCGTCTCGTGGATCTCGATGTCGGGGTTCACCCCTGGGCTCACCTTGCGGAAGAGCTTCATGATGGTGGTGTCGTCGAAGCGCAGCGAGGAGTTGGACTGCTCGCCGCTGAGCGGCGAGGACCGCAGTGCCGGATCCAGCGCAGGACTGTCGGACAGTCGGTGGAAGCGCAGGCCGCCGGCATCCGTCACCTCGCCGTCCTCGGCGTCGACGAAGGCGTGCAGCCACAGGGCCATGGCATCGCGGTCGTGCACCGCGTCGTACAGGTGCTGGTCGCGGCCGTCGATCTCCGCCGGCCCCACGTACGCGAAGCTGTGGCGCTCGTCAATCTCGTCGTACCGCGACAGCGGCACCTGGTACAGCTCGACGCCGCCCTCGTCATCGTCGTACTCGACGCTCACCAGCAGCACGACGACGTCGGGACGGTGTTCCGCACCGTGCTCGGCGCCGTGCTCGGGACTGTGTCCGCCGCCGTGCTCGGCGCCGGACAGGCGTGCGAGCACCCGCACCTGCGGGATGCGGAAGGGTCGCCCCTTCCCGCCGAACCATCGCGTGCGCACCAGGTACCCCTCGAGCAGGGCGTGGTCGATCGTCGTCACAGCATCCCCACCTCCTCCGCATCATCTGCCGCCTCGTGCAGCTGGAACCAGAAGAACCCGTGACCGCCGAGGGTCAGCAGGTACGGGAGCTCCCCGATCCGCGGGAACGGCACACCGCCCACCAGCTCGACCGGGACCATCCCCTCGAACCGCCGCAGGTCGAGCTCGACCGGCTGCGGAAACTGCGACAGATTGTTCACGCACAGGATGACGTCGACGGTGCCGTCCTCGTTGGTGTGCTCGCGGGTGTACGAGAGCACCGACGGGTTGGACCCGCCGAGGTCGTTGAAGCTGCCGAGCCCGAAGGCCGGGTGCCGCTTGCGGGCGTGGATCATCTGCCGCGTCCAGTGCAGCAGCGAGGAGCGGTCCTCCTGCTGCGCCTCGACGTTGACGGCGAGGTAGCCGTAGACGGGGTCCTGCACCACCGGTTTGCTCAGCTTGCCGGGGTTGGCGCTGGAGAAGCCGGCGTTGCGGTCACTGGTCCACTGCATCGGCGTGCGCACGCCGTCGCGGTCGCCGAGCCAGATGTTGTCGCCCATGCCGATCTCGTCGCCGTAGTACAGCACGGGCGAACCGGGCAGCGAGAGCAGCAGGGCGGTGAACAGCTCGATGCGGTCGATGTCGTTGTCGAGCAGCGGGGCGAGCCGGCGGCGGATGCCGATGTTGGCCTTCATCCGCGGGTCCTGCGCGTACTCGTTCCACATGTAGTCGCGGTCTTCGGCGGTGACCATCTCGAGGGTGAGCTCGTCGTGGTTGCGCAGGAAGATGCCCCACTGGCATCCGGCGGGGATCGCCGGGGTGTCCGCGAGGATCTCGCTGATGGGGTATCGGGACTCGCGACGCACGGCCATGAAGATGCGCGGCATCACTGGGAAGTGGAAGCACATGTGGCACTCGTCGCCGCCCACCTCCGGGTCTCCGAAGTAGTCCACGACGTCGGCGGGCCACTGATTCGCCTCGGCCAGCAGCACGCGTCCAGGGTAGTTCTCGTCGACGAAGCGGCGCACCTTCTTCAGGAACTCGTGCGTCTCGGGCAGGTTCTCGCCATTGGTGCCCGGACGCTCGTACAGGTAAGGCACCGCGTCGAGGCGGAACCCGTCCAGGCCCATGTCGAGCCAGAAGCGCATGGCGTCGAGCATCGCCTCGTGCACCTTCGGGTTGTCGAAGTTGAGGTCGGGCTGGTGGCTGAAGAAGCGGTGCCAGAAGTACTGCTTGCGCACCGGATCCCACGTCCAGTTGCTCGGCTCGGTGTCGACGAAGATGATCCGGGCGTCCTCGTAGAGCTCGTCGGTGTCGCTCCACACGTAGAAGTCGCCGTACGGACCGTCGGGGTCGGAGCGACTGGCCTGGAACCACGGATGCTCGTCGCTGGTGTGGTTCATGACGAAGTCGATGATCACCTTGATGCCGCGCTCGTGCGCCGCGTCGAGGAACTCCTGGAAGTCGTCGGTGGTGCCGAGATCTGCCTGCACGCCGGTGTAGTCGGCGACGTCATAGCCTCCGTCGCGCAGCGGCGAGGGGAAGAACGGCGGGATCCACAGGCAGTCCACGCCGAGCCACTGCAGGTAGTCGAGCTTGTCGATGAGCCCGCGGAAGTCGCCGACCCCGTCGCCGTCGCCGTCCTTGAACGAGCGCACCAGCACCTCGTAGAAGACCGCGGTCTTGAACCACTCCGGTCCCGGACTGCCCGGCGTGTCGGGGAACGGATCCTGCGTCAGGATCGGGATGGATGCCGTGTAGGGCGCGGGCTCGGGGCTCATGCGCCACCCCTCCCGGTCAGGGCCGGGGCAGGCAGGCTGCCATCGCCTGCCGCGTCCTCGGCGGCGATGATCATGTCGACGATCGGCATGCTTCCGAGCATGGCTCCACCGTGTCACAGGAGCAGGAAGCGCGCCAGGGGCGATCGTCCCCCTTGCGCAGGGGGAACAGCGGGTGTAGACGGACGCACCGGCCCGTCACGGGCTCGCAGGAATGGAATCCTGCGACGCAGCCTCGGCCGCTGCGGATACGATTCTTCGTCATGAGTGCCGCGCTGCCGCCCGCCCGCCCCGAAGACGCCCGGCTCGGTTTCGGACCCAACATCGCCTACGGCTTCCAGCACGTGCTGACGATGTATGGCGGCATCATCGCACCGCCCCTGGTGATGGGTCAGGCGGGTGGGATGACGCCCGGGGAGATCGGGATGCTGGTGACCTGCTCGCTCTTCATGGGCGGGCTCGCGACGCTGCTGCAGACGCTGGGCCTGCCGTTCTTCGGCTCCAAGCTGCCGCTGGTGCAGGGAGTGTCCTTCTCGGGCATCGCGACCATGCTGGCGATCCAGGGCGACGGCGGGATCCAGGCGGTGATGGGGGCGGTGATCGTGTCGTCGGCGATCGGCCTGGTGCTCGCACCGGCGTTCGCGATGATCCTGCGCTTCTTCCCGCCGGTCGTGACGGGCACGGTGATCACCTCCATCGGGCTGTCGCTGATGCCGGTCGCCGCCGGGTGGGCGATGGGTCCGGACCCGCAGGCGCCCGACTTCGGATCGCCGGCGAATCTCGGGCTCGCGGCACTGACGGTGCTCATCATCTTCCTGCTGAGCAGGCTCGGTACCCCGGCGATGGCGCGGCTCAGCATCCTGCTCTCGCTGGTCATCGGCACGGTGCTGGCGATCTTCCTCGGTGCCGCCGACTTCTCGGCGGTGCCCGATGGGCCGATCCTGGCACTGCCGACGCCGTTCGCGTTCGGCCCGCCGACGTTCGACCTCGCGGCGATCCTGTCGATGATGATCGTGATCCTCGTCACCTTCACCGAGACGACGGCGGACCTGCTGGCGGTCGGCGAGGTGGTGGGCACGAAGGTCGACTCGAAGCGGATCGCCGCGGGCCTTCGGGCCGACATGGTGGCGAGCGCGGTCTCGCGGGTGTTCAACTCGTTCACCCAGAGCGCGTTCGCCCAGAACGTCGGGCTGGTGGCCATCACCGGCGTGAAGAGCCGGTTCGTCGTGGCGACCGGAGGGGTGATTCTCATCGTGCTGGGGGTGCTGCCCGTACTGGGACGCGTCGTGGCCGCGGTGCCGACGCCGGTGCTGGGCGGGGTGGGCATCATCCTGTTCGGCTCGGTCGCGGCGAGCGGCATCGCGACGCTCGCCAAGGTCGACTACCGCGATCATCTGAATCTGCTGGTCGTCGCGGGCGCGTTGGGGATCGGCCTGCTGCCGCTCGTGCGTCCGGACGTGTACTCGGGCTTCCCCGACTGGTTCACCGTGATCTTCAACTCGTCGATCAGCTCGACGACCCTCGCCGCCGTCGTGCTGAACATCGTGTTCCATCACTTCCGGATCGCGCCGCGGGCGCCTCGGGCGGAGGGACGCGAACGCGCGGAGCAGATTCCGGCGTGATCGTGCTCCGCCGGGCAGCGGAGCGGGTCAGCGGCCGCCGGGAGGGCCGATCAGCAGCAGGATGCTGAAGATCGCGATGATCGCGACCAGGATCAGCAGCGCGAGCACCCAGGGCCGGTGCAGGAACCAGCGCATGGTGCGGTCGTACCAGGTGTGGTCGCGGGGGTCCTCGGTGGCGGTGAGGCGCCACCGGCCCTCGAGGCGTCCGCTACGGTGCAGCCAGATCTCGACGGGGATGGTCAGGTAGGGCACGATGGCGCTGGCCACGGCGAGCACGGCGACGCCCACACGCCAGCGCTGATGGAACGCGAGCAGCACGGCAGTCGCACCGTAGGAGAGGAAGACGAAGCCGTGGATGCCACCGGCGGCCGTCACCAGCACGGCGGGCTGTCCGACGGCGCGCGCGATGAGAGCGCTGATGAGCAGCGTCCAGGTGATCGCCTCGGCGATCGCGAGCACGCGGAAGAGGCGGGCGGGGGTGGTGAACACGGGACTCCTCGGATCGGTCTGCTTCCACGCTAGGCGAGCCGAGCTGTGACCCTGGCCCGTGGGTGCGCGATCATGCGGGCGACGGGGGAAAGATCATCCGAAAGGTGGACGGCCGATGCCCACGTCGGCACTCGCTTCGTCCGCGGCGGTGAAGACGACCGTGTTCGGCGGAGGCGGCCTGTCGATGTAGGTGCGTCCAGTCGGGCTCGTCCACTCCAGCAGCCCGTCGTCGAGCTGCTGAACGTGCCACGGAGTCTGATGCTTCAACACGTGATGTCGGCGACACAGCGCTTCCAGGTTGTCTTCGCTGGTGGCCCCGCCCCAGGCTGCGTCGACAGTGTGGTCGAGGTCGCCTGTGCGGACAGGCATTCCGCACCCGGGGAAACGACATCGCTGATCGCGCCCCCGCAGCTTTCGCCGCAGCGCCTGGCTCGGACGATAGCGGTCGACGGCGAGCACCCGGCCGTCGATCGGATGGGTGAGCACACGATCCCATCCCGTCGACGCGTCGGCCAGCAGCTGTGCGGTGGCGGCGTCGATCGGGGCGCGACCGTCGATCTCCGCCGCCGGACCGTCCTGCCCCAGCAGCGTGAGCACCGGAACCGTCACGGCGACCTGCGCCACGATCGCAGAGAGCAGACCGTCAGCGGTGTCGTGGCCGGCGGGTCGTCCGGTCAGCAGCAGGTCCATCGCCAAGTCCAGCCGGCGCTGGCTGAGCGTACGCCGGTCTGCGCCGTCGTGCCCGGCCGCGGATTCGGACGCGGCGGATTCGGACGCCGCGGATCCGCGTTTCGGCGCGAGCGCCTTCGCCATCTGAGTGAGGCGATCGTGCGCACCGTGAATCAGCACGGACGGCCCGAACACGTGCAGCTCCGACATCGCGTCTGGATGATCGGTCACCCATGTCCCGCGGTTCCCGCGGGCGTCCTCATGTCGTTCCTCGAGCGAACGCGCCTGGTACTGCTGCGCCACGCGCTCGGCGATCATGCGCACCCGGTTCGGCGACTCGTCCTCGGCGAACTCGAGCACTCTGGCCGAGTAGGCGGCGCGCGCGGCCGCGTCGTCGATGTACGCGCCGGCGTCGACGATCACACGTGCGTGGCCCGCGGTGATCCGCCCGGCGGCCTGCGCCTGCCATACCTCGGGAAACCGCTCGACGACGATCTCGGCGGCCAGCATGCGTCGCTGCATTGTTCGGTCGCTGACCCGCAGCGCGCTGGCGAGTTCAGCGGCGACGCTGCGCAGGGTGATGTCGGACGCGTCGACACCATCGCCGCGCTCGGCGATCGTCAGCGCCAGCCGATTGGCGAGCGCGAGCATCCCGTCGCGGGCCGCCAGCATCCCCTGCAGGGTCTGCTCGACGGCACGCAGCGACGAGACCAGACCGTCGAGACTGGCCATCTCGGCGTCGGTCGCGTTCGCCATTCCGTTCATGTTCTCAGTGTTACATCGGCCTCCGACATTCGCAGATGCGACCGGACGAGCGGCACCTCAGCGCGCCATCTCGATCGGGTAGCGTGGCCGACATGACCGGTCATGATGCCGCCGCCGCTCCCCCGCCGACCGCGAACACCGGCGCCGTCGCCGCCTTCGGCGCGACGTTCGCCGAGAGCGGGGAAGAGGTCGAGATCCCCCGCAAGCGGGTGCGCTCCTGGGCGCTGTGGGACTGGGCCGCGCAGCCGTTCAACTCGGTGCTGCTCACCTTCGTCTTCGTGTCGCTGTATCTCACCGGCAGCAGCTTCCTCCCGCCCGAGATCGCCGCGCTCGGCGAGAACGATCCGGTGCGTGAGAGGGCCATCGCGGAGTTGACCAGCGGCTACGGCTTCGTGTCGATGCTCGCCGGCATCCTCATCCTGCTCCTCGCCCCCGTGCTGGGGCAGGCCGCCGACCGCTCGGGCTCGAAGAAGCGTTGGCTGTTCGCCGCCACGATCCTGCTCGCGTTCGCGCAGTTCGCCCTGTTCTTCACCTTCGCCGACCCCGCCTTCTTCTGGTACGGCGCGGTGGTGATCTCCCTCGGCGCGGTGATCTCGGAGATCGCGGGCGTCAACTACAACGCGATGCTCGTCAGCGTCTCGACACCGAAGACGGTCGGCCGCGTCAGCGGGCTCGGCTGGGGGCTCGGATACATCGGCGGGATCATCGCACTGGCGATCATCGTCGTGTTCACCACCTTCGACTGGTTCGGTATGGACACCTCGAACGGTCTGGCCTACCGGCTCATCGCGGTCGGATGCGGGGTGTGGACGATCGTGTTCTCGATCCCGCTGTTCCGCGATGTGCCAGAGCCGCCACCGACCCCCGGGCTGAAACGAGTCGGCTTCCTCGCCAGCTATGCCGAGCTGGTGCGCGACGTCGTCCGCCTCTTCCACACGCACCGCTCGACCTTCTGGTTCCTGGTCGCCAGCGCGGTGTACCGCGACGGCCTCGCCGGGGTCTTCGCGTTCGGCGGCATCCTCGCGGCATCCGTGTTCTTCTTCACACCCAACGAGGTGATCATCTTCGCCATCGCGGCGAACGTCGTCGCCGGGATCTCGACCATCGTCGCCGGACGCTTCGATGACCGCTTCGGCGCGAAGGCGGTGATCGTCGTCGCGCTGTCTCTGCTGCTGGTGATGGCAGTGGTCGTCTTCGCCCTGCACGACGCCGGCAAGATGCCGTTCTGGATCTGCGGCCTCGTGCTCTCGGCGTGCGTCGGGCCGGCTCAAGCCGCCTCGCGCTCTCTGCTGGCCCGCGTGACGCCCACCGGGCTGCAAGGCGAGATCTTCGGCCTGTACGCCACGACCGGTCGTGTCGCCAGCTTCCTCGCGCCCATGATGTGGGCGGTCATGATCGCGGCCTTCGGTGCCACCTACTGGGGCGTGCTGGGGCTGGCGATCGTGCTCGCCGTCGGCCTCGTGCTGCTGCTGCTCGTGCGACTGCCCCCGCATGAGCGCGCCTGAGCGCGACCCGGATGATGACCCGGCTGCCCCTCAGGCGCGGCCCTGCAGGATCATGCGCCAGTAGACCTGGGGGAAGATCCGCCGGTCGATGATCCAGTTCATCCGGCTCTCGCGATACGAGCTGCTCCAGAGGGTCGGCATCATGCGCAGCCGGTCGTCGAACTCGGCGAACACGGCAGTTGAGCGCGAGACGGTGAACGGGCACACGCCGTAACCGTCGTAGATGGCCGTCGGCTCACGTCCCTCGAGCACAGCGCGCACGTTCTCGGCGAGCGCCTTGGTCTGCTTGCGCAGCGCGCCTCCGGATTTCGAGTTCATCGTGCCCGCCGCATCACCCAATGCCCAGATGTCGGGGTCCACGGTCGAGCGCAGGGTCCGCTCGTTCACCGCGACGAAGCCCTCGGCATCGGCGAGCCCGCTCGCGCGGATCCACTCGGGGGCCTTCTGCACCGGCTCCACCATGAGCAGGTCGTAGCGCAGCTGCTCGCGCTCGCCGCCCATCGGACCGAACGAGATCGTGCGCTGGTCGGCATCCACCTCCTGCAGCCGCACTCCCGTGCGCACGTCGATGTCGTACTCGTCGATCACGCGCTGCAGCTCGGCGTCGATCTCGGGAATGCCGAAGATCGTCGGCGTCGGCACCAGCAGCACTACATGGATGTCGTGCAGCACGTTCATCGCCTGCCAGTATGCGCACGCCTGATACATCGGCTTCTGCGCCGCCCCCGCGCAGGAGGCGGGCCCGGGTGCCTGCACGAACACCACCGTGCCAGAACGGACCCGGCGGAGCAGCGCGGAGGCCTTGCGGGCGAGATCGAATTCGTAGTTCGAGGCGCCGTGCGGCGAGCGCATCGCCTCCTCGAGCCCCGAAGTCGCGTCCCAGTCATTGCGGATGCCGGGACTGATGATGAGCTGCTCGTAGCGCACTGTGTCACCGGATGCCAGATGCACGCGCTTGTTCTCGGCATCGACTGCGGTGACGGCATCCGCGACCCACCGAACCCCCTCCGGGAACACGTCGGCCTGCGCGCGCACGGCCTCGCTCGCCTTCGCGGTGCCGCCGGCGATATGCGAGAACAGCGGCTTGTAATAGTGGGTCTGCGACGGCTCCACCACCGCTACGTCGGCGACCCCGGCCCTGCGAAGTCGTCCCGCGACCGAGAGCCCGCCGTTGCCTCCCCCGACGACGAGCACCTGATGTGCGCGCTCGTGATCCTCAGCTGTCGATGTGTTCTCCGCGCTCATGCCCACCGACCATAGGCGGCTGCCGCGGGTCGGGCCACGCCCTTGACAGCGCCGGCCCTGACGGCCGTGCGACCGCGCGGCCGCAGCAGCCGCCGCACGGCGGCGGATCAGCTGAGCAGCACGACGATCGTGACGACGGCGCCCGTCAGGAGCAGCCCGAGGAAGCTGTAGCTAGCGATCGTCCACGCGCGGTAGCTGCCCGGCGTCGCTCCGGTCGCCGGCGGCACGACAGCGGGATCTGGCGGCGGCGCGGTCGAGCGGGGCTCAGATGCCGGTATCGGTGCGGCCGCGAGCTTCTGTGCCGCCGTCGTTCGTCGAGCCGCTCGCGTAGGAGCCTCTTCGGGCGGCGCGGGCGGGATCACCGGCTCGGCGAGAGCCGCTTCGGGGATCACCGCATCCGGAATCGTCGGCTCGGGCACATCGAGCTCGGGCACCTCCACCTCGGGCACATCGAGCTCGGGCACGACCGGCGCGTCCTCGGCATCCCTCGACGAATCGGTCATGGTCAGCGCCCGAGAGCTCCCGCGTCTGTGGTGCCGACATCGGTGCGGTGGAAGTTCTGGAACGAGCGGGATGCCGTGGGCCCGCGCTGCCCCTGGTAGCGGTTGCCGTACGGGCCGGAGCCGTACGCGTTCTCGGTCGGTGAGGTGAGCCGGAAGAAGCAGAACTGACCGATCTTCATGCCGGGCCACAATTTGATGGGCAGCGTGGCGACATTGGCCAGCTCGAGCGTGACGTGACCGCTGAAGCCGGGGTCGATGAAACCGGCCGTGGAATGCGTGATCAGTCCCAGCCGTCCGAGAGAGGACTTCCCCTCGAGGCGTGCGGCGAGGTCGTCCGGCAGCGACACCTGCTCGAACGTCGCTCCCAGGGCGAATTCGCCGGGATGCAGGATGAAGGGCTCGTCCGGGGCGACCTCGATGAGCCGGGTCAGCTCGGGCTGATCGACCGCGGGATCGATGAACGGGTACTTGTGATTGTCGAAGAGCCGGAAGTACCGGTCCAGTCGCACATCGACGCTCGACGGCTGCACCATCTCGTCGTCGAACGGCGCCAGACCGATGCGGCCTGATGCGAGTTCTGCCCTGATGTCGCGGTCGCTGAGAAGCACGCCTTCAGCGTAACGGTGCCGCGAGAGCCGCACTATCCTCGACCCATGACGCGCGCCCCGGTGATCTCCGTCGAGCTGCTGCTCGACGAGGCCACCGAGACCGCCGTGCGTGCGGAGTGGGACGCCCTGGCCTCCGCCGGCCTGTCGAGCATGGCCGCGCACACGGCAGCCAGCAACAGGCCGCACGTGACCCTGCTCGTGCGCAGCGCACTCGAGCGTCTCGACGGCGCCGCTCTCACCGCCCGCCCGACGTTCCAGGTGAGCCTCGGATCGCCGCTGCTGTTCGGCGACGGCGACCGGCGAGTGCTGGTGCGCAGCGTCGTTCCGTCGCCTGCGCTGCTCGCCCTCCACGACGAGGTGCACGCGGCGGCAGGGCCTGGCGACGACGCCCCGCACACCGCACCCGGCAGATGGACCCCGCACGTGACCCTCGCGCGCCGGGTGCGGTTGCAGGACCTCGAGCGCGCGGTGCCGCTCGTGGGCGGCGAGATCGTCGGCTCGGCACGGGCGCTGCGGCGGTGGGATGCCGTCGAGCGACGCGTCACGCCGCTCGGCGACTTCCGGTGACCTGAGTTTGTTATGCTGGCCAGGCGCCTCACGGCGTGCGGGGCTGTAGTTCAATGGCAGAACTTCTGCTTCCCAAGCAGACAGCGCGGGTTCGATTCCCGTCAGCCCCTCCACCTGTGACTTCCAAAGCTATTTCGGACATTCTGGAGCTACTCCAGACTGGAGTTTCGGGCTTTGGTGGCTCGTAGTCGCTGGTAGTCGTCCGTTGCGTACAGCCTGACAAGGTGTCCGCTCGCCGCATGATGCGGTTGACGGTTAGCATCGGAGTTCCTCGCCGCCTCACTGGTGGCCAGCCGTATGCCCGCTGAGTTCAGGGAGTACGGGATGAGGCGGCTGCGATGAGGTGGTGAAGCCGACGCGCGCGCGTCGCGTCTCCCACGCCGGCCTCGTACGTGAATAGGCCAAGCCCGATGGTGGCAACACGGGCCGGGTAGCCACCGAAGCCATGAACGTCGAACCAGCGAGGTTCCGTTTCACCGGCGTAGACCAGGACCGCCAGCGGTGACCGCACCACGGCTGCAGTCGTCAGCGCCTGATATAGATGAGCCTCTTTGGGCGTCTCGGTTTGGCGCGTGTACTTTGCCTCGAACGACGCTGCCACGGTACCGTCGGGCCACTGCAATAACCCATCGGGCTCCACTCGTTGGGCAATCGAGCCAGTGCCACGAACAGCGAGAAGGTCGTGCTTGCGCTTCGGAACGTGGATGAAGCCGCCATCGCTCGCTATCCGTCGCAACGAGCGCTCCAGCAAAGTCTCAAGGAGCGGCCAAGGGGTCACAGCGACTTCAAGTCCGGTGGCCTGCCCAGGCTTTCCAAGAACCGACCACGACCGCAACAGCGCGGCGGCGATGTCCCACGCGGGCCGATATCGCACCCACTGCGATGGTAGAGCCCGACGGGCGACTGCCGGGCTGACATACGACGGCACACCGGCACCGGGGATGACTGCGGTCTGCAACCGACGGAGCCGGGCGCTCGTTTCACTCCCTGCTGCAGATCTACTCAGTGCCCCAGCAATGATAGACAGACCTCGCGCGAACTCATTGTCGACGGTGAGCTCGTCCCTCGTCACTGGGAAGCGCGCCGGTGACACTATTGAGGTGCGTAGCCAGCGTCCGACGTCCAGACGGCCATTGAGGCGGGAGCTGAGAGTTGACCTCCTCTCGTACACCTGCAACGGACCCTCCGTGCGCAGCGCGCGTTCCAGCCGTCGCGCGTACTCGAGTGCCAGAGCGCCTGTCAGGTCGCGCCTCCTGACGGTGGGACTCGAACGCTGGGCACCGGTGACCGCAAGAGGAGTGTTCGGCTCGAGCAGTTGCACAACTGACGGGGCCCAGTTCTCCTCAACGCTCACCTTCGGCGAGACCTCTACAGAATCGCCGCCCGGTAGACCGAATGACCCGATGAGGTTCTCGAAGCGCACGGATTCACCGTCGAAGCTGAAGGCCTGCCGCTTTCCAAGCCTGAGTTGGGCGTGCAACTCCGAACCGGCGCGCTCAAGCTCCTTCCGAGTAACAGCATCGACGGGTCGAGCCAGAAGCTCTTCGAACCGGTGTCGGGTAGGCATTAGTCGTCGGTGGTGGTTGCAACTGGCGCGCGCGTCAGCCCAGCCAACCGCATCAGCTCTCCGAGTGCATCATCGGTTGATAGATCACCCAGTGTGCGAAGGTGCAGCCGCGCGGATGCGTAGGTTCCAAGCTCTTGTGGCGCGGGTTTCCAGAACGCGACGGCGTTCGGCTCAGTCACTGGCGCGTCAGCCGTGCCAGCCCGTAGAACAGCAGCAAGGGCTCCATCGTCATCCTGCATCGCGAGCCGCAGAGTCCCGGACACTCTCTGATCAAACGCAAGCGCGAGGCTCTGCACAGCCTCATCCACCGTGTCGCGGCGGACGTGCCAGAAGTTCGAGTGGCCAAGGCGGAAGTCGGCGCCAAGCACGGCGTCGATCCGACTGTTGAGTTGCTCCAGCACGGCTACAGCGAGGTGCGCCACAGTCCCGGCAGACCAGTCGTCGAGGTCATCTGGGAAGTCATCCTCGTCGGCATCGAGCTGCTGTGCCAGAAGCGAATAGTCCGGAGGCATCTCGACGATTGAGAAGCGGCGCCGAAGAGCAGCGTCGAGGGGCGCAACTGACCGGTCGGATGAGTTCATCGCAGCAACAATCCACAGCGCTGGCGGCAAGGTGAATGCGTTAGGAACGTCCGTGGTTTTGTTGCTCATGAACTCCGTATCCACAGCAATGTTGTCGTACGGGAGATTCACCCGAGCAACTCCGCGCTTGTCGCGGTCGAGTAACGCAAGCGTGTCACCGAGCACCGCCGCCGCGTTGCCGCGATTGAACTCATCGAGCACAAGAAGAGCCCGGCGCTCGATGGTCTGATCAGACGCGTAATGAGCAAGACTTACCAGCGGCCCAGCCTTTGCTTCGACTCCGACCGCACCACTAGTCGTCGAAATGGGAAGCAGTCCGACCACCAAGTTCTCGTAGCCATACGACGGGTGAAGCACGACCGTTCGTGTCTTGCCTGGCAGGCCGCCGGTGGCTCCGATGAAGGCGTCGTGATTCAGATCCGGGTCGAAATGGAGCCCGCCGCTCTGATGCTCGACCCACTTGGCCAGGTCCTCCAGAAGAACCGTCTTCCCCGTACCCGGCGGACCGACCAAGAGTACGTTCGGGTTCTCCTCGAGGGCATCGACCAACTGGGCGACATGCGGCGGCGCGATCACGCCACCTTTGAATTCCCTTGCGCGCAATGCCCGTTTGCCTGTCGTTGCCCTGGCGAGGTCGCGCACGACCTGGGGCGTCTGATCAAGCGCAGCCCAGTCCATACCAGACGGCGGATTATCTAGATACGCCCGAAGGTGCAGGATGTTGTTTTCATCCCGGAGCTTCACAGCAACGACGTATGGCTCGATGCCCTGTGCGTCGATCTGATCGAGCACCGCGTCGGCCGCAGCGACTGTTCCGGCGGTTGGATCTCCGGGAATGGTCTCAGGACCGGCCGCGGTCGGTTGAGGCGCAAGCTTCCAGGGCAACGGTGCATTGTTGGTAGACCAACCGACGTGATAGCGCTTGCCCGAAAAGCTCACAAACCCTGGCTGGGATCCTCCGCCAGGCCAAACATAAGTGATCTGCTGAGTCGCCCCACCGACTGGAGGGACACCAAACATGCGTGCTAGAAGGCCACCGGGCTCAGAGCTAAAGGCGCCCGACTGGAGAAAATCGTGAGAATACGGTGCCGGACCTCGACGCCCGTAGATCGCAGCGGAGTTGGACTTGACATACTTCCAGACCCACACTGCCTCGACCGTCTGAGCGACCACGTTCTACCTCCCGATGACGATGGCCTCCGGTGAGCGGTGCGACTCCACCTCACGCTTGCTCTGGGCTGCCAGCGAACGATGTGCTGTGAATCCGACGATATCGGCGAAAGAGAACAGGTCGCGAACTCCCTCCGTGTCCCGGTTAGACATCATCCACTTGATACCCCGACGAGTGAAGTCCTCGCAGATGCTGGCCAGGGTCATCAAATCGGGTAGTTCGAAGGTCTGCGCGGTGTACTTATTGAACTTCGCGGTCGGCTCTCGCTCGATGTCGGGCCTCGTGTACACCGGCAGATACGGCGGGTCGAGATACACGAAATCACCCGGCTGGACACGGTCAAGGGCGACGCGGAAGTCCTCGTGCCTAATGTCAGCAATGGAGAGCGTCGTTGCCAAGCCCTCGTAGACCTCATCGCTGAAGCTCTTGAAGGCGCGAGCGCCGTGAGGGGTGTTCATCGCGCCCGTCTTGGAGTTCTCCCGCCACAAGTGGTTCCAGGAGGTCCCGTTCAGATATAGGAAACGAGCCGCGCTTTCCAACTGACTCGTGGGCTCCTGCGCGCGGACCTCGTAGTAGTACTCCTTGGAGTCCTTGGCCTGATACTCGTCCAACAACGGGCGGAGCTCATCTTGACAGTCGCGCATAGCGTTCCACGCGTTGACGAGGTGCACGTTGAGGTCGGCCAGATACGCCCGTTTCTGGATTCGTCCTTGCACGGCGAAGAAGACGGCGCCGCCCCCCAGAAACGGCTCGTGGTAGTGCTCGAACGACTCAGGGACATACGGCAAGATGCGCGGAAGCAGTTTCGTCTTGCCGCCGGCCCAGCGGACAAACGGCTTCGTCGCGCGGATCTGTGTGTTGTTGAGAATTTGTAGCCTCCGTCGTGCCTGCCGACCAATGTCGATGGCCGGTGCCATCGTAGTCTGTAGTGGACCACCGACAGCGGCTGCAGGCGCCAGCGGGCCAGGTCAGTGGAGCGCACTGCGCATGGATAGAAGGTGACCAAGCCCGTGAATGACGGCATCGAACTCGTGTGGCCGAACAAGGACCTCGAGCTCCACGCCTCCGGGAGCAGCAGCTATGTCTGGGTGCCGAGTGACGACGCTCGCCTCACCATGCCGCCCGTACGCCATGACTACACGACGTCGATGTACTCCTCGACGTCAAGCGCCCTAGTCATCGGTGACGGCCTCGACGCTCTGATCGCGCTGAGCGCGACGCCGCTGTTCGCTGACGGGATCCGCGTCCTCTACATTGACCCGCCTTTCAACACGCAGAAGACCTTCAACCAGTACGGCGACGCGATGTCCCGGTCGATGTGGCTGAGCATGTTGCGCGACCGTCTCGCTGCTGTGAAGCCGCTGCTCCGCGATGACGCGTCGATCTGGCTGCACCTCGACGATTCCGAAGTGCATCGAGCCCGGATGGTGCTCGACGAGGTATTTGGTGAGGGCGCGTTCGTCGCGTCCGTGATCTGGCAGAAGCGGCAGACGCGCGATTCACGCGCTGCATTCAGTTCAAACCACGACACGATCCTGGTGTATGCACCGTCCGGCCCACGCAGCTGGAAGACCAGCCGAAACCTGTTGGTTAAGGACGAGGCAACGCTTCGCAATCGCGACGACGACCCACGCGGCCCTTGGGCAGATGCGCCCTTCACGGCGCCCGGGTTCCGGAAGGCCCAGCAGTACGAGATCATCACGCCAGCTGGCGATGTGCTCCGGCCGCCGCGTGGTCGGAGTTGGTACGCCACCGAACCGACGTACAAGCAGCTGTTGGACGAGGACCGGATCTGGTTCCCGAAGCAGGGCCACGGGTCGCCGAGGCTCAAGCTTTTCGCGCACCAACTGCGAGGACTCGTCCCGTTCACCGTCTGGGGCTCGTCGGATGTTGGCACGAATGACGACGCGAAGAAGCACCTTCTGCAGCTCTTTCCAAACTCGACCGTCTTCGATACTCCGAAACCCGAAGAACTCCTCGAGCGCATCATCCACATCGCTTCTAACCCGGGCGAGCTTGTCGTAGATCTTTTCGCGGGATCCGGGACGACGGCTGCCGTTGCTCACAAGATGCGGCGGCGATGGGTCACTGTCGAGCGCAACACTCAGACGGTGCTAGATTTCACCCTCCCGCGACTTCTCGCTGTTGTCGACGGCTCTGACCCGGGCGGAATTAGTGGGCAGATCGCGTGGGCTGGCGGGGGTTCATTCGCGGTCACCCAAGTGACGCCACGGTTCGGCACACTGACCGGAGTCCACCGGCCGCGCATCCTCGAATCGAAACTCGAGGCGATTCGTTCCACTCATACGTTCACATCGCCCCTCAGCGCGTGAGCCGTGAACGGCAACCCCGAATCGACCCAACTTTGGGCTTGTCCCCGGTGCGGAGCGCTGCTGCACATTTTCACGCTCATCGACGGAACCGTGTACCTCGGCTGCGCTGAGCCTTTCTGCGGATATGCATCCCACCTGGAAGGCGGCGGCGAGGAGACCGATGACGATTTCCTCGCCGATCTCTAACGCTCAGCGTGCGTCAATGTACGGCACCGGCCAGTGCGATTCGGGTGCCGGCCATCCGGCGGCGATGAGCGCCCGGCGGGCGAGTTCACGCGCGGAGTAAGGCGTGCGCACACCGCGGATGTCGCGGTAGTCCTGGTGCCCGGGTCCCGCCCAAAGGATGGCATCGCCCTCGCCGACCAGGCCCACGGCCGTGACGATGGCGTCCTCCGGCGGCGAGACCTCGTGGACCTCGGCGTCCGGACGCGCACGGCGGGCGCCCTCGACCAGGGTGGCGCGGATAGACGCCGGGTCCTCGAATCGAGGGTGATGGTCGGTGATCACGAGGATGTCGCTGCCCTCGACGGCCGTGCGGGCCATGTCGAAGCGCTTGGTGGCGTCGCGGTCGCCGTCGGCGCCGAACAGCATGAGCACCTTGCCGGGGGTGACTCGGCGCACGGCCGCGAGGGTCTTCTCGAACGCGTCGGGGGAGTGGCCGAAGTCGACATAGACGGCAGGGCCCGTCTCGCCCGAGATGAACTGGGTTCGTCCGGGCAGGTGCGCGACGATGTGGCCGTCGCGGGCGAGGGCGTCGGTGATGCGCTCCCACGTGTAGCCACCTTCGAGCAGCATGATGATCGCGAGTCCGGCGTTGGCGGCCATGTGCGGGCCGATCACCGGCACCACGCTCGAGAGCGTGCGTCCCCCCGGTCCGGTCAGCGTGAACGCGGTGCCACTCGGGCGTTCGTCCTCGACCGCGACGACCCAGTCCGCCGCGGCAGCGGCCTCGGGGTCGTCTGCGATGGCCGGGGTGCCGACGGTGATGACGGGGACGGTTGCGCGGTCGACGACGACCGCCCCCGATGCCGAGTCGACGCTCACCACAGCGCGGCGGGAGCGCTCGGGCGTGAAGAGCGGAAGCTTCGCCTCGAAGTACTCCTCCATGTCGGCGTAGTCGTCGAGATGGTCGTGAGAGAGGTTGGTGAATCCGGCGACGTCGAACATGATGCCGTCGACGCGGTGCCGGGAGAGCGCCTGGGCACTGACCTCGACCGCCACGGCCTCGACCTGCCGCTCGCGCATGAGGGCGAGCAGCGCGTGCATCTCGGATGCCTCGGGTGTGGTCAGCCGTGACACGATGACCTCCCCGGCGATGTGACGCTCAGCGGTCGACGACAGACCCGATACCACCCCGATCTGATCCAGCAGCCCCTGCAGCAGGTGCGACACGCTGGTCTTGCCGTTGGTTCCGGTGGTGCCGAACAGCAGCGGCAGGGGATCACCTGCGCCGGTGCCGTACACCCAGGCGCTGAGCGCGCCGAGCACGCCGCGCGGATCGTCGACCACGATGATCGGCAGACCGGCGGACGCGGCGATCTCGGCACCCACCAGGTCGGTGATGACCGCGACGGCACCCTGCTCGGCGGCGATCTGCGCGAACTCAGCGCCGTGCCGATTCACGCCCTGGATCGCGACGAATGCCTCTCCCGCGCGCAGGTCGGCGGTGGCGAGGGTGATGCCGCTCAACTGGACGTCCGCGATGTCACCCCGGACGTCTCGGGCAAAGCGGTCGGCCAGCTCGGCCAGCGCACGACGGGGTGGGTCGGCCGGACGGAGCACAGGGGGCAGCGATGTCGTGGTCATATCCCGTCCATGATCTCACGCAATGCCCGGCTACACTCGTCCAGGTATAAATGGAATTGCGAGGATTTGCCTGAAAGAATCGAATATCCCTTGAACACACGTGGATAGCCAGCGTCCGAACATTTTTTGGGGGCATCATCCCTGGAACTCACCGAAGGAGGGCTGTGAAAGTTCGCGAGTACGCGAGCCACCTCGCCATCCCGGACGAGCGCGTGGCTGTTTGCGGCGACTGGCACGGCAACGTCGGTTGGCTGAAGATGCTCACCCGAGCGCTGCCCCGTCTCGCCGTGGGCGTGACGACCGTCCTGCAGCTTGGCGACTGGTGGATGGACCCGCTCGAGACAGACGCGCTCTTCGGCGAGGCAGGCATCGAGCGCGTCTTTGTCACGGTCGGGAACCATGAGCCGTGGGATCTGATCAGCCCGCTGCTCGACGCGCATCCCGGAGCTGCGGTGCGTGTCTCCGACATCACCTGGATTCTCTCGCGACCAGCTCGGCTCACCATCGGCGGCAGAAGCATCCTCTCGCTGGGCGGCGCTGCCTCCGTCGACCGGCATTGGCGCACCGAAGGCCGCGACTGGTGGCCCGATGAGGCCATCACCGACGAGCATGTCGCGGCAGCTGTAGCCGGTGGTCCCGCGGACGTGATGCTGACGCACGAGTCGCCGGCGAACACACCGGTTCGTGCGGTGCGGGAGCTGCTGGGCACCAATCCACATCGGTTTCCCACGGAGGCCCTCGCGGAATCGGCGAAGTCTCGAGCGCGGGTCAGCGAGGTGTGGGACGCCGTTCGCCCTGAGCTGTTGATGCACGGTCACATACACACGCCAGGCGGCGGCATGGCTGAGGACGGGCGACGAGTTGTGAGCCTCGGTCGCGATGTTCAGGAAGACAATCTCGCCTTCCTGGACCTGAGCACGCGGAGCCTGGAAACTCCAAGCCTCCACGAGATGCGGAACGCGGCGCGACGATGGTGAACGAGCAGAGCGCAAACAACACGAACCCTTGGGCCGAGATCGTCGGCCCCTGTTACACCACGGTGTCCGTCGCACGCACACTCGGGTGGACGGAGGCGATGGTGAACGAGGCCGTAGATTCGCTCGCGCTACTCAGGCTGACCACTTCCGATGGGGTGCAGCTCTACCCGGCGTTTCAGATCTGGGATGGCAGACCAGCGAGCGACCTTGCAGACGTGCTTCGCGTGCTTCGCACCGGCGTCAACGACCCGTGGACGTGGGCTCAGTGGCTGAACACCCCGCTCACCGATGAAGACGGCGTTGAACAGCCCGCGAACATCGAGCGGCTCCGCGAGGGGCAACTGGCCGATGTGCTGCTTGAAGCGAAGCACGACGCGGCTGTATGGGGCAGCTGACCCGCCTGAACGTCAGCGCTCCGGGATCCGCCCTGGGCATTCAAAGTCTGGCGAGAAGCTCATCGAGGATCTCCTGGCGTCGCTCCTGTGTCATGACATCCAGGAAGAGGGTGAGATTTCTCATCTTGACGGAGTTCTCGTCTTCCGAGGTGAGGTACGGCGGACTTGTTCCCAGTCCCTATTGATGAGGAGGCTTCGCCACGTCTCCACGAGCGCTCGCCCACCGGTACTGCGAACGTTGGGGAGCACTCGGTTGACCCCGTCGAGCCCGCGACTGCGGACCAGCTCGGGGTCGAGATTCATGATGCGTTCGATCTCGCGGTGGAGTTCAAGGCTCACCCAGAACTTCTTGTCTCGGCGGACATCCGTCTCAGGCATGGCGCAAACCTCCCTTCGTCATTCTCGCATCACCATGCACGGCTCACCCCGGTGAGGTGCTCCACCTTGGTGTACTCGGTGACAGTGAGCACGATGCTACGGCGCCGGCATGCCGATTCTCGGTGCGCGCTGTCCGGCACGCGCATGCCTCGCCCCAATTGCGCAACGACCTGTTGCGCAATTGCATGCAGCCTATGGAGAGCACCGATCCTCATTTCACCAACGGGCCGTTGGAGGATTGGCTGCGGAGCCTCCGGAGGACACCGTTCGTTCGCTCGTCGTTGGTCGCGTGGCGCCGCGAGCGACCCTGCAACGTGAAGGTCTTGGCCCGGCGATGAACGAACCGACCCACGATTCCGATTTGTCCAACGGGTTGTTGGACAATTGGCGGCAGCACCCTCGTGGTGGCCGTTCCGTTCGCTCACCGCTTTTCCCGTAACGCCGAAAGCGGCGATGCAACGTGGCGGGCACGGCTCGGCTGTGGGCGCAAACCGACGCCCGATCCGAATTCTCCAACAGATCGTTGGAGAATTGCCGGCGGGCTCTCCTGTGACACCTGCTACCCCACGCCGTCGGCCTCATGGCGCTTCGGCTGACCGCGGACGGCCCGGACGAGCGCACAAGCGACACTCCACGCCGGGATCCTCATACGGAGGGGACATCGCGCGTCGGTGAATGCCCAGTCGCTTAGCCACGCACTCGAGACGTGGCGGCCGCGCACGCTTGCCCCCGACGTTCGAGCCGCATGGCTCTATCTCCACTGTGGACTTGTCAGTTGTGGAGCACGCGCCCTGGCAGAAGGCCCCGCCTCCCTGCAATGGCCGCGGTACGCTCGGCAGCCCGCTGACTGCTCGACCGGGGATGTGCTCTCCGCGACACTCTCTCGCCTCATACCCTGCGGCACATTCGCCGGTCGAAGCGCAGATTCGCCGAATCTGGCAGCTGCCAAGCTCAAGTCAAGTAGGAAAATGGCAACTTTTCCCAGGTCAAACTCGAAAAACGGACCTCCAGCCAAGGTTGCCAAGTGCGGGGTGCTCTATATAGGGGATTTCAGAGTGAAGTTGGCCCTATCTCTCTTACTTCTCTCTTTTTCTTCTCATGTAAGAGATCTACTACTTGGCAACCTTGGCAACGGCTCCCGATCCCAAGCGAGAGTAGGGGAAGCTCCAGCCAAGGTCACCTTGGCAGACCTTGCCCGACTTGGCAGGATCGCTGCTTTCGAGTCGGAGATCGGAGCCTACGGGCCCCTCAGCGCGCCGGCGGTCCATGCCTAGCTGCAAGAAGAGGAAGACGGTTCAGCACAGCGGGAGGTCAGATCCACAAGTCAACCGCTATGCGATTCGGGTGCAGTCGCCGTCATCGCACCGCAAAGGTGCGACCAGTGGTCGTTCACACATCGGCTCGAAGGGGGGATCGTTTCCGGCTCGCAGAGGTAGAGGATGAACTAGTTTTCTACGGTCGCCACGTCAATGTGCGCCTCGAGCCGAGTGCAGGTGTACAGCGCGCCATCTTCGCTCAGGATATCCACGGCGATCCACGTCGCACGTCACTGAGCCATCGCGGACTCGAACGTCCGCACGACCTTTGCTACGGCGTCTGGCGAAGGCCAGAGGTATGGCGTTCCGGATGAACGCATCACTTCGAACGAGACCTTGGCGGTGTCGAAGTCGAGATAAACGCGAGGAACCCGCCACCCCGATGCCGCAGAAGAGGCAGATACCTTGGTGACGGTGCTGAGCGCATTACCCCGCTCAGGCGCCCCCCGAGCGAACGACGTTCTTCCCTCGGAACTCCTCGATGAAAACTCGGCCCCCTAAGACCAGGCACCAACCCCTCCCGCCGTGACGCGGCTCCCCGCTCGCGTCGGACACCGTGAACTTGACGATGGGACAGACCAACTCAGCACCGAGCTCCGCCGCACGTTCACTTGCGGCCCGAGGGACAGAGCCCCAAAGCCGAAGCGAGAAGGCGACCGAGAGCAGAGCTATGGCAGCCATCGCGAAAGCGAGAGATCCCATAGTTCCCCAGAGCCGGACCATGACGACCAGGATGCGCGGCTACTTCGAGTGGACGGGAGAGAAGGGCAGCAGGCCCCCGCACTTCCTCCACGGCGACGGCCTGGTCGCGGCCGCCGGTCTCACCTGGTCGATGGAGCTTCCGGACTGAGAGCGCTCGCGCTGCTTCGTCGTGACCACCCGTGAAGAAGCCGGTGGCGAGCTTCTCCATGCGAGCGTGATGATGGGCGCGCCCTTGGGGCGGTTCGCAGTCGCACGATGGGCGCATCCTGGGTGGGAGCGATGCTGTACGCACCGGACCAACTCTTCCACCAGTCCTCGGGCTTTCCGCCCTTGGCGACGAAACTCCTGAAACGGCGGGTACGAGTACCGTGTCATTCATGGCCAGAACATCGTCGGCGGCCGCGGCACACATCGACTCGCGGATCAGCGAAACACGGATAACACGTTCCATGAGCGTTGACGAGCTCGCCGTCGCTAGCCGGATCGACTCGTCGAACATCCGCGGGTACGAAGCAGGGCGGGGACTGACTAGCGTTCACTCGCTAGTGAGGATCGCCGAAGCCCTAAAGATCGACCCCGGATCGCTACTCGAAGGCGTCACCTCCGAGATGTTCACGAACGCGCGTTGAACGCGCTGCCTCGAGCCTCCAGCAGACCCTTGCTGAGCATCGAACGAAGCACATGGGTACCTGGTGGGGGCTTGCGGACTGGTCGCAGGGCTGTGCGCCTACGGCACGACCGTCGCCGAGAGGACCTGCATCCAGCCATCGTCGGTCTCTCCGTCGATGGTCTTCTCCACGTTTTCTAGAACCAGCTGTACGCGTGTACCATCGGTCCACCCGTCCGCCACCGATTTATCCTCGAGCAGGATCATGAGATCGTCGGCGCCGTCGTGCGCGTTAAGAGCGACTGCGTAGTCCCCCGTGGCTCCGGTGATCCAGTACTCGCTACCCGCAAGCTCACCCATGACGCGGAACTGGTCTCCTACCTCGATGCCACCCAGGTCTGCCGAATTCAGCCTGTCGAGAAGCTCATCCACAGTTGTGTCGACGACGTTTGCCGGCTCCGACGTCTGGGCTGGCGCTGCAGTGGGTATGGCAGACGGCGTGGCGCTCGGTTCAGATGAGGTCGCGGTAGTCGGCTGCGAAGTGGCCGCCGGCTCATCCTTGTCGCCCCCAGTGATCTGGGACATGACGAGCGCGAAGAGGATCAGGGCGACGATGAAGGCACCGAGTCCGGCAAGCAGACGCCAGGGGGTCTTTGGCTTCGGGCGACGGATGGTGAGCTCACTGGTGAGCTTGCCGGCCGTCTGAGAGACGACCTCCCAGCCTTGCTCTTCCCACTTCTTCGCTGTGCGCGCCTCCATGCCGCGCACCGTCTTCAGGGTGCGCGTCTCGTACTTAATGCCATCATCGGCCATTGAATACTCCCGGTCCAGGCGCCCTGTGGCGCACAACCTGCTCACACTATCGGCGGGCAGGCACTCGGTGCACGCCGTCGTCATCGGCGGCGCCGGGAGGCTGATGCCTCGGCCTGCACGGTCCGGCCGTTACGCGCAGTTGCGGGCACTGATGCCTCTGCAGGGTGCTCCCGACGGAACGCGCTCAGCCGAGCACCCTTCGGCTTTCAGTCGATGACGGCACCAGCGGCGAACAAGGACCGGCCTGGCTGGGCGCAAACCGTCCGTAGCCCGGACGTCAACCGCTCCGCAAGGGGCTCGCGCGCATGCCGCGGCGACCGTAGACAGGGGATTCAAAGATAGGGGGACACTATGCCGCACGGCGACGTCGACACATTCCACCAGAACGGCATCTGGCGCAACAAGATCGAGGGCCGCAGCACCATCGAGGGCAGTTACGACACCAAGTCCGAAGCTGTCGCCGCGGGACGCGAACTCGCGCGCTCGCTCAAGGCGGAGCACATCATCCGCAACGAGAACGGGCAGATCGCCGAACGCAACAGCTACGGAAACGACCCTCGGGACGTGAAGGGCTGAACATGCCGATGCCAGCCGGGCTCCAGCCGCCACTATCCGTGGCGCTGGCTCGGCCCGCATCCCTCTCGAGCGCGAACTCGCTTCCAGGCGGGCCCGTCTATGAGCCGAAGTGGGACGGGTTCCGCATGCTCATCGTCGTCGACGGCGCGGTTTCACTCTGGTCACGACAGGGCACCGACCTGACGAAACGGTTCCCCGAGATCGTCGCGGCAGCCGACGACCATCTTCCGGACGGCATCATCCTCGATGGCGAAGCCGTTATCTGGAGGGATGACCGCCTCGACTTTGACGCGCTGCTGCGAAGGATGAACAGCGGCACCGCCGCAGTGGCGCGAATGGCCCGCGAGCTGCCCGCCTCCTACGTCGCCTTCGATGTCTTAGCCGTCGCACATCAGGACGCGAGAGCTCTGCCATTCCAGGATCGACGGACCCTGCTAGAGGAAGTCGCCGTCCCATGGGCACCGCCCATGAACCTCTCACCGACCACGACAAAGCTTGAAGTGGCCGAACAGTGGTTCGAGGCACTGACCGCATCCGGCATCGAAGGCCTCGTCGTCAAGGGCGTCGCGCAACCGTATGTAGGCGGACAGCGCGACTGGATGAAGGTGAAGCATCGCGACACCATCGACGTGATCTGTGGCGCGGTAATCGGCGAACGAGCCCGACCCAGTGAGCTGGTCGTTGGGCTCCCGGTCAACGGTGAACTCCGGATCGTCGGACGCACGTCGTCGCTGGATGCGCAAGCCTCCAGGATGCTCGGCAAGATCCTTTCACCGCCCCTCGGTGAACATCCCTGGCCGAGCGAGGTCAAGCCAGGAGCGGTGGACCGATTCAACCGAAGTCGCCGCGACACGGTACCTCTCACACTCGTCGAGCCGATGGTCGTCGAGATCTCCGCGGACGTCGCAATGACCGGCTACTCCTTTCGCCACGTCGTGCGTCTTCTTCGCCCACGCCCTGAGCTCGATCCGGCTGAGTTGCCCGGCTGGAGCGGAGAGGGCACTGCGACCCTCGGCTAGTGCTTGTCGGCGTCGCAGAGTTGCACTGCATTACCCCACACCCAGCAGCGGTAGGGATTGCTGCACGGATAGGTGACATCTGAGGTGGCTAGCTGAGAGGGCTGGCCTGGAAGGATGTCATCATGCCCAAGCCGTTTCCTAAGGAGTTCCGCGACGATGTCGTGCGTGTGGCGCAGACGCGTGAGGCGAATGTCACGCTCGCGCAGATCGCGAAAGACTTCGGCGTGCACGTCGGCACTCTGGACAAGTGGCTTCGCGAAGCCCGTATCGAGGGTGGCGAACAGCCCGGCGTGACCCGCTCGGAGAGCGAGGAGATGCGGCAGCTGCGCAAGCGCAACCGGCTCTTGGAGCAGGAAGTCGAGGTGCTGCGGCGGGCGACAGCGTACTTGTCGCAGGCGCATCTGCCGGGAAAATGATGTACCCGCTCGTGACAGAGCTCGCCGCCGCAGGGATCCCTGTGACGGTGACGTGCCGGGTACTCAAGCTCTCCCGCCAGCCCTACTACCGGTGGCTGGCCGCCCCCATCACCCCGAGCGAGGTGGTGGAGGCGTATCGCGCGAACGCGTTGTTCGACGCCCACCAGGACGACCCCGAGTTCGGGCACCGACTGCTCGCGGACGAGGCCCGCGACGCAGGTGAGGGCATGTCCGATCGGACCGCGTGGCGGATCGCCTCGCAGAACGGCTGGTTCAGCGCGTTCGGCAAACCCAAGCGCGGCAAGGCCCGCCGGCCCGGCCCGCCCGTTCACGACGACCTCTGCGCCGTCGTCGACGAGAACGGCAGGACCCGACACGTGTTCGACGCCGACGCGCCGAACGAACTCTGGCTGACGGACATCACGGAGCACAAGACCGCTGAGGGCAAGCTCTACCTCTGCGCGATCAAGGACGTGTACTCCGGCCGGATCGTGGGGTATTCGATCGACTCACGAATGAAGTCCCGGCTAGCCGTCCAGGCGCTGGAGAACGCGGTCCAGGTGCGCGGCGACGTCGCCGGATGCGTGGTGCATTCGGACAGGGGATCTCAATTCCGAAGCCGCAAATTCCGGCGCGCACTGACACGCCATCGGATGGTCGGGAGCATGGGAAGAGTGGGCTCCAGCGGAGACAACGCGGCCATGGAATCGTTCTTCGCGCTGCTGCAGAAGAACGTCCTCGACCGGCGCTCCTGGAGCACCCGCGACCAGTTGCGCATCGCGATGGTGACCTGGATCGAAAGGACCTATCACCGCCGTCGACGCCAGGTCCGCCTGGGGCGTTTGACGCCCATCGAGTTCGAGACCATCATGAACACGACCGTCGCACTGGCGGCGTGACTACAACCTGTCACCTATCCGTGCAGCAGTCCCATCGATCTCCGCTTGGAGAGTCCGAGCGGGACCACACTAGTTTTAGGGTGTCCAGGCGTCCTTCGGGGGACGCGGACGCGCGCTAGCCTCGCTCGAGGTCGCGAGTTGCATGTTGGCATGAGCGTCATAGAAGGCTAGCCACCTCGTGTGGACCCCGTCGTCCATAAGATGGCTGCCGATCTGTACGCCGCCGTCGCCAGAATCGACGAGGATCTGGTCCCAGCCTCCCTCGCTCTCAGCGAATCGGAACGTGAGTTGACCCCACGTGGGCTCGTCGTAGATGACGTACCCGTCCTGACGCTCGGCGAACATCGCGCCAGAGATATCGCTGGCGAACGTTCCGTCTTTGATTCGAGCCTCCCGGTAGTCCAGTCGGCGGTCCTCCACTGCGAGGCGCAGGCCTTCCTTCGCGTCGGATTCGGGCGTGTGCTGGTTGATGCAGGTGGTGTAGCTGAAGTCGACTTTGTCGCCGTTTGTTCGCTTAATCCAGATTCCGGTCGCGTCGGGTCGAACGTTGAACTTGTCGCCATCACTGGTGAGGCCGACAAAGAAGTACTCGACGCCACCACCAATCTTTTCCTCAGCGTCGGGGTGCAGATCCAGGAGCTCCCTCAGCATCAGATCGTGCGCCGGGTCTGTGATCTGGCCATACGGTGCGTAGGGTCCGCCCGTGTGGAGGAGTCGGAATGCCGCGAGGGCGTCCTTCTTGCTGCGCCACTGAAACGAGGGAAGTACGACGGGAATGGCCACTTCTTTCTCCTTCTTGAGTGCCTAATCGACCAGTGTCAGCCGAGGGCGTTCGTCTTGTGCCCCGAGCATGCGGCGGACGTGCGCGGGCGTCCACGCGAGTTCGGCGGCAAGCTCCGGGATCGTCACGCCGCGCTGTTCCGCGAGTTCGACGGCCCTCGAGAGCAACGCGGGAAGCTCGCCCGGGAACTGTGCGACCGGCTCGTGAACGACGCCGACCTGGTTGATGCGAATGTAGCCTCGGCGCGCGGTGGCGTCGGAGATCTTCCCAAGTTCACGACTTCGGTAGATCACCGATTTCGGCTCAACACCCCACTCCAGGCTCACTTTCAGCACATCGGCCATGTCCAACCGGCTCTTCAGCCGAGCCTCCATCGCGGCGCGCGGGGTGAGGAACTCGGCCGCGAACTTGTCGGCCTCCCGCTCGACGTCAGTGGTGCCAGCAACTCGTCCGCCGTGAAGCACCAGGTGGCCGAGTTCGTGTGCAGCGCTGAACCGATGGCGGTAGACATCGTCGGCGCGGTCGGGCGAGAGCACCATGACGGGTCGGTTGAAGGCTGAGGTGGAGAAGGCGTCGATACGGGCAACCTCGTCCTCGGCCATTGGGACGAGGACGGCAATGATCCCCTTCGATTCCGCCAGCCTGACGACCTGGGGCACCGGCCCGTCGCCCATATCCCAGGCCTCTCGTAGATGCCTAGCAGCAGCTGCGGGGTCCGTAGGGAAGGTGCCTGGCGCGATCTCCCCCCCGGCAAACCCAGGAATGTCGACAGTTGGGAAACGCACGTGCCGCTCGAGAGCGTTCGCGAGCTCCCACACCTGTTCCGTGTATGAGATCGCCTTCTTCCGCTGTCGAGAAGTCGTGGCTCTCAGGCTCCGGAAGTAGACGTTGTCGGACTCGAGTCGGACCCGGGGTCGCCCCGCAGCGAAGAATCCCACCGGCACCTTCAAGTAGCCCGCAAGCTTCTCGAGCGTGTCTGCTCGCGGCGAAGTAACGCCTGACTCGAACTGACCGATGGCTGCTGCGGACACGCCGACGGCTTTCGCCAAGTCCTGCTTCGTCCGAAGCGCAAGCTGCCTGGCCTGTTGCAGCCGCTCTGGGTCGAACGTGCGCGCGACGGTAGCTGGGTCCGCGGTCGGCGCGCCTCCCGAGATCGGTTTCACTGGCCACCTGCAACGAGGTCATCGTCGTCGCCACGAACACCCATATCAAGGTCCTTCATGGGCGCTTCGTCGAAGCGACGCGGCTGGCTAGTCGCGTTGGCGGCGCCGAGATTGACCTCAACCTCAACAGGCAATTCTTCGTGGTGGATCCAGATCACACCACCGTGAGCATCGAGGTAGCCGTCGCCGATGTGGATGCGCTCGAGGCCAGCACGATCACTCGCGACGAAAGCGACAAGCACGACAGCCTCGGCCTCTGACGTCGGGGAGGCAAGCTCTTCAGCGTCCTCATCATCCTGCCACTCCGGGAGGGGGAGGTATTCTTCGGGCCGCCGTTCGACATCGGACAGCAGTTCGTCCCGGAACTGCGACCAGCGGATGACCAGGCGATCAGCTTCGGGACCGGACTGGGAGGCACACTTCGCCGCGTAAATGGTGGTCCCTCCGACGACCGGCAGGTAGAAGCGGCTGCCCTTCGGGCGAATCTTACGCACGTTCTGGACCTCAGCCAGCTCTTCCACGACGCCGAGAGCGAGCACCTGCCAGAACGTCGCGCCGTACGGTTCATCCGTCCGCAGCCCGCTCGCCGCCTTGGTGTCGGCGGACGTGTCGTGTGCGGAGCGGCCCGCCCGGATGAGCGCTTCGGCCACGGTGGGCGCGGCGTCACCGAACCGAGCCCGGAACCACTCGCTTCCGCCGAGTCCATGCATTGCGCCCATGCTTTCCCCTCGCGATCTGCTTTCGTTCGACAGTAGCACTTTATTGGCGAACGCGAAACGTACATTTTCCGTTCATTTTCGACGCTCAGCCATCGGCCGGGGAAGGTCGCGCCACGCCATCTTCGGGCGCTTGGTAACGGGCTTGCTGCCACGACGGGCCGAGTCGGGGCCGTTCGAGGCACGCTCGTGCGGCAATCGAGGGGCTGGCCCCTTGACGACACCCCTGTCCGGCGGATGCGTGGTGTGCCCGTGGCATGAGCGGTCGGAGATGAAGACCTAGCCTCGCCCGCGCCTGCCAGCCACTCCTTGAAATCGACCATCTGAACGTGGGCCGAGCCTTCGACATAAACCCACGTGTATGTCGCGCCACTCTCGTTGCAACAGGGCGAATCGCCGCTGGAGCGATTCTCGGGTGTCATACCAGGATGCCTAAGCCACGGACATGCAGGTGGCCTAAAGCCAACGGCACTTGGTCTTCGCTGGGAAGTGCAAATGACGTGCGCATCGCCGGGTGTGTCACGCCGCACGCTTCATTCCATGGTCGGTAGCCTTCCAGGCGGGGGTGCCATGGGTAGAAAGTCAACTGAGTGAGGTCTGCCGCCGGCCAAGGTTGGTGGCAACTCTGGGGGGCAGCCGCATTCGGGGGCCTCTTGCTCATCCTTGGGCCCTTCCTGATTTCGGCTGGGCAGAACGCCGCCGCGTCGCCAACCCCCGATACGTCCGTCGGATTCTGGTGGTGTGGTGGAGTCTTCCTGATCCTGGGAGGAATCGCGCTGACGACCGTGAATCAGGTGTCTTGAAGCTACAGAAGCTCTGCTTTCTCGCGCAGGGCTGGAACTTGGGGTTGCTCAACCGACAACTCTTCAGCGAGGACTTCGAGGCGTGGGCCAACGGTCCGGTAGCCTATGCGCTGTTCGACCGTCACCGAGGCAAGTACACGGTCAGCTCGTGGAGCGGAAACCCTGCCACGCTCGACCACCAAGAACGAATCGTCGTTGACGCTGTGCTGCGGAACTATGGAGCTCTTACAGGCCTGCAGCTGAGTGAGATCACCCACGAAGCCGGTTCTCCGTGGGCCCGCACTCGGATCGCATGCGGGGTGCGCGAGGGGCAGTCGTCCAACTCGACCATCCCGAAGAACATCATCCGCGACTATTACGCGGACAAGCTCATCGTGACCAACGCTGGCTCGAACCACTCAGCGACTCAGCGGCCGCACTAATCGCGAAACCGCGTAAAGAACGCGGACCGCCGCGCGCCCGAAGGTTATGCGCTTCGTTGCCTGGGCGGGAGTCAAGGTGATGGAAGCGATTGCAGATAACGGGTTCGCGCATCCATCTCTTCACTCCTCGGGATAACTTCCCCGTCGTAAATGACATCAATCAGGCGCTTGGTCCCCTCGTCAAAGATGAAAGCCGCGCCACGCGCAACTCTCGTCTGATACTTCTTGTCCCTCAGATACGTGGCGGCATTGGCGGCGATGCTCTCTCGCGTCTGGCCGCGAGGTTGCGTCACCCAGACCAACGCCCATGCATCTGTCTGTGCGCTGCCGACGCCTTCGAAGTAGCTGCGGCCCTGTCCGTCCTTCCGCGGCCGCGCAAGAAGCTTCCGAGGGATCCGCGCCCATTTTCGTTGAGTCTGCCCGTCACCCGATAGGAGCGTGGCACCGATACTCAACCAACCAAAGTCCTTGCGAGACGCCAGTTCATCGACAAGCCGATCCATCGGTCGGGCAGTTCGGTGCGGTTTTGGCGCCGAAAGCACATCTGGATCAATCTGAGACTGGTGCCATGCATCGAGCGGTCCAGTCCGCGGGTGAATGTAAACCTGTTGCTGGTCTTCCCAACGACCGAGATCGCGCTCGTTCACCCCGGAGGCGTGGGAAAGCTCAGCGCGCATCACCTTCGAGTCCGGCGCAACATACAGACCGGCATCGAAGTAGTACATGAACAGGTCTAGTTCATCCACGGCAAAGTAAGAGTGCGGCATTGCAGGGTCACGCCGACGCCGGAGGTATAGGAGAAAGTCAGCGGGGCGCTCGACTAGCTGCGCGATGATCTGAAGATCGTGGATCGAGATCAACCATGGCACTTCCCCGGCGTTCAGCAGCCCAGCGTCGACCAGCGCAGTGGTAGCAGTGGCTACATGCGTGAGATCCTCCAAAGTCAACGCGACCGTGTGCACTTCGCTTACGCGAGATAGATCCAGCCATTTGCCGGATTTCAGACGGATGCCTCCGTCTGACTCGATGCGGTTCTGGAGTCGACTAGCCTGCGCAGCCGCCCGCGAGATCATGTCCGTCAGGTTGCGGCGCAACTTTCCAATTACACCCACGCGCGCGTCCGGCGCTATCGATACAGCCTTGGCTTCGACGATCACGGCCACGTCGTCTACGACGAACAACATGTCACCTTCGACGCGCTTTGTGTAGTTGTCCGGCGGAAGCAACTGTTCGGCCTCGGTCGCCGGGATGAAGTAGTCGAATGCGAAGTGGGTAGTCGCTCCGGGCAGCATCAGTTCAAAGGCGGTCTTCCCGATGTCCTCCAGGACATCACCCCGGCGCTTCTGATACGCCTCCCATTCGGAACCCTTTCGTATGATCAGCTCAAGGTTCTCTCGCAGTGCTGGCAGAACGAGTGCCTCGTGGACGAGAATGTATCGCCCCTCCGCGGTCCGTATCACTGGTCGTGTACGGAGGGGGTTACTCCCGGCAGCGAATGCGTCCAGGATCTTCCTGGCCGAGCACGTCTCGGACGAGACGCTGAAGTGATCAAGGACAGCTCGCGTTGTCTCATCACCACATTGAGCGACGGCGCCGACTTCGGAGACCGAGAAGACGACGAGATCCGCAGTCGGCTGCCAGAATTCGTTAAACGCCACCTTCTCCTCTGACGTCAGCACCAGCTCGTTCACGCCGGCAAGAAATCCGGGCCGCGCATGGACGGTAGCGACGTACTTCTTCGAGCGCTTGTTGGTCGAGCTCATCTGGAGCTCGTTGAGTGCGGTGAGCACACGGGTCGCTTCCCGGGCATCGAACCCGAGGGTGCGCTTCAAGAAGCCAGCGACCTGGGGTGAGTCGAAGAGCAAACCGTGGGTTCGGGCGACCATGTCGGGGTAGGAGCTGTTCCGCACCCATACCTCCCGGCCGCGCACAGAAGTCGCGATGCGCGCCAGCGGATCGTCCGGAGTCTGCAGGGCGAAGAGCGCCAACGACCGGTTAATGAGATCGCCCACAGTGGAGACCCAATCATGCGCCTCCACGTAGAGGCCGTTTGTTGGTTCAGAACCGGCTGACCCATTATCGGTGCCGCGCGAGACTGCGAGCGCCAACAGTGCAAGGAGCTCAGCCTTGGTTGGACCTCCGTCGGTGTTCGGTTTGACCAGTCCACCAACTTGCCATGGCAGACAAGCGATGCGAGCGAGCTCCACAACGCGCTCAGGACGGTGTCTGCTGAGTTGCGCGATGAGAGCCGCGAGTCCACTTTCGATCCGCGCATTGAGCGCGCCGACTGGATTGTCAGTTTCAGTCGCCTCGCGGATCAAGCGTTCATACTGCCCCTCCACTGCACTTCGCTCGTTGGTGAACGAGGACGGAAGCGGAGCACCCGATCCAGACTTAGGACGCACCCGCCTTCGGCTCATACGTTCACCCAACCACGTCTTGTGCCGCGGACGAAGTCAACAAAGATGGCCCATGAGTGCCTCGCCCTCATCAGCGCCATCCCTCAACCCCAACCACTGACCAGAAGCGCCCGCTGAACAGGCCTTCATCGGTGCGGTTTGTCCGGACTTGCTGTGGAAGACGCATTGGCGGGCTTTCGGAACACCTCGGGAAACGTCGGTCCGGGAACACGGGCCAGAGCACGTTAGTAGTCCGGAATAGCTTTGGAGGTGACACCACCGGATTATCCCCAGGTCACAGCGGCTTTCCATCGGCCGTTGGTTCCAGCCGGAGGACCGCCTCTAGTCCCGGCCGTGCCATAGACGTGCCACATCGGCGTAAATGCAGGCGCGTGACGCTATGGTCGCTTCATGCCCCGACCCCCCGTCTCGACCGTTGCCGATCAGGTTTTCTACTCCACCGTCCGCATCGAGACGGAGGTTCCGGGAGGCACTTCCACTGGGACCGGCTTCCTCGTTCTCTACGACTATGGAGACGGTTCGTCATACCCGGTACTCGTGACCAATAAACACGTGCTCGCGGGGGCAACCGAGGCACGATTTACCCTTCCTCGACTCGCGGACGGGACCACGCTCGCGGACGGGGTGCCAATGAACGCGGGGACGCAAACAATTGTTCGGGGCTTCGGGACGAACAGTTGGGTTGGCCATCCGCGCGCTGACGTAGACGTGGCCGCCATGATGTTCGGCCCCATCCTCCACAACATGACCGAGCGAGGCGCGCCCGCGTTCTACCGAGGCTTCGGTGCAGACCTCCTTCTCACCGAGGTGCAGTCAGAGGCGCTTGACTCGATCGAGGATGTCACGTTCGTCGGATACCCAAGTGGCCTCTACGACACCGACTCGATGCTTCCGATCGCGCGCCGAGGTCAGACGGCGACACCCGTGTTCAACAACTACCAGGGCAAGCCCGCGTTCCTAATCGACGCCTCGGTCTTTCCAGGTTCCAGCGGAAGTCCGGTCCTGATTCTCAATCGGGGGAGTTACACAACCCGAGAGGGTGCGACAGTGATCGGTTCCCGGCTTCATGTGGCGGGCGTCGTTGCGTCTGTGCACACTCGACAGGTACACGGCGAAATCATCCTCACCGCCGCAGGCATAGCCTCGTTCGACGACATGATCGACCTCGGCATCGTGTTCAAGGCGAGCGCGATTCAGCAGTGCGTAGACGCACTGTTCCAAAGTGCTGGCGTTCAGCCCGTGGCGACGCCCGCTCCGTCGGAACTGGCATAGCCACCGCCTACCGGCAAGGCGACGGCGCTGAGCGCATCCATTGCCACCGCGAGCACCGCATTCCGCTCCTCCGCGGCGTGCTGGTAGATAAGCGCGGCGCGCGCTGTGCGGTGCCCGGCGCGGGCCATGAGTTCCCGGGTGGTGCCACCGACCTGGGCGGCCGCGGTTAGCCCAGCGTGCCGGAGGTCGTGCACGTGGAACTGCCCCAGGTCGACGCCGCGGGCCGCCTTGCGCCAGGCGTGCCCGAGGGCGTTGCCGGTGATGGCCTTGCCGTCCCGGCGGGGGAACAGCGGCGACTTGGCGAGTCCCTTCGTCGCGGCCAGGTAGGCCTCGACCTCCGCGGCGATGCTGGGCGGGAGCATCACGGTGCGCGCCTCCCCCGTCTTCGTCGGCGTGGTCGTTGACTCCCGCGCACGTAGATGCGCTGGCGCTCCACCCATAGGGCTCCGTTCGCGTAGTCACCCGCTGGAGCGCTTCCAACTCCCCCACGCGGAGATGCGCGCCGTAGGCCACGCGGATGGGCAGGTGCTACTTCTCCGGCATGGCCGCCACGATGGCGGCCAGGTGCTGTGGCGTAGGGGCCGAACGGCTGGAGCCCGGCGCGGTGGTCCCGGTAGGTGCTGCGCATGCGGTCCGCGCGAACTCCGGCGATGTGGTCAAGAGCCTCACGCTTCGTGCCGAACGTGGTCGGCGCGGTCATGGGACGGCCCGCGGGGTCAGGGTATCGGGCCTGGTAGCGGCCCGAGGGCAGTTTGCGGACGCTCCCGAAGGAGGCCCGACTCGTCTTCCGACTGGTCATCGCTTGCCTTTCACGTTGCGGGCCTCTGGTCGCCTGGACCAGTGAGCCTCGGGGATCTCGTAAGTGTTGAGCGCGTCGCACGCGGCGAGCATCGCGGGCGTCGGACGCGGCCTGGTGCGGATCGTTTCGGGGTCGAGCCCGAGGATTGCGGCGTGCTCCCGGTCGTCGGCGTCGATCGACTCGCTCTGGGCGCGAGCCTCCGCGAACGCTTTGTCCTGATAGGTAGCGACACGATCCCGGAGTCCGGGGACGTCCACGACGCGACGGCGGGCGATCTCGATCAAGTGGGCGTATCGCATCCAGGCCCGTCGAGCGTCCGCGAGAGCCTCCGCCGCCTCCTGAAATCGCGCCCATCCCTCGATCTCAGGCATCGCGCTCTCGCCGTTCACTGTCGCATCGAGCCGACCGATTCTGGCAGAGTCCGTGCCGCCGCCCAGATCGACCGCTTCCGGCAC
The DNA here is from genome assembly GCF_037145155.1 of Microbacterium sp. USHLN186. NCBI lineage: Bacteria > Bacillati > Actinomycetota > Actinomycetes > Micrococcales > Microbacteriaceae > Microbacterium > Microbacterium sp. USHLN186. The sequence goes on from NZ_JBBCYA010000001.1 coordinate 423,027, forward strand.
AGCAGTGAGGTCCGCTGAGTTCAGGCGGGGAAGCGTTCCTTCCACTCCGGCCGTAGATGAGCGCGCATCAGCTCCCACATGTATTCCAGGGCCTCCAGAACGCGGCCCAGATTCGGGGTGGCAACATCATGCCTGTTCACGGAGAGGTGACAGATTCGAAGGTCGATGGATGCCTTCACATCGGTGACAGACATGCCGATGCGGCTCTCGAATTCAAGTCTTCGCTCACTCGGGCGCCATGCGCGGGTGGTGTACCACGTCGCTCGCGATAGTGCCGTCTGCCTCTCACGCGGTTGAAGCGACGGGTAGAAGAGGAACTCCATGAGTGCACGAGCGTGGATGAGGCCGGCCTCCGCGAGAAGCCAGGACCGCGGATCGTCCCAGCCAAGTTCAGCGCCGGCCGTCTGAGCGAGCCGCATCTGTTCGAGCTCATAGGAGATATCCCCGACCATGTCCATGTCCTCGTCGGTTGGGATGTAGTACTCGGGCTTAGGCATCGGTCCCCTTTCGATATCTGAACGATAGCGAGGCGCGAACGCACGCATAGAGCGCCCATGACCATCTACCGCCTCGTACATGTACTGGCGACCCCTGCTGACTTCCTGTTTTTCGCCCCCGGGTTGCCTGCCCGCCGGGCTCGAAGAAGCATGTCGGCGGCGGCCGGCTGGTGGAGGCGTCGCAGAGTATCAAGCCGTGGCGTACCGCCATCGAGAAGGCTCTCAAGACGCAAAAGCCTGCGGGAATGCTCCCAATGGATGGTGCTCTGTCCTTTGCGGTGGAGTTCTGGCCCCCCCGCCTGAAAGGACACCCCAAGACGAAAATGACCTTGCCTCGGCCCACCCGACCTCGACAAGCTGGGCCGCGAAGCCCTGGACCCGCTCATCCAGAACGCGGTCATCCAGGATGACTCACGCATCACAGACCTGCTGAGCGTGAAGCGGTTCGTCCCGACCCATCCCCGCCATACTTTCGCCGACGACAAGCACCTACCCGGGGCGATGTCCCGGAATTGCCACCACCGGATCACTGCGGCTTCCCGGCGCGACAGCGCACTTCGCATTCCGTACGGGCCGCTGCGCATGCGAGCCGGTGCCTCCACCGTGCGTTAGCGTTCTATGAGGGCGCGCGTGCGCTCCATGAAAGAACAGGGTGCTGCATGCCGTATCGCGACCGGGCCAGAGTCGAAGGCTGGGTGAACGAGTACAACGCGACTCACGATGTCGAGGCGTTGCGGGTCGGCGTCCTCGACAAGAACTTCGAGTCAGGGCCGAACTCCGCGATCGTCATCGTCACGCTGCGCTCCGCCAGCACCATCACGTTCCTGCACCCGGCGATCCGCAAGGGCGCACCGGTGTGGATGGTCACCTTCGAAGAGCGCAACGAGCCGGTCGACCTCGACGACGCAGGACTGCGGCTGCTGGCTGAGGACATGTGCGCTGTCGCCGAGCTTCGGTCGTATCTGCAGGAGAAGACCGACGCTCTGCTGGTCCAGGCCCACTGAGCCCTCGGGCTCCGCTCCTCGGAGCGAGCGCCGGCGGGTCAGGCCGGGATCGCGGTGAGCAGCGCGCCGATGGCCGCCGTCGCGCCCGCCACGATTCCGGCCGAGGTCGCCACCGGCATGAAGGCGCGGGCGACCCGACGCTCGCGCTCGCGGGAGCCCTCGGGGACCCAGCCGGTCACGGCCGAGCGCGCCTCGACGAAGCTGGCATAGCGCCCGATCGGCGCGCTGGTCGCGTCGAAGGCGATGAAGTGTCCGTCGGCTGTCGAGTCGATCGAGCCCACGAACTCTCCGGCGCGGGAGGCGACGTGGAAGCCCTTGTCGACGGTGCTCCAGGTCACCGCCCGCGATGAGGAGGGGGCGGGGCGAGTCGGCGCCTGCGTCCTGCTGGCACGGACGGCCGTGGCTCTCGGGGGTCGCTCGAACCGTACTCCGGCGAAGCGCTCTGCGGCGATGGTCATGCGGCACGCACCAGGGTGGGGGTGCGGACGTCGAGGTCGGCGATGTCGCGCTCTGCGACCTGGTCGCAGAGATCGATGATCACTCCGTTGCTGGTGTTCGCAGCATCGGCGAGCTCCTGCAGGTACGCGCGGTCGAGCTTCGACGCGGCTTCGGCATCCATCTGGAACTGCAGCGGGATGGAGCAGTGCAGCCAGATGCTGGAGCGCTCGACGGCACCGTCGACGATGTGGTCCCAGGAGAGCGAGAAGCTCTCGGACCTTCTGAGCTTGGTGGAGATCAGAACCTTCAAGTGAGCGAGGATCCGGTCCGGCATCTCGATCGGATCGCCGGTGGCTCCGTAGTGCAGCGTGCCCATGTTCACTCCTCAGGTCGTGCGGGGATCCTCAAAAGTTGAGGTGTGAGAAAACTTACTCACAGGCAAAGTAGTTTGTCAAACTACATACCTGACACACTTGATATCGGTTATGCTGATGCGGGAGGAGGACGCATGTCTCAGAAACACGACCCCGCGGCACAGGTGCTGGAAGCACTTCGTGCGTACCGCGAAGCCGACAGTGCGATGAACGCTCGCGCTCGCGCCGCTTCTTCGATGACCGACAACGAGATGCGGATCATCCAGTTCCTCCTCTCGGCCCAGAAGAAGAACGCCGCCGTCACTCCCACTGCGCTCTCCCGGCACCTCGGCGTCACCTCCGCGTCGATGACGGCCCTCCTGGACCGTCTGGAACGAGCCGGCGCAATCGAGCGGGTGCGTCACCCCTCCGACCGTCGCAGTCTCCTCATCACCGCCACACCGCGCGCCGAGGAGACAGTCGGCGCTCCCGTCGTCGCCATCCAGGAGGCGACCCGTCAGATCGCCGCAGAGCTGAGCGACGAGGAGCACTCGACCATCCTGACCTTCCTCGACAAGCTCACGGGTGCCGTGGATGAGGCCGGGCGCACCCTCGCCGCGTCCTGATCGCGCGTCCTGATCCCGCGTTCGCCCGATCAGACGGCGTCACCGAGCGCCGCGGCGATCCGTGCGATGGCCTCGCGGATCAGCGGACGCGGCGTCGCGAACACGAAGCGCGTGCATCCGATCGCCGCTCGTCCGCACTGCGCACCGTCGGTCATCGCCACCCCGGCGTGCTCGCGGAACCACGCGCCCAGATCGATCTCCACCCCGGCACGCGCGAACAGGTCGGTGCCACGGAAGTCCAGCAGCGCGATGTAGGTGCCCTCCGGCACGGTCACCCGCACCCCGGGAAGGTGCTCGGCGACGAGGTCTGCCAGCAGCCGCCTGTTGCCGTCGAGATAGTCGGTAACCCCTGCGAGCCAGTCGGCGCCGCCCGTGTACGCCGCCAGCTGCGCGATCACGCCGATGGTCGCGGTGCCGTGCCCGGCCCACCCACCGTCGGCGTCCCATGCGTCGCGGGTCTCGTCGTTGGAGAGGATCAGCTGCGCGCACTTGAATCCGGCGAGGTTCCACGCCTTCGAGGCGGACGTGCCCGTCAGGGTGTGCGCTGCCGCCTCTGCGGAGATCGACGCATAGGGGATGTGCTGGGCCGGCGCGTAAACCAGCGGGGCATGGATCTCGTCGGAGAACACGCGCCCACCGGCATCCGATACGGTCCGGGCGATCGCGAGCAGCTCCTCGCGCGTGGCCACCGTGCCCAGGGGATTGTGCGGGTTGCACAGCACCAGCAGATCGCCGCCGTCGGCGAAGGCCGCGGTCACCGCCGCCAGATCCATCGTCCAGCGACCGCCGACCTCGCGACTGGGCACCTCGATCACACGACGACCGTGCCGCACCGGCACATCGAGGAAGGGCATGTACGCCGGAGTCGGCACGATCACCGCGGCATCGGGAGCGGTGTAGGTCGTGATCGCGAACTCGTAGGCGGCGATGACATCCGCGACGAGGCGAACGTCACTCTCTGCCACCGCCCAGCCGTAGCGGTGCTCGTACCACTGCGCCACAGCGCGCTGCAGCGCCTGGGCGGTGGGCAGGGGCAGGTAGCCCGTGAAACCCGCGTGCAGCGCCTCGGTGACGGCATCGGTGATCGCCGGCGCGACCCCGAAGTCCATCTCAGCGATGAACGAGCCGATCGAGTCGGGGAACCGCGTCCACTTCACGCTGCCCGCGCGGCGCAGCTCGGCCTCGGTGATGGCGTCGTACGGGTGCGTGGCGGTGAGGTCGGCGAGCGTCATGCTTCCATTCTGGTGCGCGGCCCACGCCGTGGCATCCTCACGCGCACCGCGGCGTCACACTCGCACGCGGCCGCGAGCTACAGCCAGCCCTTGCGCTTGAAGCCCAGGTACAGGCCCCCGGCGAGCGCCGCCATCGCTCCCAGCGCCAGCGGATAGCCCGCCGGCCAGGCGAGCTCGGGCATGTGACGGAAGTTCATGCCGTAGATCGCGCCGATCAGGGTCGGGGCGAACAGGATGGCCGCCCACGCCGAGATGCGCTTCATCTGATCGCCCTGCCGGATGCTCTCCTCGGTCATCCGCCGCATCGCGTCGTTCTGCCGGCGTGCGACGATCGTCGACTCCACGGTGAGGGCGTTGTCGAGCACCGCACGGAACGTCGCCGCGCGCTCCGCCACGCGGATGGTGTGGTCCTGCACGTCGCGCAGTCGGCGCTGCAGCTCGGCATCCGCCTCCACGACGGGCTCTTCCGCGCGTCGGGGCTCCTGCTGCAGCAGCGCGGCGACCAGGTCGGTGAGCGGCTGAGCTGCCCGCTGGAAGTCGATGACCTCCCGCGAGAGACCGTAGATGCGCTGCGTGGCGTCGACATCCTCGACGAAGAGCTGACTCTCGATCTCGTCGATGTCGTTCTCGAGGCCGGTGAGCACCGGTGCGTAGTCGTCGACCACCTGGTCGAGGATGGCGTACAGCACCGCGGGGGGACCGTGTGAGAGCAGCTCGGGATCCGCCTCGAGCCGCGCGCGCACACGGCCCAGGTCGGGAGCTTCGGCATGACGCACGGTGACCACGAAATCACGCCCGACGAAGACGTGCACCTCGCCGAACTCGACCTCCTCCTCGGCGTCGAGGTAGCGCGCGGGGCGCAGCACGACGAAGAGGTGATCGCCGTAGCGGTCGACCTTGGGCCGCTGGTGCCCCCGCAGCGCGTCCTCGACGGCCAGCTCGTGCAGCCCGAACTCCGAGGCCACGGCGTGCAGCTCGTCCTCGCTGGGACGATACAGCCCGATCCAGCCCATCCCACCGCGCGCGTGCATGAGCTCGAACGTCTCGTCAAGGGTGCGCGGGTTGGCGGTGCGCACCCCGTCCACGTAGATGCCATTGTCGACGATCGTCATGCCGTGCCTCTCGGGTCGTGTGCGGGATGACGCCGCTCGGCGCCGCCCCGGCCCGACGGTATCACCGGAGCGGGGACGGCACCGATCGAGCAGTGGCGTCAGCGGCGGCGGCGTGCCGCCATGACGACGGCGAGGACGATCGCGACGAGCACCACCACGCCCAGCCCGATCAGCAGCGGCCACGGCGTGGCATCCGCTTCGACGGTGGCGGTGGGTGTCGCCGTCTCGCTCGGGGTGCCGGTCTGCGCCGGGGCGGCGGTCTCGGTCGGCTGCGCCGTCGCTGTCTCGACCGGCGGCGCAGCGGCGAGCGCGAAGCCGTACTCCCCCGACGTGGGGTGGCCGTCGCTGGAGACCACCTGCCAGGTGACGCGGTACGCCCCGTTCGGCATGCCCTCGGCGAGCGGAACCGTCACGGTGTCGGCGCTGATCTCCGGCTCGCCGGCGACCCAGTCCTTGCCCGACTCGTCGGTGACGGTCATCGCGGTGCCGCTGTTCTCGTCCAGCGAGAGCAGGTTGTTCGAGAACGTCAGCACGACTTCGGTGGGGGCGCTGGTGAGCTGCGCGTCGGCCGCCGGCGTGCTCGAGACGATCGTGTCGTGGGCGGATGCCGGTGCGGCGACGGCGAGGGAGGCGGCCACGGCTGCGGCGGCGACGGCGGTCGCGATACGGGTGCGGATGCGGGTACGGAACATGAGAACTCTTTTCTGGTGGCCGCTGAGCGGCGACTTCATCGGAAGCAGGCGCGACTCCGGTCGGGGTCGCGCTCTCGCAGCGGGTGCTGCTGCGTGGATCAGATGAAGAGCGGCGGCGGCCCGCGTCGGCGCAGCGTCGACAGCGTCGGGTTCTCGCGCTGTGGTGCGGGGTGCGCCGCCCACATCGTCCGCACCGATACCGGCGCCGATCGCACGGTCGACGGAAGCATCCGGCGGAGCCAGCCGACGATCGTGTTCGCGATCGCCACCAGGCCGTGCACGAGGCGCTCACCGCGATGCAGCGCGAGTACCGTGAGGGCGGCGGCGACGGCGTGCGCGCACCACATGGCCGCGTCGGGAAGCACTGCCCCGGTGCCCACGGAGCTCATCGCGCCGAGTGCTCCGATCCCGTGCACGTGCGGCGCGAATCCGCCGCGCGGAGTGATGGCGCCCAGGACGAACAGGATGTGGAACAGCGCCTGAGACAGCATCACCGACAGGGTCAGCCGGCTGAGCGAGAGCCGGATGCCGGCGAGCACGGTGCACACCATGAACGACAGCAGCCAGGGGATGACGATGCCCAGCATCCCGGGCAGCTGCCCCCCGCCGCAGACATGCGAGGTCAGCGCGACGAACGTCGCGACGGTGCCGCCCACGAGACCACGCAGCAGCGGGATACGACGAGACGGACGCACCCTCTCATCCTTTCACGCGATGCCGACGCATTCGCCTTCGTCGGTCACTCCCCCGCAGCGGGGCAGATCGCCGTGTCCGCGATGGTCTGCCCGTACTGCTCGGCGGTGAACGGCAGGCCGAAGTCGGGGGCGGCCTGCCCCTCGGCGGCGGGCGACTTCGAGGCGATCGCCGCGAGCTGCCAGGCGAGGTAGGCGGCGGGAGAGCTGCCCGCGGTGGAGCCGTTCAGGGTGACCGCCACGGTGAAGCCGGTCGCCGGGTCGGAGTATGCGGCCGTCGCATAACCGGGCACCCATCCCTGCTGACCGATCATCGAGCCGACCAGGAACGCGCCCCCCGTCGCCTGATACCAGCTCGGCGCCTTCGAGCTGGCGGGCAGCGGCGCGGCGAAGCGGGCCGGCTCTGCGTTCTTCTTGCGCAGCGCCTGACGAGCCTCGGCCTGCGTGTAGCGGCCCAGATCGGTGATCGTCGAGACCACGCCCGAGTCGGTGTAGCCGATGCTCGAGGAGCTCTCGGTGATGTCGATCGGAGCGGCGCAGTCGACGCCACCGCCCTCGGCCGGCGGGAGGTAGGTGCCCTTCAGAGCGGGCGCGGGCGTGGGCGGCGCCGAACGCGGCGAGGGCAGCGAAGTCGACGAGAGCTCGAGCGGGGTCGTGACGTACTTGGCGATGAGCTCGGACGCGCTGCGGCCGGAGATGCGCTCGAGGGCGGTGCCCAGCATCAGGTAGCCGGCATCGGAGTCACGGTACGCCGTGTGCGCCGGGCCGCGACTGGAGCCCAGCCCGAAACTCGCCAGCTGCATCGGCGCCCACTCGCGACCGGGCGTGTTCAGCCAGTACTCCTTGACCGTCGCCTCTGACGAACCCACCCCGCTGGTGCCGTTGCACAGATCGAGCAGGGTGATGTCGGTGAGGTCGGCGACTCCCGAGACGTACTTCGGCACGGGAGCGTCGAGCTTGACCTTGCCGTCGTCGGCCATGCCGTAGAGCACATCGCAGGTCATCATCCGGGTTACGTCCGCCACGCGGAACGACATGTCGGCGGTGACCTCGGGACCGTCCGGGCCCTGCGTGCCGAGGCCGGCGACCCATTGGCCGCTCCACGGCACCCAGACGCCCACGATCGCGCCGCTCGAACCGCTGGCGGCCATGGCCTGCTCGACGGCCGCCTGCAGCTGCCCCGTCACATCGTCGGGCAGCGCCCCATCGACCTGCTTCGGCGGGGTGTAGCTGAACTCCTGCTCCGACGCGGAGCAGCCGGTGAGTGCGAGAGCCAGGGCGAGCGCGCCGCCCAGGACTGCGCGCACGCGGCGCGACGAGCGAAGATGCATGTGACGTGTCTCCCGGGGATGGATTCTCCGAGTCTAGGGTGCGGATGCTGAAAGGCCGCCGGTCATGGCATCCGCTGCGCCTTCTCGACCTTCTCGGCCTGCTTGGCCTCCCATGCCTCGCGCATGAACCGGCGCACGTCCTCGTCGACGCGGATGTCGCTCGGCCGCAGCGGGCGGGACAGGTACAGCCCGTCGAGCGAGGTCAGTCGCGACAGGGCCACGTAGGTCTGACCCGGTGCGAACGCACCCGAGCCGAGGTCGACGACGGCCCGGTCGTACGTCTTGCCCTGCGACTTGTGGATCGTCACGGCCCATGCCAGGCGCAGCGGGAACTGCGTGAACTCGGCGGCGACCTCGCGGCTGAGGGTCTTCGTGCCGGGGTTGTATGCGTAGCGGAACCTCTCCCAGACGGCGGGTTCGACGTCGAACTCGTCGCCGTCGACCTCGACGCGCACCGTACCGCCGAGGATGCGGGTCACCGTTCCGATCGATCCGTTCACCCACCGCGGCGGCTCACCGGGAAGGGCGGTGTCATTGCGCAGGAACATCACCTGCGCCCCGACTTTGAGCTTCAGCTCGGCGTCGGCCGGGTAGTTCGCCTCACCGCGGCCGAAGTCGCCGGAGACCTCGGCGTGCGCGGTCTGCTCGCGCCCGGGCAGGGCCGCCAGGTGCCGCCTGTTGATGCTGTTGACGATGTCGTTGCGCGTCGCGAGCGTGATGATCGGCACCTCGCCCAGCTCGGGTTCCGGGGGCGTGCGCGCGCCGCGTTCGTTGAGGATGCCGGCGATCTCGGCGGTCACCCGCCCGTAGCGCACGGCGTTCAGCATCGCCTTGAAGCCGTCGTCGGACTGGCGGTGGATGTGCACCAGCTCGTGCACATGCAGCCGGGCGCCGTGGACGCCGAGATCGAGCGCTACCTCTTCAGGATGGGTCCCTGAGCCTGTCGAAGGGCGCCCGCCGGTCCACACCTTCGCGTCGAAGAACCAGAACGAGCGGTAGTGGTCCTGGATGTAGCGCAGCTCGTCGCCGCGGGGCGGCACGGGCGCGAGCTGGTACGGGTCGCCGAACATCACCACCTGCACACCCCCGAACGGGATGCCGCGCTTCCCGCGCGCCTGGCGCAGGGACCGGTCGATGGCATCCATGAGATCGGCGTTGACCATCGAGATCTCGTCGATGACGAGCGTCTCGATGGCATTGAGGATGCGCCGGGTAGCATCCGACTGCTCGATCTCGCTCTCCGCGATCAGCCCGATCGGCAGGCGGAACAGCGAGTGGATCGTCTGGCCCTCGACGTTGAGCGCGGCGACGCCGGTGGGCGCGCAGATCGCGATCTGCTTCTCGGTGTTCCACGCGAAATGCTGCAGCAGCGTCGATTTCCCCGTTCCGGCGCGGCCGGTGATGAAGACGTGCTCGTCGGTGTCCTCGATGAGTCGGAACAGCGCCTGCTGTTCTTCGGAGAGCGACACGGACACGCCCCCTATGTTAAGTCCCCGTGTCGCGCCCTCGGCTTCGTCCCAGTGCTGCTCTCTAGACTGAGCGCCATGATGCAGGGGCGGGTGTCACGGGGGCGAGCGAGCCCGCGCGCCCGGTCGCGGCTGCGCGCCGACCTCACGCTGCTGGCATTCATCGGGGTGCTGCTGTTCACGGCCATCGCCGCCGGCGGCATGTCGCTGTATCAGCAGTTCTACAGCCCCTCGGCTTTCGTGCAGCGCTACCTCGACCTGCTGGCCACGGGCCGCTCGGGCGAGGCGCTGAAGGTGCCGGGTGTCTCGCTCGATCTCGCCGTGCTGCAGGATGCGGGCATCGACCCGGGGGCCTCGGAGGCACTGCTGCGCCGCGCCGCCCTGGCACCGCTGAGCGACGTGAAGGTCACCGCCGAGAAGCAGGACGGCGAGGTGCATGAGATCACGGTCGGCTACCGGGCTGCCGGGGTGAAGGGGTCGTCCACCTTCCGCATAGCGCAGGACGGCTGGGTGGGCGTCACGCCCAACTGGCGCTTCACCCGCAGCCCGCTGGCGGAGATCGAGCTGACCGTGCTCGGTTCGGACGTGTTCGCGGTGAACGGCTTCACGGTGGATCGGCGGCAGGTCTCGGTCGATGGCGCAGAGGCCGCACCGCTGGATCCACTGCACCTGCTCGTGTTCACGCCGGGGGTGTACTCGGTCACGGTCGATACGGCGATCTCGGCCACGCGGGGGGTCAGCGTGCTCGCCGACACCGCGCTGGCGCGGACCCCGATCGAGGTGCAGGCCGAGCCGACCGATAAGTTCGTCAAGGTGGTGCAAGAGCAGGTCGAGAACTTCCTCACCGAGTGCGCGACGCAGGAGGTGCTGCAGCCCACGCGCTGCCCGTTCGGGCTGCAGGTGCACAACCGGCTCGCGCCGGACACGGTGCCGAAGTGGTCGATCATCCGCCAGCCGACGATCGCCGTCGTGCCGGACGGCGCGGACTGGGCGGTGCCCGCGACCGAGGCGGTCGCCCACATCGAGGTGCAGATCCAGTCGCTCTTCGACGGCTCGGTGCGCACGGTCTCCGAAGACGTCCCGTTCCGTGTGAACGGCACGATCACCGTGCTGCCGGACGGCTCGGTGTCGATCCGGGTGGGATCGCCGGAGGGCGAGGGCTCCGCCGTCGAGGGCTGAACTCAGGCTCGTTCGCGGTCGCGCTCGGCAAGCCGGGCGAGCTGGGCGTTGTACTCCTCCAGCTCGGCGTCGCCGGTGCGGTCGGCGTGCCGGTCACGGCGCCGCTGCAGCCGGTCATCCGACCGCGACCACTGGATGGCGACCGTGATCGCCAGGATCAGCGTGGGGATCTCGCCCACCGACCACGCGATGCCGCCGCCGATGTACTGATCCTCCAGCGGGGTGGGGCCCCACGTGCGGCCCATCGACCCGAACCACTCGGCGACGAACAGGCCCTCCTGCATCATGATCGCCATGCCGAAGAAGGCGTGCGTGGCCATCACGGCGATGAGCGTGATCAGCCGGCCCGCGTACGGCAGGCGGTACGGGATGGGATCGACCCCGATCAGGGTCATCGCGAACAGGTACCCCGAGATGAGGAAGTGGATGATCATCCACTCATGGCCGAGATGGTCGTACATCGCCCAGCGCACCAGGTCGGTGAAGTAGAACGCCCACAGCGAGAGAGCGAAGATCCCGGCGGCGACGAACGGGTGGGTGATGAAGCGCGAGTAGGGCGAATGCACCGCCCACAGGATCCACTCGCGCCCGCCGCGGGTGCCGTCGTCGCGCTTTCGGATGCTGCGCAGCGCGAGCGTGATGGGCGCACCGGCGACCAGCAGCACGGGGATCGCCATGCTCAGCAGCATGTGCCCGGCCATGTGCACGCTGAACAGGTACTCCTGGTACTCGTTGATGGGTCCGCAGGTTACCCAGACCAGCAGCAGCAGGCCCGACATCCAGAAGATCGTGCGGTGCACCGGCCACGAGTCGCCACGGCGGCGCAGCCGCAGGATGCCGGCGATGTACAGGAACACGCCGAAGGCCGCCGCGACGATCCACAGCACGTCGATGTCGTACGAGCTGAACCAGCGGTCGAGGGTGAGCTCGGGCGGCAGCGGCACACGGGTGAGGCGCTGCGCCGGTGTCTGCACGGCCGGCGCCTCCTCCCCCTGCGGCGGCGGCGTGCGCGCGAGCGCGGCCGCCGCGCCGGAGGCGAGGCCCATGAGCACGAGCTCTCCGAGGATGAGGGTCCAGAACGAACGGCGCTGGCGCGGGCCGTCGAGGTGCGGGATGAGGCGGCGGCGGTACCAGGCACCGAACGCGCCCAGTGCGAGCAGGGCGATCGTCTTGCCGATCACGATCAGCCCGTAGGGCGAGAGCAGCTCGCTCCACTCCCCCAGGGCGACGACGGTGCGCGCCACCCCCGAGAACGCGACGACGGCGAACGCGGCGAGCGCGAGGGAGGAGTAGCGCGAGACCAGCAGAGGCACGTCGACGCCGGCATCCCGTGCCTTCTTGTCCCGACCCCTGCCGCGGGCGACGCCGCCCGCGCGGGTGTCGAGGTGGCGCAGCAGCACGAGCAGCATCAGCCCGCCGATCCACACCGCGGCGCCGATCGTGTGCAGCAGGATCGCGTTGACCGCGACGGTGTGACCGGCGACGTCGCCCGAGTGCCCCTGCGTGGCCATCGGCAGGAAGGCCGCGGCCGCGAGGACGGCGGTGAGCATGGTGCCGGTCCACGAGCGCCAGCCGAACAGCAGCAGCGTGACCACGGCGCCCATCAGGGTGGTGATCAGCCACGCCTGGCCGAGCGGCAGCTCGAGCAGGAAGCGGCCGAACTGCTCACCGAACGAGCGATCGGCCGTCAGCTTCGGATTGAACGCCGCCATGAAGGTGAGGAAGGCGGTGAGACCCGAGCCGATCGTGAAGACGGCGGCGCCGACGGATGCCGTGTCGACGGCAGTCTCGAAGGGGCGTGTTCCCGCGCGCAGGCCGAAGAGCGCCAGCACGAGCGAGCCGAGCATGGCGGCCGCTGCGAGATTGGTGACGAGCTTGACGACCGGCAGGCCCCACATGACGATCGGGCCCGGATCGAGCAGCTTGGGCGGCACGGCTCCGCCGCCCACCACGAGCGCTGCGATGAGCCCGACGACCGCGCCGACGACGAGCGTCGCCAGGCCGGCGAGACGGTACGGATTCACCCTTCCAGCCTACGGCGGATACGACGGAAGGCCGCCCCCGGAGGGACGGCCTTCACGTGCGGCGAGCGGTCTTACTTGACGGCTGCCTTCAGCTTGGAGCCAGCGGTGACCTTGACGCGCTTGCCGGCCGGGATCTTGATCTCGGCGCCGGTCTGGGGGTTGCGGCCGGTGCGGGCGGCGGTGTCGACCTGCTCGAACGCGATCCAGCCCGGGATCGAGACCTTGCTGCCCTTGGCAACGGCATCCGAGACCGAGGTGAACAGCGAGTCGAGAACGCGCGAGACGGTGGCCTGGCTCTCGCCGGTGGCCGAAGCGATGCTCGCGACGAGCTCGGTCTTGGTGATGGACTTGTCAGCCATGTCACTCCTCCAGCGACGAAGGTCCGTCGCATCGTGTTGATTTCGAGGGAGACCCTCGTCGGTCGATCGACCGCCTTGAACATACCAACCCCGACCGGTGATTCCGCGTCATTTCGCGGGTTTCGGGCTGATTTCCGGTGACTTCCAGTCACTTCAGCCACTCCAGTCACAGATTTGCAGTGCTCGCGGCATCGAGCGCGAGGCGGCGCCGCCTGCTCGGGAGGACTTCTCACCGTCGGGCGGGCATTCGGGCAGGAAGCCTCCTCCCTCCGGCAGTTCTCCTCCCCAACCGGGCTAGGAGTCATGCGGCCAGGTGCAGGCGCTGCGCGATGGCGGCGATGATGAGGGCGTGCACCTCGGGCCACCGATCCATCAGCTGCGTGTAACTGATCCGGATGACGTGATAACCGTGCAGTTTCAGCAGCGCGTCGTGGGCGATGTCCTGGGACCGCTGCTCATCCACGTGGTGCCCGCCGTCGATCTGCACGACCAGTCGCTCTCCGATCAGGAAGTCGACGCGATGGCCGAGCAGCCACACCTGCGGTGTGATGGGCAGACCCAGCCAGCGCAGTCTGGTGCGGAAGATGCTCTCGGTGCCTGCGTCAGCGAAGGGAGTGGCCTGCTCAAGCATCTCCCTTGCGTGCGGTGGAAGAGGTGCACGTCCGAGGACGACGGGATCGACGAGCGACTTCTTGAGGGCAGACTCCCACAGCGCGAGCGCTGTTTCGAACGGCTGGCATCGTGCGGCGATCACGAGAGCGTTCTCGAGAGAGTCCTCGCATGAATCCGGATGCCGCGGGAACAGCGGCCTGTTCCAATGGATGACACCCTTCGAAACGGCGGCATGACCGGAGTGGGACGGTGCGGCCACGTGCGGTTTGGAGGCATCGAGCACCCAGAGTCCGCGCCGTTCCGCCAGCGTGATGCAGCTGAGAACCACTCCGCGTCTCGCTGCGGCAACCAGCATCCGATCGGCGTTGCAAAGAGCAACCCATCCTCGCCTGACCGAGAAGATCAGCCCACTCTCCCGAGCCCGCCTGAGCTGATGGGCCGACACACCCAGGCGCCGAAGCGTCTCGATGCGGGCGACTCCGTCGGTCTGCTGCAGCGCCTGAAGGACTTCCATCCCTCGAGCGTGCCGCGCCGGGGAGGCCGGCGATGCGCCGGAGACGCTCTGCGTGCACAAGTACGCAGGCCGCACCGCTGTGCAGGACGAACGCTCGGGAGGAGAACCCTGTCAGGGGAGGACCGCTGTGCAGCGAGGATCCTCCCCTGCCTGCGTTCTCCGACGGAACGCGAGTGCGGCGCGCCCGACCGTAGGGGCAGCGCACGTGCGGGGGACGCAGAAAGGGGCGAGGATCCGAAGATCCTCGCCCCTTCTCAGCGGATGCTTACCAGCTCGACTTGGTGATGCCGGGCAGCTCGCCACGGTGCGCCATGTCACGGAAGCGGACACGCGAGATGCCGAACTTCGTGAGCACACCGCGGGGGCGGCCGTCGATGGCGTCACGCGAACGCACGCGCACCGGCGACGCGTTGCGCGGCAGCTTCTGCAGGCCGACACGAGCGGCCTCGCGGGCCTCGTCGGTGGCGTTCGGGTCGACCAGGGTCTTCTTCAGCTCGGCGCGACGCTCGGCGTAGCGGGCGACGACGTCCTTGCGCTGCTCGTTGCGAGCGATCTTGCTCTTCTTCGCCATGATTAACGCTCCTCGCGGAATTCGACGTGCTTGCGAACGACCGGGTCGTACTTCTTCAGCACGAGGCGGTCCGGGGTGTTGCGGCGGTTCTTCTTGGTCACGTAGGTGTAACCGGTGCCCGCCGTCGAGCGCAGCTTGATGATCGGACGGATGTCCTGAGCCTTCTTGGCCATTAGAGCTTCACACCCTTCCCCTGGAGGTCCGCGACAACCCTCTCGATGCCGCGCGCGTCGATCACCTTGATGCCCTTGGCGGACACGTTCAGGGTGACCTTACGACCGAGCGAGGGCACGTAGTAGGTCTTCTTCTGCACGTTCGGGTCGAAGCGGCGCTTCGTCCGGCGGTGCGAGTGCGAGATGTTGTGACCGAAGCCGGGAACAGCTCCGGTCACCTGGCACACTGCTGCCATGTGATGACTCCTTCATTACCGTGAGGCCGGACGGCCTCACCCAAGATCCCTTGTCTGCACCCCCATCGGCAGGCTCGACGAGCCGGACGAATGGTGAGGGGGTACGAACTGCGCACAGGAGAGCGCGCAGACAAGGAGTCAGTTTAGCACGGACGGCGCTCTCCTGCCCGACCGCCCCGGGAGAAGTCGAATGACGGGATGCGCGCGGCGGCGTTTCGTGTTAGTCTACCCGCGTAGACCCACTGGGGAAGCAGGGATCCCGAAACCCTACTGAGGGGCAAGGTTTCGGGGTCCCTGGTCCCAGTTGACACCCGTTAACAGCGGATGGAAGACTGCGCATATGGCGTTCAGCATGGGGCTCGTCGGCGCGGGCCAGTTCGCAGGCCAGTTCGCCACCCTCTTCCACCATCATCCGGGCGTCTCCGCTGTCCACGTCACGGATGTGGTGCCCGCACGCGCTTCTGACCTCGCGGCATCCGCCGGTCTCGCCGGAACTTTTGACACGTTCGACGAGATGCTGGCGTCGCCGTCGATCGACGCCGTCGCGATCTTCACTCAGCGCTGGACCCACGGGCCCCTCGTGGTCAAAGCGCTGCGCGCCGGGAAGCACGTCTACTCGGCCGTGCCCATGGCGGTCTCGGTCGAGGAGATCGCGGCGATCATCGACGCCGTCCGCGAGACCGGCCTGACGTACATGATGGGCGAGACCAGCTACTACAACCCCGCCACGGTCTTCGCGCGGCAGAAGCTCGCCGCCGGGGAGTTCGGCCGCGTCTTCTACGGCGAGGGCGACTACGTGCACGACATGGACCTCGGCTTCTACGAGGCTTACCAGTACTCCGGCGGCGAGCGGTGGAAGAGCACAGCCAGCTACCCGCCGCTGCTGTACCCCACGCATTCCATCGGCGGCGTGCTCGGCGCCTGGCCCACGCACGCGGTCGCCGTGTCGGCGATCGGGGTGAGCGACCAGCGCGGCGACGGGGTCTTCGACCGGCAGGTCAGCCAGTTCGACAACGACTTCTCCAACGCCACCGCCCTGTTCGAGGTCGCCGGCGGCGGGTCCATGCGCATCAACGAATTCCGGCGGGTGGGCTACCCCTCCCATCTGCGCGAATCCCGCTTCCGCTGGTTCGGCACCGAGGGGTCGTTCGAGCAGCTCGCGCGCACGACGGTGTGGCAGACGCGGGAGGGCTACGAGGACATCTCGCACCTGATCGACACGCACGCCACGGCATCCGTGGACGATCCGGCGCTCGCCCACGTCGCTCCGGCGCTGCGCGATGCCTTCGTCTCGGGCTACGCCGAGATCCACGCGCACGACCGCGCCCGCATCCCCGAAGAGCTGCAGGGGCTGCACAACGGCCACGAAGGCAGCCATCACTTCCTCGTCGACGATTTCGTGCGCGCCGTCCAGACCCGGACCCTTCCCCCGGTGAACGCGTGGCAGGCGGCGCGCTTCACCCTGCCCGGCGTGATCGCCCATGAGTCCGCACGGCGTGGAGGCGAGCGGCTTATGATTCCCGATATGGGACAACCGAATGCACGCTGACCGCCGACCGCGGTCAGTGACCCGGGCCGACGTCGCCCGATACGCCGGCGTCAGCACGGCCGTCGTCAGCTATGTGCTCAACGACGGGCCGAAGGCCGTCGCGCCCCTCACCCGCGAGCGCGTGCTCGACGCGGTGCGTGTGCTCGGCTATCGCCCCAACGCGGCGGCGCGCGCGCTGTCGATGGGCACGGCCGACATGTTCGGCCTGCTCGTGCACGACAACCGCAGCCCGTTCTTCGCGGAGCTCTGCCACATGCTCGATCAGGCGAGCGCAGACAAGGGCCGGTCGCTGCTCATCGTCAACTCCGACCGCGAGCAGGTGGCCACCTCCGAGCAGATCCGCGACATCGTCTCGCGGCAGATCAGCGGCTTGATCATCGCCGATGTGCTGACGGCCCGCGAGCAGACGCTGGTCGAGGCGCTCGGCATCCCGACCGTCGTGATCGGCCAGTTCGGCGAGACCGACGGCATGTACAGCGTCGGAGTGGACTTCGCGCTCGGCGCACACGAGGCGACCGATCACCTCATCGGTCACGGCTACGGCGAGATCGCGTTCGTGGGAAGCGCAGCGCGCTACGACGAGCGCGAGCGCGGCTGGCGCGAGGCGCTGAGCGCGGCGGGGCTGCCGCTGGGTCCGCTCGTGCACGTGCCGTTCACGTATCAGGGCGGCTACGACGGCGCAGTGCACCTGACCGAGCTGCCGCACCTGCCGCGCGCGGTGCTGGCCGCCTCGGACCAGATCGCGATCGGCATGCTCGCCGCCTTCGGCGAGCGCGGCATCCGCGTGCCCGAGGACATCGCGATCGTGTCGTTCGACGGCACGGCGTCGGCGGACTTCGTGTGGCCGCGCCTGACCACGGCGGTGCAGCCGCTCGCGGAGATGGCCGATACGGCGGTGCGGATCCTGCTGGGCGGTCGCGATCAGCCCGGGCACTGCGCGTTCACCACACGCTTGCGCATCCGGGAGTCGTGCGGATGCCGTGCGGTGCATGACAGCGCGGACGTCGACAGCCACCCGGATGCCGACGCGGCCTCCCCCTCCTGAGCGGCGGCTCAGCGCTTCAGCCCTCGACCGCAGTTCAGCGCTCGACCGCAGTTCCGCCGTCCAGCGCGGCCTGCTGCGCTCCCCGCCCCCACCGGAACGGCGAGACCGTCGGGTCGCCGGTGATCCAGAACCGCCAGGGGAACGCCATCGTGCCGGCGACGCCCGCCACGCCGACCCTCGGGCCCGCCGACACGTCCGGCACCGGCTCCCCCCAGCTCAGTGTGGCGGTGGCGCCGTTCATCTCCGCGCCCGTGACGAAGTCGATGCCGTCGTGCAGGGCGTGGCGCAGGCCCAGCGCCTGTCCGAGGCGTCCGGGCCCGCGGGCGAGGTCGCGCCGCGCGGTTCGAGTCAGGGGCGTTGCGACGCCGCGACGGGCGGCGACGGCATCCATTCCCGCGGTCACTTCACCGGCGCGCAGCAGCACCCCGCCCGCCGTGCCGTCGGGCCCGCACACCACGTTCACGCAGGAGTGGATGCCGTGGCTGAGGTAGACGTACAGGTGGCCAGGCTCGCCCCACATGGTCGCGTTGCGGGCCGTCGGTCCCATCCGCGCGTGCGAGCCCGGATCGGGCATCGTGCCGGTGCCGCGTCCGTGATAGGCCTCGACCTCCGTGATGCGCAGTGCCGTCTCCATCCCGTCGACGACGGTGCGCAGCTCGGCGCCCAGCAGCCGCGGCGCCACCTCGAGCGGCAGATCGAGCAGATCGGAACGCGCGACGCTCACGGCAGCGGAGCCGTTCGGCACCAGGAGATGTCGAAGCCGTTCAGCGTGGGCAGGGTGCGATCGCCGACGAGGTCGATGAGCTCGGTGTGCATGGTCGTGGGCAGTGGCAGCAGCAGATCGTCGTACGCGTTGTTCGCGAGATCGGGCGCCGTGGTCACCGCCACGTACTGTCCGCTCGGCGAGGCGCAGGTCTGCAGGATCGAGTCGGTCCCGCTCACCTCGGCGATCACAGCGGCGGCGCCCTGCTCGTCCACGCGCACGACGGCCTGACCGGTGGGCATCCCCTCCTCGTCACGCTGCACGATATGGCGCAGGGTTCCCACAGGGAGGGCCTCGATCCCCACCGCGTCACCGTAGTCGGGGTCGGACGGCGGCAGCGGCTGCTCGGTGCCGTCGGTGAGATCGAGCACGATGAAGCTGCCGTCGGCTCGCTCGACGAGCGCGGTGTAGGTGCCGCGATTCACGCCGAGGATGCTGGCCGCCGTGCCCATGGGCTGCGCGCCGGCGTCGGTGGTCGGGTCCTCGACGCTGAGCGCGCCGTCGAAGTCGATGAACAGCAGCGACGAGGAGTCCGGCACGAAGCGCCAGTCGGCCACGCTCACCTCAGCATCGCCCACCGTTGCGATGCGCGGTTCGCCGGCCCCGCTCAGCGGCTGGGTGACGAGCACACTCGCCCGTCCGGAGGTCTCGTCGAGGTCGCGGTCGGAGTAGCTGTACCCGACCAGGCCGGCGCGGTCGGACACCTGCACCGATGACACATAGCCCTCGCCGGGCAGTTTCAGCTCACGCTGATCCGAGCCGTCGCGGTTCATCACGATCAGCCGCGAACCGGCGTCCTCCTCGACGGCGACGACAAGTCGCGAGCCGGTCGCGCGGTAGTCGCTGATGCGAGGATGCTGGAAGACAGGCGCGGCCTTCTCGCCGCTGAGATCGGACAGGAAGATCGTGTCGTCGCCATCGGCGTCGCGCTGCAGCAGCATGATCTGCGAGGCCGGCGTCGTGAAGCGAGTGGTGAGGGCGGTGGGCTCGCCGCCGCCGGCAGCCGAGACGCCGGCCACCGAGACGGTGTAGGTCGTCTCGTCGTGCAGCGGCACGGTGAAGCGGACCCCGATGCTGCGCCCGGCGGCATCGACCGTGAACGGCACCGCGGGCTGCACGCTGACCTGTTCGGCGTCGATCGGATCGAGCGTCTGGTTGGCGGTGAGGATCACCCGGGTGCCGGAGGATTCGATCGCCTGCGCGGGATCGACCTGCACGGCGCTGAGCCGCGGTCCCTGTACCAGGCTGACCACGCCGAGCACACCCGCGAGGATCGCGAGCACGCCCAGCACCGACAGCAGCGCGAGCGTGAACCGGCGGTCGGGGGCGGAGGGCGGACCGAGTTCTGGGGAGTCCGCTTCGGGGGCCGGTGCGGGCTCTGAAGAGTCCGCTTTGGGGGCCGACACGCCAGATGTCGGACGTTCCGCGGCGATCCGTCCGACATCCGGAGTGTCGGCCTCCGTTCCGTGTGCGGCGGGAGCGGATGCCGCCGGCTCGGCGGCCCGCAGCGCCCGCAGCTCTGCTCTGGTGAGCGGTCGCTCGTCGGATCCGTCAGTACTCATACGGGTCCTTCGGCTCGTCGATCCGCTTCACCGATGCGGATTCGATGCTCAGCGTGCCGTCATCCGCGGCGCGCACCGTGCCGGTGACCTGCACCCACTGCCCGGTCGGGTAGTCCGCAGCCAGGCCCTTCCCCGACACGGGCACGGAGGCCGGCTGCGCGTCGATCACGCAGTGCGAGATGACCATGCGGGTGAGGTTGACGTCGCCTTCCTTCGCCGGCGTCACGAACCCGGTGAGCGTGACCGGCGCGCCGTCGTACTTCTCGGGCCGGGTGGAGTTGGCGAAGGCGATCGACCAGTCCCCCACCCCGAACGTGGTCGTGTCGGCGATGCCCAGCTCGACGTCGTCCGCTCCCGCGAAGAGCGTCGGCGACTCGCCGGCTCGCGACAGGGCCAGCTGCGCCGAGAGCGATGCAGGCGGCAGCACGAGCCCCGCAAGCACCACCGCGGAGGCGATCACGCCGCCGGTCGCCACTGCGGCGGTCTGCAGCATCCGGCGTCGGTGCGCAGTGGCATCCGCTCCCCCCGCATCCGCAGTGTGATCGTGATCGCCTTCGGCGCCGAGCGGCAGGGTGCACGACCACACGGCGGCGATGAGGGTCACCGCGGCGGCGGCCGCAGCGAACCAGACCGCTTCCGGGCTGATGTACAGCGTGAGGCGCCCGGTCAGCGCGAGCACCAGGGTGACCACCGAGATGACCGCGGCGAGCCCCACCCCGAGCCACCGAGTCGCGAGCGCGTGCAGCCGGTGATGCCGCTGCGCAGTCGGATCAGACAAGGACGTTCACCCCGATCCCGATCACGCAGGCCGAGAGCACGACGACGCCGACCACCCCGGCCAGCACGCGGGCGGTGAAGGTGGTGCGCAGCAGGGCGAGCATCTTCACGTCGACGAGCGGACCCACCAGCAGGAAGGCGATGATCGCCCCTGACGAGAAGGTGGACGCGAACGACAGCGCGAAGAAGGCGTCGACGTTCGAGCAGATCGCGACGGTCATGGCCAGGGCGATCATCGCCACGATCGACAGCACCGGGTTTGACCCGATGGCCAGCAGCACGTCGCGCGGGATGAGCACCTGCACTGCACCGGCGAGCGCCGAGCCGATCACGAGCGCGGGCATCACGGCGCGCAGCTCGATGAGGAACTGCAGCAGGCTGCGCCGGGCCGGGCTGCCCGGCTCGTGCGCGACGTGCGCGCAGGTCTCGACGAAGCGCTCGGTGAGCAGCGCCTGCTGGTCGCGGCGCAAGCTGTGGATCCAGCCGATGAGGTTGGCGATGACGAACCCGCCCACCAACCTGGCCACGAGCACGCCGCCGTCCCAGCCGAAGGCCGCGTGCGTGGTGAGGATGACGATGGGGTTCACGATCGGTGCGGCGATGAGGAAGGTCATCGCCTCGGCCGGGGCGAGGCCGCGCATCATCAACCCGCGGGCGAAGGGCACGTTGCCGCACTCGCACACCGGCACGAACATGCCCAGCAGCGACAGCACGCCGCGCCGCGCCCACGCATTGCGCGGCAACCAGCGCTGCACGGCGTCGGCCGGCAGCCACACCTGCACGACGATCGAGAGCACCACGCCGAGGATGACCCAGGGCAGCGCCTCGATCAGCACGCTCAGGGCGAGTGTGAGGCCGTCCTGCGCGCGCTCCGGGAGCGCGCTCGGGAACAGCGCCGGCGCGAACAGGTCGATGAGCACGAGGGCCGCGAGGATCCCCCCACCGACCGCGATCGCCGTGCCGGTGGGCACGCGCCGGGGCGGATGACGATGGGCGTGCGGCAGCGAAGGCGCCTGCTCGGACGTGTGCGTGGGGGCGGAGGTCACCGCGTCGCCCCGTCAGCGCTCCCGGCGCCGGACTCGACAGCGGCGTCGGACGCAAGACCCCCGGCGGCGACGCCGGGCTCGACACCCGCGGCCGCAGCGCCGGCGGTCGCCGGGCGCCCGCCCTCGGCATCCTGCCTGTTCGCGCACGATGCACACAGCCCGAAGATGTCGACGACATGCTCGGCGTCGCGGAAGCCGTGCAGCGCCGCAGTGCGCTTGGCCCACTGCTCGACGTCCTTGCCCTCGATCTCGACAGTGAGACCGCAGGATCGGCAGATGAGGTGATGGTGGTGACCGGTGCTGCTGCACGCCCGGTAGAGCGCCTCGCCCTCGGGGCTCTGCAGCGAGTCGGCCTCACCGGATGCCGCGAGGCCCGCGAGGGCGCGGTACACCGTCGCCAACCCGATGCCGGTGTTGGCCTGGCGCAGCTCGGCGTGCAGGGACTGCGCGCTCACGAATCCGCGTGCGTCGGCGAGCGCGTCACGCACTCGCTCGCGCTGCCAGGTGTTCCGCTGAGCCATGCCTCGAGTCTAGGCCGCGACCCTGTGCGGCCGGTCAGTCCGCGGGCCCGGTCTCAGACGCGGCGGACGCGCCTGCGCAGCCGCTGCGCGATCCAGCATCCGGCGTAGATGACGAAGGAGATGGTGGTGATGTAGGGGCTCACCGGCAGGGTGCCGGCCAGCGCCAGCAGGATGCCGCCGACCGCCGCGACGAACCCGAACAGGGCCGCGAGCACCGGCACCGCGACCGGCCCCGCCGACAGGCGCATGGCCGCGGCGGCCGGCGTCACCAGCAGCGCCATCACCAGCAGAGCGCCGATGATGTGCACGCTGACCGCGACGATCAGGCCGAGCAGCACCATGAACGCCAGGCTCACCGCCCGCACCGGCACACCGCGTGCCGCGGCGGACTCCGGGTCGAGGGAGTCGAAACGCAGCGGGTTCCACATCAGCAACAGCCCGAGCAGCACGACCACGCAGATGCCGATCAGCCAGCCCAGGTCGGGATTGGAGACCGAGACGATCTGACCGGTGAGCAGGCCGAAGCGGTTGGCGGTGCGCCCCTCGACGAGCGAGAGGAACAGGATGCCCAGCCCCAGGCCGAACGGCATGAGCACGCCGACGATCGAGTTGCGATCGCGTGCGCGCGCGCCGAGCACGCCGATGAGGATCGCCGCGACCAGCGCGCCCGCCAGCGAGCCTGCGACCACGCTGCCGCCGAACAGCAGGGCCGCCGCGGCGCCGGCGAACGAGAGCTCGCTGACCCCGTGCACGGCGAAGGCGAGGTCGCGCTGCATGACGAACACGCCGATCAGTCCTCCGACGAGGCCCAGCACCGCACCCGCGATGATCGAGTTCGACAGCAGCGCGAGCAGCTCGCCGTAGTCCTGGAACGAGAAGACGTCCGACCAGTCGAGCAGCGGCCTCATGCGTGCGCCCCCGCCGCGTCGTGCCCGACCGAGTCGTCGTCGTGCGCGTGGTGCGTGCCCTGGGCATCCGGGGCACCGACGACGACGAGGCGGTCGCCCGCGCGCAGCACGAAGACCGGGGTGCCGTAGAGGTCGGTGAGCACCCTGCTCTGCAGCACCTCGTCGGGCGTGCCGAGGACGAAGCGGCCGCCGGCGATGTAGAGGATGCGATCGACCAGGCCGAGGATCGGATTGATGTCGTGCGTGACGAACAGCACCCCGGCGCCGCGATCGCGGCGCTGTCGGTCGATGATCCCGGTGATGCCGCGCTGATTGGCCAGATCGAGTCCTGACAGCGGCTCGTCGCACAGCAGCAGAGTGGGGTCGTCGGCGAGCGCCTGACCCACCCGCAGCCGCTGCTGCTCACCGCCCGAGAGCAGCCCCACCGGCCGCTCGCCGTAGTGCGCCGCGCCGACGCCGGTGAGCAGGGCGTCGATCCGCTCGCGCTCACCGCGCCGCGGAAGGGGCAGTCCGAACCGGCTGCCGCTCACGCCCAGGCCTACGAGATCGCGTGCGCGCATGCTCGTGTCGGGCGGCAGCGGGCGCTGCTGCGGCACGTAGCCGATGCGGCGGTTGCCGCGCCGGGCGGGATGCCCGTCGACCCGGATGCTGCCGCCGGAGAGCGGCTGCAGGCCCAGGATGCTGCGCAGCAGCGTCGTCTTGCCCGAACCGGAGGGCCCGAGAACGGCGAGGAACTCCCCGCGCGCGACGTCGAGATCCAGCCCTGACCACAGCTCCCGCCGGTCGCGGTGCAGGGAGGCGCCGCGGATGCTGAGCACGGGCGCCGCGGAGGAGCCGGGCTGGGCAGCGGCCGCCCGACCGGGGGGCCGCCGAGCGGGGCCGCTGCCGCTCACGCGAGGGCTGCGGCGAGGTCGGAGATCGCGGCGCGCATCCACTCAGCGTACGACTGATCGGCCTCGAGCAGCTCACTGAAGGACACGACGGGGATGCCGTCCTCTGCTGCCGCGTCCTCTATGCGAGAGGTCTCGCTGCCGCCGGTCTGCGTGGTGACCAGCACCGCCCGCACCGCCGCGTCGCCTTCGAAGAGGGAGAGCGACTCGAGCAGGATCGCCGGGGCGACCTCGTTGCCCTCTTCCACGGCGGAGGCGAAGCCGTCGGGCGCCACGTCGTCGAGGCCCGCGGCCGCCGCGAGCAGGCCGGGCAGCGGTTCGGTGATGAACACCGGAGTGCCCTCGAGCCGGGCGTGCAGGGCGTCGAGCTCGCTCTCGATGCCGTTGATCTCATCGGTGAGCTCGGCTGCGGCGGCGGAGTACGCCTGCGCTCCGTCCGGGTCGAGCTCGGTGAGCTCGCCGGCGATCTGCTCGACGACGTGCGCAACGGTGTGCGGGTCGAACCACACGTGCTCATTGGCGCCTTCCAGGTGCGAGTGCCCCTCGTGCCCGGCCCCGTCGTGCTCGTGTCCGTCGTGCTCGTGGGCCGCGCCCTCTTCGGCCTGGTCGTGCGCCTTTTCGGCATCCGCGTACGCGTGCGAGTGGTCCACTGCGGTGATGACGGCGGCATCGGAGCCCTCGAGCAGCTCGGTCATGAACGCGTCGTAGCCGCCGCCGTTCTCGATGACCAGGTCGGCCTTCTGCACCGCGAGACGATCGCGGGCGGTCGCCTCGTAGGAGTGCGGGTCCTTCTCGGGCGAGGCGATCACGCTGGTCACCTCCACCCGCTCGCCACCGATCTCGCTTGCGAGCTGACCGTACACGTTCGTCGACGCGACGACGTGCACCCTGCCGTCGTCCGCAGCCTCTCCGGCTGCCGACGAGCAGCCGGAGAGGGCGAGGACGGTGGCTGTGGCGAGCGCGAGGGCGCCGAGAGTCTTCTGCATGCCCCTAGCTTAAACGCTAATGAGAACCATTATCAACTAGGCCGCGCCGTCCCCTTCCACTCCCGCGCCACATCCGGCCTCCCCCGCACCCGCTCCCGCCTTTCGCTCCGGTATGACTTTCTGCCGCTTCGAAGCCGAACTGGCGGCAGAAAGTCATACCGGAAGCAGGGGCGGTTGCGGTGGACGGTTCGGCTCAGAGCTCAGAGGCGCAACCAGGCAGTCGCCTCCCCCGGCAGCTCACCATCGCGAAGCGGCTGGGTGGCCAGCACGACGGCATCCGCATCGCGGCCGAGCGGGAACGGCTCGGTACCGAAGTTCGAGATCACCTGCCACCCGTTGGGCCGTGCGAAGCGCAGCACGTCCGCGCGTCCGGTGTCGTGCCAGTCGAGCATCTCGTCGGTCTGCAGCCGGCGGCGCAGTCGCAGCGCCTCCCGGTACAGCGAGAGCGTGGATGCCGGGTCCGCGGCCTCCACGTCGACGGCGTACTGCGCGAACCAGCCCGGCTGCGGCAGGTGCGCACCGTTGGAGCCGAAGCCGAACGACGAGCCCTCGGCGGTCCAGGGCAGCGGCACGCGGCATCCGTCCCGGCCGAGACCGTCGAATTCCCCACCGCGGAAGAAGGCGGGGTCCTGACGCTGCGCGGGCGGGATGTCGGCGACCTCGTGCAGCCCGAGCTCCTCCCCCTGGTACAGGTAGGTACTGCCCGGCAGCGCCAGCAGCAGCATGGTCGCGGCATGCGCACGGCGCCGGCCGCGCTCGCGATCGAGCTGGTCCTCGGGACCTCCGGCGGCCACCCACTCGGTGCCCTGCTTGACGTGCCTGCCGTTCAGCGGCGGCAGCCCGTAACGGGTGGCGTGACGGGTGACGTCGTGATTCGAGAGCACCCACGTGGTCGACGAGCCGGTGGCATCCGCCTGCGCGAGATTGACGGTGATCAGCCGGCGGAACGCCGCGGCGTCGAAGTCGGCCTCCAGCAGGTCGAAGTTGAACGCCTGGCCGAGCCCTTCCGCCGACGCGTACCGGGCGCGCCGCTCCGGCGTCTGCACCCACGCCTCGGCCACCGCGGTGCGGGGCGGGTCGTACTCGTTGAAGACCCGTCGCCACTCGGCGTACACCTCGTGCACGTCGTCACGGTCGGTGATCGGATGCTGACCCGTGGTGCTGTCGATGGCCTCCAGCTCCGCCCGGCTGGGCAGCGGCTCGGTGAGGTCTTTGGTGAGCATGTGCGCCACGTCGATGCGGAAGCCGTCCACCCCGCGGTCGGACCAGAAGCGCAGCGTGGTGAGGAAGTCCGCCCGCACCTCCGGGTGGGACCAGTTGAGGTCGGGCTGCTCGACGGCGAAGTGGTGGAAGTACCACTGGCCGTCGTCGACGCGCTCCCAGGCTGGCCCGCCGAAGACCGACTCCCAGTCGGTGGGCGGCTCGCTGCCGTCGGGGCCGGTGCCGTCGCGGAAGATGTAACGCTCCCGCGCGGCCGAGCCACGGCCGTCGGCCAGCGCCTCCTGGAACCAGGCATGCCGGTTCGAGCTGTGGTTGGGGACGATGTCGATGATGACCTTGATGCCGCGCTCGTGCAGGGCGGCGACCATCGCGTCGAAGTCCGCGAGGGTGCCCAGGCGCGGGTCGACATCACGGTAGTCGTCGACGTCGTAGCCGCCATCGGCGAGTGCGGACGGGTAGAACGGGCTCAGCCATACGGCGTCGATGCCCAGCTCGGCCAGGTAGTCGACGCGGGAGAGGATGCCGGGGATGTCGCCGATGCCGTCGCCGTCGGCATCCGCGAAGCTGCGGGGATAGATCTGGTAGACGGCCGCCTGGCGCCACCAGGCTGCCTCGTCTGCGGTGTGGATGTCGACGTCGGTCGGGTCGGTCATGGATCTCCTTGTCTCGGATGCGGTCGGGTGGGGCAGACGGGTTGCTGAGCCTGCCGAAGCGTCAGCCCTTGACGGCGCCCTGCGTGACGCCCTCCATCACCCAGCGCTGCGTGAACAGGTAGGCGACGATCGCGGGCGCCATCGCCATGAGGTACGAGGCGAAGGCGACGTTGTAGTTGTTGCTGAACTGGTTCTGGAACAGGTTCTGCCGAACCGGCAGCGTCTGCAGGTCGGGGTCAGAGATGATCAGCGATGGCATCATGAAGTCGTTCCAGGCGTACAGGAACGCGAAGATGCCGACCGTGGCGCTCATCGGCGCGAGCAGGGGGAAGATCAGTCGCCAGAAGGTCTGCCACGTCGTCGCGCCGTCGATGCGGGCGCTCTCCTCGAGCTCGAGGGGGATCGAGCGCAGGAACGCGGTGAACAGCAGCACGCTGAAGCTGAGCTGGAACATCGTCGCCAGCAGGATGACGCCGACCGGGTTGTCGAGCCCGACCCGGCCCGTGAGCTGGATCTGCGGCAGGGCGACGACGGGGAACGGGATGAACATCGCCGCGAGCAGGTAGTAGAACGAGTAGCGGAAGAAGCGCCGATCCCAGTTGCGCACGATCGCATAGGAGGCGAACGCCGCCAGCAGGATCGTGGCGATCACCGTGCCCGCCGTGACGAACAGCGAAATCGCCGCGCCGACCGGGAACTTCGTGAGATTCCATGCCTGCACGAAGCCGTCGATGCTGAACGGCGCGGGCAGCGAGAAGGCGTTGCCGTCGACGGCTTGACCGGTGGTCTTCAGCGCCATCGAGATCGTCACGTACAGCGGCAGCAGCACCGTGACGGCGCAGAGCAAAAGGATGATGGTCCCCGACCAGTTCACCCGCTCCATCGCCGTGCGCGTGGAGCCGGTGCGCGTGGAGCGGGTGGGTGTGCGCTCGGTGAGCGCGCCCGGGGTGGCCGAGGTGAGAGCGGGTTGCGTGGTCATCAGAGCGCATTCCTTCCGCGCGTCAGCGAGAGCTGGAGGAGGGAGATGAGCACCGCGACGATGAAGAAGATCGTCGCGTTGGCCATCTGGTAGGCGTAGTCGCCACCGTTGAAGCCCGCGATGATCGTCATCGCGACGCTGCGGGTGGAGGTGCCCGGTCCGCCGTTGGTGAGACCGACGATGATGTCGTAGGCGTTGAGGAAGCCCTTGAAGCCGAGGATGACGTTGATCACCACGTACCCGGCGACCAGCGGCACGGTGATGCGGGTGAGCTGCTGGGTCTTGCTCGCACCGTCGATGTCGGCGGCCTCGTACACCTCGCCGGGCACCGACAGCAGCCCGGCGATGTAGATCAGCATGGTTCCCGGGATCGCCTGCCAGGCGGTGACGATCACGATCGCGACCCACGCGAGGTCAGGGTTGGCGAGCAGGCTCGTCTGCAGCCACGAGATGCCGGTCGCCGCCCCCGCCGCAGGGAGGGAGTTCGAGAACAGGAAGTTGAAGACGTACGCGATGATGATGCCGGAGATGACCATGGGGATCACGAAGATCGTGCGCAGCCCGGTCTTGAAGCGGATGCGGGAGGTGAGCCCCACCGCGAGCAGGAACGCCACCACGTTGACCACGACGACCGTGGCGATCGAGAACCCGAACGTGAACAGATAGCTCTGCAGGATCGCCGGGTCGCTGAACATCGCGATGTAGTTCGTCAGTCCGTTGAAGCTCCACTCGCCGATGCCGATCGAGTCGGTGAAGCTGAAGAAGATGCCGATGATGCCCGGCAGGGTGATCGCCAGCGAGAACAGCACCAGCGTCGGCACGAGGAACAGGTAGTAGATCGGCTCGGCCCGCCGGCGGCTGCGCCTACGCGTCCCTCCTTCGCCGAGGACGATGTTCGAGGTGCTCATTGTGCGGACTCCTTCGTCTCGCTGCCGGGTGCGGGGGCGCGGAAGGCGATGCGCGCCCAGTCCGCGTCCATGGTGGCGAGGATGCGGTCGGGATCGGCCCCGAGCACCATGGCCTGCGCGTAGTTGAAGACCGGGATGGTCTTGGGCACCAGCACCGACGGGCCCTGGTAGATGTCACCGTCGTCGTAGTACTCGATCATCCCGGCGATACGCGGGTCGTCGGGTGCCGGGGCGTCCTTCGTCGGGGTGAAGCCGAGCTGCGAGGCGTTGTACTCCTGGATGTGCTCGGGCTCGTAGAGGTACTCGAGGAAGTCACGTGCGGCGTCGTGGTGCTGGGACTCGGCGGGGATCATCACGGCGAGGTCCATGTTCACCCGCACCGCGAGGTCGTCGGGGTCGTCGGTCATGGGCAGTGGGAACGTGCCGAGATCGAGGTCGGGGTCGGTCTTCGCGATCTCGGTGAAAGCCCAGGGCCCCTGCAGGTACATCGCCGCCTCCCCCTTGGCGAAGGCGAGGTTGCCGTCTCCGTACCCGCGACTGGGGGCATCGTCGTTGGTGTAGTTCTCGGCGAGCTGCAGCATCCGGTCCATCGGCTCGGCGAAGTTCTTCTGGAACGAGACCTTGGAGTCGGGACCGACGTCGGCGCCCTCCTTCGCGAGCGCGTCGAAGAAGTCGAGCACGTCGAGCGAGCCGCCGACCGAGTAGTCGTACCAGCCCTGCCCGACCGTCCAGTCGTCCTTGAAGGTGCCGTAGATCGGGGTGATCCCGGCATCCTTCAGCGCATCGCACACCGCGAGCAGCTCGTCCCAGGTGCGCGGCACCTCGAGTCCCTGCTCCTCGAAGATCTGCTTGTTGTAGATGACCGACGCCGCCATCACCGAGTACGGCAGTGCGCTGGTGCGTCCCTCGCATGCACCGTACTGCTCCATCAGCGGCTGCAGGTCCTCGCGCACCCGCTGAGCGGCGTCGGTCTTGCTGAGATCGCTCAGCGCGCAGCGCTGCACGAAGCGGGCGACCTCGTAGTTGTAGTTGGCCAGCATGATGTCGGGCGGGTTGCCGCGCACGAAGCTGGCCGAGACGACGTCGACCCCGGAGGTGTCGATCTCGACGCGCACGTCGTCCTGCGAGGCGTTGTAGTCGGCCACGAGCTTCGTCATGAACTCGATCGCCTCGCGTTTGCTGAATGTGAAGCGGATGGTCTCGCGGCCGTCGGACGAGCAGCCGGCCAGGCCCGATCCGATCAGGGCGAGCGCAGCGGCTCCCGCCGCCCAGCGCAGCGCGCGTGCAGATTTCGCAGACACCGTCGTCCTTCCGATCTGAAGATGCGGATAGTAAATCTAGTCATCGAATTTACTCCGTTGAGAGGTACTCTCGCACTGGGGCGAAGAAAGGTCAAGAGGGTGAGCGAAGTCTCCGCCGATCTGGGAACCGGCCGCGCGAGCGTGGGCGCGGTGCTCGACTACGCGTGGACCGCCGAGCAGTTCACAGCCACCGATGTGATGGCATCCACCTCCCTCACCCGCTCCACCGCGATCGAGGCGCTCGCGACGCTCGTCGACGCGCGCGTGCTGCAGGAGCTGCCCAACGCACGCATGGCGGGCAGCTACCGCGGCGGTCGGCCGGCGCGGCGCTTCGCGCTCTCTCCCGATCTGGGGGTGGTCGTCGGGATGGATGCCGGCGACACCCACCTCGCCGTGAGTGTTGCGGATGCCAGAGGTGACGCGCTCGTGCACCACCGTGTCGAGGTGGATCCCGCGGACACGCCCACGGAGCGCCGCGCGAGCATCGAACGTCACCTGGGCGACGCCCTCACCGAGGCCGGACGCGACCGCGCGGATCTGCTGGCACTCTGCATCGGCGTCGCGGCGCCCGTCGATCGTTATGGCGTCTCACCCCCGCATCCGGAGGGCTTCTGGGAGCGCACCAACCCCGGCCTCGCGACCGCTCTCGCGGAATGGGCCCCGGTGGTGCAGGTGAAGAACGACGCGATGCTCGCCGCTGTCGCGGAGGGCG
Organism: Microbacterium sp. USHLN186; assembly: GCF_037145155.1. Lineage (NCBI taxonomy): Bacteria > Bacillati > Actinomycetota > Actinomycetes > Micrococcales > Microbacteriaceae > Microbacterium > Microbacterium sp. USHLN186. The sequence goes on from NZ_JBBCYA010000001.1 coordinate 453,959, forward strand.
CGCACGGTGCGGCGGTCGGATGCGGCGACTACGTGGCGCTGCTCGCCGGTCTGCGCTTCGGGGCGGGCGTGGTGATCGACGGCAACATCCTGCACGGCGCGCACGGCGGCGTCGGCGAGGGCGTCGCGTTCGACCATGTCGTCGGCGTCGGGTCGGCGTTCGGCCTGGCGCCGCTGCTGCGGGATCAGGCCCGGGCCGCGGTGGAGGGGGGCGAGATCGCCGCGACGAGTGCGGTCGGGCACCTTCTCGACGGCGAACGCGTCGACGCGCGGGCCGTGCTCGACCTCGCGGCCGCGCATGACCCCGACGCTGAGCTGGTCAGCGCCCGCGTCGGCGAGATCCTCGCGCGCGTGGTGGGCGTGTTCGGCAGCGTCTACGACCCGGCCAGGGTGATCATCTGCGGTGCGATCGCCGAGAGCATCGAGCCTGTTCTCGCGGCCGCGCGGACGGCGCTGCCCGGCCAACTCGATCTCCCGGCGCCCCAGCTGCTCGCCTCGCCCCTGGGTGCCGAGGTCGTCTCGCTGGGCGCGATCACCACCGCGCGGCTCGCCGCCCGGTCGCTGGCTGTGCCGCTGCTGGCCGAGCGGCGCCTCGCCCGCGCCTGACCCGAGAACCGCTTCTCGCTCCGGTATGAGTTTCTGCCGCTCCCCGGGCGTGGAAGCGGCAGAAACTCACACCGGAGCGAGGAGTGGGTTTGGTTTAGCGTCGGGTGGCTCGGCAGGGGAGGTACCTCTGCACGACGGCGCTACGCTGTCGCGAAGCGCTCTGATCGTCAGAGACGAGGTGAGGATGACGATGGAAATCATGGCTCTGCTGATGATCGGCACATGGATCCTCTGGGTCGTCGCGATCGCGTGTGTCGTCTATGCGATCATCCGGTTCGCCGTCGTGCACGCGTTGCGCCAGGCGCGCCACGAGGCGCGCATCGAGCAGGGTGTGCCGAATGCCGCGACCTGGCTCAAAGGCGATGAGCGTCGCCTTCTGGAGATCTCGAACTCCTCGCGCCGCGAACGATGACTAGACGTCCGGCAGATGGCGACCGCCGGACTGACCAGCAGCATCCCGAGCTTCGAGGTCGACGAAGCTTAACCGCTTCTCGCTCCGGTATGAGTTTGTGCCGCTCCCCGGGCGTGGAAGCGGCAGAAACTCACACCGGAGCGAGGGGCGGGTCGGCGGCGCGGAGCGAGGAGGCGAGACGGCGCGGAGCAGGGGCGGGTCGGCGGCGCGGAGCGAGGCGGCGAGACGGCGCGGAGCGAGGCGGCGAGGCGGGCGACGGGAGTCACTCGACGAGGAGGGCGGGCTCCTCGAGCACGGATGCCACGTCGGCGATGAACCGGCTCATGCCGTCGCCGTCGATCACGCGGTGATCGAACGAGCCGCTGACCGTGGTGACCCAGCGCGGGCGCACCTCGCCGTCGACCACCCACGGCTTCTGGGCGATGGTGCCCATCGCGACGATGCCGGCCTCGCCGGGGTTGATGATCGGGGTACCGGCGTCCATGCCGAAGACGCCGATGTTCGTGATCGTGATGGTGCCGCCCTGCTGGTCGGCGGGGCTCGTCTTGCCCTCGCGAGCGGTGAGCGTCAGGCGGTTCAGGGCGCGGGCGAGGTCCTTCATGCTGAGTTCCTGCGCGTCCTTGATGTTCGGCACCAGCAGACCGCGCGGGGTCGCCGCGGCGATGCCGAGGTTGACGTAGTGGCGCACGACGATCTCGGCGCCGGTGTCGGTGTCGGCCCAGGCGGCGTTGACCATCGGTGTGCGCCGCGCCGCCCAGATCACCGCGCGGGCCATGATCAGCAGCGGGGAGACGCGGATGTCGGCGTAGTCGGGCGAGGCCTTGAGCCGCTTGACGAGCTCCATCGTGCGCGTCGCATCGACCTCTTTCCACACGGTGACGTGCGGCGCCGAGTATGCGCTGCGCACCATCGCCGAGGATGTCGCCTTGCGCACCCCCTTCACGGGAATCGATTCCGAGCGCCCTTCCTCCCGCTGCGCGGGGACCGGCAGCTTCTCCTCCCGCACGGCGCCCCATTCGGGAGTCTCGATGTTGCGGAAGACGCTCGCCTGCTCGGCGTGCTTGATGACGTCGTCGCGCGTCACCTCCCCGTCGGCGCCGGTGGGGGTGACGTCGGTGAGCTCGACGTTCAGGTCGCGCGCGAGCTTGCGGATCGGCGGCTTCGCGATCACGCCGACCGACGCGCGCACCGGCCCCGGCGCACCGGGACCCTGCGGGTGTCGAAGGGCGCGGCGTCGTGACGACGCCCCTCCCCCGGTTCCGTATCCGACGAGCACCGACCCGCCGCCCTCGTCTGTCGCGGGCGGCGCCGCGGGATCCTTCGGATTCACCGCGACACCGGCATCCGCCACCTCGGCCTCCGACACGAACGTGATGATAGGCGCGCCGACCTCCACCGTCACTCCCTCGGCGACCAGCAGCTCACCGACCACACCCGCATGCGGCGAGGGTAGCTCGACGAGCGACTTGGCGGTCTCGATCTCGCAGATGACATCGTTGATCGCCACCGCGTCACCGGGCGCGACCTTCCAGGCGACGAGTTCAGCTTCGGTAAGGCCCTCCCCGACGTCGGGAAGGGTGAAGGTTTCGGTGGTCATGAGACGTCCTCCGGCGGGTCAGTAGGCGTGTCGGCGGGTCAGTACGCGAGCGAGCGGTCGACCGCTTCGAGGATGCGGTCGGCGTCGGGCAGATAGACGCCCTCAAGCTTGGCGGGTGGGAACGGGGTGTCGAAGCCCGAGACGCGCAGCACCGGCGCCTCCAGCGAGTAGAAGGCGCGCTCCATCACCGTCGCGGCGATCTCGCTGCCGAGGCTGGTGAACCCCGGCGCCTCCTGCGCGTACACCAGCCGGCCGGTCGAGCGCACCGACTCGAGGATCGGCCCGTAGTCGACCGGCGACAGCGAGCGCACGTCGATCACCTCGCAGCTGGTGCCCTCGGCCTCGGCGAGCGCCGCCGCCTGCAGCAGCGTCGTCACCATCGCGCCGTGCCCGGCGAGGGTGATGTCGGTGCCGCGGCGCACGACGCGCGACGCGTGCACGGGCAGAGCGGATGCCGCGAGGTCGACCTCGCCCTTCTGCCAGTACCGGCTCTTCGGCTCGAGGAAGATCACCGGGTCGTTGGAGCGGATGGCCTCCTGGATCATCCAGTACGCATCGTTCGGCGTCGACGGCGACACCACTCGCAGCCCCGGCGTGTGCGTGAAGTACGCCTCCGGGCTCTCCTGGTGGTGCTCGACGGCGCCGATGTGCCCGCCGTACGGGATGCGGATGACGACCGGCATCGACAACGCGCCCTCGTGCCGGTTGGTGAGCTTGGCCAGCTGGGAGGTGATCTGGTCGAAGGCGGGGAACACGAAGCCGTCGAACTGGATCTCGCACACCGGGCGGAAGCCGGCCATGGCGAGTCCGATCGCCGTGCCGACGATCCCGGACTCCGCAAGCGGGGTGTCGAGCACCCGCCGCTCGCCGAAGTCGCGCTGCAGGTGCTCGGTGATGCGGAAGACACCGCCCAGGCGGCCGATGTCCTCGCCCATCAGCAGCACGCGGGGGTCGTCCTCCATCGCCCTGCGCAGACCGGCGTTCAGCGCCCGCGACATGGGCATGTTCTCGATGGTCATCAGCGCGCACCCTCCTCGAACGAGCCCTCGTAGTCGTCCAGCCACGCCTTCTGCTCGATCATCAGCGGATGCGGGTCGCTGTACACGTGATCGAAGATGAGCGAGCGCTCGGGCGATGTGAGCGCGACGGCCCGGACGCGCAGGTCGTCGGCCGCCGCTGCCGCCTCGGCTTCGACGTCGTCGAAGAGGGATGCCGCCGCGCCGCGCCCCTCGAGGAACGCGCGCATGCGTGAGATCGGATCCCGGCCGCCCCAGAGCTGCTCCTCGTCGGAGTGGCGGTACTTGGTGGGGTCGTCGCTCGTGGTGTGCGCGCCCATACGGTAGGTGACCGCCTCGATCGCGCGCGGCCCGTGCCCGGCACGTGCCTCATCGAGCAGAGTGCGCGAGACGGCGTAACTTGCGAGCACGTCGTTGCCGTCGATGCGGACCGAGGGGATGCCGTACCCCGCGCCGCGCTCGACGAGCGGCACCTTGGACTGCGTCTGGACGGGCACCGAGATCGCCCAGTGGTTGTTCTGCAGGAAGAACAGCACGGGGGCGTCGTAGCTCGCAGCGAAGACCATCGCCTCGTGCACGTCACCCTGACTGGAGGCGCCGTCTCCGTAGTAGGCGATGACCGCGTGGTCGCGCTCGGGGTCGCCGGAACCGGTCTTGCCGTCGAAGACGAGGCCCATGGCGTAGCCGGCGGCGTGCAGCGCCTGGGATCCCAGCACGAGCGTGTAGATGCGGGCGCCGCCGTTCTTCGCGTCGGTGGGGTTCCAGCCGCCGTGCGAGGTGCCGCGCATCACCTTGATGATGTCGAGCGGGTCGACGCCGCGGATGCGGGTGACGGCGTGCTCGCGGTAGGAGGGGAAGAGCGTGTCGTGCGCCCGGGCGGCGCGCGCCGATCCGACCTGCGCGGCCTCCTGCCCGCGGCTGGGCGGCCAGAGGGCGAGCTGGCCCTGGCGCTGCAGGTTCGTGGCCTGCGTGTCGATCGCGCGGATGACGACCATGTCTCGGTAGAACTGCTCGAGTTCGGCATCCGGCAGCGCGTCGATGAGCGGCAGGTAGCGCTCCGCCTCGGCGGAGGGGGCGTAGCTGCCGTCGGCGGCGAGGACGCGAACGAGAGGGGCTTCGATCGGGGTCACCGCACCTACGCTACCCACGACGGCATGCCTGCTCGCGCATAGTTAGGAGGCCCAACTATATGCGCGGGATCTGGACTTCTCGTGTCAGAGCAGCGACTTCGCCACCGCGAGGACCCGGTCGATGGACTCCTCCTCGCCGACGGAGATACGGATGCCGTCCCCCGCGAACGGGCGCACCATGAGATCGTCATGCTCGAAGGCCGCGGCGGCCTCGTCGGTGCGCTCGCCAGTGGGCAGCCAGACGAAGTTCGCCTGGGAGTCGGGCACCGCCCATCCCTGCGCCCGCAGGCTGCCGAGCAGGCGCGTGCGGCGCTCGACGATGATCGAGACGCGCTCGCGCAGCTCGCGCTCCGCGTCCAGGCTCGCGATCGCAGCGCGCTCAGCCGCGCTGGTGACGGAGAGGGGGATGCCGGTGGTGCGCGCGGCGTCCAGCACTCGCGGGTGGCCGATGGCGTAGCCGATGCGCAGGCCGGCCAGGCCGTACGCCTTGGAGAAGGTACGCAGGACGACGACGTTCGGATGCCGCTCGAAGACCCGCTCGCCCAGCCCGTCGACGGCGTCGGGTGCGGTGACGAACTCCGCGTAGGCCTCGTCGAGGATAATGAGCACGTCCTGCGGCACGCGCGCGACGAACTCCGCGAATTCCGCGGCGGTGACGATCGGTCCCGTCGGGTTGTTCGGCGTGCAGACGATCACCACGCGGGTGCGCTTGGTGACGGCATCCGCCATCGCGTCGAGATCGTGCCGTGCGCCGGGCGCGAGGGGCACCTGCACACCGGTCGCGCCGGCGACCAGCGGAAGGCTCGGGTACGCCTCGAACGAGCGCCACGCATACACGACCTCATCGCCCACCGAGGACGTGCCGAGCACCAGCTGATGCAGGATCGACACCGATCCGGCGGCGACGTGCACCGCGTCCAGGTCGACGCCGTGCTTCTGCGCGAGTCGTTCGCGCAGCGCGGTGGCAGACGCGTCGGGATAGCGGTTGACCGGGGTGATGTGCTGCAGCGCCTCGGCGACCGAGGGCAGGGGCTCGAACGGGTTCTCGTTGCTGGAGAGCTTGAACGCGTCAGGACCTGCCTGCTTGCCCTGCCGGTACGGCGGCAGGGCGGCGATCTCCGGACGGATGCGGGGCAGGATCGGGTCGGTCACGGCATCAGTCTACGAGCGGCATACCGCCCCACGCTGAGGCACCGGCAGTAGTACCATTCTGGTATGGCGATGAACCTGCGACTCCCGGCTGAGCTCGATGCCAAGATCGAGGAACTTGCAGCGCGCCGACGCACGTCCAAGCACGCGGTCATCGTCGAGGCAGCCGCGCGGTTCGCAGAGTCGGAGTCGAAGACCGATCGAGTACTCCGCATCGCCGATGGGATCACCGAGCGGTACGCCGATGTGCTGAAGCGCCTCGAAGACGCGTAGCCGGTGACGGAGTACATCGAGCCCGAACAGGCGCTCGCTCTGGTCGCCTCACTGGGGCTGCGAGTGCGAGATGAGGGACTGCTCTTCTCTGCTCTGGCACGGCCAGCGGCCGGGATGCTGGGGGTCGACGCGTACCCGACGCTCGAGGAGAAGGCGGCCGCCCTCATCAGCTCGGTCGCGCAGAATCACTCGCTCTTCGATGGCAACAAGCGTCTCTCGCTGTACCTCTCCTTCATCTTCATCGAGCTCAACGGGTACGAGGTGACGTTCACGAACGACGAGGCCTTCGAGCTGGTTCTCGCCGTGTCGCAGAGTCGACTCGAGCTGCAGGAGATCGCTGAGATCTTCAGATCACACATCCGCTGACCCCGAACGCGCACGCCCTCGGCGTGACAGGATCAGCACATGCGATTCCTCATCCGCGTCGTCATCAACGCCTTCGCCATCTGGGTCGTCACGCTGATCCCGGTTCTCGGGGTCGGCATCCGGCCGTTCGCTCCCGGTGGCGACCTGCAGGTCGTGCTGACGCCGCTGGCGGTGGGCGCGATCTTCGCGCTGGTCAACTCGATCATCGGCACGGTGATCCGGATCGTCGCGTTCCCGCTGTACATCCTCACGCTCGGGCTCATCTCGTTCGTCATCAACGGCCTGCTGCTGTGGATCACCGCCTGGATCACCGGAGCCTTCAGCTGGGGGCTCGAGGTCGAGTCGTTCTGGTGGGGGGTCGTCGCCGCCTTCCTCATCTCGATCATCAACGCGATCTTCGGTGCGATCCTGCGCCCGCAGGCCAAGCGCAAGCGCCGCTGAGACGACTCATCCCGCTCACCGTTCCGTCCGTTTCGCGCCGCGCTGGGCGGTGAACTCGGTGCGCTGCACCGTCACGACCTGCTCGGCCTCGCGCGCCAGCCTGGCGTTGTACGCCTGTACGCGCGGGTCGCCGGATGCCTCCGCCCGGCGAGTGGTCTGCGAATAGGCGTCGACCGAGTGCGCGGCGAGGGATGTCAGACGCGCGCCGTCGGCGAACTCCCTCGAGACGGTGAAGCTCGCATCCGACCCGGTCCGGCCCGGCGGGCCGCCGCCGGTGAGTCCCGCGCCGACCAGGTCGTCGGTGTGCACGAGGTGCACCAGGGTCTGATCCGAGGCGAGCGAGGGCACGGTGGGCGTGCCCACCAGGGTGACCAGCTGCACGTCGTAGACGCCGCTCATCGCGACGTGACCGGCCACCGCGCCGCCCTGCGAGAAGCCCACCGCGTCGACGCGGTCGCCGGGCTGCGCACCGGCGAGTTCGAGCGCGCGCATGACCGCCGCATACGACGCGGACTTCTCCCGCTGCGCGTACAGCTGCCAGTTCGATGCCATATCCCACGGCTCCTCCCTCTCGAGGAACTCCCGCGTGCCGTCGATGTACACGGCGTACGACGACGAGCCGTCGGCGTGGGTGCGCCTCTCGACCGCGACCTGCGCCTCCCCGCGCGGGATGCGGCTGAGAGTCTCGGTCATCGTGCGCGCTGCCTCTGGAACCTGGCGCTCGGAGAGTCGAGTGACGGTCACCTCCGGCATCGGGCCCGCCAGGTGCTCTCCCTCGGGGATGACACCGAAGCTCAGCGGATTGCGGCGGATCACGCCGAGCATGTGCCGGGCGGGCAGGGTGGTGCTCCAGCCCAGGACCGCGGCGACGGCGACGTCCGCCGGCTGATCGAACAGGCCCTGCTGAGCGCTCTTCGCCCAGCCCGCCACGAGCTGGGTGGCCATGCCGTCGAGCGGCGCGTATGACGCGGCGAGCTCGTCGATGCGCTGCTGCAGGGCCTGTGCCTGTGCGGGGCGGTGCACCGAGAGCATCTGCTGGCGTGCGCGGAGATCGGCGAGCTCGTAGCAGTCCGCCATCACGCGGGTGCCCTCGGCATCCGCGGCGAGCGCTGTCGCCAGCTGCTCGAGTTCGCTTGCGGAAGCTGAGATGGCGCCGGCGCGCAGCTGCGTGGCCGGGTCGTCCGCGCACGTCAGCGCGTGCTGGGCGCGACGGAGGAGGTCGGCGGCGCCGCCGGCCCGCGCGGCCAGCGCCGTCATCCGGTCACCGACTGCCCGGAACGCGGCCGGGTCGGCCTCGATCGCCCCGCCGGAGGTGATGCGGATGTCGTCGCTCACCCGAGCGCATTCCGGGCGATCTGGTCGCGTTGAAACCAGAGCTCATCCGCGAGGCGTGCCAGGTGCACGGTGTACTCCGTGAGCGCCTGCCGCAGCCGGCGCGGTCCCGCGGCCTGCCACCGCGTCTCGTCGGTGAGCCGCGCCGCCTCGATGCGCGCCGCCGCGGCGTCCTCGGCCGCATCGTCCAGCAGCCGCAGCGCAGTGAGAACCGCCCACAGGTCGGCGGCGGACGGAGCCTGTGCGGGTGCGATGGTGAGCATGCCCTCCAGCCTGACCGCGCGGCGGCATCCGGCATCCGCTCTTCCCGACGGGTGTGCACAACTTCTCGCAATCGACGATTGGGGAGGAGCGGGGTTGCGGGCAGAATGGAGCGATGACCGACCCGGATCCCTTCCGCGTCATCTTCGTCTGCACGGGCAACATCTGCCGCTCACCCATGGCAGAAGTGGTGTTGCGCACGCTCTCGGAGCAGCGCGGCCTCGGCGCGCGCGTGACCTCGCGCAGCGCCGGCACCGGCGATTGGCATGTCGGCGAGCGCGCCGACGACCGCACCCTCGACGCACTCCTGCGCCGTGGCTACGACGGATCGCGGCACCGCGCGAAGCAGTTCAGCGCGGCATCCTTCGCCGAGAACGACCTCGTCGTCGCGCTCGACCGCACCCACGAGCGCATCCTGCGCGCCTGGGCGCGCAGCGACGACGACGAGGGCAAGGTCACGCTGCTGCGGGCGTACGATCCGCACGCGTCGAGCATGGATGTGCCCGATCCCTACTACGCGGGCGCCGCGATGTTCGATTCGGTGCTGGCTATGATTGAGAGCGCCACCCGTGGCCTCTTCGCGCAGCTCGAGCCGGCTGTGCGGGCATCCCATCCGCCGTCCCGCGTGCCGCGGGGCCCCGAGCAGGAGGACCTGCCCTGACTTCTCTGCCCTCGCTTCCGACTCAGCCGCTGAGCCCTCTCGACGGCCGCTACCAGGCCGCTGTCGCGGGGCTGGCCGACTACCTCTCGGAGGCGGGGCTGAACCGCGCCCGCGTCGAGGTCGAGGTGGAATGGCTGATCGCTCTCACCGACCGGTCGCTGTTCGAGACCTCACCGCTGTCGGATGCCGACAAAGAGCGTCTTCGTGCGCTGTACCGCGACTTCGGGCAGGCGGAGATCGACTGGCTCGCCGAGAAGGAGGCCGTCACCCGCCACGACGTGAAGGCCGTCGAGTACCTGGTGCGCGACCGGCTCTCGGCTCTGGGGCTGGATGCCATCGCCGAGCTGACCCACTTCGCCTGCACGAGTGAGGACATCAACTCCGCCTCGTACGCGCTGACCGTCAAGCGCGCGGTGGAGGGCGTCTGGCTGCCGGCGCTGGACGCGGTGATCGCCAAGCTGCGCTCGCTCGCCGAGGCGCACGCGGATGCCGCGATGCTCTCGCGCACGCACGGCCAGCCGGCGACGCCGTCGACCATGGGCAAGGAGCTCGCCGTGTTCGCGTGGCGACTCGAGCGGGTGCGCGGGCAGATCGCGGGCTCGGAGTACCTGGCGAAGTTCTCGGGCGCCACCGGCACCTGGTCGGCGCACCTGGCGGCCGAGCCGTCGGTGGACTGGCCGGAGCTCGCCCGCGAGTACATCGAGGGCCTCGGCATCGACTTCAATGTGCTCACGACGCAGATCGAGTCGCACGACTGGCAGGTGGAGCTGTACGACCGGGTGCGTCACGCCGGCGGCATCCTGCACAACCTCGCGACCGACATCTGGACGTACATCTCGCTCGGCTACTTCGCGCAGATCCCCGTCGCCGGGGCGACGGGTTCGTCGACGATGCCGCACAAGATCAACCCGATCCGCTTCGAGAACGCCGAGGCCAACCTCGAGCTCTCTGCGGCGCTGCTGGGCTCGCTGTCGCAGACCCTGGTGACCTCGCGCCTGCAGCGCGATCTGACCGACTCGACCACGCAGCGCAACATCGGCGTCGCGTTCGGGCACTCTCTGCTGGCGCTGGACAATCTGCGCCGCGGACTGAACGAGATCTCGCTGTCGCGCGACGTGCTGCTCGACGACCTCGACCACAACTGGGAGGTGCTCGCGGAGGCCATCCAGACGGTGATCCGCGCCGAGGTGGTCGCCGGGCGCTCGAGCATCACCGACCCGTACGCGCTGCTGAAGGAGCTCACCCGCGGTCATCGCGTCGGCGCGGCCGAGCTGGCGGAGTTCGTCTCGGGCCTGGAGATCGGGGATGCCGCAAAGCAGCGTCTGCTCGCGCTGACGCCCGCGACGTACACCGGCATCGCCGAGCGCCTCGCCCGCTAGTCACGAGGGGTCAAAAAACGCCGCATGCGCGCCCCCTCATCCCGCACTTGTTGACCCCCCTCTTCGCGTCAGGCGGGGGCGGGCTGATCGTCGCGCGGCATGAGCACGGCCACGATCAGGGTCAGCAGCGCGAACAGCGCAGCTCCCACGAACACCCAGGTCGACGCCCAGATCACCGTCGCCGGGTCACCCTCACCACCACCCGCCGAGAGCAACGAGTTCGACACCGCTCCGAGCACCGCGACGCCGACCGCACTGCCCGCAGACCGCGCGAAGCCGTTCATTCCGGTCACCGCGCCGCGCTCACCCCAGCCGACCGCCGCCTGCGCCCCGATCAGGGTCGGCGCGGCCGTCCAGCCGAGCCCGAAACCCAGCACGAAGGCGATCACGGCGAAGATCAGCGGATTCGGCCACCGGGCGCACAGCGCGAGCGCTGCCGCTGCCGTCGTCGTGATCGACATCCCGATCACCGCGGTGCGGCGGAAACCGATGCGCAGGTACAACCGCCCCACGAGCGCGGCGGCAAGCGGCCAGCCCATGCTCATGGCCGCCACGGCCAGCCCCGAGATGAGCGGCACGGCACCCCCCGCCCCCTCCAGATACGCCGGTCCGAAGCTTGTCACGCCGATCGTCAGCGCGCCGATCCCGAACGCCACGCACGTGGAGGTGAGGATGAGCCGTCGCGTGATGAGCGCGAAGTCGATGATCGGCTCCGCAGCGCGCTTCTCCACCTGCGCGAACGCCACCAGCAGCAGCGCCCCGCCGCCGAAGCACACTGCGCTCTGCCACGACAGCCAGGCCCACGCGGTGTCGCCCTCGAGCAGCCCGAGGATGATCCCCGTCAAGCCGAGCGTCAGCAGGGTCGCGCCGAGGTAGTCGATGCGGTGCCGGTGCACCTCGACCTGCTCGCGATACCGACCGATCAGCATCCATCCCGCCAGCAGGCACAGCGGCACATTGACGAAGAAGATCCACCGCCACGCGTCGAGCTGCGCGAAGATGCCACCCAGCGACGGCCCGACCACCGACGAGATCGCCCACACGCTCGCCATGTACCCCTGCACCTTGGCACGCTCGGCGACGGTGTAGATGTCGCCCACGATGGTCATCGCCATCGGTCCCACCGCTCCGGCCCCGAGGCCCTGCACGATGCGGAACAGGATCAGCGTGAACATGCTCCACGCGAATCCGCACAGCACCGAGCCCGCAAGAAACAGCCCGATCCCCAGCAGGATGATCGGCTTGCGCCCGATCGTGTCGGCGAAGCGCGAGTAGATGGGCACGCTGACGGCCTGCGCGAGCAGGTACACCGAGAACAGCCACGGGAACAGCTGATACCCGCCCAGGTCCCGCACGATGGTCGGCACCGCCGTGGCGAGGATCGTGGTATCGATCGCGATGAGTCCGGTCGCCAGCATGAGGGCGCCGAGCACGGGGCCGCGCTCGGATCGCAGGCCGACGGACGCACGATCGACGGAGACGGTCATGACAGCCTCAAGCCCCGGCATTCGCGTTCTATTCCCCACCGCGGCGTGCGAGATCGCCGGAACGGCCCGAGAGCGCGGAAGAACGCACTGGATGCCGAAGGCGAAGTGACGGATGCTGGATACCCGTCCCCGTCCGCTCCCCGCTCACCGAGACCGCCGAGAGGAGCCGCCCGATGCACCGCATCATCGCCCTCGTGCTGCTCGGCGCCCTCGGCGCGCTGGCGCTGACCGGATGCGACACCCCGGTCGGCACCGCCAACCCGGAACCGGTCGCGCTCGTCACCGGCCTCGCCGCGCCATGGTCGGTGGTTCGGCTCGACGGAGGCGGCGCGCTGATCTCGCAGCGCGGCGACGGCCGGGTGATCGAGCTGACGGCATCGGGAACTCAGCGCCCCATCGGCACCGTCCCCGGCGTGGTGGCGGGAGGGGAGTCCGGACTCCACGGCCTCGCACTTCACGAGACGGGCGGCATCCGATGGCTGTACGCGTACCACGGCGCCGAAGACGACAACCGCGTGGTGCGGATGCCGCTGAACGGCGCTCCCGGCGCGCTCCTGCTCGACACCGATGGGGTGCAGACGGTGGTCGACGGCATCCCGCGCGCGTCGACGCACGACGGCGGGCGCATCGCGTTCGGCCCCGACGGCATGCTGTACATCGGCACGGGCGATGCGGGTCAGCGCGAACGGGCCAGGGACCCGGGCTACCTGGGCGGCAAGATCCTGCGCGTGACCGAGCTCGGCGATCCGGCTCCGGGCAACCCGTTCGGCACGGTCGTGTACAGCCTGGGCCATCGCAACGTGCAGGGCCTGGCCTGGGACAGCAGAGGAGGGCTCTGGGCGAGCGAGTTCGGCCAGGACACCTGGGACGAGCTGAATCGCATCGAGGCAGGCGGCGACTACGGCTGGCCCGACCATGAAGGCATCGCACGCTCCGGCGACGCGATCGATCCCGTCGCCGTCTGGGCGCCGGCGGATGCGAGTCCCAGCGGCATCGCGATCATCGACGACGTGGTGTACGTCGCGGGCCTGCGCGGCCAGCGCGTCTGGCTGTTCGACACGCGGCATCCGGATGCCGATCCCCAAGCCGTCTACTCCAAGGAGTTCGGGCGTCTGCGCGACGTCATCGCCGGTCCGGAGGGCACCTTCTGGGTGCTGACGAACAACACCGACGGGCGGGGTTCACCGCGGCCGCAGGACGACCGGCTGCTGCAGCTGACGCTGCCCGAGGGCTGAGCGACGTTCGCGGCGAGTGCGCTCAGGGGGCCGGCGCGGCGCCGGTGGGCGGGGTCTCACCGCCGCTGTCGTCCCCGGAAGGCGCCGGATGCTTGTCGTCGTAAAGCACCGGCCGGTCGATGGTCTTGGTCACATCGGCGGGATCGACGGCGAGCATCAGCATCGCCAGGCCCAGCAGGGTCACGATGAACGATGCGCCTCCGATCACCAGCCCGAGGCCGAGGGGGGTGAGTCCCTCGTAAGTGCCCTTCGCGATCGACATGTTCACGCGGTCGGTGAACGCGCCGGTCGAGACGAGCGTCACGACGGTCGCGAAGATGCCGGCGCCCAGGGCGATGCCCACGAGGTGCAGAGGGCGCAGGATCTCCTTGCGCGTCGGCTTCTGGTCGGTCATGCGTCTCCTCCACGCTCGGCCAGGCGGTCGGCTCCGGCATCCGTCTCGTTGTGCTTCTCTGCCTCGGTCGGGGTCGGCACACCGGTGTGCTTCTCCGCGGCCGGCGCGAGGCCCGCGATGCCGAGGAACACCGCCACGACGGCGGCGTAGCCGCCGAACATCCCGACTCCGAGGATGATGCCGGTCAGCGAGAACGCCTGCCCCTCGACCGCGTACTGCTGCACGAATCCGACCGGGATCACCAGCAGCAGCAGAGCCAGCAGCAGGCCCAGCGCTCCGACGGTGATCGCATCGCGCGCCCCATCGGTGCCCCGGGAGCGGATGCCGGCGATGAGCTCGACGAGTCCGGTCAGCGCAGCCCAGGTGATCACGAGCACGAAGAACAACACGTCCGAGCGCCATGCCGGCACGCTCGCCGCCATGCCGAGCACCAGCGAGATCGCGCCCGTCAGGACGAAGGGCCACCGTCGGCCGGACGGCTGCGCGACGACCGCGCCGAGGATGAGCACGAGCGAGGTGACGATCGTGAAGCCGCCGAACACCGACAGCCCGACGGCGGCGGAGTGATCGGGCGAGAACGTGATCATCAGCGCGGCCACGGCGGCCAGCAGGGCGCGCCCCAGCTGCACGGTGCCCGGAGTGAACGAGCGCCCCGGGGACGGGCGGCGCACGACGAGCGGGCGGGAGGCGGCAGGCATGAAGGTCCTCAGATCGGTGACCCGTCCAGTCTACGCCGCGCCACCTTCGCGAAGCCCCGCGACCAGTGGACGTGGAACCGGTCAGCCGGCCCGGTCTGCGGCCCGGTGACATCTGCACTTGTGCAGCGACTCGGCCTCGAGTCGCGTCATCATGGAAGAGCCCGACCGAGCGAAGGAGCTTCCTATGCCGCGCACCGCCACCGCAGCCACCGACGCCGTCCGACGGATGCGCGACTTCCTCTTCGCGCACCGCGACGACTATGACGCAGCGCGAGTGGGATTCGAGTGGCCGCAGCTCGACGAGTTCAACTTCGCGCTGGAGTGGTTCGACGTGATCGCGGCGCAGACCCCCGACCGCCCGGCCGTGCAGATCGTGTCGTCTGACCTGTCCACGCGCTCGTGGACCTACGCGGAACTGGCGGCGCGTTCGGATCAGGTCGCGTGCTGGCTGCGCGATCTGGGCATACGGCGCGGCGACCACCTCATCGTCATGCTCGACAACACGTTCGAGCTGTGGGAGGTCATGCTCGCGATCACGAAGGTCGGCGCGGTCGCCATCCCCACCTCGACGCTGCTGTCGGCCTCCGATCTCGCATACCGCATCACGCACGGCCGGGCGCGCGCCGTCGTCGCGCGCGGCGGACTCGCGGATCGGGTGGCGGATGCCGCTGACGACGCGGGCACCACGCTGATCCGCATTGGCATCGGCGAGGCACCGCACGGATGGCACGACTTCGCCGACTCCGCCGCCGCCGAGTCGACCTTCGAGCCCGACGGGCCGACCCCGGCATCCGACACGGCCCTGCTCTACTTCACCAGCGGCACCACCCGCCGGCCCAAGCTCGTGCAGCACACGCACGTGTCGTACCCGGTCGGTCACCTGTCGACCATGTGGTGGCTGGGTGTGCAGCCCGACGACGTGCACCTGAACATCTCCTCCCCGGGTTGGGGCAAGCACGCGTGGTCGAGCTTCTACGCGCCCTTCCTCGCCGAGGCGACCGTCTTCGTGTACAACTACGACCGCTTCGACGCAGACACGCTCATGCAGGTGATGGACGTGCATCACGTGTCGACCTTCTGCGCTCCCCCGACGGTGTGGCGGATGCTGATCCAGGCCGATCTGTCGCGACTCGCGCACCCGCCCCGCGAGCTCGTGGGCGCCGGTGAGCCGCTGAACCCCGAGGTCATCAGCCGGGTGCGCGAGGCATGGGGTGCGACGATCCGCGACGGCTTCGGACAGACCGAGATGACCGCGTGCATCGGCAACTCTCCCGGTCAGACGGTGAAGGACGGTTCGATGGGCCGGCCGCTGCCCGGGTATCCGGTCGTGCTCCTCGACCCGGTCACCGGCATGCCGACCGAGCGCGAGGGGGAGCTCGCGCTGGATCTGACCGACCCGCCGCTGGGGCTCATGGCCGGCTACTACGACGACCCTGAGAAGACGGCGGAGGCGCGTGCGGGCGGCTTCCACCACACGGGCGACATCGCCGTGCGCGACGAGGACGGATACCTCACCTACATCGGCCGGGCCGACGACGTCTTCAAGGCCTCGGACTACAAGATCTCGCCGTTCGAGCTCGAGTCGGTGCTGCTCGAGCACGACCTCGTCGTCGAGGCGGCCGTGGTGCCCAGCCCCGACCCGACACGGCTCGCGGTGCCGAAGGCTTATGTGTGCCTGCGAGCGGACGCCGCCGTGCTCCTCGAGGCGACGGACGAATCGGATGCCGAGCACCAGGCCGCGTCGCAGATCTTCGCGTTCGCCCGGGAGCGACTCTCATCACACCTGTGGGTGCGCATCATCGAGTTCGTGCCCGAGCTGCCCAAGACGATCTC
This sequence comes from Microbacterium sp. USHLN186, assembly GCF_037145155.1. Classification (NCBI taxonomy): domain Bacteria; kingdom Bacillati; phylum Actinomycetota; class Actinomycetes; order Micrococcales; family Microbacteriaceae; genus Microbacterium; species Microbacterium sp. USHLN186. The sequence continues at coordinate 470,228 of NZ_JBBCYA010000001.1, forward strand.
GGGCAAGATCCGTCGCGTCGAGCTGCGCGCGCGCGAGGCGGAGCGGGCGGCATCCGGCGACGACAGCGCACAGCAGTACGACCGTGACCACCGCTGACCTACCCGGCTGCTGTCAGGAGGCGACGCGCACCGTGTCGGTGACAGGGCGCGGCCGGGCGGCCGGCGAGACGGCGCTGCCCGTCGGGGTCGATTTCGCTGCGACGGTGGGACTCGCCGCAGTCCGATAGGCGGCCGCCGGACGTGCGGCCGGACCGGTATTCACCCGGCGGCGTGCGCGCACAGTGCGTCCCAGCATCCGCGCTGCACCGCCGAGCAGCAGACCGCCAGCCAGAGCTGCCACCGAGACGAACAACGGCGTCCACACCGCGGCGAACGACGCCGAGAGACTCAGCAGCGCGGCCATGATCCACACGCCGGCCGCGCCGCCGGCGAGCCCGGCAGCCCCGCGCGCCAACGCGATGGCGGCAAGCAGCCCGCAGACGGATGCGATCACCGCTCCGGCGACCCCCAACGGCACGAACACCGACGCCAGCGTGTCGGTCACTGCAAGAGTGGACATCGTGAACCCCCCGGTCCTGGCACGCCTGTCCGGCGTGCTCGTGCGGTTCACGTTACGCGCGAAAGCACATCGCGCACCTCCCGCCGCAGAACGATTCGGCATCATCCTCCAGGATGACGTCACGCGGGTTCGGCGCGGGCCGACCAGCCGCGGGCCGACCAGCCGCGGGCCGACCAGCCGTCAGGGCCGGCGGGTCACCTTGGGCAGGCGCAACCGGCTGAGACGCGAAGCGATGACCGGCACGGGTACGGTGAACACGGCATCCACCGTGTGCGAGCCGTCGGCCGGCCCGATCACGGGGATCGGCGTGGTCAGCGTCGTCTCGATGGGCTCGATCGGCATCCGGGCGAACTCGCGGTGGGCGGCCACGTACGCGGGCACCAGCAGCGCAACGGCGCCCAGCCAGGCCAGCGGGTTGCTCATCGCCACCCCGGCGAAGCCCCACACCGAGGCGAGCACGAGGGCGCCGACCACGCGCGCGACCAGCTCGATCAGCCCGGTCACCGTGGGCACCAGGACGCGACCCACCCCCTGCAGCACGCCGCGCACCACGAACAGCACGCCCAGCAGGGAGTAAGTGACGCCGTTGATGATGAGCATCAGGTGCGCGCTCTCGACGACCCCGTCCGCGCTGTCGCCGACGAACAGGCGCACCACCGCCGCACCGAAGCAGATCATGATCGCGCCCAGCACGAGCGAGGCCATCAGCGCCATCCACAGTGCCTGTACCGTGCCGCGGCGGATGCGGTCGGGCCGGCGCGCGCCGAGATTCTGCGCGGCGTACATCGAGGCCGCGAGCCCGAGCGAGGCGAGCAGCGCGATCGCCAGTCCGTCGATGCGCGAGGCAGCGGTGTAGGCGGCGACCGCCTCTGCACCGAGGGTGTTCAGCGCGACCTGCACCGCCAGCGTGCCGATCGCGATGATCGACGCCTGGAAGCCCATCGGCAGCCCCAGCCGCAGGTGCTCGAGCATGTCGGCGCGGCTGATCCGCCAGTCATCACGGTGCACATGCAGAACCGGCAGCCGGCGCCAGAGGTAGCCCAGGCACAGCAGCACCGAGATCGCCTGCGCGGTCACCGTGGCCAGCGCCGCACCGCCCACGCCCCACCCGAGCGGACCCACCATGACGATGACGAGAGCGACGTTGAGCCCGCACGAGATCGTGAGGAACACGAGCGGCGTGGTCGAGTCGCCGACGGAGCGGATGATCGCGGCGAGGTAGTTGAAGAACATGATCGTGCTGCCGCCGATGAAGGTCACCTGCGTGAAGGTGGTCGCCTCGGCCAGCAGCTCGCTCGGCGTCTGCAGCAACTCGAGGAACGGGCGTGCGATGAGCGGCCCGAGCACGGTGAGGATCACGCTCGTGGCCGCGGTGAGCAGGGTCCCGGTCGCCACCGAGCGGCTGACTCCGCGCGCATCGCCCGCCCCGAACGCCTGTGCGGTGGGGATCGCGAAGCCGCTGGCCAGACCCCAGGCGAAGCCGATGATGAGGAAGATCAGGCTGCCCGTCGCGCCGACAGCGGCGAGCGAGTCCACCCCGAGCTGACGGCCGACGACGATCGTGTCGACGAACTGGTACAGCTGCTGGACGACATTGCCGATGAGCAGCGGCACGGAGAAGAGCAGGATGACGCGCCACGGGCGGCCGGTGGTGAGGTTGGTGGCCATGAGGATCCGAGAAGAGGGGTGAGCGGGGGATGCCGGGGTTCGCCCGGAAGACGTCGGCGGCCCCGTGACTCTCCGTCACGGCGCCGCTTCCCATCATTCTATCGAATCGTTTCGGTGACCCCGGACAGAATCGAGGTCCACCTCGGCGCTCAGGCGCCGTCGGGGTTCTGCTCGTCCGTGACGACGCCGGTCGGCGCGGCCTCGCGCACCGAGTGCCGCGTGCCGTTCTCGGCGGCGCGTCGGCGGCCCTCCTCCACCGCCTCCTCCTTCGAGGCGTATCCCTGCGAGAGCTGCTCCTCCCCCTCGACCCGGTTCACCCACTGCCCGTTCTTCGAGAGCGTCTCGATGTCGCCGTGTGCCATCTCGCATCCCTTTCTCTGCCGATTCCAGCCGACCGCGCGGTGTGCGGTGCGCGGTGCGCGGTGCGATGCACGGCAGGGTAGCGCTCGGGGCATCCGGGGGTGCAGGGCCTTGCGCTCCCGGTCCACGGCCGGTAATCCCGAGAGCATGATTCGTCTGCGTCGAAGCGATCCGCGCTCCCCCGGCATCCGGCGAGTGCGGCACGGGCGCGGCTACCGCTACCTCGGCCCCGACGGGGCGGCGGTCGACGACCCGGAGCTGCTGCACCGGCTGCGCGCCCTGGTCGTGCCGCCGGCGTGGACCGACGTGTGGATGTGCCCCTACGCCAACGGGCACATCCTCGCCACCGGGATGGATGCCGCCGGACGCCGGCAGTACATCTATCACCCCGCCTGGCACGAGCGGATGGCCCGTGAGAAGTTCGATCGCATGCTGCAGCTCGCGACCGTGCTGCCCACGGCCCGCGCGGGCGTGACGCGGGATCTGCGCGCCGAGGGCTACGGACGCCCGCGCGTGCTCGCCGGCGCCTTCCGGATGCTGGATTCGGCACTGCTGCGAGTGGGCTCCGAGCAGTACGCCCGCGCGCACGGCAGCATCGGCCTGGTCACGCTGCGCGGGTCGCACGCCCGGGTGCGTGCGGGCCGGGTGGTCGAGCTGCGCTTCCCCGGCAAGAGCGGTCAGCCCTGGGAGTCGGAGGTCGACGACGTCGACCTCGCCGCCCTCGTCTCGGGGCTCAAGCGCCGCGGTGGCAATGCGCTGCTGCTGAGCTGGCAGGACTTCTCACCGCGCAGCGGAGCGGCGCGATGGCATCCGCTGCGCGCGGCGGACATCAACCACGACGTGCGCGAACGCACCGGCGGCGACTTCACCGCGAAGGATTTCCGCACACTGCACGGCACGATCGCGGCAGCCGTCGCCCTGGCGGAGATCGGCGTGCGACCCACCGCGACAGCGCGTTCACGTGCTGCCGCCCAGGCTGTGCGCGCGGCGGCATCCGCCCTGGGCAACACTCCGGCCGTCGCCCGCGCGAGCTACGTCGACCCGCGGGTGTTCGACCTCTACGACGAGGGCCTGCTCGTCGACCCCGACCGGCGGGTCGAGGGGCAGCTGGTCGAGCTGCTCGGCGAGTGATCGTGGCCGGCGGCGCTGTCAACCCGGTGTGCCCGCCGGACTGAGTCGCCTATCGTCACTCGGACGCAATCGGCGAAGGAGGAGAGATGAGCGACGCACAACGCGGCAACTCGAAACACGGTCCGAATCTCGACGATCAGCTCGAGCAGGAGACCCGCGGCATGGTGCAGGGTCATGGTGCCCCGCACGCCGAGCCGTTCCGCGAGACCGAGCCGCTGCCCGACGACACCGACTCCGCGGAGGTGCAGGAGGCCTTCGAGCGCGAGGATCCGGATGCCGGCGACGGCCCGATCAGCGGAGGAGTCGACGATGCGCACAGCTGAGCTGAAGGGACTGCTGTCGCAGCCCGGACCCTGGACCTGGCTGTACACCGACGGCCCGACCGGCGAACCGGAAGGCGCCGTGGAGAGCCGGATGAACTCGCTGACCGACCGGCTCACCGCCGACGGAGTGCCGTCCGCGGACGCCGACGCGGCCGTGGCCGCGGTGAGCGCGGACGACTCGACCCCCGCGCCCTCGACGCGCTGGCTGCTGGTGCGCGACGGAGACGTCGTGCTGGATGAGACGTTCGCCACAGCGCGGGTGGGCGAGGAGCAGTACGGGCACGGCGACTTCCCTGCGATTCTGCCGCTGCTGCGCCATCTCGCCGCGGAATGCCGCATCCTGATCGTGGAGACCGGCCGCGACGGCGCCCGGCTCACGGATGCCGTCATCGGGCAGTCCGCGCCCGAGGCGACGCAGACGATCGACGGCGAGGATCAGCAGATCACCAAGGTGCAGGCCGGCGGCTGGTCGCAGGCGCGCTACCAGCGTCATGCCGAGGAGGTCTGGCAGCACAACCAGTCGGAGGTGGCGGACGCGGTCGATCGGATCGTGCGCGAGCGCCGGCCCGAGCACCTCTTCCTCACGGGCGACGTGCGCGCGCGGCAGCTGCTGCGCGAGCGGATCAGCGCCGAGGCGGGTGCACTGGTGGTCGAAGTGGACTCCGACACCCGCGCGGCCGGAGCCGACGACACGGCCCTGCGGGACGCGATCGCGCGGACGCTCGCGTCCGCGCGACAGGCTCGGCTCGAGACCACTCGCGATCGTGCGGCGGCCGGCGCCGGTCGCGCGGGCGCGACCGGCATGTCGGATGTGGTCGCGGCGCTGCAGCAGGCGCAGGTCGACACGCTCGTGCTCGACCCGCGGATGACGGATGCCGGCAGCACCCTGCTCGCGCTGCGCACCGACCCCTGGATCGCCATCAGCGAGGCCGATGCCTACGGTGTGGAGGGCACAACGCTGTCGGCGGTGGAGGCACTTGCGCGCGCGGCCGTGCTCACGGATGCCCAGGTGCTGTTCGACGAGGACGACCTGGACGAGGATGAGGCGCGCCCGCAGCGGCCCACCGTACAGCCGGTCGCCGCGTTGCGCTGGCAGCAGGACCCGAGCAGCGACGCCGAATCGGGGGGTCATCTGGACGCGGCCACCGGGCATCCCAGTCAGGCGGAGGGTGAGGATCCCGACGACGGCCCGAAGCGCGAGGATCCGGCCGTGCCGGGACATCCGTCGCCCGCGGAGGGCTGAGCGGACGCCGCACCTGCGCGGAGGAGCATGATGGAGGTGTGGTCACCCTTCTCTCCGCGTTGACGGACCTGCCTCAGCCCCAGTACGTCGAGGTCGGTGAGGGCGTCGCGCTCGCCACGTATTCGTGGGGCGAGCTCGACGCCCCCGCCGTCGTACTCGTGCACGGCTTCGCCTCGAGTACCGCCGACACCTGGGTGCACACCGGATGGGTGCGGATGCTTGAGCGCGAGGGCTTCCGCATCCTCGGCATCGATCAGCGCGGGCACGGCGCGAGCCAGAAGCCGCACGACCCAGCCGGCTATGCCGTGCGGAGCCTGGCCCGCGATGTGGAGACGGTGCTCGACACGTTCCTCATCGATGAGGCCCGCTACGCCGGGTACTCCCTCGGGGCGCGAGTGGGCTGGCAGGTGGCGCAGGATCTCGGGGACCGGGTCACACGTGCCGTGCTGGGCGGCGTGCCGGACGGCATCCCGCTCGATCGCCTCGACATCGAGCAGGTGCGCCGCTACGCCGACGACGGCACCGCGGTCACCGACCCCGTCACGCAGAACTACATCGCCCTGGCCGAGCGCGTACCGGGAAACGACCTGCATGCGCTGCTCGCGCTGGCGAAGGGCATGCGGGATTCCCGCTCGATCGATCCCGATCCCGCCCACGCACCGCAGCAGCCGGTGATGTTCGCCACCGGATCGGCGGATGCCGTGCTCGAGGGCTCGCGGCGTCTGGCAGCCGCTGCCCCGCAGTCGACGTTCTTCGAGATCCCCGGCCGTCACCACTTCAACGCCCCCGGTTCGAAGGCGTTCCGTCTCGCCGCCCTGGAGTTCCTCCAGGGCTGAGCCGGATGCGGTCCGTCAGTCGCGCGACTTGGCGAGCAGCCCGCGGATGACCCCGAACACGACCAGGGCCACCACGGCCACGACCGCGAGCTTGGCGATGAACCAGAGCACCGAGAACAGTGCGCTCACCAGCCACCAGGCGATGAGAACCGAGACGACCACTCCGACGATGGTCCAGATCGTGCTCTTCGTCATGTCTTCAGCCTACGACAGGCCTGAAGCAGCCTCCGCGCGCGTCTACGCTGGGGAAGCCGGCCGCACTGACCGGTCGAACCGGCCTGGCGGAGGAGCCTGATGTTCGACGGCCCGCTCTCGGCATCCGCGTATGAGCTGCTCGGCGTCGCGCCCAGCGCGACCGACGACGACCTGCGCCGGGCATACCGGCTGCGGCTGCGGCAGACGCACCCGGACACCGGCGGCGACGCGACGATGTTCGTCCGCGTGCAGCGGGCGTGGGAGATGGTAGGCACGCCGCAGGCGCGGTCGGCATACGACCGCGGCCGCACAGGCCACTCGTGGGCGGCGAGCTCAGCGACGCCGGGTGCAACCGGCACCCGGCCCCGTGGCCGCTCGTTCGGGCAGGCCGGCGCCTGGCGGCGGTCGCGCTACCGCGAGCTGCTCGCCGCGGAGCTCGGTCATCCCGTGACGGATGCCGCGGCGTATGACCCCCTCGTGGTGCGAGCGGCCTCGTGGGAGGCCCGCCGCATGCTGGCCGATGCGCTCGCGGAGGAGGCCACCGCCGCCGCCGTCGACGAGCTGGGCATCGGGTTCACCGCGTGGCACGACGTGGCCCTCGGAGACGACGAGGCGGACAAGCTCGATCACGTGGTGCTCGCGCCCAGCGGGCTCTACGGGCTCCTCTCCGAGGATTTCGGTGCGCCGGTGCGCTTCCGTCAGGGCGAGGTGATCGGCGTCGGCGACGCCGCGCCCATCGCGGCCCTGCTGAGCCGCATGCGCCGCGTGGCGCGCAGCGCACGGGTGCGATTCGGCGGCGGCATCCTCATCCTTCCCGACGACGCTCTCGACGACGCCGTCACGCCACTGGGCGGCATCCGGGGTGTGCCGGTGGTGGTGGTGCGCCGCAGTGCACTGCGGCTTGTGCTGCGCACGGGAGTGCCCGGCGCGCGAGTGCTGGGCGGCAACGAGGCGTTCGACGTGCGCAGCCGACTCATCCACAGCGTGCGCGTGCTGGTGCCGTGAGCGGGCGCCACGGGTAGCGTGAGATCGTGGATGCCACCGACCCGCTGCCCGATCGCCCCGCCCCCGACGCGCCCCGCGGCAAGCTCGTGCTGCTGCGCCACGGCGAGACCGAATGGTCGCGCACCGGCCGTCACACCGGGCTCACCGACATCCCGCTGACCGCGCACGGCGAGGAGCTCGCACGCGCTGCCGGAGAGCTGGTGCGCGACTACGACTTCCAGCTGGTGCTGACCTCGCCGTTGCAGCGGGCACGGCGCACAGCTGAGCTGGCCGGGCTGGATGCCGCGATCGACCCGCTGCTGGTGGAATGGGACTACGGCGGATACGAGGGCCGCACCACGAAAGAGATCCGCGCCGAGCTCGGCTACAACTGGACCGCCTTCGCGCACGGCGTGGTGCGAGGCGAGACACCGGGCGAGACGGTGGAAGAGGTCGCCGCGCGGGCCTCCCGCGTGCTGACCCGCGTGCTGCCGGCGATGGCATCGGGGGATGTTGCACTCGTCGCGCACGGCCACTATCTGCGGATCCTCACCGCCGTGTTCCTGCGGCAGGCGCCGCGGTTCGCCGCGTCGATCTCGCTCGATGCGGGGTCGGTGTCGGTGCTGGGCTTCGCCCGGGAGTCGCCGGCGATCCTGGCCTGGAACCACGGCCCGCAGCTGCCGATGGAGCCGGCGGAATCCTGAACCTGGAAAGGCGAGCATGACCGGTACAGCGCAGCACGACGTCCTCGTCATCGGGGCGGGCCTGGCCGGCCTGCGGGCCGCGATCGTGCTCGCGGAGGCCGGTCGCGACGTGCAGGTGCTGGAGGCTTCCGACGCCGTCGGCGGCCGGCAGCGCACGGACCTCATCGACGGGTTCCGGCTCGATCGCGGGTTCCACGTGCTCAATCCCGCCTACCGGTCGGTGCGGCGCGGGGCGGATGTCCGGCAGCTGAGGCTGCAGACGTTCCCGGTCGGTGTGCAGGTGCGCCGGGGTTCCACGTGGGAATCGGATGCCGCTGACACGAGCCGGTTGGTGACGCTCGCCGACCCTCGCCGGCAACCCCTCTCGCTCCTGGCGAGCCTGCGCAGCGGGCTGCTCGACCCGCCGGAACTGCTCGGGCTGGCTCGCTGGGCGATGCCGGCGCTGCTCGCGCCGCGTGCGCTGCGCAAGCGCGCGGCTGCCGGGTCGGATCGCACGCTCCGCCAGGCCTGGGACGAGCTCGGCCTGCGCGGTCCGCTGCGCACCGAGGTGCTGGAGCCCTTCCTCAGCGGCGTGCTCGCCGACGGACGCTTCGACACCTCCGACGCGTACGTGCGCTGGCTGGTGCGGCTGTTCGCCCTCGGCACGCCTGGGCTGCCCGTCGAGGGCATCCAGGCGCTGCCCGAGCAGCTGGCCGCGAGGGCGCGCTCCGCGGGCGCGCGCATCCTCCTCGGCCATCGTGTCACCCGCCTGCGCACGGACTCCGGCCGGGTGGAGGTGGAAGTGGCGGATGCCGATGCGGCGAGCGCCGCGGCCGTCGTGGTCGCCGTGGGTGCGGAGCACCTGACCGGGCTGACGGCGCTTGCCGCGCCCGCGACGCGCGGTCTGCAGACGTGGTGGTTCGCACCGACCGACCCGCCGTCGCCGTCGGGCATGCTCGCCGTCGACGGGCGGCGGCGTGGCCCGATCGTGAACACCGCGGTGATCTCGCACGCCGCGCCCAGCTATGCGCCCGCCGGCCGCCACCTGGTGCAGGCCACCTGCCTGCTCCCCACGGACGGCGAGCATGCCGAGGGCGAGGTACGCCGGCAGCTCGGGGAGATCTGGGGCGCGGATGCCACCCGCTGGCCCCTGCTGCGCCGCGACGACATCCGGCACGCCCTGCCTGCTCAGCACCCGCCGCTGCGGCCGGCACCGGCACGGGCTGGTGCCCGCATGTACGTCGCGGGCGATCACCGCCAGAGCCCCTCCATCGAGGGCGCGCTGGTGTCGGGCGAGCGCGCGGCGCGCATCCTGCTGGCCGACCGAGCCGCTCTGTCGCGTCGGCATGATGCGGCGTAGCGTGGCCTGACCGGCACTCGTACGGCGGCCGGCCGCCGTACGGCCGGCAGAGGATCGGAGACGATATGAGAGCGAAGCTGGGCGACGCGGTGGTCGCAGAGGCCGCGGACGACGACATCATCCGCATCGAAGGGAACGCATACTTCCCGCCCGATTCGATCGGCGCCGGCGTGCTCTCCGAGAGCCCCACGCCGTACACCTGTCCGTGGAAGGGCGAGTGCCAGTACTACGACCTCTCCGCGGGTGGAGAGACGATGAAGGACGGCGCGTGGGCCTACCCGCACCCGTATCCGTCGGCATTCGACCGGGTGGGCAAGGACTTCTCCGGCTACGTCGCGTTCTCGCCCGGCGTGCGCGTGGAATGACCCGGCTCGACGGCAACCTTGGCAGTGTGCCGCACGTGCGACCCGCGGTCAACCACTCGCCACGTGTCACGAGCGGCGCCTAGGCTCACGGAATGGCCCTGTTCCGCAGCGATCGCCCTCAGCGCGTCCACCTCGACCAGACCACGATCGAGCCGCGCGCGACCCGGGCGCCGTGGAGCCTGTGGGCCGACGGGTTCGGTCGACTCGGCATCCGCGCGATCCAGATCATCGTCGTCGTCGCCCTCGCGGCGGGCATTTTCTTCGTCATTCAGTCGCTCACTCTGGTGACCATCCCGCTCGCGATCGCCCTGATCCTGGCCTGCGCCTTCGCACCCGCGATGAACTGGCTGCGCCGGCATCACGTCGCCGATCTGCTCGCCACCGCCATCACTCTGCTGGCCATCGTCGTCGTGCTGGGCGGGGCGAGCTGGCTGATCGTCTGGGCCGTGCGCAACCAGTGGGACGACCTGTACACCCAGGCGCAGCAGGGCATCGACCATCTCGTCGACTGGGTGAACACGCTGCCGTTCACCGTGTTCAGCTCGGACCAGGTCAAGGAGTGGACAGACACGCTCGCGGACTTCGTCACCAGCGCCCAATTCGGTTCCGGTGCGCTGGCGGGCGTGAGCGCGGTCGCGAGCTTCGTGACCGGCCTGGTGCTGCTGGTGACCATCCTGTTCTTCTTCCTCAAGGACGGGCCGCAGATGTGGGAGTTCCTGCTGCGGCCGTTCCACGGCGAGGGCGAGCGCCGCGCACGCCGGATCGGGCACAAGACCGTCGGCGTGCTCGGATCGTATGTGCGAGGGACGGCGACGGTCGCGCTGGTGGATGCCGTCGGCATCCTCATCGGCCTGCTCATCCTGCAGGTGCCGCTGGCGATCCCCCTCGCGGTGCTGGTGTTCTTGCTGGCGTTCATCCCGATCGTCGGTGCGACCCTCGCGGGGGTGCTCGCCGCACTGGTCGCCCTGGTCGCGAACGGATGGGTGAGCGCCCTGCTCGTCGTCGGGGTGGTCGTGCTCGTCAACCAGCTGGAGGGCAACCTGCTGCAGCCGTTCCTGATGGGGCGCACGATGAAGCTGCACGCGTTCGTCATCCTGGTGGCTCTGGCCGTCGGCACCGCGCTGAGCGGTCTGATCGGCGCCGTGCTCGCGGTGCCGATCACGGCCGCGGTGTGGGGCATCATCCAGGTGTGGGACGGCCCGAATCTGCCGGCGAAGTGGGCGCGACGCAAGCCGCGAGAGCGCTCCGTCGGCGAGAGCACCGCCGTCGACGTCGCCTGAGCTCTTTGACGCTGCCATCGGCGAATACCCGTCGCGCTGACGGCGTGAGGGTGGTTGCATGGGCGTCATGAGCACCGCGACCTCCGCTGACGGAACCGAGATCTCCTTCACCACGACCGGGGCGGGTCCCGCCGTCGTGATCGTGAACGGCGCGCTGTCGACCGCAGCCGATGCCGGCCCGCTGGCCGAGGCGCTCGCGGAGGCGGGCTTCCGTGCAGTGGCATGGGACCGCCGGGCTCGAGGCGCCAGCGGCGACCGATCAGGTTCGGCGCCGGCTGACGAGGCCGATGACCTCGCCGCCGTCATCGCGGCGGTCGGCAGTGCGGATGCCGTACTCGGCCACTCCTCGGGGGCGATCCTCGCCCTGTTCGCAGCGTCGCGCGGCGTGCCGACCGGAAAGCTGTTCCTGTCCGAGCCGCCGATCGACTTCGAGGCACAGGGGTGGGGCGAGGAGCTGCCGCGACGGCTGCAGGAGCTGGTCGACGCGGAGCGGCTCGAGGATGCCATCGCCATGTTCCAGCGCGACGCCGTGGGGCTGCCGGCCGAGATGATCGAGGCGGGTCGCTCGAGCGGTCAGCTGGCCGCCCTCGCCCCGCTCGCCCAGTCGACGGTCTACGACGCGCGGCTGACCCTGCGCTACCGGCATCCGGATGCCGCACTCCTGAACGTGGATGCGCCGGTGACCGTGCTGCGCGGTGCGCAGACCTTCCCGTTCCTCATCGACTCGTCCGACCGGCTCGCTCAGGCGATCGACGGCGCGGAGCTGGTGATCGTGCCGGAGTCGGTCATGCATCGCCCCGACCCGGCTGCGACGGCGCGCGTCGTCGCGGACCGCGTCTGACTCGGATCCTCGAGCCTCGGGGCGGAGTACTCTCGCGGTATGCGAAGGCCTCAGCCTGACCCCATCGGCCCCGGCGAGGAGTCGGTGTGGGATTACCCGCGCCCTCCGAAGGTCGAGCAGGTGCCCGAGCGCGTCACGATCCGCCTCGGCGGGATGCAGATCGCGGACACCACGGATGCCGTGCGCGTGCTGGAGACGAGCCACCCGCCCGTCTACTACCTGCCCATCGGCTCATTCGTCGACGGAGCGCTCATTCCTGCGGAGGGTTCGTCCTTCTGTGAGTTCAAAGGCGAGGCGGCGTACTTCGACGTCCGCGGCGGCGAGCGCGTCGTTCGCGCTGCCGCGTGGACGTATCCACATCCTGCACGTGGCTTCGAGAGCCTCGCGGGACGCGTGGCGGTGTACGCCGCCGAGATGGATGCGTGCACCGTCGGCGACGAGCAGGTCACGCCGCAGCCGGGTCGGTTCTACGGCGGATGGATCACATCCCGAATCCGTGGCCCGTTCAAGGGCGAGCCGGGTTCGATGGGCTGGTGAGACGCCGACTCAGAGACGCTGGCTCAGGCGCTAGGTCCGGGCTGGCCGCGCTCGCCGCCGTCGCCGAATGTCGCGGCGAGGACCTCCTCGGCCTCGAGCGTGAGGTCGATGAGCCGAGCGAGCAGTCCGCCGAGAGAGGTGGCGCGAAGCAGTTCGAGCTGATCGATGGGGCCGAGCGGCGAGATCGCGGCGAGTTGCCACGACGACTCCAGCGGGTCATCCGAGATCTCGATGTTCGGGTCCCATCGCGCCCCGGAGGTCAGCGCCGTCCGCGTGAGCACGCGGCGGACATGCCTCTCGGCTTCCTCCCGCAGCGGCGCGAGCGCTGGGTCCCAGGTCAGCTCCGCGACGGGGTGCACCTCGGCGGTGGGATAGGGCTCGTCGTCCCACCAGGCGCCCACTTCGATACGCTCTCCGCCCACGACGAGCAGTTCGATGTCGCGCTCGGTCGCTGCCACTTCGACGATGCGCGCCATGGTGCCGGTCGGGAATCGGGTGTCCCCTCCCCCGGCCTCCGACCCGCGTTCGATGAGCACCACCCCGAAGGACGGGCTCTCCGCATCGAGGCACCTGCCCAGCATCTTGAGGTAGCGCTCCTCGAAGACGCGCAGCGCCAGAGGCGTGTGCGGGAACAGCACCGTTCCGAGGGGGAACATCGCAGTGGCTGCCATCGCCCCAGTCAACCACTGCCAACAGCCGCTGTCACCGGCAGGCGCTGCCGCTAGTTGAAGTCGCCGCCCCCGCCACCGAAGTCACCGGGTGCCATGTCCATGAACCGCGAGTAATGACCCTGGAAGGCGACGGTGATCGTCGCGGTGGGTCCGTTTCGGTGCTTGGCGACGATCAGGTCGGCCTCGCCGGGCCGGATGTCCTTGTCATATGCGGCCTCGCGGTGCAGCAGGATCACCATGTCGGCGTCCTGCTCGATCGATCCGGACTCACGCAGGTCGCTGATCGCGGGCTTCTTGTCCGAGCGCTGCTCGGCGCCACGGTTCAGCTGCGACAGCGCGATCACCGGCACCTGCAGCTCCTTGGCGAGCAGCTTGAGGGCACGGGAGAACTCCGAGACCTCCTGCTGACGCGACTCGACGCGCTTACCGCTCGTCATCAGCTGCAGGTAGTCGATGACCACCAGCCGCAGTCCGGAGCGCTGCTTGAGCCGACGGCACTTGGCGCGGATCTCGACCAGGGTCATGTTGGGGCTGTCGTCGATGTACAGCGGGGCGTCGTTGATGCGGCCGCGAGTCGCGGCGACGGTGGTCCAGTCGCGCGGGTCGAGCGTGCCCTTGCGCATGTTCTGCAGGGGGATCGCGCCTTCGGCGCTGAGCAGACGCATCGCGATCTCGCTCTTGCCCATCTCGAGCGAGAAGAAGATCGACGGCTCGTTGTGGCCGATCGCGGCGGCGCGCGCGAAATCCAGAGCCAGCGTCGAGTTGTGGGTCGGGATCATCGACTCGCCGGCGAGGTACAGGTGCTCGGCGTTGTCGACCTGCACGCATCGCACCGGCACGCTGGCGATCGGACGAACCGCCTTCACGTAGCGGCGCCCGATGCGGGCGACGCTGACCGGCCGCTCCTGCTCGTGCAGCCGGCGCTTGCGCTCGAGGCGGAACACGTCATCCACGGTGGAGAAGTTGAGGATGTGGCACGTGGACGACTCCTCAGACCGCCCGGCGACGCGCTTGGTCGTGCGGCCGCACTTGTATCCCAGGCTCACGATCAGCTCGTACACGCTGTCGGCCAGCCGCTGGTTCGTCACCGCGAACTGGCACGAGCCGACGCCGCGGACGACCGTCCCGTCGGTGTCCATCAGACCGGCGAGCAGTTCCCGACGCTGGCTGGCGGAGGCGCGCAGGTACTGCGCGGGCACATGCTTGTCGCCCAGCACGCCGAGCCCGCGCAGCAGGGCCGTGAACGACCCGTGGTCGCGATAGCAGTCCGCGCACCGCTGCGCCTCCCCCGAGAACGGCGAACCGCAGTCAGGACAGCTCAGACGCTCGGGGTGAGCGCCCTTGTTCTTGGGCCCGCAGGTGCGCCCACAGGTGCGCACGTGCGGATGACGAGCAGTGAAGGGTGTGCCGCACACCTCGCAGTCGCGCACGAGGGTCTGGGTCGAAAGCTTCAACGCGTAGAGCATGTTGCCGCGCGCTTCGGCGCGGATGCCCTTTGCCGCGATGAGTCCGGGGATCTCCTCGGTCTCGCTGGTCAGGCGCGCGCCGTCGCTGTGACCGTCGCCGAGCCAGGCGCCCAGCACGTACGGAGGAATGGGCAGCTCGGCATCGGGGGCGCGCAGTGCCGCCGCGTTCTGCACGGAGTGGTTGGCCCGCCCGTCTGCGCCCACCGTCAGCGTTTCACGGATCTGCTCTGTGGTGACCGTCACCGAACCGCCGGCCGGCGAGCGACGCGTGGCGCGCGTCTCGGTCACCCACTGGTGCTGTGCATCGGCGACGACGACCGAACCGTCCGAGAACTCGATCTCGTAGCACGGGCGGTCGATCAGGACCTCTGTGGCTGCGACCACTCGGGTGGGACGGCCGTGCGCGTCGTACAGCTCGTCGCCGACCCGCACGGCGCCCATCGTGGTCCACCCGGTCGGGGTGGGCAGCGGCGTGTCGAGCGCCAGCGCCTTGCCCATCGCGGGTCGCGCCGCCACGACGATCATCTGACCGCCATGCAGGCCGTTGGTGAGTTCGTCGAGCTCGCGGAAGCCGGTGGGGATGCCGGTCATCGTGCCATCTCGCCCGTTCGCCGCCTCGATCTCCTCGACAGCAGCGTCGACGGCGACCGTCAGCGGCACGTAGTCCTCGGCGGTCTCGGATCCGGTGACCGAGTAGATCTCTGCCTGCGCGTTGTTGACGATGTCGGCCGCGTCGCCCTCGCCTGCGTAGCCGAGTTGCACGATGCGGGTGCCGGCGTCGACGAGGCGGCGCAGGATGGCGCGCTCCGAGACGATGCCCGCGTAGTAGCCGGCGTTGGCTGCCGTTGGCACGATCGAGGTGAGCGTGTGCAGATAATCGGCGCCGCCGGCGCGACCGAGCTCACCGGTCTTGATCAGCTCATCGGTGACCGCCACGACGTCGGTCGGCTCGCCGTGCGAATACAGCGACAGGATCGCCTCGAAGATGAGCTCGTGCTTGGGCACGTAGAAGTCGGCGCCCTTGAGGGTCTCGATCACATCGGCGACGGCATCCTTCGAGAGCAGCATGCCGCCCAGGGCGCTCTGCTCCGCGAGCAGATCGTGCGGCGGAGTGCGCTCGGGCCCGCGTGAGCCCCCTAGACGCTCGTCCGAGATATCTGCGATCGACACCGTGCTCCTCCCCGGCCGGTGCACTGCGGTCCGGCCCCGCGACCGGGTGGGTCATCGGCCGCTGACAGCATTCGAGCACGCGTCACCGACATCCGGTCTCCCTAAAGCTAGGAGCGCGACTATCCCCACGCAAACGCCCTTGTGGATAACTCTGTGGAGAGTGTGCGGAGAACGTCCGCGAGTCTGTGCAGAACACCTGTGGAGAACTCGGTGGAGAGATCAGCGCCCAAACATTTTTTTACCGCTTGGCCTGGTTTTCTTCTCTTCCCCACCCTGTGGATGAGAATCGACCTCAAGGCCAGATTGAAGGTTGGTGGTGTGTGCGATCGCATGTGAAGAACTTGGGGAAAGTCAAGTGAGAAATCCCCCGGGCGCGGCGCACAAGTCCCTGAACTTCGAGCGGCGAAACTACAGGGATGAGAGGGGTGACGTCGGCGATCTCCGCGCCGGAGCGAAACGCAGCGGGCCCCCGGCATCCGGAGATGTCGGGGGCCCGCTGATGTGATGCGATTACTTCGCGGCGATCACCTGAAGCGTGATCACGGCGGTGACGTCGTCGTGCAGACGAACGGTCGCCTCGTGCTCACCCGTGGTCTTGATCGGGTTGGCGAAGTGCACCTTGCGCTTGTCGATCGAGCCGAGGCCCTCCGCGGCGACGGCGTCGGCCACATCGGCCGTCTTAACCGAGCCGAACAGACGACCCTCGGCGCCGGCCTTGACGGTCAGGCGCACCTTGGTGCCCTCGAGCTTGTTCTTGAGTGCGGTCGCCTCGTCGAGGTCGTGGATCTGGCGCGCCTTGCGGGCTGCCTGGATCGACTCGACCTGCTTCTGGCCACCGCGGGTCCACGCGACTGCGAAGCCCTTGGGGAGGAGGTAGTTGCGGGCGTACCCGTTCTTGACCTCGATCACGTCACCGGCGCTTCCGAGCCCGGCGACCTCGTTCGTGAGAATCAGCTTTGCCATGTCGGTACCCCTCAGCGGCCAGCGCCGGCGTACGGCAGGAGAGCCATCTCGCGAGCGTTCTTGATCGCCTTGGCGATCAGACGCTGCTCCTGCACCGAGACACCGGTGATACGACGGGCGCGGATCTTGCCGCGCTCCGAGATGAACTTGCGAAGCGTGGCGACATCCTTGTAGTCAATGACGCCCACGCGGATGGACTTCGCGGGAGCGGTGGGCTTGCCACCCTTCCGCGGCTTGCGGCGGTCGCCGCTCGACTTTCCAGCCATGTTTCTTCCTTAAGAGATGATCGGCCTGGGTCCCTGAGCCTGTCGAAGGGCCCTGGCCTGAAATTCAGAACGGGGTGTCGTCGCCGAAGCTGCCCGGAGTGCTCCAGGCATCAGCACTCGACGAACCGGGGGTCGACCACGGCTCGCTCGAGACCTGCTGCTGCTGCGGACGGGACTGCCCACCACCGCCGTTGGATGCGGCCCGCGTGACCTGTGCCGTCGCGTATCGCAGCGACGGACCGATCTCGTCAACCTCCAGCTCGATCGAGGTGCGCTGGTTGCCTTCGCGGTCCTGGTAGGAGCGCTGACGCAGACGGCCCTGCGCGATGACGCGCATGCCCTTCGTCAGCGAACCTGCCACGTGCTCGGCGAACTCACGCCACACCGAAGCGCGGAGGAACAGCGCTTCGCCGTCCTTCCACTCGTTGGCCTGACGGTCGAACGTGCGCGGAGTCGAGGCGATGGTGAAGTTCGCCACCGGCAGGCCGTTCTGCGTGTAGCGCAGCTCGGGGTCTGCGGTGAGGTTGCCCACCACGGTGATGACGGTTTCGCCGGCCATGTCGAGCCTTAGGCCTTTGCGACCTTGGGCTTGCGCGCGGCCTTGTCGGCAGCGCGCTTCGCCTCGGCGGCGACCATGGCCTGAGCCTCTTCGGCACGCAGGACCTTGGTGCGGAACACGAGCTCGCTCAGCTTCAGCTGACGGTCGAGCTCGACCGTGGCCTCGCTGGTGGCGGTGAAGTTGACGACGGCGTAGATGCCCTCGTTCTTCTTGTTGATCTCGTAGGCGAAACGACGCTTGCCCCAGATGTCGACCTTGTCAATCGAGCCACCATCGTTGGTGATGACCTTCAGGAACTTGTCGAGGTTGGGGGCAACCTGGCGCTCGTCCAGCTCGGGGGTCAGAATGACCATGAGCTCGTACTGGTGCGTCACTTACCCACCTCCTTCGGACTAGAACGGCTCCCGGGACTTTCCCGGAAGCAGGAGGGTGTGTAGCACGTCGCCTGTCGCGGCTTCCCGAATGGATGCCGACGGGCAGACAACCACAACAGTCTACCCGATCCACGGCCCTGACACCGACCCTGCCCCCTGCACCGTCGCGCGCTAGCGTTGACCGTGCCACGAGAGCGACCGAGCGAGGGGGCCCCGCGATGACAGTTCCTGCCGAGAACAGGTACCCCTTCGATACCGCTCCCCTGACTGAACCAGTCGACATGCGGGCGGTCGCGGAGTTCACGCGGGCGATGCGGAGGCAGCATCCCACTCCAGCGAGCGCCGTCGTCATCTGGGTCGTCGCGGGCGCGATCGGCGCCGCGGTCGTGCTGCCCATGATCGGGCTGGGCTTCGCCGGTCTCGCTGCGGCGCTGGCCGGCGGGAACGAGGTCAGTCTGGTGTTCGGCCTTCCCGCGCTCGTTCCGCTGCTGATCATCGCGATCGGTGTCCCGCTCACTGTCCTGGGTGTTCGTCGCAGCCGTGTCAAGGCGTATCGGATCGCGCGCTTCGCCCAGGCGAACGGCATGAGCTACCGCCACCGCCTGGCGAATCCGCCGCTGCCCGGGATGATCTTCCAGAACGGCGACAGCCGCATGGCCTCGTCGCTGGTGCGCGGTCAGCATCCACGCTTCGTCGAGTTCGGAAATTACCGGTACACGACCGGCTCGGGCAAGAACCGCAGCACGCACCACTGGGGTTACGTCGCCGTGAAGCTCGACGTGCCCCTGCCGAACATCGTGCTCGATGCGCTGGGCAACAACGCGCTCGGCACGAACCTTCCGGCGTCGTTCTCGCGGGATCAGCGGCTCTCGCTCGAGGGCGACTTCGACAGGTTCTTCACCCTGTACTGCCCGCGCGGCTACGAGGCCGACGCGCTGTACCTGTTCACGCCCGACATCATGGCGCGTTTCATCGACCACGCCGCACAGCTCGACGTCGAGATCGTCGACGACTGGATGTTCCTGTACATGCAGCGTCCGGCGTCCACGACGGATGCCGCGACCTGGGCTTGGCTGTTCAGCACCGTCGGGGCGCTGATGGGCAAGTTCGATCAGTGGGCACGCTGGCGCGACGATCGGCTGCGCGAGGCGCAGGCGGTCGCGCCGCCGCATCCGCTCGGGATCACCCCTGCGCCCGACGCGACGGCGTCCGCATCCGGCGTCACGGCCTCCTCACTTGCGGCGACTCCACCCGCGCTGCCCTTCGCGCCGCCCGCCGGCATGCTCGCTCCGCCGCCCGGAGTCGCGCGCGAGGGCCGACGGCTGAAGAAACGGGTGAACTGGGTACTGCTGGTGGTCATCGGCGTCGTGGTGCTGATGAGCGTGGTCCCGCAGTTCTTCAGCCTGCTGGGGCTGCTCTTCTTCCGCTGACCGGCGTTCTGACCACTCGACCCGAGTGCCGAGACTTGCGTGTTGAACACGGTACTGTGCATTGCGTGGTAGCGTGCAGTGCACGGAAGGGAGTCCCGATTGGACACCACGCAATTGCTCAAAGGCGTGCTTGACGTGGCGGTGCTGGCGGTGCTGCGCCGCGAGGACGGCTACGGCTACGAGATCGTGCGACGCCTGCGTGACGCCGGGCTCGGCGACGTCGGCGACGCCTCGGTCTACGGCACGCTCCGGCGCCTGTATGCGGCCGGCTCGCTCTCGAGCTACGTCGTGCCCTCCGACGGCGGTCCGCACCGCAAGTACTACGCCCTCAACGCCCAGGGCGCCAGATCGCTCGACGAGCAGATCGCAAGTTGGACCACGTTCTCGCACGCGATGACCGATCTGCTCGCCACACCTCGCAATGCATCCGACACCCTCCGGGAGAAGTGATGAACGACACCGACGTCTCGCTGCACGACCGCATCCGCACGTTCGCCGATGCCGTCCGCTCACATCTCGACGATCTTCCCGTCGACGAGGTCGACGACATCATCGATGGTCTGACGGCTGACCTGACCGAGCAGGCGGCGGACCGGGAGGGCATCCTGCATCTCGACGATCCCGCCGCCTATGCCGCTGAGCTGCGCTCGGCCGCCGGCCTGCCCGCGCGCTCCGGTGGCGTGCGGCTCGAGCCCCTAGCAGTTCGGATGCGCCGGGGGCGGCGAGAAATGGCAGACAGCCTCCGGCAGCATCCGTTCGGCGCGTGGTCGCTCGACCTGCTCGCGGCACTGCGCCCCGTTTGGTGGGTGCTGCGGGGGCTCGCCATCTACTTCCTTCTGCACAACGTGTTCGGATCGGCCGTCGGGTCGCGTGGACCGGACACTCTTGTGGGTTGGATGCTGTGCCTCGGCCTCGTGCTGGTCAGCGTGCAGTGGGGCCGGGGCCGTTGGCTTCCGCACGACGCACTGCACCCCGTCAGGGTGGTGCTCAGCGTGGTCGCCGTGCTCACGCTGCCGTTCCTGCTCGCCGCGATGGTGCTGCCTCGCGTCGAGTACGTCTATGAGGAACCAGCCGAGCAGCGCGGCCTGCTGCTGGACGGCAAACAGGTCGGGAACATCTTCGCTTACGACGAGCAGGGAGAACTGCTCGACGGTGTGCAGCTCTACACAGACCGCGGCACACAGCTCAACCTGTACGGACGCGGGCGCAGCATCGAGATGGAAGGCTGGTGGAGCCTCGGCTGGGACGGCGAGCGCCCTGTGCGCGTGCCTTATCAGGATGCACGGGGCGACGATGTGTGGAACGTATACCCTCTGCGCATCGGCGAGGTCGATCCTGCGACCGACTCGGTTCGCGAGTCGACGATCGATCATGAGGCCGCGCCCTTCCTCCGCGCACCGAAGCGCTTCGACGCGACCCAGCCGAGCGATCCGACGCCGCAGCCGAACACCTCGCCGGCGGATCCGTCCGCGACCCCGGGCGCTTCCGCCGCACCCGAGGATGACAGCGCGGCCACGCCGGAACCGTGATCACGATGAACGAGCGCACGATCACCGTCGACATCACGCATCTGATCGTCGGTGCTCTCCAGGCATCCAGAGCTGCTGGACTCCACACTCAGCCGCGAGCCGCCCACCACTCGCGCAGGCGCTGCTCGGCGGCATCCGGGCCGATCACGCCCTCGTCCAGTCGCACCTCGAGCAGGAACCGATAGGCCTCGCCGACCTCCCGCCCCGGCGCGATGCCGAGGATGCGCTGGATGTCGTTGCCGTCGAGCTCCGGACGGATGCTGTCGAGCTCCTCCTGCTCGCGCAGCTCGACGATCCGCCGCTCGATGTCGTCGTAGGCCCCCGCGAGACGCGCAGCCTTGCGCTTGTTGCGCGTGGTGACGTCGGCACGCACGAGGATGTGCAGGCGTTCGAGGAGATCACCCGCGTCACGCACGTAGCGGCGCACGGCACTGTCGGTCCACGCCCCCTCCGCGTAGCCGAAGAAGCGCAGGTGCAGCTCGATCAGTTTCGCGACCGCGTCGGTCGTGTCGCCGTCGAAGCGCAGCGCCTGCAGCCGCTTGCGCGCCATCCGCGCGCCGACCACGTCGTGGTGGTGAAAGGTGACTCCTCCCCCGTTCTCCAGCTTTCGGGTGCGCGGCTTGCCGATGTCGTGCAGCAGCGCCGCCAGACGCAACGGCACGTCCGGGACGGCATCCGGGTTGCGCGCCTTCTCGAGCTCGATCGCCTGGCGCACCACGGTGAGGGAGTGCTCGTAGACGTCCTTGTGGTGGTGGTGCTCGTCAACCTCGAGCCGCAGGGCGCTCACCTCCGGCAGGAACTGGTCGATCAGTCCGCTGTCGACCAGCACCCGGATGCCGCGGATCGGGTCATCCGTCTGCATGAGCCGCACGAGCTCGCCCTGCACCCGCTCGGGGCTGACGATGTTCAGCGTCTGGCGCAGCTTCTCGATGGCGTCGAACGTGGCATCCTCGATCGCGAAGTCGAGCTGCGCGCTGAAGCGCGCCGCACGCAGCATACGCAGCGGGTCGTCGCCGAAGCTGATCTCGGGATCGATCGGGGTGCGCAGAACGCCGCCGATGAGGTCCTCGACGCCGCTCGTCGGATCGATCAGCCTGACCGCGGGGACCTGCAGCGCCATCGCGTTGACGGTGAAGTCGCGGCGCAGCAGATCGCCGTCGATCGCGTCGCCGAATTCGACGACGGGTTTGCGGCTCACACCGTCGTAGCTGTCGGCGCGGTACGTGGTGATCTCGACCTGCTCACCGCGCACCTTCGCACCGATCGTGCCGAAGGCGCGTCCGATGTCCCACTGCGTGCTGGAGATCGGCTTGACGATCGCCAGGATGTCATCGGGGCGCGCGTTCGTCGTGAAGTCGAGGTCGTTGGTCGGCCTGCCCAGCAGCGCATCACGCACTGGGCCGCCGACGACGGCGAGGTCGAAGCCCGCCTCGGCGAACGCGATCGCGAGGGTGGCGACGACGGGGTTCGCGGCGAGCGCGCCGAGTCGGGACAGACCCTCGGCCATATTGAGCATGGATTCAAGGGTAACGGGCGGTCGGGGCGTGACCCGCCGCGCCGTTC
The DNA here is from genome assembly GCF_037145155.1 of Microbacterium sp. USHLN186. Lineage (NCBI taxonomy): Bacteria > Bacillati > Actinomycetota > Actinomycetes > Micrococcales > Microbacteriaceae > Microbacterium > Microbacterium sp. USHLN186. The sequence continues at coordinate 492,584 of NZ_JBBCYA010000001.1, forward strand.
AGCGTGAGGCCGGGGCAGCCGCAGCAGCATCCCGGCGTCCAGGGCTCAGGCCACGGGGTCGCCCTGCACAGGTCCCTCGGTGTTCGGCCGCCAACCCAGGGCGGGAGCCACGTGCTCGGCGAACGACTGCAGCACATGCAGGTTGTACTCGGGGCCGAGCTGATTCGGGATGGTGAGCATCAGGGTGTCGGCCGCCATCACCGCCTCGTCGGCGCGCAGCTGCTCGATCAGCACGTCCGGCTCGGCGGCGTAGGTCTTGCCGAACGTCGAGCGATAGCCGTCGATGATGCCGATCTGGTCGGCGCTGTCGTCGGAACGCAGCCCGAAGTACGCGCGGTCGCGATCGCTGACCAGCGGGAACACGCTGCGGCTGACCGAGACGCGCGGTGCCCCGGTGTGGCCGGCTTCCTTGTACGCGGCGCGGAACAGGTCGATCTGCTCGCGCTGCAGCTCGTGGAACGGCTGCCCGGTCGCCTCGGTGACCAGCGTCGAGCTCATCATGTTCAGCCCCATCCGCCCGGTCGCCGCCGCGGTCGGGCGAGAACCGGAGCCCCACCAGATGTGGTCGCGCAGCGTCGGGGACTGCGGTTCGATGGCCAGGTAGTGACCGGCGCCGACCATGCGCGGGTCGCCGGGCGCGACGCGTTCGCCGTCGATCGCCCGCCGGAACAGCTCGAACTTCTCGCGCGCCATCACGCTGCCGCGCTCCGGATCCTCCTCGTCGTGGAAACCGAACGTCTCGTAGCCACGCAGCGCGGTCTCGGGTGAACCACGGCTCACGCCCAGCGCGATGCGTCCGTCGGCGATCAGGTCGAGCGCCGCCGCCTCCTCCGCGAACTGGAAGGGGTTCTCGTAGCGCATGTCGATGACACCGGTGCCGACCTCGATGCGCTGCGTGCGCGCCGCCATCGCCGCCAGCAGCGGCATGGGCGACGCCGCCTGACGCGCCCAGTGGTGCACGCGCACGTACGCCCCGTTGACGCCGAGCTCGTCGGCGCCCTCGGCCATCTCGATGGTCTGGCGCAGCATGTCGCCCGCGGTACGGGTCACGGAACCGGGCACGTCTGCGTAGTGCCCGAAGGAGAGGAAGCCGAAAGCCTTCATGTCGTATTCGAACGCATAGATCGCGGCTGCTATTCCGCGGCGAACGACGCGGGCACCAGGAGACCGTCGAGGATCAAGCCGCGGATGCGCGGCTCGAGGTCCGCCCACAGCTCCGCCAGCGACACGTCGAAGAGGTCGGCGAGCGCGCCGGCGATCTGCGCGACCGTGAGCTCGCCATCGCAGGCGCCGACGAAGCCTGCCAGCGCGCTGTCGACGCTCACGGTGCGCGCGAACCCCCCGCCCTGACGCAGCTCGATCACGCTGGGATCGTCCTCCCCTGGCATGAGATGACGCGCCTCGGTCACGTCGGGTGCGACGACCAGTCGGTTCGGAATGCCATCGGCGAGCAGGTCATGCGCGGCCAGCCCTGCCGCCAGCGCGCGACCGAGATCGGACACCGGCTGAGTGAGCTTCTCGAAGCGGCGCAGCCGCTCCCCATATCCCGCTCCCGGATTGCGCAACAGGACGTACCCGAAGCCGACGGCGGTCACCTCGCGCGCCGCGAAGTCGTCGAGCCACGCCGTCAGCAGGCGGGCGAACTCCGCGTCCCGCGGCAGCGTGCCGCCATCGCGGATCCACAGCTCGGCGTACCCGAGCGGCGTCAGCTCCTCCCGCTGGATCACCCAGACGTCGAGGGCGTCGTCGGCCCAGGAGCGCACGCGGTCGAGGCCCGGTCGGGCGCCACGGGACTCCCAGTTGCCGAGCAGCTGGGCGATCCCGCCCGGGGCGAGATGCGCGGGCACGGATCGCAGGAACTCCTCCACGAGCGCGTCGCCCACCATGCCACCGTCGCGGTACTCGTACTCGGGCAGGTCGCTCGCGCGGGGCGTGATCACGAAAGGCGGATTGGACACGATCAGATCGAACGCCTCGCCGGCTACCGGCTCGAAGAGACTGCCGAGCCGGAATTCGATGTTGCGCACCCCGTTGAGGGCGGCGTTGAGCCCGGCGTACGCGAGGGCGCGGGCCGAGATGTCGGTCGCCACCACCGCGCCCGCATGGCGCGAGATGAGCAGAGCCTGGATGCCGCATCCGGTGCCCAGGTCCAGTGCCCGACCGACTGGATTCTGCACCACGAGCTCGGCCAGCGTGCGCGATGCCCCGCCGACGCCGAGCACGTGATCCGCCGGCAGCGGGCCGCCCAACGCGATCTCGTCGAGGTCGCTCGCAATCCACCATTCGCCCACGCCATCGGCATCCACGAACGACTGCGGGCGGATCAGCGATTGCGGACGCACCGACTCGCCCACCACCACGGCCAGGCCCAGCGCGACTGCGCCATCGACACCGAGCGCCGGCAGTGCATGCTCGACCGCAGCATGCGGCTGTGGCATCCCCAGCACCCACAGCCGACCCAGGGTCGACGCGGGATCGGATCGCGAGCCCAGGGCGCGCAGCATCGGCTCGCGCAGCCCGCGCGCCAGCGCGTCATCGGCCTCTTCTCCCCATAGTGCGCGCAGCGGTTCGGAGCGGAAGTCCGCCGCATCGAGGTCGGCGGCGAGCGCATGAGCGAGAACGGCATCGGGGCAGGGCTGAGGGCGGTCCGGCACGGCCGTCACTCTACGCGCCTTCAGGGTCGGGATCAGCGTGCGCCCTAGAATCAGGGGCGTCGCCGATACCGCAGAGCCGGTGTCGTCGGCGTGCACTCATGAACTCGACGCTCCCTCGCGATGGCCTCCGCCCCCGCGCGCGACGGCTGCTGGCCCGCCTCGCCGCGGTGCTCGTCGTCGGCGCGCTGCTGGGCAGTGGTGCGCCGGCAGCGTCGGCGGACGATCAGACAGCACCCGAGGCGACCGACCCGGCGGTGACGCTGTTCGTCTCGACCGGCGCCGGCGCGCAGGTCGAGCCCGGCGGCCCCATGCTGACGACGGTCACAATCGAGAACGGCACGACCACGGACCTCAGCGCAGGCAGCGTGACCATCGAGGTGAACCCGACCGCGCTGCCCGACAGTGCCGCCCTCGACACCTGGCTCGATGAGGGCACCGCGCCGGGCGCCTTCCGGACGGTCGCGACCGAGGCGACTCCGGTGGTCGCGGATGACTCCACGGGAACGATGAACGCGGTGGTGGATGCCGAAGCGCTCGGCCAGCTCGCGCCCGGTGTCTACCCCCTGCGTGCGCGGCTGAGCGGAGCGCTGACGACTGACGCGGACGGCGATCCGGTGCCGTGGAATCTCAGCGCCACCTCCGCGCTCGTCATCGCACCGGCCGCCGTCCGGCGCACAGCGGTGCTCGTCCCTCTCACCGCCACGCCCGAGAGCGGAGCGCTGCTCACGGCGGACGAACTCGCCACGCTGACCGGCGAGGGCGGCGACCTGGCCGGTCAGCTCGACGCGGTGACCGGCACCAGCGCGATCCTCGCCGTCGACCCGGCGATCCCTGCCGCGATCCGCATGCTGGGAGCTGCCGCCCCCGCCACCGCCACGCAGTGGTTGACAGAGCTCGAGTCACTGCCCAACGACATGTTCGCCCTGCAGTTCGCCGATGCCGACGCCACGGTGCAGGCGAAGGCGGGTCGCGCGGCGCTGCTGGGTGCGCCCGATCTCACCCCGCTGCTCGACCCGGCGGCGTTCCCCGCCGCCGAGGCGCAACCCGCCCCCACCGCGGAGGCGAGCCCGACGCCGGTCCCCACCGCGGAACCCGTGCTGCCCGACAACGAGGCGCTGACGGCCATCCGCGGCGCACAGCCCGACATCCTGTGGCCGCGCCCCGGCGCCTCTGCAGACGACCTCGCCGCCTTCGCCGGCTACCTGGGTGACCGGACGACGACCGTCCTGCCCTCCTCCGCGGTCACCGCGAAGGCCCCCGTGCACAGCGCCGTGGGCTCGCACGACCTGCTGATCGCCGATACCGCGGCATCCGCCCGCCTCTCCGCCGCCGTGCAGCTGTCCGACACGGCGGCGATCGACCGAGAGCTGACGGCTGCTGCCGGGCACCTGTTCTATGCCACCCGCAGCTCGCCCGTGGTCGCGCTCGCCCTGGACCGCTCCGAGAGTCGCTCCCCGGTCGCGCTGCGCGACGCGCTCTCGGCGTTCGCGACCGCCGCAGTCAATCTCAACGGCCTGCGCGCCGGAGCGCCGACCACCGTCGACCTCGTCTCGCCCGGGGAGCCGTCTCGCGTCCCCGCCCTGCAGGCCATGCTCGCCTCGGAGGAGCGGCTGACCGCCTTCGCGACCATCCTCGACGAGCCCGCGCTGCTGCTCACCCCCGACCGCATCCGCGTTCTGCGCGCGATCGGCGTCGGACTCACCGACGAGCAGTTCGCCGCACGCACCACCGCGCACGGCGAGCGGGTCGCGACGACGCTCTCCGCGGTGAGCGTGCAGCGGCCGAAGCCCGTGCAGTTGTTCACCTCCGCCGCTCCCCTGCCGGTTTGGGTGCGCAACGAGCTGCCCTGGCCGGTCACGGTGAACCTGTACAGCGCGCCGTCGGACAACCGCCTCGACATCCAGCCGGTGACGAAGGTCACCGCGCTGGCATCCAGCAGCACCCGCGTCGACGTGCCCATCGAGGCGCGCGTCGCAAGCGGCCAGGTCGATGTGCGATTCCACCTCGAGAGCCCGACGGGAGTGCCGATCGGGCAGCCGGAGGTCGCCGATGTCACGCTGCGCGCGGATTGGGAGGGCATCGGGCTCGGCATCCTGGGCGGGGTCATCGCGCTGCTGCTCGTCTTCGGCGTCGTGCGCACCGTGCGTCGCAAGCGAGCGGATGCCGCCGCCGCAGCCCCTCAGGAGGACCGATGACCAGTCTCGGGCGCGCCAGCGCCGTGCTCGGGGCGGGGACGCTCGTCTCCCGTGTGACCGGACTCATCCGCACGATCGTGCTCGTCGCCGCGATCGGCAGCATCGGACAGGCCGGTGACGCGTTCGCCGTCGCCAACCAGCTGCCGAACAACGTCTTCACGATCATCCAGACCGGCATCCTCACCGCGGTGATCATTCCCCAGATCGTGAAGTCGGCGAGTCACGCCGACGGCGGCGAAGGCTACATCTCGAAGCTGTTCACCCTCGGCACGGTCGTGTTCCTCGGCGCGACCGCGCTCGCCATGCTCGCCGCTCCCTGGCTGGTCGCGCTGTACGCCGAGAACTACCCGCCGGCGCAGCTGGCGCTGGGCACCGCCTTCGCCTACTGGTGCCTGCCGCAGATCTTCTTCTACGGGCTGTACGCGCTCATCGGCGAGACCCTGAACGCCAAGCGCGTGTTCGGGCCGTACACCTGGACCCCCGTCGCCAACAACGTCATCTCCATCGCGGGATTCCTCGTCTTCATCGCCCTGTTCGGCGGCAACCGCAACCTCGTGTCGGTATGGGATCCCACGATGATCGCCGTGCTCGGCGGCACGGCAACGCTCGGCATCGCCGTGCAGGCTGCGCTGCTGCTGTTCGCGTGGCGACGCACCGGGCTGAGCCTGCGGCCGGACTTCCGCTGGCGCGGCGTCGGGCTCGGTCAGGTGGGCACTCTCGCCGGGTGGACCTTCCTCATGGTCATCGCCGGTCAGATCGCGGGACTCATCCAGACCCGCGTCGTATCGGACTCCTCGGGCGATCACCCGTCGGTGTTCCTCATGCAGGCCGCGTGGCTGGTCTTCATGCTGCCGTACTCGATCTTCGCCGTCTCGATCGGCACCCCCTACTTCACCCAGATCGCCGAGCACGCCCACGAGAACCGTCACGACGCCGTGCGCGGCGACGTCGCGCGGTGCATCCGGGTCGTGTCGCTGTTCGTGATCGGCTCGGGCATCGCCCTCGCCGCCGCCGCGGTGCCCGCGACTCGCATCTTCACCGAGAGCGGAGCGGATGCCGTCGCATCCGCTCCCGTGCTCATCTGCTATCTGGTGGGCCTGCTGCCACTGTCGGTGCTGTTCATCGTGCAGCGCGCGTTCTACGCCTTCGGTGACACGCGCACACCGTTCCTGTTCACGCTCGTGCAGGTGGCGCTCATCATCGGCTTCTCCTACCTCGCTGCGGCCATCGCCCCGCTCAGCCAGCTGGCGGCGGCCGTCGCGCTCGGGCAGTCGATCGCCGGGCTGGTGCAGACCACCATCGCCGTGCTCATCCTGCGGCACCGCCTCGGCGGTCTGGAACTGCCGCAGACGCTGCTCTCGCTGGGGCGCTTCGCGATCGCCGCCGTTCCCGCAGGGCTCGCCGGATGGGGCCTGTACGTGCTGCTCGGCGCCGGCGACGGTTGGGTGACCGGGCAGACGGGGGCCGCGTTCGCGGACAAGCTGCTGGGCGCCGTCGGCACGGGGGTCATCGGGCTCGCCGCCGTGATCGTCTACGTCTTCGTGCTGCTGCTGCTGCGCGCCCCCGAATTGCACGCCGCCCGTCGGCTGCTGAACCGGATCCTGCCGGGGCGCTGAGCGCTGGTGTGGCCCGGTGCCGCCGACCAGCGGGAATGCCGCGCCGTTACCATGGGTTTAAGCACTCGACGCGGATCCGCCGCGCCCGCTGGCATCCGCTGCCTCACATCCCCTGCCCAAGGAGAGCACATGCGTCAGGTCATCATCATCGGATCCGGCCCCGCCGGCTTCACCGCCGCGATCTACGCGGCGCGCGCGAACCTGAAGCCGCTGCTGGTGGCCAGTACGGTCGAGGTCGGCGGCGAGCTGATGAACACGACCGACGTCGAGAACTTCCCGGGCTTCCCCGAGGGCATCCAGGGACCCGACCTGATGGCGAAGCTGCAGGCGCAGGCCGAGAAGTTCGGCACTGAGGTGCTCTACGACGACGTCACCGAGCTCCACGTCGACGGTCCCGTGAAGAGGGTCGTCCTCGGCAGTGGTGCCGAGCACGAGGCGTCGACGATCATCTACGCGACCGGCTCGGCCTACCGCAAGCTGGGCGTCGAGGGTGAGGAGCGCCTCTCGGGCTACGGTGTGTCGTGGTGCGCGACCTGCGATGGCTTCTTCTTCCGCGAGAAGACGATCGCCGTGGTCGGCGGCGGCGACTCCGCGATGGAGGAGGCCACCTTCCTCACGCGCTTCGCGTCGAAGGTGTACGTCATCCACCGCAAGGACGCGCTGCGCGCGTCGAAGATCATGCAGGAGCGCGCGTTCGCCAACGAGAAGATCGAGTTCGTGTGGAACAGCACGGTCGACGAGATCCTCGGCGGTGACTCGGTCACCGGCGTGCGCCTGCGCTCGACGGTCGACGACACCACGCGTGAGCTCGAGCTCGACGGCGTCTTCATCGCCATCGGCAACGACCCGCGCACGCACCTCGTGCACGACAAGCTGCAGCTCACCGACGAGGGCACGATCTGGGTCGACGGGCGCTCGTCGCGCACCTCGGTGCCGGGCGTCTTCGCCGCCGGTGACGTGATCGACCCCACCTACCGGCAGGCGGCCACGGCTGCGGGATCCGGGGTCGTCGCGGCGCTGGATGCCGAGCACTTCATCGCCGATCTGGAAGACGCCTCGGTCGAGGAGCCGGCCGCGATCGCCGCGGAGATCATCGCCGGTTGACCCGGATGCCGGCTCGCGCGGCATCCGCCTCGGGAACACAGACGCGCCTCTCGACGTTTCATCGAGTGGACAACGAACAAGGAGAGAACTGATGACTGCCAAGGCAACCACCCAGGCCACCTGGGAGCACGACGTTCTGCAGGCCGAAGGCCCCGTGCTGGTCGACTTCTGGGCCGCGTGGTGCGGGCCGTGCCGCATGGTGGCGCCGGTCCTCGACGAGATCCAGGCCGAGAACCCCGACAAGATCACGATCCTCAAGCTCAACGTCGACGAGAACCCCGATCTGGCCATGAAGTACCAGATCACGTCGATCCCGGCCATGAAGGTGTTCCAGGGCGGTGAGGTCAAGACGACCATCATCGGCGCCAAGCCGAAGTTCGCGCTCGAGCAGGACCTCGCGCCCTACATCGGCTGAGCCGCTGCGCTCCCCCTCGGCTCCCTGAGCCTGTCGAAGGGCCTGTCACTGTCCGCGGTGACGGGCCCTTCGTCGTCTCAGGCGACCAGCATCCGCCACACCGTCGGGCTCAACTCGGGATACTCGTGCGCGATGCTGCGCAGGACGTCGTCGTTCCAGTGCGCGTCCCGTACGTTGCCACCGCGGTCCTCGACGACGTCGGCGCGCAGCAGCAGCACCACGAGTTCATCGACCGAGGGCAGCTCCGACATGAAGTCCCAGGGGTCCTCTCCCCCGCGCAGCCGCTCGTGCACGAGCACCGAGCGCTCGTCCCCGGCTTCGGCGCGCAGCACCTCGAGGCTGGCGCGGCGGGGGAAGGGGTGACTCACCCGTCAATTCTACGAGCGCTGCACCCGACCTCGGCGCTCCACGCGCATGTCGTCCGTCATCGATTCCAGTTCGCGCCCCTTGGTCTCGGCGACCTTGAAGTACACGAAGAAGAACGACAGCAGGGCGAAGAAGGCGTAGAAGCCGTACGCGAAGGTGAGGCCGATCTCGGCGAAGGCGGGGAATGTGGTCGAGATGAAGAAGTTCGCCGCCCACTGCGCGGCGGCCGCGACTGCAAGGGCGCCGGCGCGGATGGAGTTCGGGAACATCTCGCCCAGCAACACCCACACCAGCGGTCCCCAGGTGGCTCCGAAGAAGACCACGAACGCGTTGGCGCTGATCAGGGCGATGGTGGACCACGGGTCCGGCAGGCTGACCGCGCCCTCGGCATCCAATGTTCCGAACGAGAACGCGACTGCCATCAGCCCCAGCGTGACCGCCATTCCGATCGAGCCGATCATGAGCATCAGGCGGCGTCCGAGGCGGTCCACCAGCAGGATCGCGACGATCGTGACGACGATGTTGGTCACCGATGTGATGACGGTGATGGTCAGAGCGTCGGACTCGTCGAAGCCGACCGAGCGCCAGAGCGTGGTCGAGTAGTAGAAGATGACGTTGATGCCGACGAACTGCTGGAAGATGCTCAGCAGGATTCCCACCCACACGATCGGCTTCAAGCCGAACCGATGACCGCGCAGATCGCTGAGCGATTCACTGCGTTCGGTGTTGATCGTCCCGGTGATCTCGGTGATCTTGGTCTTCACGTCGATCGTCCCCGTGACGAGCGTGAGCACCTCGCTGGCCTTGTCGATCTGCCCGCGGGCGACGAGATAGCGGGGGGATTCCGGCAGGCGCATGGCCATGATGCCGTAGACGACGGCGGGGATCGCCTCGGCGATGAACATCCAGCGCCATGCCTCCATGCCCCACAGCGCCCCGGCTGCACCTCCGGCGACGCCGGCGAGCAGGGCATCCGAGAGCAGGGCGACGAAGATGCCGGTGACGATGGCGAGCTGCTGCAGCGAGCCCAGGCGGCCGCGCACGTGCGCCGGCGAGACCTCGGCGATGTAGGCGGGCGCGATGACCGATGCCGCGCCGACTCCGAATCCGCCGACGACGCGCCAGATGATCAGGTCGATGACGCCGAAGGCGAGGCCGGAGCCGACCGCCGAGATGAGGAAGAGCACCGCGGCGACGATCATGGTGGGCACCCGGCCGAAGCGGTTCGCGACGGGGCCCGCGAACCAGGCGCCCACGGCGCAGCCGATCAGTGCCGACGAAATCGCGAATCCCTTGAGGCCCACCCCGAGTCCGAATGCCCCGGCCAGGGCCTCCACGGCACCGTTGATCACCGCGGTGTCGAAGCCGAAGAGGAATCCTCCCAGCGCCGCTGCGATGCTCACCCCGATCACGCGTCCGCGGATCCCCGCTGCTCGGCCCGTTGCTGCCCTCTGCGCATCGCTCATGACGCCGCCCCTCCTGCCGGTCGATGCTCGGATGCTATCCGAGCATCGTCGGGGTCAGAAGGGGGTGGTGCGTCGAGGGCCGTTCACGGTACGGGCGAGTTGGTGCAAGCGGATGCCGAGCACGGCTCCGTGCCACTGCCGTCGTCAGGTCACCGCGCGCCGTACTCCTCTTCCCCGATATCAGCGAGGATGCGGTTGAGATCCTGGATGGACGCGAATTCGATCTTGAGCTGGCCTTTTCTTGCGCCAAGCGTGATCTGCACGCGCGTGTTGAGACGGTCACCGAGCTTGCCGGCGACATCGTCGAGGTAGGCTCGCCGCGCGCCGGCGGTGGGCTTGCTGACGGTGCCAGGCGCCGCTGGGATGCTCTTCGCCGCGGCCTCGGTCGCGCGCACCGAGAGGTCTTCGTTGACGACCTTGTCGGCCAGGCGCTGCATCTGCTCGGGGGTCTCGGCGGAGAGGATGGCACGGGCGTGACCGGCGGATAGCACTCCGGCGGCGACGCGCTGCTGCACCGGCACCGGCAGGCGCAGGAGCCGGATGGTGTTGCTGATCTGCGGGCGGGAGCGGCCGATCCGCGTGGCGAGCTCCTCCTGGGTGATCCCGAAGTCCTCGAGCAGCTGCTGGTAGGCGGATGCCTCTTCGAGCGGATTCAGCTGGGACCGGTGCAGGTTCTCGAGCAGCGCGTCGCGCAGCAGATCCTCATCGGCCGTCTCCCTGAGGATGGCGGGAATCGTCTCGAGTCCGGCTTCACGGGCTGCCCGCGTGCGCCGCTCCCCCATGATGAGTTCGTACTCGCCATCGGCGTTCTCCCGCACGATGACCGGCTGCAGCACGCCGAACTCTCGGACGCTGTGCACCAGCTCCGCGAGGTGGTGCTCATCGAAGTGCGTGCGCGGCTGGCGCGGGTTCGGGACGATCTTGTGCGGGTCGACCTGGATGAGCCGAACGCCGGGCACCTGGGTGAGGTCGGTTTGGTCCGCCGGGTCGTCCGCGGCCACTTCAGGCGCCGCGGGCGCGCCATCCTGCTTCACCTTCACGGCACCGGGGAAGAAGACATCGACGGGACGTTCGGATTGATCCGTCGTCGGAATGAGTGCGCCGATTCCCCGACCGAGTCCAGTGCGCTTGGCCATCATGCTCCCTTGTTCTGCGCGGCGGATTCCTTGCGCTGCGCGATCTCGACTGCTGCTTCCCGATATGCGACGGCTCCGGCGGAGTTCCCGTCATACGCGATGACTGTCTGGCCGAAGCTCGGTGCTTCGGAGACACGGACGGAGCGCGGGATCACTGCACGCAGGACCTGCTCCGGGAAGTGTGTGCGCACCTCGTCAGCGACCTGCTGCGCGAGCCGTGTGCGGCCGTCGTACATGGTGAGCAGGATGGTGGAGAGATGCAGCTGCGGGTTCAGATGCTTCTGGATCATCTGGATGCTGCCGAGCAGCTGGCTCAGTCCCTCGAGTGCGTAGTACTCGCACTGGATGGGGATGAGCACCTCGGATGCCGCCGTGAAGGCGTTTATCGTCAGCAGACCCAGCGAGGGCGGGCAGTCGATGATGACGAAGTCCAGCGGATTGTCGCGGAGGTACTCCTCAAGGGAGCGACGGAGTCGGAACTCACGCGCGACCTGCGAGACGAGCTCGATCTCCGCACCCGCGAGGTGGATGGTGCTGGGAGCGCAGAGAAGATTATCCGATTCGGGGCTGACCTGCACGATCTCCCCGAAAGGCAGGTCGTCGATGAGCACGTCGTAGATGCTCTGGGTGTCGGCGGTGTGCGTCACGCCAAGGGCTGTCGACGCGTTTCCCTGGGGATCGAGGTCGATGACCAGTACCTTCGCGCCCAGGCCGGCAAGAGCGGATGCCAGATTCACCGCTGTCGTGGTTTTGCCGACCCCGCCCTTCTGGTTGGAGATGGTGAAGACGCGGGTATTTCCGGTGAATTCGAGTTCGATCGTGCTGAGCGCGCGACGTCGCGAGGAAAGGTCGGCGAGCTCCCGCGCGAGCGGCGTATCCATCCCGAAACCGACGTTCGGGGATGTGTTGTCGGATGGTTTCACGTGAAACATCGACTCCTTCCGGGACCGCCTACCACTCTACGTGACGCTCCCTCTCCCCCCGTTCACCGAGCGAGCCCCGCACCCCCTCGGTCATTGAGCGAGGAGCGCAGCGACGAGACGTTTCACGTGAAACACGCCCGACGCTTCCGGTCATTGAGCGAGGAGCGCAGCGACGAGACGAAATGCGGGAGGGCAGCGCTTCGACTCGCTCCGCTCGCTCATAAACCGTGCGCGGTCATTGAGCGAGGAGCGAAGCGACGAGCCGAAATGCGGAACAAGTCCGTTTCGACTCGCTACGCTCGCTCAACGACCGATACCCCTTCCAGGGAGCGCAGCGGGCCGGCGGCTTGTTCGCCGGGGCGTTTCACGTGAAACACCGTGGGTGTCCCCGGTCATTGAGCGAGGAGCGCAGCGACGAGACGAAATGCAAAACAAGTACGTTTCGACTCGCTCCGCTCGAAGCGACAAGACGAAATGGAGGGCGGCGTAGCGTTTCACGTGAAACACCGTGGTTGTCCCGGTCATTGAGCGAGGAGCGCAGCGACGAGACGAAATGCGGGAGAAGTACGTTTCGACTCGCTTCGCTCGCTCAACGACCGATACCCCTTCGAGGAGCGCAGCAATGAAGCGGACGATGAGGTGCACGTTTCGACTCGCTTCGCTCGCTCAACGACCGGGTTGCGAGGAGCGTCGTTTCACGTGAAACTCCTACTCAGGGACTACGGCGGAGCGCGCGCTCTCGCGCACTCCAGCCCTTGATCGCGTCGAAGCCGCCCTCAATGAGCGCCAGTCGCTTCGCGTGGCTCCACCCCTGGATCTGCTTCTCGAGCCAAAATGCTTCGTCAATGCGGCCGAACTCCGCAGACCACACCACCTCAAGCGGACGTCGGTCAGTGGTGTAATCACTTCCCAACCCCTGTGCGTGTGCAGCCAGGCGGTCATCAAGGTTGCGAGTACTCCCCGCGTAGAAGGTGCCGTCCGCGCAACGGAGAATGTAGGTGTAACCGGTCATCGACGAACTGTACGCCGACACCCAGCCGAGTTATCCCCATGGGCACAGTTGCTGTGGATAACTTCCGCGAAGTGCGGAATGTCGCGGGAATTTGCGATGGAGCCGGCGTTCCGACCCGCCGGTGCGCTCCTCGCTCAACGACCGGGCCGAAATCAGGCGCGCACGCGCGCGCGTACTACTCGCGTGGTCTCACTGAGCACGCCCTCACCGAGAAGCTCCACCGTGACACCCGTCACCTTGTGCTTCTTGAGCACCTTCTGCGCAGCCTCGATCTCGGCCGCGGCGTTCTGCCCCTTGAGCAGGAGCAGCTCTCCCCCATCCTTGACCAGAGGTGCAGTGATCGGGACCAACGTCCGCAAGGCGCTCACCGCCCGTGCCGTCACGACGTCGAACTCCAGCCCGACGTCCTCCGCCCGCGCACGCATAACCGTCACGTTATCGAGGCCCAGGGCGTCGACCTGCTCATTCAGCCAGAGAGTGCGTCGTTCCATCGGCTCGATCAACGTCCATTGCACGTCGGGCCGGCTGATCGCCAACACGATGCCGGGAAGGCCGGCGCCGGAGCCCACGTCAGCGACAGAGCCATGGAACAGCGGGGCAGCGATTGCTGAATTCAATACATGGCGAGTCCAGATGCGCGGCAGCTCAAGCGGTCCGATCAGCCCTCGAAGCTCACCCTCTTGTGCCAGCGCGGCAGTGAAACGACGCGCAAGCCCGATGCGATCGCCGAACAGCACGGCAGCAGCGGCGGGTTCGAGTTCGACGGAGGTGTCGGGCATGGGGGCTCCTGATTGGTGGGAGAAGGGGTTGAGCGCGGTTAGGTGCGTTTCGGCTCGCGTCGCTCGCTCAACGACCGGAAGCAATTAGCGTTTCGGCTCGCCTCGCTCGCTCAACGACCGGCAGACGACCGCCGCTCAACGACCGGGAAACGCCCGTTCCACGTGAAACATCAGCCGCGCGAGATCACCGTGTGCCGGTCGGCACCCTCGCCGTACGACTCCGACACCAGGCCGCGCTCGGAGACGATGTCATGCACCAGCTTGCGCTCGTAGCTCGACATCGCGGGCAGCGAAGCCTGGGTGGCACCGTCATCCAGCTTCGCCTCCGCGGCGTCCACGAGCGCCTCGAGCTGGCGCCTGCGCGCATCCCGCGAACCCCCGATGTCGAGGATCATGCGCGAGAACGAACCGGTCTTGTTCTGGACGGCCAGCCGCGTCAGCTCCTGCAGCGCCTGCACGGTCTCGGGCGCCGACAGCAGCGACAGCCCGCCCCCGTCCGCCTCGACCGACACATATGCGCGCCCCTGTCGGACGTCGAGGTTCAGATCGCCGTCGATGTCGGCGATGTCCAGCAGCTCCTCGATGAAGTCAGCGGCGACGTCACCCTCATGCTCGAGTTCTTCATCCGAGGGCGAGACGTTCACTTCGTCGGTCGTCATCAGTTCGTCCCCTTCTTCTTGGCGCGCTTCTTGCTCATCGGCTGCTCGCGCTTGGGTGCATCCGCCTTCGTCTTCTCGACCTCTTCGAGCTTGCGCTGCTCCTCGGCCCGGTAGACCTCCATCGGCACGACCTTGCCCTGCGCGTTGATGGCCTTGCCCTTGCGAGCGAGACGCTCCTCACGAGCCTTCGCGGCTTCCGAGCCCGGCGTCGGCATCTCACGGATGACGAGGAACTGCTGCGCCATGGTCCACAGGTTCGAAACGAACCAGTACATCACCACGCCGAGCGGGAAGAACACGCCCGAGAAGATGAAGCCCAGCGGCAGCACGTAGAGCATGATCTTCTGCATCTGGTACGCCTGGCCGGTCTTGGCCTCCGGCGACAGGTTCTTCGAGATGATCTGCAGCTGCGTGAAGAACTGCGAGACGATCATCAGCACCACCAGGATCACCAGCAGCACGATCGCCGGGGTGTTGCCCGAGTTCCAGGCGTCGCCGAGCGTCTCGTGCAGAGAGACCGTCCCGAACAGCTTCGCGTCGTAGAACTCCCTGGTCAGCTCGGTATTCAGCAGGCCCACACCACCGCTGCCCGCCTGGGCGTGCATCCCCACGTCGCGCAGCACGCTGAACAGCGCAAAGAAGATCGGCATCTGCACCAGCAGCGGCAGACAGCTCGACATCGGGGTCGTACCGTGCTTCTTATACAGCGCCATGGTCTCGCGGCTCATCGCCTCTCGAGAGAGCTGATCCTTCTTGCCGCGGTACTTCTCCTGAACTTTTCGCAGTTCAGGAGCGATTTCCATCATCTTCCGCTGGCTCTTGATCTGCTTGACGAACAGCGGGAACACTGCTGCGCGCACCACGATCACCAGACCGACGATCGACAGCACCCAGGTGATGCCCTCGGCCGGTGCCATCCCCAGCGTGGTGAGCAGCCAGTGCCATGCGACGAGGATCAGCTCGACGGCCCATTTCAGCGGCCACAGGATCGCACCGAAGAGGTCGAAACCGCCGGCGTTCGAGTCAGGCGAGGGTGAGTTCGCGAGCAGAAGGTCAAGACCCACTGTTCAGTCCTTTCGAGCAGGTACGACGAGCCCGTGCCGGGTCAGGTCGTATCGGAAGTGAGCGTGCGGACGGACGTCGTCGACGCCGCCCTTGCTCCACGGATTGCACCGCAGGATGCGCCAAGCCGAGAGCACCGCTCCCCACAGGGCGCCGTTCTGCTGAACCGCCCCTACAGCGTACGCGGAACAGGACGGGTAGTACCTGCACACGTCCCCATAGAGAGGTGAGATGACCGCGCGGTACAGCGCGAGAACCCCGAGAACGAGATTGCGCGGCAGGAGCAGGATGCCGCGCACGAGATCGGATGCCTGGAACCGCGCTGTTCCGAACGCGTACGACGGCAGGGCGCTCATGCCCGTGCCGATGTGGACAGCACGCGGCGCAGGCACCGCTCGACATCGGTCCGAAGGGCGGAGAACTCAGCCCCGGCGGATGCAGGAAGGGCACGGATGACGACATCCGTGCCCTCCGGAACCATGTCGACGAACTCCGCACACGCCGCCTTCAGTCGACGGCGGACGGTGTTGCGAACCACGGCGGTTCCTACCTGCTTGCTGATGATGAACCCGAACCGGGGGGCCCGCTGCTCGACGCCTGGCAGCACCGAGGTGATCAGACGCGGGCCGCCGCATCGTGTGCCGCGGCGCACCACCTGTCGATAGTCGACGCCGCGGGTCAGACGATTCGGGCGGGCGAGCACTGGGCGCTACGCCGAGAGCTCGGTGCGACCCTTCGCGCGGCGGGCCGAGAGGATGGCGCGGCCGGCGCGGGTGCGCATGCGGGCGCGGAAGCCGTGCTTCTTGGCGCGACGACGGTTGTTGGGCTGGAAAGTGCGCTTGCTCATGGAATCACTCCGGGAATGGTGTCACCGGGGTTCAGCATCCGGAGACGGGGGGTACTGCCATAACGGCATAAGTCAACCGATTTATGGTACGACCTGCCGCGGCGCAGGGCAAATCCGCCGGAGGACACGGCGAAGAGACGGCACCGGATGCCACCCTGCGTGCACCGAGTTGCGCACACTCATTATCCACAACTGTGGAGACCCCCTCTTCGCGCGACACTCCCCCGTCTTTCCGCGGTCGGCTTGCCCTCGCGACGGGTGGTGACTACCGTGGCATCCGACGTTATCCACAGGGGAGAACCCGCCCCGCTCCCCAACCCGCCGGAGCATCATGATCCCTGCACCCCATCCCGACGTGCCGATCTGGTCCACCCTTCTCGATCGCCTCGCCGACGACGATCGGGTCAGCCCTCAACTGCACGGCTTCCTCAGCCTCGTGGTGCCTGCGGGCGTGATGGGCGGGGTGCTCTACCTCGACGTGCCCAACGACCTCACCGCCGCACAGATCAACAAGCGCCTGCGTGTGCCGATGATGGAAGCGCTCTCGGGCATCGGCGACGAAGTCACCTCGTATCGCACGGTGGTCAACCACGAGCTCATCGACCAGCCGACTGCGCCGATCGCCGTACCGGAATTCGCCGCGCCCGAGCCAGTGCGCATCGAGTCGCCGATGGAGCAGCAGCCTGCGCCACTGCGTCACGAATCCCGCTTGAACCCGAAGTACACCTTCGACAACTTCGTGATCGGCCAGTCGAACCGCTTCGCCCATGCTGCGGCGGTCGCGGTGGCCGAGGCTCCCGCCAAGGCGTACAACCCGCTGTTCATCTACGGCGACTCCGGTCTGGGCAAGACGCACCTGCTGCATGCGATCGGCGACTACGCTCAGTCGCTGTACGCCGGCGTGAAGGTGCGGTACGTCTCCAGCGAGGAGTTCACGAACGACTTCATCAACTCGATCGCGAACAACCGCGGCGCCGCGTTCCAGAGCCGGTACCGCGAGGTCGACATCCTGCTGATCGACGACATCCAGTTCCTGCAGGGTCGCGCCGAGACGCAGGAGGCGTTCTTCCACACCTTCAACCAGCTGCACGATCACAACAAGCAGGTCGTGATCACAAGTGACGTCGCACCCAAGCTGCTGACCGGGTTCGAGGACCGCATGCGCAGCCGCTTCGAGTGGGGTCTGATCACCGACGTGCAGGCGCCCGATCTCGAGACCCGCATCGCGATCCTGCGCAAGAAGGCGCAGAGCGAGTCGCTGCACATCCCCGACGAAGTGCTCGAGTACATCGCCACCGTCGTGTCGTCGAACATCCGCGAGCTCGAGGGCGCCCTCATCCGCGTCTCGGCGTTCGCCAGCCTGAACCGCTCGATGCTCGACATCTCGCTGGCCCAGACCGTGCTGCGCGACATCGTCGACACCACCGAAGACAACATCATCTCGCCGACCGACATCATCACGGCCACCGCGGCCTACTTCAAGCTCACCGTCGACGACCTGTACGGCTCGAGCCGCTCGCAGCAGATCGCGACCGCTCGGCAGATCGCGATGTACCTCTGCCGTGAGCGCACCAGCCTCTCGCTGCCGAAGATCGGTCAGCTCTTCGGCAACCGCGATCACACCACCGTCATGTACGCGTGCAAGAAGATCAGCGAGCTGATGAAAGAGCGCCGTTCGCTGTACAACCAGGTGACCGAGATCACCACTCAGATCAGCCGGCGCTGACGGAACGACACGCCTGCTCAGCGGCAGAATTCGTGTGGTTCTCCGCAGGGGCTGTGGATAACTTGTGGAAACATCGGTCTGCGGATGCCGTCCAGCACCCCCTCCTGTGGATAACCATCGCCGCTTCCCAGATGCCCCGTACCTCGGAAAACCGCGGATTCCTCAGGGAGTCCACATCTGACACGGATGTAGTTACCTACTCTTGACTGCTATCCACCGAGTTATCCACACAATCCACAGTTGTTAACACCGTTAAGAGATTTCCATCATGTCAAGGATCTATCGATGACCAGATGGGTGTGGATCGCACCGGGCCTGCGGGCCCTGCGCGGTAGCGGGTCGGAGGATCGGTGCGACTAGCATGGGATCGCCTGCAGTGCGCCCGCTGCAGCGGCAGAGGTACAACGAGGGAGCGCCCGTGAGGTTCCAGGTCAACCGCGATGTGTTCAGCGAGGCTGTGTCCTTCGTCGTCAAGCTGCTGCCGCAGCGCAACCCGCAGCCGATCCTCGCGGGTGTGCTGATCGAGGCATCCGAGGCGGGACTCACCCTCTCGGCCTTCGACTACGAGGCGTCCGCACGCACGACCATCGAGGCCACTGTCGACGAGGCCGGCACGATCCTCGTGCACGGGCGACTGCTCTCGGACATCGCGAGCCGGCTGCCCAACGCGCCGATCGAGATCGCCGTCGAGGAGGACGGGGGCGTGGCCGTGACCTGCGGCTCGGCGCGGTTCACGCTCGCAGCCATGCCTGTCGAGGAATACCCGTCGATTCCCGAAGTGAGCGGTTCCACCGGCGTCGTGCCGGCCGAAGACTTCGCCACTGCGATCGCTCAGGTCGCGTTCGCTGCATCCCGCGACGATGTCACCCCGGTGCTGACCGGCGTGCAGCTCGAGGTGTCGGGTCACAATCTCAGCCTGGTGGCGACCGACCGGTACCGCGTCTCACTGCGTGACGTGCCCTGGGACGGCGAGGTCGCCGAGCAGTCGGCGCTGGTGCCGGCGCGCACACTGACCGAGGTCGGCAAGACGTTCTCCCACGCCGGGAACATCGAAGTGGCTTTCTCAGGCGCCGGCGATCGCGAGATCATCGCCTTCACCGCCGGCAACAAGACGGTCACATCGCTGCTGATCAAGGGCAACTTCCCGCCGGTGCGCCGGCTCTTCCCCGAGCAGACCGATCACTACGCCGTCGTCAACACCGCTGAGCTCATCGAGGCGGTCCGCCGCGTCGCCCTCGTGCTCGACCGTTCGGCGCCGCTGCGGTTCACCTTCGCCGCCGACGGCGTCACGATGGACGCGTCCGGCAGCGAGCAGGCGCGGGCATCCGAGTCGGTCGATGCGCACCTCAACGGGGGTGACGAGGTGACGCTCGGGCTGAACCCGCAGTACCTTCTCGAGGCGCTCGGAGCGGTGAAGAGCGAGTTCACCCGCGTGACCTTCACCTCGAGCGACAACGCCAACAAGCTCAGCCCGGTGCTCGTCACGAGTCAGACCTCGGTCGACCAGGCGGGCCTGGACTCGTTCAAGTACTTGCTGCAGCCCAACCTCCTGCTGCGGTGACCCTTCGACCGGCTCAGGGACCCTTCGACCGGCTCAGGGAGCTAGACGACGAGGTTCTCGGGCCGGCAGACGAGGTCCCGGGGCCGGACTAGAAGGTACTGGGGCCGACGTCAGACGCCGAGGATAGGCTGAAGCGGTGATTGTGGAGCACCTGAACCTGGTCGATTTCCGCAATTACGCGACCGCCGATCTCGCGCTGCACCGGGGTCCGAACGTGCTGGTCGGCAGCAACGGGCAGGGCAAGACGAATCTCGCGGAGGCCATCGTCTTCCTCGCCACCCTCGGGTCGCACCGGGTCTCCTCCGATGCGCCCATGGTGAAGGACGATAAGGACTTCGCCGTCATCCGCGCTCGCCTCGCTCACGGCGAGCGCAAGGTGCTGGTGGAAGTCCAGCTGAACAGGCAGGGCACCAATAAGGCGCGCATCAACGGATCGCCGTCGAAGACCAACGAGCTGCCGCGCTACGCGCACGTCGTGCTGTTCGCGCCGGAAGACCTGCAGATCGTGCGCGGAGATCCCTCCGCGCGCAGAAGATTCGCTGATCAGATGCTGATTCAGCGCACCCCGCGCATGGCCGGCGTGATCGCGGACTACGAGCGCGTGCTGCGTCAGCGCACGGCGCTGCTGAAGTCCGCGCGCGCCCGCGGCGTGCGCGGCGAGGGACTGTCGACCCTGGATGTGTGGGACGACAAGCTGGTCGCGCTGGGCTCGGAGATCATTCACGCGCGGCTGCGCCTGGCCGCCGACCTGCAGGGTCCGGTGGCCGATGCGTACGCGGCCATCGCGGGCGCCGATCACCGTCCGCAGCTGGAATGGGCGCTGTCGGTGCGTGGGGCGGACCCGGAGGACGACGCCGATGACGACGCGGATGCCGTGGCCGATCCCCGAGGGGAGATCGCCGACCAGTTCCGCGCGGCGCTGCACGCCAAGCGGAGCAAGGAGATCGAGCGCGGTCTCACGCTGGTCGGACCGCACCGCGACGATCTCGTGCTGCGGGTGCGCGATCTTCCCGTGAAGGGATATGCGTCCCATGGCGAGTCCTGGTCGGTCGCGCTCGCGCTGCGACTGGCATCCGCACAGCTTCTGCGGACGGAGTCGCCGGCGGGCGATCCCGTGCTCATCCTCGACGATGTGTTCGCGGAACTGGATGCCGATCGGCGTCAGCGCCTGGCGGCGCTGACCTCCGGCTACGAGCAGGTCATCGTCACTGCGGCGGTCGAGAACGACATCCCGGACGCGCTGCACCGGCACGTGGTGCGCATCACCGCGGGCACGATCAGCGACGAGAGGCAGGAAGCCGATGACCTGGGTCCCTGAGCCCGGCGAAGGGCCGAACCCGCCGGAGACCGTGGCCACTTATCTGCGCCTGCGCGGTCTGAAGCCGAGCTCGAAGAACTGGAAGCGGCGCAAGCGCGTCCAGGCCGACGACGACAACGCCCCGTTCACCAAGGGGCGCGATCCGGGCATGCTCGGTGATGTGCTGGCGAAGCTGACCAAGGACTCCGGGTGGGAGAAGACGCTGGCCGCAGAGGACCTCGTGCGGCAGTGGGCCGAACTCGCTGGCGCCGACACCGCCAAGCACTCCGAGCCGGTCTCGCTCGAGCGCGGCGTGCTCACCGTCAAGTGCGACTCCACGGCATGGGCGAAGAACCTGCAGTTCATGCGCGGCGTGATCATGACCGAGATCACGAATCGGTACCCGGATGCCGGAGTGCAGAACATCCGCTTCATCGGCCCGGACGTCCCGTCATGGAAATGGGGTCCGCGTGTTGTCCCCGGGCGGGGCCCACGGGATACCTACGGGTAGGGCATCACGCCCCACCCCTCAAGCGCTCAGAAGCGCACACACGGCGTTTGAGGCGCATACGCCTGCTGGAAACCCTCTAGAATGGAGGGGTACTTTCGAGTGGAGAACCATTTCCTATGACGCCTGAAGATCCTTCGACAAGCTCTGAGCACGACCCGACGTCGGGCCCGACGACCGAGAACAGCTCCTCGAAGGTCTCCGGCGACTACGGCGCCGATCAGATCCAGATCCTCGAGGGTCTCGAGGCGGTGCGCAAGCGCCCCGGTATGTACATCGGCTCGACCGGTCCGCGTGGTCTGCACCACCTCGTCTACGAGATCGTCGACAACTCAGTCGACGAGGCGCTCGCCGGGCACGCCGACAACATCGAGGTGACGATCCTCGAAGACGGCGCGATCCGCGTGGTCGACAACGGCCGCGGCATCCCCGTCGATCCGCACTCCTCAGACCCGAACAAGTCGACGGTCGAGGTCGTGCTGACGATCCTGCACGCCGGAGGCAAGTTCGGCGGCGGCGCCTACGCCGTCTCCGGTGGTCTGCACGGCGTCGGCTCGTCGGTAGTCAACGCGCTCTCCACCCGCTTCGACGTCGAGGTGCGGCAGAAGGGCTTCGTCTGGCGGCATCGCTTCGCCGAGGGCGGCGTGCCGCAGCAGCAGCTCGAGAAGGGCGAGGCGACCGATGAGACCGGTACGACCATCACCTTCTGGCCCGATCCGTCTATCTTCACCGAGACGGTCGAGTTCGAGTACGACACGCTGCGCACGCGCTTCCAGCAGATGGCGTTCCTGAACAAGGGGCTCCGCATCGCGCTGAACGACGAGCGTCCGGCATCCGCCCTCGAGGAGGAGGTCGACGGCACCCTCGTCACCCGCCAGCCGTCCGACGTCTTCCTCTACGAGCGCGGACTGGTCGACTACGTCGAGTACCTGAACAAGGTGCGCAAGGCCGAGGTCGTCAACGAGGAGATCATCTCCTTCGAGGCCGAGGACACCCAGCGCAAGATCTCGCTCGAGCTCGCGATGCAGTGGACCACCTCGTACACCGAGAACGTGTTCACCTACGCCAACACCATCAACACCCACGAGGGTGGCACACACGAAGAGGGCTTCCGCGCCGCACTGACCAGTCTGGTCAACCGCTACGCGCGGGCGAACAACCTGCTCAAGGAGAAGGACGACAACCTCTCCGGCGACGACGTACGCGAGGGGCTCACCGCGGTCATCTCCATCAAGCTCGGCGAGCCGCAGTTCGAGGGGCAGACCAAGACCAAGCTCGGCAACACCGAGGCGAAGACCTTCACGCAGAAGATCGTCAACGATCAGCTCGGCGACTGGTTCGACCGCAACCCGCAGCAGGCGAAGAACGTGATCCGCAAGGCGATCGACGCGGCGACCGCCCGCATCGCCGCCCGCAAGGCGCGCGAGACCGCACGCCGCAAGAGCGTGTTCGAGTCGGCCGCGATGCCCGACAAGCTCAAGGACTGCACGAGCAAGGACCCCTCGATCAGTGAGATCTTCCTCGTCGAGGGTGACTCGGCCGGCGGATCCGCCGTACAGGGCCGCGACCCGCACACCCAGGCGATCCTCGCGCTGCGCGGCAAGATCCTCAACGTCGAGCGGGCTCGTCTGGACAAGGCGCTGGGCAACCGCGAGGTCCAGGCGATGATCCAGGCGTTCGGCACCGGTATCGGCGAGGACTTCGACATCGAGAAGGCGCGGTACCACAAGATCGTGCTGATGGCGGATGCCGACGTCGACGGACAGCACATCACCACGCTGCTGCTGACCCTGCTGTTCCGCTACATGCGCGGACTCATCGAGGCGGGTTTCGTGTACCTCGCGATGCCGCCGCTGTACCGGCTGAAGTGGACCAACGCGCCGCACGAGTATGTGTACTCCGACGCCGAGCGCGATGCGCTGCTCGCGCACGGCGCCGAGAACGGCAAGCGACTTCCGAAGGATGCCGGTGTGCAGCGCTACAAGGGTCTGGGCGAGATGAACGCCAAGGAGCTGTGGGAGACGACGATGGATCACACCACGCGCACTCTCCGCCAGATCACCATCGACGACGCGGCTGCGGCGGACGAGATCTTCAGCGTGCTGATGGGTGAGGACGTCGAGTCTCGACGCACGTTCATCCAGCGCAACGCGAAGGACGTCCGCTTCCTCGACATCTGACGTCGCGACGAGCTTCAGGAAAGAACATGACTGACGAAGAACGCCCCGACATCACCGCGGGCCACGAGCACGGCCGCATCAACCAGGTCGACCTGCAGTCCGAGATGCAGCGGTCGTACCTCGACTACGCGATGGCGGTCATCGTGGGTCGCGCGCTGCCTGACGTGCGCGACGGCCTCAAGCCGGTGCACCGCCGCGTGCTGTACGGCATGTACGACGGCGGCTTCCGCCCCGACAAGTCGTTCTCGAAGTGCGCGCGCGTCGTCGGCGAGGTGATGGGCCAGTACCACCCGCACGGCGACACCGCGATCTACGACACCCTCGTGCGTCTCGTGCAGCCGTGGTCGTTGCGCTACCCGCTCGCGCTCGGTCAGGGCAACTTCGGCTCCCCCGGCAACATGGGCGCCGCGGCTCCCCGATACACCGAGACGAAGATGGCCCCGCTCGCGCTCGAGATGGTGCGCGACATCGAAGAGGACACCGTCGACTTCTCGCCGAACTACGACGGCCAGACCCAGGAACCCGACGTGCTGCCGGCACGGTTCCCGAACCTGCTCGTGAACGGCTCGATCGGCATCGCGGTCGGCATGGCGACCAACATCCCGCCGCACAACCTGCGCGAGGTCTCGGCCGCAGCGCTCTGGGCGCTCGAGAACCCGCAGCTGCCGCGTGAGGAGCTGCTCGAAGGGCTCATCCAGCGCATCCCCGGGCCGGACTTCCCCACCGGGGCGCAGATCCTCGGCACCAAGGGCATCCACGAGGCGTACCGCACCGGCCGCGGCTCGATCACCATGCGCGCGATCGTCGAGGTCGAGGAGATCCAGGGCCGCACCTGCCTGGTGATCACCGAGCTGCCGTACCAGGTCAACCCCGACAACCTCGCCGTGAAGATCGGCGACCTCGCCCGCGACGGCAAGATCACCGGCATCGCCGACATCCGCGACGAGTCCTCCGACCGCACCGGTCAGCGCCTGGTCGTCGTGCTCAAGCGCGACGCGGTCGCCAAGGTCGTGCTGAACAACCTGTACAAGCACACCCAGCTGCAGGAGAACTTCGGCGCGAACATGCTCGCGATCGTCGACGGCGTGCCGCGCACGCTCGCGATCGACGGCTTCATCACGCACTGGCTCGACCACCAGCTCGACGTGATCGTGCGGCGCACCGCGTACCGCCTGCGCAAGGCGCAGGTGCGCATGCACATCCTGCGGGGATACCTGAAGGCCCTCGACGCCCTCGACGAGGTCATCGCGCTGATCCGCCGCTCCCCCACCGTCGACGAAGCGCGCGAGGGACTGAAGGCCCTGCTCGACATCGACGACGATCAGGCCCAGGCCATCCTCGACATGCAGCTGCGCCGGCTCGCGGCGCTCGAGCGGCAGAAGATCATCGACGAGGCGACCGAGCTCGAGACGAAGATCGCCGACTACAAGGAGATCATCGCCACCGAGTCGCGTCAGCGCGAGATCGTGCGCCACGAGCTCACCGAGATCGTCGACCGCTTCGGCGACGAGCGTCGCACGCACATCCTGCACGGCTTCGACGGCGACATGTCGATGGAGGACCTCATCCCCGTCGAGGAGATGGTCGTCACCGTCACCCGCGAGGGCTACATCAAGCGCACCCGAAGCGACAACTACCGCTCGCAGCACCGCGGCGGCAAGGGAGTCAAGGGCGCGCAGCTGCGCGCCGACGATCTCGTCGAGCACTTCTTCGTCACCACCACGCACCACTGGCTGCTCTTCTTCACCGACAAGGGCCGGGTCTACCGCACAAAGACCTACGAGGTGCCCGAGGCGGGGCGGGATGCCAAGGGGCAGCACGTCGCCAACCTGCTGGCGCTGCAGCCCGACGAGAAGATCGCCCAGGTGCTGGCCATCAGCGATTACGCGGCGAAGGACTACCTGTCGCTGGCCACCCGCAGCGGCCTGGTGAAGAAGACCCGGCTGGGCGACTACGACACCAACCGTCAGGGCGGTGTGATCGCGATCCGACTGCGCGAGGGCGATGAGCTGGTGAGCGCGAAGCTCGTCAACTCCGACGAGGACATCCTGCTCATCAGTGCGAAGGGCATGTCGGTGCGCTTCCACGCGACAGATGAGGCGCTGCGGCCGATGGGCCGCGCGACCGAGGGTGTGCGCGGCATGAAGTTCAGGGACGAGAACGACTGCCTGCTCTCGGCATCCGTCGTCTCGCACGACTCGTTCGTCTTCACCGTCACCGACGGCGGCTACGCGAAGCGCACGAGCGTGGATGAGTACAAGGTGCAGAAGCGCGGCGGAACCGGCATCAAGGTGGCCAAGCTGAACGACGAGCGGGGCGTGCTCGCGGGCGGTCTCATCGTCTCGGAGGACGACGAGGTCTTGGTGGTTCTCTCCAGCGGCAAGGTGGTACGCTCTGCCGTGGCCGAGGTGCCCGCCAAGGGCCGCGACACCATGGGCGTCGTGTTCGCCCGGATGTCGGGTGACGACCGCATCCTCGCCGTCGCACGCAACAGCGAGCGCGGCATCGACGAAGAGGACGAGTCGCTGGGTGAGATCGAGGTCTCCGAGCCGGCCACCACACCCGCAGACACTCCTGAAGCCTGATCCGAAGAGAGCACCGATACATGAGCACAGTCGCTGACAAGCTGGCGAAGAAGTCCACACGCAAGACCAGCGGCAAGCAGGTTCGCCTGCGTCTGGTCTACGTGGACTTCTGGTCGGCGGTGAAGCTGTCGTTCCTGGGCGCGGTCGCGCTGGCGATCGTGACGATGGTGTCGTTCTTCCTCATCTTCATGGTGCTGCAGGCGACGAACGTGCTCGCCCAGACCGGTGAGTTCCTCGACACGTTGACCGATGGCACCGTCGACCTCGAGAGCCTCATCGGCCTGCCGCAGGTGATGGCCTTCGGTGCTGTGGTGTCGATCCTCAACCTGATCGTGTTCACCGTGCTCGGCGCGGTGATCGCGGGGATCTACAACCTCGCGGTCAAGGTCACCGGCGGTCTGCTCGTCGGCTTCATGTCCAACTGAGCCGGCGATCCCCGCCCGGCGGCGAGGTCACACGACCCCGGTCGTGCCCAGCAGCGAGCCGATCAGCCACGTCACCGCCAGCGCGAGCGCTCCGCCGACCACGAGCCGCACTGCCGCGCGTCGCCGCGACGACCCGCCCACCCGTGCCGAGATCGTCCCGGTCAGCGCGAGGGCGATCAGCACTGCCGCGAAGGTGACCGGCACGCGCCACCCAGGCGGCGGCAGCAGGATGGCCAGCAGCGGCAGCAGCGCGCCGATGGTGAACGACACCGCCGAGGACAAGGCGGCGTGCCACGGGTTGACCAGGTCGTGCTGGTCGATGCCGAGCTCGACCTCGAGGTGGGCGGCGAGGGCGTCGTGTGCGGTCAGCTCGACCGCTACCTGCTGCGCGGTCTGCTCGCTCAGACCGCGATGCCGGTACAGCTCGGCGAGCTCCGCCAGCTCCTCCTCGGGCATGGTGCGCAGCTCTTCGCGTTCCTTCTCGATGAGCGCGCGTTCGCTGTCGCGCTGACTGCTGACCGAGACGTACTCCCCCAGCGCCATCGATATCGCGCCGCCGACGAGTCCGGCGAGTCCCGCGATCAGCAGCGCCGCGCTGTCGGTGGTCGCGCCGGCGACGCCGACGACGAGCGAGGCGACAGAGACGATCCCGTCGTTCGCGCCGAGCACCCCCGCGCGCAGCCAGTTCAATCGCTGGCCGAGGCCGGTACCGTGTGGCTCATGCGGATGCGAGGACGTCGTGCTCATGAGGTCAGTGAAGCATGCCCGCGCCCGGGTGGGAAGGAGGCGCGGATGCCGGCTCCGCGCACGAGCGCCTGGTGACGCCCCGGGGTAGGGAAAACCGTAACCGGGATCTCGGGATGGCCCCGTGGTAGCAAGAGACGCGGGAACCGTACCGTGGTGACATGACCACCGATCCGACTCCCCCGCCACCTGCCGCTGCCCCGGTCCCGCCCGCCGCGACAAGAGCTGCGCGCCCCGTGCCGCTGCGCATCGTGCTCACGATCCTCGAGCTGGCCGCCCTCGGTGCTGTCGGCACGGCGGCGTTCGCCATCCTCACCACGATGTTCGGCGTGGGTCTGGCGCTGCTGTTCGTCTTCGGCATCGGCGTGATCGTGCTGCTGGGCGTCGTGTACGGACTGTTCGGGGTCGCCTGGTTCGAGGTGCGCCGGATCGCGGGTCTGTACAGCGCACCTCTGCCGGACCTGCGCTGGCGCGAGCGGACCCGGCCGGGGTTCGGCGGCTGGTTGCGCAACGTCGCCCGCCAGTCCGTCGACGGACGCATGTGGCGCGCGATCCTCAACTTCGTGCTCGCCTGCATCGCCGGCACCGTCGTGCTGCGACTGTTCTGGGGCATCATCTGGTCGATCTTCTTCGCCTTCGCCCCGCTCGGCCGCGAGGGCAGCGTGGAAGGACCATTCGGCAGCTATCTCGGTGCGGAATGGGCGCCGCTGGTCGGCATCGTCGGCGTCATCGCGGGAGCGGCCGGAATCGTCGGCCTCGCACTGCTGCACCGCGTGCTCAGCAGAGCCCTGGTCATCCCGAGCCGGGAGGCGGAGCTGGCCGCACAGGTGCGCACCAGCACTGCGCAGCGAGCGGGCGCGGTGCGCGCCGCCGAGCTCGAGCGCACGCGCATCGAGCGCGATCTGCACGACGGCGTCCAGCCGCGACTGGTGTCGGTGGGGATGACGCTCGGCCTGGCCAAGCAGAAGATCGACGCGGATCCCACATCCGCGAAGGTGCTCATCGACGAGGCGCACACCTCCACCAAGGCCGCCATCACCGAGCTGCGCCAGCTCGCGCGCGGCATCCACACCTCCGTGCTCGACGACCGCGGACTCGATGCCGCCCTCTCGGCGCTCGCTGGACGCTCGCACATCCCCGTGCAGCTCGACGTGCGCATCGACCCCTCGCTTCATGGTGCGGGATGCCGCGACGCCGAGGCCGCCGTCTACTTCGCCATCGCCGAATCGCTGACCAACGCGGCGAAGCACTCGCGCGCCAGTGAATGCCGCGTAGTGGTGCGCAGCCGCGCGGGCGGCCTGTGGGCGCGCGTCGAGGACAACGGCCTGGGCGGTGCACAGGTGCAGCCCGGCGGCGGGCTCGACGGCATCACCAATCGTGTGCTGGCCGCAGGGGGCACCTGCCGCCTGGACAGCCCGATGGGCGGTCCCACCAGTCTCGAGGTGACGGTGCCATGCGCATCCTGATCTGCGAGGACTCGGTGCTGCTGCGCGAGGGGCTGGTGCGCCTGCTGGAAGACGCCGGACACGAGGTGGTCGCCGCCCTGCCCGACACCGTCGGCCTGATGGATGCCGTCACGGCATCCGCTCCCGACCTGGCCATCCTCGATGTGCGCCTGCCGCCGACGTTCACCGACGAGGGCATCCGCGCGGCGCTCGCCATCCGCGCGGCGCATCCCCCGCTGCCGATCCTCGTGCTCTCGCAGTACGTGGAGGAGCGCTACGCGAGCGATCTCATCGCCACGCAGAACCGGCCAGCACCGGGCGGTGCGCTGGGCTATCTGCTCAAGGATCGCGTGGCCGACGTGGCGGAGTTCATCGAGTCCGTGGAGCGCATCGCCGCCGGCGCGACGGTGCTCGACCCTGAGGTCGTCTCGCAGCTGCTCACCCGGCGCAACCGCGACGAGCGGATGCTGCGGCTCACCGAGCGCGAGCGCACCGTGCTGGCGCTGATCGCCGAAGGCAAGTCGAACAGCGCAATCGCGCGCCTGCTCTTCCTCAGCGAGGCCAGCGTCGAGAAGCACATCACCGCGATCTTCCAGAAGCTGGGCCTCGATCCTGAGGACGGCAACCGCCGAGTGCTCGCCGCACTCGCGCACATCGAGAACATCGGTCCGGCTGACACCGGCCACGGCATCAAGGGAGGGCTGCGATGAGCGGCACGACGAACAAGAGCATCGGTGCGCTGACCGTGGTGGTCGCAGCCTTCGGTGGGGCGGTGCTGCTCGCCTCGGCCGCCTCGGCGGCGGTGACCGGCGTGCAGCGGATCGGGCCGCAGTCCGGCCAGCTCACCGCCGACGCCGCAGGGGCGAGAGCGGTCGACCTGGAGGTGGATCGAGCCGACATGCGGGTGGAGTTCGGCGATGTCGAGCGGATCGAGCTGCGCGTGGAGGGCGCGGCCGCCACGGGCTGGACCCTGCGCCGTGACGGAGATCAGCTCGAGGTGCGCGGGCCGGACCGCGGTTTCGACTGGTGGAGCCCCGACTGGCTGCGGGGTGAGGAGCGGGCAACCCTCGTGCTTCCCGACGAGCTTCGCGGCCTCGACGGTGACTTCTCGGTGCAGGCCGGCGCGCTGCGCGTCGACGGCGTCTTCGACGAGCTCGAGGTCGGTGTGGATGCCGGCGCACTGACAGTCGACGGCTCGGCGCGGGACCTGGTCGCCGAGCTGAACGCGGGGAGCGCCGACATCGCGTTGTCCGGAGTCGCGACCGCCGAGTACAACGTCAATGCGGGGCGGGCGGTGTCGACGCTGTCCGACGCTCCGGACACCGTGGTCTTCTCGGTGTCGGCGGGCGACTTCGACCTGACCGTGCCGGATCGCGCCTACGACGTGCGCCGTGATGTGAGCGCGGGGTCGCTCGACAGCAGGCTCGACGAGAGTGCCTCCAGCTCGCACCGGATCAGCGGTTCGGTGTCGGCAGGGTCGGCGACGCTGAGGGCAGGGGACCGGGCGGAGTGAGTCGGAAACGCCCGGCCTGCGCGCAGGCCGGGCTCGATTCGCTTTTCGACCGCTGCATCCGGTAAAGTCTTGGAGGTTGACGGGGCTATAGCTCAGGCGGTTAGAGCGCTTCACTGATAATGAAGAGGTCCCAGGTTCAAGTCCTGGTAGCCCCACTCCGTTCGCGGAAATCCCGCGGTGTCCACGCCGTACGGGGCCTTAGCTCAGTTGGTAGAGCGCTTGCTTTGCAAGCAAGATGTCAGGAGTTCGAATCTCCTAGGCTCCACATCATCAGTCCAGCCGGTCGCACCGATCGTGCCCGGACCTGTCATCGCCCGTGCTTCTCGATCAGCCGGTCGAATGCCGCATCGAGCTCCGCGTCGACCCTCTGACGAGAGCGGTCAGCCAGGTGCCACTCGACGATCTCGCGCGCACCGTCGGCGAAGGGCGTCGTCGCGACCCATCCGGGCACCAGCTGCTTGATGCGGGTGTTGTCGAACAGCACCGAGTGCGCCTTGTCACCGACCAGCCCCGGCCCGACCTCCGGCAGCTCGCGTGCGATGGCATCGGATGAGACGTGCACGATCTCCGGCTCACGGCCGAGAGGGCGTGCGAGCAGCCGCACGATCTCGTCCCAGGTGAGGCTCTCATCGCTCGTGATGTGCACCGCCTGGCCGATCGCGTGCGGGTTGCCGAACAGTCCCACGAATGCCGGAGCGAAATCGCGCGAGTGCGTGAGCGTCCACCAGCTCGTGCCGTCGCCGTGCACGACCACCGGCCGGCCGTCGCGGATGCGCTGCAGTGCCGTCCATCCGCCCTCGAGGGGGATGAGCGAGGGACCGTACGTGTGGCTCGGCCGCACGATGGTGACCGGGAAGCCGGATGCACGGTACGCCGCGACCAGAAGGTCCTCGCTGGCGATCTTGTCGCGGGAGTACTGCCAGAACGGATTGCGCAGCGGCGTCGACTCGACGATCGGCAGCTGAGCGATCGGCTTCTGGTACGTCGATGCGCTGGAGATGTAGAGGTACTGGCCGGTGCGTCCCGCGAAGATCCGGATGTCATCGGCCGCCTGCTGCGGGGAGAAGCTGCGGAAGTTCGCGACCACGTCGAAGGTCTGCGACCCGACGGCCGCCTCGATCGAGTCCGGGTCAGCCGCGTCGCCGGTGAGGCACCGCACACCGGCGGGCACGCTGCTCCTGCCCCGATTGAGCACGGTCACGTCGTGACCGAGCGATGCCGCGAGCTGCGTCACGTAGGAGCTGATGTTGCCCGTGCCGCCGATGATGAGGATGCGCATGGTGCTCACGCTAGCGCGGCAGTCCACGCAGGGCAGCACCTCGACCGGCGCCGCGTGACAGAGTGGACGCATGACTCTGTCGCACGCTGACATCGACCCCGACGGACTGCTCGAGTACTCGGTGGTGTTCACCGACCGCTCGCTCAATCACATGTCGGCCCGCTTCACGCGCGTCATGCAGCAGAGCCTCGAGATCCTCTGCGAGGCGTACGGTGCCGACAGCGCGGCGCTGGTCAACGGCGGCGGCAGCTTCGCGATGGAATCGGTCGCGCGTCAGCTGGCGACCGGTCGGCGCGTGCTCATCGTGCGCAACGGCCTGTTCTCGTACCGCTGGTCGCAGATCCTCGAGATGGGCGACGTGGCCAGCGACGTCACGGTATGTCTGGCGCGCCCGGACAGTGACGACGCGCAGGCCGCGTGGAGCCCCGCCCCCATCGACGAGGTCGTCGCCGCGATCCGCGCGAAGCGCCCGCAGGTGGTCTTCGCCCCGCACGTGGAGACTGCGGCCGGCATCATCCTGCCCGATGACTACGTCCGTGCGCTCGCCGACGCCGTGCACGAGGTCGGCGGCGTGCTCGTGCTGGACTGCATCGCGTCGGGAGCGATGTGGGTCGACATGCGCGCCAGCGGTGTGGACGTGCTGATCTCCGCGCCGCAGAAGGGCTGGAGCGGCTCCCCGGGTGTCGGCTACGTGATGCTGGGGGAGCGCGGCCGGCAGGCCGTGGCATCCGGCACCGCCACGAGCTTCTCCCTCGACCTCGGGCGCTGGCGGGCGATCGCCGACGGCTACCGGGACGGCACTCCCGGGTATCACTCGACGATGCCCACCGACACGATCGCCCGCAACCTCGTCCAGATGATCGAGACGCGCGAGCGCGGTTACGACACGCTGCGCGCGGCGCAGCTCGAGCTGGGCAGCCGCGTGCGCGCGCTGCTGGCCGAGCACGGGCTGCCGTCGGTCGCGGCATCCGCCTTCGCCGCCCCCACGGTCGTCGTCGTGCACACCGCCGATCCCGCGCTGCGCAGCGGCGCGGCGTTCAAGGATCACGGCGTGCAGGTGGCCGCCGGTGTGCCGCTGCACTGCGAGGAACCGGAGAGCTTCTCGACGTTCCGGGTGGGGCTGTTCGGGCTCGACAAGCTCGCCGACGTGGATGCCGCGGTGGCGCGACTGCAGCGCGCGCTCGAGCAGATCTCGCGCTGACCGGGCTCGGGAGGATCAGAAGGCGGTGGCCGCCGCCACCACGTGCTCGATCGCCCTCAGCGACTCGATGCCCGCACGTGCGGTGGCGAGGTGCGTGTCGTCGAGCTCGGCGGCGACCACCTGCAGGTTGCGGCTGACCAGCGGCAGCGCGCGCTGGCACAGGATGGCGGAGACGTCGTCGGCGAACGAGGGGAGTGCGCGCACCACTTCGCCGCTGAGCACGAGCACCGCCGGGTCGACGATGTGACAGGTGTTCATGAGCATGCGCCCCAGCACCTCTGCGGCACGCCGCGCGATGGCGGTCGCGGCGGCGTCGCCGTCGCGGACGAGCTTCGCGAAGCGTGTCCAGTCGATCGTGCGCCCGCATCCGGTGCTGTAGTCGCGCAGCATGGCCGGGATCGAGGCGTACTGCATGAGACAGCCCGGATTGCCGCACGAGCACAGCGGTCCGTCCCAGTCGTAGACGGTGTGGCCGAGCTCGCCTGAGCCGCCCCGGAAGCCCGAGCGGATGATGCCGTCGACGATGTGGCCCGAGGTGATGCCGTAGCTCACCTCGACGTACAGCATGTCGGCGTGACCGCGTCCGCTGCCCCACAGGTACTCGGCGAGGCCCTCCAGGCGAGCGGTGTTCTGGGTGTGCACGGGCACGCCGAAGCGCTGCGCGAAGAACTGCTTCGGGTTCACGCCGTACCACCGGCTCGAGGCGCGCTGCGCATACACGTCGCCGGAGCGCGCATCCATCTGCGTGTCGACCGCCAGGTGCAGCGCGCGCAGCTGTCCGTACTCGAGCTCGAGCTCGTCGAGAAGGCGATCGAGAAGATCCGCGCCGGCCGTCACGCGCTGTTCAGCGGTCGACCCCGCGCTCGTTCTGAGTGTCAATTCCTTCAACACTCTGCCGTCCATGGTGGCCACCGCCACCGTGCATACATCGACGAGGAACATCACCGAGGCGAGCACCCCCAGCCGGGGCGTCGTGCCGATCAGGTTCTTCAGCGACCCGGGCTCGGGGTCTGTCTCCTCCACCCAGCCGTCCGCGCTCAGCCGGTTGGCGAGGTTCGTGATGGTGGCGCGGGAGACCTCGAGCGCCCGGGCGAGATCGGCCCGGTAAGCGGGGCCTTCCGCGATGAGAGTGCGGAGCAACCGCTGCGCGTTGGGGGTGAGCGTTGTCACGCGGCGTCCTCCTTCGGGGTAGATCCGAGCGTATCGCCGACCGGTCGTCGGTGATCCCGTCGGATGCAAGCGTGATCAATCTGTTAATTATCTTGACACTTTTCGTTTGACCGTGCATTCTGTAGGACAGCTCACACGTACTCGACGCCGAGACCATACCCATCGCTCCGCCCGGCAGTGAGCAGGGAGCACGATTCCATCGGAGGGATCATGAAGTTTCGCAGAATCCTGGCGGGCGCCACGGCGGCATCCGCTGTCCTCGCGCTTGCGGCATGCAGCACCGGCACCGGCGCCGGGGGCGCGGGCGACGAGGCCGAGGCCGGCACGGTCCGCATGTGGGTCATGGAGGGTTCGCTCTCCGAAGAGTCGCAGCAGTACCTCGCCGACGAGTTCGCCAAAGAGAACCCGGGCAGCGAGCTGAAGATCGAGGTGCAGCAGTGGGACGGCATCGTATCCAAGCTGCAGACCGCACTCGCCTCGAAGAACGAGAGCCCCGACCTCGTCGAGATCGGCAACACGCAGACCACGACCTTCACCACCGTCGGCGCATTCGCCGACGTCACCGACCTGAAGGACGCGCTCGGCGGTGACGACCTCATCCCGTCGTTCGTCGACGCCTCCACGGTCGACGGCAAGATCTACGCGTACCCCTTCTACGCGGGCGCGCGGGGTGTGTACTACCGCACCGACCTGTTCGAGCAGGCCGGCATCGCCGTGCCGCAGACGATCGGCGAGTTCGACGAGGCTGTCGCTGCGCTGCAGCAGGCCAACCCGGAAGGTGTCGCCGATTTCTCGGGGATGTACCTCGCCGCCGTCGACGTGCACGGTGTCGGCTCGTACCTGTTCTCGCACGGTTTCGAGTACGCCGAGAAGGACGGCGACAAGTGGGTCGGTCAGGCCTCGTCGCCGGCATCCCTCGCCGCTCTCGAATCCCTGCAGTCGACGTTCGAGAACGGCACGACGTACGCGCTGGACTCGCAGGCGGGGCAGAAGTCGTTCGAGCGCTACTTCAACGAGGGCACCACGGGCGTGCTGATCGGCACCGGCAACATCGGCACCAAGATCGACCAGGCCCTGTGGGACGACAAGAAGGTCGGCGTGATCGCCATCCCGTCCGACGAGCCCGGCGTCGCCGGTGCCACCTTCGCGGGTGGCTCGAACATCGGTCTCGCGACCAACTCGCAGAACCCGGCACTGGCGAAGAAGGCGCTCGAGACCATCTTCGCCGAGGGCTTCCAGACCCGCCTCGCCGAAGAGGGCTGGGTGCCCGGCAACACCGGCTACGCCGACAGCGTGGCCGGGCCGTTCGGCGAGATCGCCGGCGAGATCATCACCAACTCCAAGCTGACCCCGAACAGCCCCGAGTGGGGCGTCACCTTCGGCGGTGCGCAGCTGAGCGAGTTCTTCACCCGCATCGCCAAGGGCGAGGACGTCAAGGCCACCGCCAAGGCGTTCGATGAGCAGCTCGACGCGGCTCTCAACAAGTGACGCAAGGCCTCGCACTACGATGACACAGCTGACAGTCCGGCCCACCCGCGCGGCACGACGCCGCGCGGAGCTGAGCCCCCCGATGAGCCGAGCGGTGCGCAACGGCGGCCGCCGGCTCGCACCGTGGATGCTGCTCGCCCCCGCGAGCATCATGGTGCTGATCGCTCTCGGATACCCCCTCGTCCGGCAGACGATCATGTCGTTCCAGCACTTCGGGCTCGAACAGCAGTTCGGCAAGCCCGCGGAGTGGGCCGGACTGTCCAACTACGCCGCCATCGTCAGCGACCCCTACTTCTGGAGCGTCTTCCTGAAGTCCCTGCTGTTCTGCGCGTGGACGGCGGGGATGACGATGGTGCTCGGCATCGGCTTCGCCGTGCTGATGCTGCGCCTGAACACCCTGGTCCGCGCGGTGTTCAACACCACGCTCATCGTGGTGTGGGCGATGCCCGCGCTGGCGTCGCTGACCGTATGGCAGTGGCTCGTCGATCCGCGCTCGGGCCTGCTGAACTACTTCCTCACCTCGATCGGGCTGCAGGACTTCAAGAACTTCCACTGGCTGGGGGAGAACTACTGGACGTTCTACCTCATCGCCTCGGCCGTCATCATCTGGTCGTCGCTGCCGCTGGTCGCGATCACCATCTACGCCGCCCTCTCGCAGGTTCCCGGTGAGGTGCTCGAGGCCGCGCAGATCGACGGCGCGTCGAACTTCCAGCAGATCCGGCGGATCATGCTGCCGATGATCGGGTCGGTCATCTCCCTCATCGGGGTGCTGCAGGTCATCTGGGACCTGCGGGTCTTCACGCAGATCTACGTGCTGCAGCAGGCCGGCGGCATCGCCAGCGAGACGAACCTGCTCGGCACCTACGTGTACGAGACCGGCATCGCCAAGGGCGACTACGGCATGGCATCCGCCCTCGCCATGATCATCCTGCTGCTCACCCTGCTGCTCACCGCCCGCTACCTGAAGATGCTGTACCGCCAGGGAGGGATGAACTGATGACCACGCAGCAGCTCCTCACCACGCAGGACCTCGCCGTCACTGCCGAGGCAGCGGCGAAGCGCGCGCACCGTGCTGCCAAGCGCAGAGAGTTCTTCGCACATCCCGTCGCCAACCTCGCCGGCGTGCTGCTCGCCGTGCTCTGGCTCATCCCCGTGTACTGGATGGTCAACTCCGCCTTCCAGTCCGAGTCCGAGCTGCTGGCCTGGCCGCCGCACCTGCTGCCGCAGCAGTTCACCTGGGACAACTTCTTCACCGCCTTCACGAACCGCAACTTCTTCCCGGCGCTGGGTGCCTCGCTCACCGCGGGCGCGTTGACGGTGGTGTTCGCGTCGAGCGCGGCGCTGCTGGCATCCTTCGCCCTGTCGCGCTTCCGCTTCCGCGGCCGCACGATGATGATCATCGCGATCCTCGTCGTGCAGATGATCCCCGCCGAGGCGCTGTTCATCTCGCAGTACCGGATGCTGGACGGCTGGGGACTGCTGAACTCCGTCATCGGCCTGTCGATCCTCTACATCGGCACGATCGTGCCCTTCATCGCCTGGATGATGCGCGGATTCGTCGACGGCATCCCGATCGAGCTCGAGGAGGCGGCGATGGTCGACGGATGCTCGCGCTTCGGCGCCTTCCGCCGGGTGACGCTGCCGCTGCTGCTGCCGGGCATCATCTCGACCTCCGTGTTCGGCTTCCTGTTCGCGTGGAACGAGTACACCCTCGCGCTGATCGTGCTCTCGAAGGACTCCTCGGTCACGCTCCCGATCTGGCTGCAGTCCTTCCAGCAGGGTCTGAAGGCCACCGACTGGGGTGGGGTGATGGCCGGTGCGACACTGATCGCGATCCCGGTGATCATCATCTTCGTCCTCGTGCAGAACAAGATCTCCAAGGGAATGGTTGCGGGGGCGGTCAAGGGATGAGCGTGCAGAATCTGCCCGAGGCGGCCGTCGGTCCCGTTCGCGGACGCACCGCTCGCGCCGAATGGCGCGGACTGCTGATCGACTCCGCGCGCACCTGCTACCCGGTGGCGGTCATCAAGCGCGTGATCGGACTGGCCGCGCGGTACGGCTTCAACCGGCTGCACTGGCACCTCACCGACGACCAGGGCTGGCGCTTCGAGGTGCCCGAGTACCCGCTGCTCACCACCGATGCGGCCTTCCTGCCCCGCGGCCGCTTCGACGACTACGACTCGCTGCTCGGCGACACCCGCGAGCGTGCGGTGACGGAGCAGGACGAGAAGTGGACCAACGGCTTCTACTCCGACGCCGAGATCGCGGAGGTCGTCGCGCACGCGGAGGCGCATGGCATCGTGATCGTGCCGGAGGTCGACGTTCCGGGGCACATGATGGCCGCCATCGGCGTGTACCCGCACCTGGGCCGCCCGGCAGAGCTGCCGCTGCCCGAGGGCTCGATGCGCGAGCACATGTGGTGGCCCGCGCGCAACGACCTGCTCTGGCCGACCGACGAGGCACGCGACTTCATCTCGGCGGTCATGCGCCGCATCGCGCAGCTCTTCCCCGGACAGTACGTGCACATCGGGGGAGACGAGTGCGCCTTCCAGCAGTGGGCGTCGGACCCGCGGATCGGGGAGTGGATGCGACTGCGCGGCGTCCCGCGCGTGGAGCGGCTGCAGAACTGGTTCATGGACATCGCCGCCGCTGTGCTGCGCGAGAACGGCAAGCGCGTGGCCGTGTGGGATGAGGCGTGCGAGATCTGGGATGACCAGGAGGCGCTCGTCGTGGCGTGGGACGAGTCCCGCGGCATGCAGCGCATCTCCGCGGCCGGACAGCGCTTCGTGTTCGCCGATGCGCGCACGCTCTACCTCAACCGCATCGACCCCGACGCCGAAGTGCCGCAGAAGGGCATGGTGCCCGGCATCTCGATCACCGACATCCTCACCGCACCCTGGCACGAGGCGCAGCACCCGCGCTGCGTCGGCGTGCAGGCGGCGGTGTGGTCGGAGTTCGTGCTCGACGGCGATGACCTGATGTCGATGCTCTTCCCCCGGCTGCTGGCGGTCGCCGAGCGGCTGTGGAACCCCGACCTCGACCCGGCGGACGCCGCGGTCCGCATCGCGCAGGAGTACGCTGCGCTCCGATCTGCGGGAGCCCTGGACGTTCTCGCTCCTCAGCAGCGGTGATCCACCGCGCTGACCGCACAGCAGACAGAGGAAGCAGCATGAGCGCCCCGCAGAAGCGTCCGAACATCGTCCTGATCCTCACCGACGACCATGCGTCGCATGCGATCGGCGCGTACGGATCGGTGGTGAACACCACGCCGCGGATCGACGAGATCGCGGGGGCGGGGGTGCGGTTGGAGAACTGCTTCTGCACGAACGCGCTGTGCACGCCGTCGCGCGCGTCGATCCTGACCGGGACCTACAGCCATGTGAACGGGGTGACGACGTTGGAGACGCCGATCGATGCGTCGCAGCCGACGTTCGTGTCGGCGCTGCGCGAGGCGGGATACCGTACCGCGATCGTCGGCAAATGGCACATGGGGGAGGGGCCCGGCCATGACCCGGAGGGCTTCGACTACTGGGCCGTGCTGCGTGATCAGGGGGAGTACTTCGATCCGCAGATCCTGACGGCGGACGGCGTGCGGATCGAGCCGGGGTACGCGACGGATGTCATCACGGATCTGTCGCTGGGCTGGCTGGAGTCACTGTCGGGGGAAGAGCCGTGGTGCCTGCTGATCCATCACAAGGCCCCGCACCGTCCGTGGGAGCCGGACGAGAAGCACAAGGGGATGTACTCGGACCCGATCCCGGTGCCGGCGACGTTCGATGACGATTACGCGACGCGTTCCTCGGCGGCGCACCGCGCGGCGATGCGGGTGGCGGACCATCTCACGCTGACGGATCTGAAGGTCGCGCCGCCGGAGGATCTCACCTACGAGCAGGCGGCCGTATGGAAGTACCAGCGGTACATGGAGGACTATCTGGCGTGTGTGGCATCCGTCGACGACAATGTGGGCCGCGTCATCGACTGGCTGCGCGAGCGGGATGTGTTCGACGACACCCTGATGATGTACACGTCGGATCAGGGCTTCTTCCTGGGCGATCACGGCTGGTTCGACAAGCGGTTCATGTACGACGAGTCGCTGCGGATGCCGCTGGTGCTCTCCTGCCCCTCCCGCATCCCGGCGCGGGACGAGCCGTTGACGCAGATCGTGACCAACGTCGATTTCGCGCAGACGATCCTCGACGCGGCCGGTGTGGCCGCGCACGAGCGGATGCAGGGGGTGAGCATCTGGCCGCAGCTGACCGAGCACCCGCTTCAGCCGACGCGGGAGGCGATGTACTACCGCTACTTCGAGAACGACGACATCAACCATCATGCGTTCGCGCATTACGGCATCCGCACCGAACGCCACAAGCTCATCTACTTCTACAACGACGGGATGGGACTGCCCGGCTCCTCACCGCACACCTACCCACCCGAGTGGGAGATGTACGACCTGGAAGCGGACCCCGAAGAACTGCACAACATCTACCACGACCCCGCGCAGCGTCCGCTGCGGGAACAGCTCAAAGCGCGGCTGTGGCAGCTGCAGGCCGAACTGCTCGACACCCCCCATCACTCCCAGCCCACCCCTGAACTGCTCGCCGGCAGCTGATCCCGAACGCGCGAATGCGCCCCGCATTATGAAGATGCCGGAACTCGCATATTCTTTACGCTGAGTGCGCAGACCAGGCGCCGTGCGCAGGAGGTGACGTGGCGGAGATCGTGCACATGGAGTCCGACGACGTCGACGACGTCGAGGAGATCTGGACGAGGTTCGTGCCGTCAGCGACGCTGGTGGACATCGACCCCGCCGAGTTCGCGTTCCGGTGGCGGTCGGCGACCTTCAGCGAGACGTCGATCGTGCGGTACTCGCTCGCCGCGGAGGTGCATTCGCGTGTGCAGCCCGAGGATCAGCTCTTCGCCTGCCGGTTGGTGACGGCGGACGGCTGGGTCCGCAGCCGTCGCGCGCTCATCGAGCCGGGCGCGCCGTGGGCGACCGACAGCGCGCAGGTGGAGGCGCGCTGGAAGGGCACCGCGGACGTGTCCGCGCTGATCTTCGACCGGATGCACGCGCAGGAGCTGGCACGGCGCATCACCGGAGACGAGCTGCTCTCGCTGCGGCTCACCTCATTGCATCCGCGCAACGGGGCCGCCGCACGCCAGTGGGCGCGAGCCTTCGACTACCTCATGAGCGCGGCGGTGGCCGCCGAGGGGGATGAGCTGATCGAAGCCGGTCTCGCCCGGCACGCTCTGACGACGGTGCTGAGCTGCTTCCCTTCCACGTTCTCCGATGCCATCGCACGCGACGGCGGCGGTGACGGTGCGGCGACGGTGCGGCGCGCCCTGACCTACATCGACGAGCATGCGCATCTGCCCATCACCGTCGACGACGTCGCCGCCGCCGTGCACATCTCCACACGCGGACTGCAGTACGCGTTCCGGCGCAGCCTGGATACCACGCCGACGGACTTCCTGCGCCGGGTGCGCCTCGATGGCGCTCATCGCGATCTGCGCAACGGCTCCGGCGACGAGACCGTCACCCACATCGCCCGGCGCTGGGGGTTCGGCAACACGTCGCGGTTCAATCAGCTGTACCGCCAGACCTACGGTCGCACCGCGAAGGAGACGCTCGAGGGCGCGT
Source organism: Microbacterium sp. USHLN186 (assembly GCF_037145155.1). Classification (NCBI taxonomy): domain Bacteria; kingdom Bacillati; phylum Actinomycetota; class Actinomycetes; order Micrococcales; family Microbacteriaceae; genus Microbacterium; species Microbacterium sp. USHLN186. The sequence continues at coordinate 533,578 of NZ_JBBCYA010000001.1, forward strand.
GAGCCGGCAGCAGCATCGGCGACCGGCCGAGGTCATGCACAGAGCGAACGCCCTGTTCGCCATGCGTCCCTCTGCGTCGCGCCGCGGCACGCACGTGCGCATTCGGTCGTACGGTGAACGCAAATGGGATACATCTACTACGGCAACTCCGCCGACGCGATCGAGATCGACGATCGCACGCTCGCGCACCTCAAGGTCGTGATCGCCCTGAAGCTGCGCCGCAACGAGAGCTTCACCCTGTCGTGGCGGCACCCCGACGCCTCGGGTCGTTCCACGTTGTGGCTGCACCCCTCGATTCCGCTGCGATTCAGCTTCGACGAGCCGGTCGCCCCGCAGCTGAGCCAGCAATGGCTCAACGAGCTGTCGAACTCAGCCAACACCAGTGGCGGCATCCTGCTCACCGAGGAGCACATCGAGCCCGTCGAATCCGCCTGACTCGACGCATCGCGCCCTGTGCTGGATCGGCGACGAAGTCGTCCGCCGCTCGTCGCGGTGGCACTACTGTGAGGGCATGCAGCTGCGCGTCGCCGCCTACGGGATCATCACCGATGACGAGGGGAACGTGCTGCTCGCGCGCTGGGTCGAGGGTCGGCGGGTCGCCTGGACACTGCCCGGCGGTGGACTCGAGGCCGGTGAGGATCCCGAGCGCGCGGTGCGCCGCGAGCTGCGCGAGGAGACCGGGTTCGAGATCGAGACGACGGAGCTGCTCGGCATCCACTCGCGCGTCATCCCGGCTTCGCAGCGGGTGCGTCGTGATGAGAGCGACGTGCCGCTGCACACCCTTCGGATCGTCTACCGCGCGAGGATCACCGGCGGAGCGCTGCGATTCGAGAAGAACGGATCGACCGACATGGCCGGCTGGTTCACGCTCGACGAGGTCGCTGCGCTGCAGCGCGTCAGGCTCGTCGACATCGGTCTGCGCATGGCCGAGCTGCTGCCCACGTCGGCTGGTTCCTGAGCGCGCGCACCGAGACCGGCGGGCCTCGCATGCAGCGCTGATATCGTGCGGACATGGCTGCCGCACCCGCTGGAACCCTCGGTCGCGATCGCGACCGTGATCGCGGGACTGGCGGCGGGCTCACCGCCGGGCGTGGCCCGGTGCGGCGCTTCCTCGCCGTGGCCGCGGTCATCCTGCTCGGCCTGCTGGCCGTCGCCCTCGCACTGGCCATGCCGGCGCTCTCAGTCGCGGTCGCCGGTGCGACCTTCGCCGCCGGCGTCGGAGCATTCGCGGTGCCTCTGCACCGCCGCCACCCGCACCATCGGCTCGGGACGGCGAACGTCGTCACGCTCGTGCGGATGGCGATCGTCGCGCTGCTGCTCGGCCTGCTGCTCGCCGGTGGCGTGCGCGCGGATGCCACCGCGGTGGTGATCGTCGCGGGCACGCTCGCACTGGCGCTCGACGGCGTCGACGGGTTCCTCGCCCGCAGACAGGGGACGGCGTCGTCCTTCGGCGCCTCCTTCGACATGGAGGTGGATGCGGCCTTCGGTCTGGTTCTCGCGCTGCTCGCGATGCACGGGCCGGCCGGCGCGGTCGCCCTGCTGCTGGGCCTGCCGCGGTACCTCTTCGCGATCGCGGCCGTTCTCCTGCCTTGGCTGCATGGCCCGCTGCCGGAGCGCTACAGCCGCAAGGTGGTGTGCGTGGTGCAGCTGATCGCCCTGCTCGCACTCCAGCTGCCCTTCCTGCCCACGACCGCAGCGCTGGCGCTGGTCGCCGCCACGGCTCTCGCCCTCGCCTGGTCGTTCGGCGTCGACGTGCGGGTGCTCTGGCGACGGCGGGTGTCGTCATGAAGAGGCGCGGCACCCTGACGTCGCGCCTGCGTGTGCCCGCGTGGCTGGGGCGGGCGCTGCAGATCACCGCCACCCTCGCCCTGCTGGTGCTGATCTGGCGCATCGCCGGTGGCGCCGATGCGCTGACGCTGCTGCGCGGGGCGCACCCGGTCTGGCTGGCCACAGCGGCCGGGCTGCTCATGGCGCTGACCGTGCTGAGCGCACTGCGCTGGCGCCTCGCGGCGGCGCCGCTGGGCATCCGGCTCAGCGCGCGGACGGCCATCGCGGAGTACTTCCTGGCGCAGCTGGTGAACACCACACTCCCGGGCGGCGTACTGGGCGACGTCGGGCGTGCCGCGCGTGCACGTCACGGGGCCGGCGTGGCGGCCGCGGCGGGATCGGTGATCGTGGAGCGCGCGATCGGACAGCTCGCCATGCTCGTCGTCCTGAGCGCAGGATTCGTGGGCACGCTCACACTGGCCACCTCGATCGACTGGCCACCGCCGGTGCTCGCGGCGCTGGCCGTGCTGCTGCCCGCAGCGTGGGCCGCGGTGCTCGCCGTGCTGATCGGCCTGCGTGTTCACCCCGGCGCGGCAGGGCGCCTCGGCCGCACCGCACGGGCGCTGCGCCGCAGCCTGCGCAGCGCCCCCTGGCAGCAGGTGGGGCTCGCCATGGCGACCGCAGCCTGCGTATTGGGCGCGTTCGCCTGCTGCGCGTTCGCCGTGGGGGCACCGCTGAGCTTCGCCGCGGTCGTGGCCGTCGTGCCCCTGGTGCTGCTGGCCATGCTCATCCCGGTGTCCGTCGCCGGCTGGGGCGTGCGCGAAGGCACCGCGGTCGCCCTGCTGCCCATCGCGGGCATCGGCGCCGCGCAGTCCCTCGCAATCAGCGTGTCCTTCGGCCTGATGGCGCTGATCGCCGCCCTTCCCGGCGTCGCCACGGTCTGGGCACGCCGCCGCATCATGCGCTCGCACCCCATCTCCTCACCAGAACAAGCCTCCCTTTCCCCCACCCCCAGGAGACGTCATGGATGATTCCCACCGCACCCTGCTGCTCTCGCGCCGCGCCCTGCTCGGGGCCGGCATGCTCGGCGCCCTCGGTCTCGGCGCGGTCGCGTGCAGCGCTCCCGGTGGCGGCGAGCCGAGCTCCGGCAAGCTGAGCGACGTGTCGCTGCAGCTGTCGTGGCTGCACTCGGTGCAGTTCGCCGGCAGCTACATCGCGCTGGACCGGGGCTGGTGGCGGGACCAGGACCTGAAGGTGAGCCTGCTGCAGGGCGGCCCGAACGCGCCCGTCGAACCGCCCGTGGTCTCCGGGGCGGCTCTGGTGGGCATCTCCGCCGCCGACTACACCGCTGCTGCCGTCGCCGAGGGGGCGCCGTTCAAGATCATCGGCGTCGCCATGCAGAAGAATCCCTTCGTCATCGCATCCCTGCCGGCTCGTCCGGTGAACGAGCCGAAGGACCTCGAGGGCCTGCGCATCGGGATGGCCACCGCCAACACGCCGGTGCTCGAGACGCTGTGCACCCTGAACGACGTCGACATCGACCGCATCGAGGTCGTCCCGACCCAATACTCCGCGCAGCCGCTGCTGGCCGGTGAGGTGGACTGCCTGCTGTGCTGGGAGACCGATCTGCCGGTGGCGATGGCCGTGCAGGGAGTCGACGCGGTCACCATGCTGATGGCCGACCACGGCTACGCCGTGCACTCGCAGACCTACATCGCGACCGAGCAGAGTCTCGCCGAGCGGCGCGACGAGCTCGTCGCGCTGATGACGGGCGAGGTCCGCGGCTGGGAGGCGTATCGGAAGGACACGGATGCCGCCACGCAGCTGACGCTGAAGATGTTCCCGGATGCCGGGCTGGACCCCGACGTGCAGAAGCTGCAGGCCGAGCGACAGGTGCCACTGATGTTCTCGGATCTCACCGACGAGCACGGCTTCGGCTGGTGGACCGACGAGACCGTCGCCGCGAACCGCAAGACCCTCGGGCTGCTCGGCCGGGATGTCGATGCGGATCTGTGGGATCGATCCATCCTGGAGCAGATCCATGGCGGATGAACCGCCTGTCGTGCGCCTGACCGGAGTGCGCAAGGGCTTCGGCGCCCTGGAGGCGGTCGCCGCCACTGATCTCACCCTCGCCGCCGGACAGACCACGGCTCTGGTCGGCCCCTCCGGATGCGGCAAGTCCACGCTGCTGCGCCTCATCGCGGGCCTCGAGCAGCCCAGTGCCGGTCAGGTGGTGATCGACGATGCCGAACCGCACACGGTCGCCCGGCGCGGCGAACTCGCCATCGCGTTCCAGGATCCCTCGCTGCTGCCCTGGCGCACAGTGCGCGGCAACATCGCGCTCGCGCGGCGCCTCGCGCGCCGCCCCGCCGATCCGGATGCCGTCGACCGGCTGATCGCTCTCGTGGGCCTGCAGGGCTTCGGTGACGCGCGCCCGGCCGAGCTGTCCGGGGGCATGCGCCAGCGCGCGGCGATCGCCCGCGCCCTGGCGACGCGCCCTCGCCTGCTGCTGCTGGATGAGCCCTTCGGCGCTGTCGACGAGTTGACCCGGCAGGATCTGCTCACCGATCTCCCGCCGCTGTGGCGCGAAGGCGGCGCGACGACGGTGCTCGTCACCCACTCGATCGTGGAGGCCGTGCGGCTCGCAGACCGCATCGTGGTGCTCAGCCCGCGTCCGGCGCGCGTCGTCGCCGACGTCTCGGTGGACCTGGGCCATCCCCGCACCGCCGGCAGCGCGCGCACCCCCGCGTTCGAGAAGCTCGTGGATGAGGTGACCCTCGCCCTCGCCCGCTCGCGCGCGGAGGCGGCGGCATGACCACGGATGCCACCCGGAGGCGACGCGGACTGGGCACCCTTCTCATGGTGCTCGCGCTGCTGGCGCTCTGGGAGGCGACGGCCCGGCTGCTCGCCGGCGCCTACGTGCTGGCGGCGCCGAGCGAGATCGCGCTGACCCTGAAAGACCACGCGGGGCTGCTGCTGCGCGCCCTCGGAGTCACCGGCGCGGCGGCCCTCGCCGGCTTCGCGCTGGGCAACCTCGCCGCGGTCGCTCTCGCGGCGCTCGCGGTGCTGCTGCCACGCACCCAGGCGGTGGTCACGACGGTCGCACTCGTCGTCTTCTGCCTGCCCCTGGTCGCGACCGGACCGGTGCTGCGCGTGCTGCTCGGACCCGGCGACGGGCCGCAGATCGCCCTGGCGGCGCTCGCCGTCTACTACACGACGATGATCCCGGTGCTGGTCGGACTGCGCGCCGCCCCGGCCGGCTGGTTCGATCTCGTCCGCAGCTACGGACGCGGGCGTGCCGCTGCGCTGCGATTCGTGCGGGCACGCGCGAGTCTGCCGTACCTCGTCGCGGGACTGCAGATCGCAGCGCCGGCCGCATTCCTCGGCGCGATGGTGGGAGAGTTCACCGGTGCCGAGAGCGGCCTCGGCGTGCTGACCGTGCGCGCCGCACGGGACCTCGACGTGCAGCTGACGTGGACGATCGCCACCGTGGCCACCGTCGTCTCGGTGCTCGCCTACGCCCTCGTCGGCGTCGTCGGTCGCCGGCTGCACGCCGGCCCGCCGCCGCTCATCCTCGCTCCGCCGCGACCGCCCGCCTCCGCCGCGCACCGGGTGCGCGGCGCGGTGGCATCCGCCCTCGGCTTCGTCGTCGTGATGCTCGTGCTGTGGTGGGGCGGGATCATCGTCACCGGGCTGAACCCGTTCTTCGCCCGCACCCCGATCGACGTCGCGCGCGTGCTGCTCGGGATCGACGACGACGGCGCAGTGCGCGACAGTCTCCTCACCGCCCTCGGACAGACGGCGGCACTCGCGGTGCCCGGCTATCTGGCCGGACTCGCCGTCGGAGCGGGCCTGGCGATGCTGCTCGTGCTCACCCCGCCGATCGCCGCCCTCAGCATGCCGATCGCGATCGCGCTGCGCGCCGTGCCCATCGTCACCACAGCCCCGCTGGTCGTGCTGCTGCTCGGCCGCGGGGCCGTGGGCGGCATCGTGCTCGTGGCGATCATGGTCTTCTTCCCCACGCTCATCGCCTGCCTGCAGGGTCTGCGCCAGGCGCCAGGTCAGGCCCTCGACGTGCTGCGCAGCTACGCGGCATCCGAACGCACAGCGCTCGTGCGCGTGCGCATTCCCGCCATGCTGCCCGGCTTCTTCGCCGCTGCCCGCATGAGCGTGCCGGCGGCCGTGCTCGCGGTGACCGTCGTGGAGTGGCTGGCCACCGGCACGGGGATCGGCAATGCGATGGCGCTCGCCGCCTCGAGGTCGGGGTACGATCTGCTCGCCGGGGCGACCGTCCTGGTCACGGCCGTGTCGGCGCTGGGGTACGCCCTGGTCGGCGCCGTTGAGTCGCGCGTGCTGCGCCGCTACGCCCCGGAGCAGCAGTGGTGACCCGGGCCGTGTTCGCCGTCCCCGGCGACCTGCACACCGTCACCGGCGGGTACGTGTACGAGCGTCGTCTGCTGGAGGGTCTGCGGGCGGTAGGCATCGATGTCGCGCACCTCGGGCTCGGCGACTCGTTCCCCGACCCGACGGCCCCGCATCTGGCGGAGGCGACGGCGGCGCTCGCCGCCGTGGGCGAGCGCGTCCCGCTCATCCTCGACGGCTTCCTGGTCGGCGCGATGCCCACCCACGCGCTCGCGCAGGTGTCCGCACCGATGATCGGCATCGTGCATCACCCGCTCGCGCACGAGGAGGGGCTCGACGCCGATCGACGGGCGCACCTGTTCCGCACCGAGCGCGACAACCTGCGACTGCTGCGTGCCGTGCTCGTACCCAGTGCCCACACGGCGCGCATCCTCGTCGCCGAGTACGACGTTCCCGCCGAGCGGATCACCGTCGCCCGGCCCGGCACGCAGCGTCCCGCGGCCGGAGCGCCGGTCGCCGCGGCGGAGGAAGGCACTCCGTCGGAGCCTCCCCTCGTGCTGGCCGTCGGGATCCAGCATCCGCGCAAGGGACACGACGTGCTGCTGCGCGCGCTGGCGTGCCTGATCGACCTGCCGTGGCGGGCCGTGATCGTCGGCACCCCGCACGACCGCGACCACGTCGCCGCGCTGCACACGCTGAGAGCGGAACTGGGCCTGACTCCGCGGGTGCGCCTGGCGGGCGCGGTGAGCAGCGCGGAGCGCGACGAGCTCTACCAGCGGGCGGACGTGTTCGCGCTCGCCACTCGCTACGAGGGATACGGGCTGGTGTTCGACGAGGCGCTCGCGCACGGCCTGCCCATCGTCTCGTGCTGCACCGGCGCGGTGCCCGACACCGTGCCGAGGGATGCCGGAGTTCTGGCGCCGCCGGACGACCCTGCGGCCTTCGCCGCCGCGCTGCGGCCGCTGCTCGTGGACCGGGAGCTGCGCGGACGCCTCGCGGCGGCCGCCGCGCGCGCGGGTGCGCGACTGCCGACGTGGCACGACACCGCCGTCACTGCGGCGGGGGTGATCGACGCGGTGCGCTGAGGGCGATGGCGGCGTCGGCATGCGGCGTCGGACGGTCCGTGAACGAGTCGTCGTCAGGATCGGGCGTCGGCGCCAGAGGGCTCCGGGATGCTGATGTCGGCGACGACGGCGTGGTAAGCGCGCACCAGCGCGTCGGCATCCACGAACAGGCTGAATCCGTGCGTGCCGGCACCCATCGCGATGCGCCGACCGAGGATGGATTCGTCGGCGTAGACCGGCCAGTCGTGCGTGCTGCCGATCGGCACGATCGTGCCGCGTTCGTAGCCGGTGGCGGCGAAGGCCAGTTCGGGTTCGGGCAGGCGCAGCCGATTGACGCCCACGAGGGCGCGCAGCTTCGGCCACGAGATCGAGCGCCCGCCGGGCACCAACGCGAAGAGGTACTCCGGCGCCGCACCGCTCGCACCGCCTGGCGCACCGGTGACCGGCCGGGGCGTCGGACGCTTCACGACCAGCGTCTTGACGATGTCATGGGGCTGAAGCCCGAGAAGCGCAGCGGCCTCGGGCAGACTGGCTGCCGGAGGCCGCTGGCGGATCTCGATCTCGAGGCCACGCGCTGCGGCCGCCTGGCGGACGCGCGCGTGAGAGGTCATGCGTTGGGCGGGGAGAGCGGGTCGTCAGCCACCCAGAGCTCATCGTCCGCTCGCAGCGTCTGCCAGGCTGCGACGACCACGCCGACCGCGGCGGCGACGCCGAGCACGATCGCCACGATCGAGCCCAGTCCCGGGCTCTTCTTCTTCGGCGCGACGTGACGGGGACCGATGCCCAGCTCGTACCGCTTCTTGTTGGCGACATCCCAGGCCGACATCGCGGTGCCGACGACTCCGCCGACGACCGGCACGACGCGCTGATCGACGACGTGCTTGCCGATCTTCACTCCGCGGTCGACGGTAGGAGCGAGGTGGCGGTCGTACGACTCCTGCACGGCGGGGACGACCTGCTCGCGGTTGAAGTTGCCCAGCTGGCGGCCGGCCTCCCGGGCGATGTCCGCGGCGTGGCCGACGAGCACCTGCTGCGACTCCCACAGTCGTCCGGCGTCCTGCTGAAGGTGACGCAGTTCCTTCTTGCGCTTGCGGCTGAGATTCACGTTGCTCTCCCGTCGGTCCTGTCCGTTCCGCATTCATCCAACCACAACACACTGAATAGGAGCAGAGTCTGGCGCTGTGGGCATGGACACGAGACAATACGCCGCGCCCGCACAGCAGCGCTCTGCGAGAATGAACGCATGCCTCACGCATCTCATGTCGCAACTCTGCACACCAACCACGGTGACATCGTCATCAACCTGTTCGGCGACCACGCCCCGAACACCGTGGCCAACTTCGTCGGGCTCTCCGACGGCTCGAAGGAGTGGACCGACCCGGCCACCGGCAAGCCCGGTGAGGGCCCGCTGTACAAGGACGTCATCTTCCACCGCATCATCCCGAACTTCATGATCCAGGGCGGCGACCCGCTCGGTCAGGGCATCGGCGGTCCCGGATACAACTTCAACGACGAGATCCACCCCGAGCTGAACTTCAACGAGCCGTACATCCTCGCGATGGCCAACGCCGGCCTGCGCCGCAACGCCATCACCGGCCAGGCGGAGGGCACCAACGGCTCGCAGTTCTTCATCACGACCGACCCCACCCCGTGGCTGATGGGCAAGCACACCATCTTCGGCGCGGTCGCCGACGACGCCTCCAAGGCGGTCGTCGACGAGATCGCCGCCGTGCGCACCGGAGCCCAGGACCGTCCGGTCGAGCCGGTCGTGCTGCACTCCGTCGACATCGCCGCAGCCTGACGAGAGCTCTGGCCGATCCGGATGACCTCCCCTGATTTCACGCGCAACCGCGAGAACTTCTGTTACCGGCATCCGGATCGGCAGAGCTTCGTGCTCTGCCAGCGCTGCACACGCACCGTCTGCGCCGACTGCCAGACACAGGCGGCCGTCGGCGTCATCTGCCCCGAGTGCATGAAGGCCGACCGCCGGTCGCGCACTCCCGCGCAGCGTCGGGCCGGCCGCGTCTGGGGGATGGGCGCCGCCTCGTCCTCGCGCCCGGTCGTGACCTTCGGGATCATCGCGGTCACCGCCGTCGTGGGAGTCCTGCAGCTGCTGCTCGGGCCGATCGTCGACCGCACGCTGCTGTTCGCCACGCCCTACCTCTTCCCCGACATGTTCGGCGGCGGGTTCACCTTCCAGCCCTGGCGGCTGATCACGGCCATGCTCGTGCACGGCGGGATCATGCACTTCCTGCTGAACATGCTGGCCCTGTGGATGATCGGCCGCAGTCTCGAGCCGCTGCTGGGCCGGTGGCGCTTCCTCGTGCTCTACCTGATCGGCGGCCTGGGCGGATCCGTCGCGATGGCCGTTCTAGATCCCGGCGCCGCGACCGTCGGCGCATCGGGCGGTATCTTCGCCCTGATGGGCGCGCTGCTCGTCATCGGACGCCACATCGGCGCCAACATCCGCGGCATCCTCGTGATCCTCGCGATCAACCTCGGCATCGGCTTCGTGCAGACGCTGAACATCGCCTGGCAGGCGCACATCGGGGGAGCGGCGGTCGGCGCGCTGATCGGATTCATCTTCGCGCGCACCCGTCGTCCTCAGCAGCGCACGCTGCAGATCGTCCTGCTGATCGCCCTCGCAGCCGTGCTGGTCGCCCTGGCGCTGATCGTATCGCCGATCGTCATCCGCTCGATGCTCTGAGCACGCTCTCGGCGGTCCGCGGCCATCGTCCTCCACAGGCTGTCCACAAGGGCGGGCACATCATGCACAGCGATGTGCACAGCATGTCCCCAGAGTTATCCACAGGGATCTCCACACCTGGGGAGAATTACACGGGTGTTATTCACAGGTGGAAACGGCTGTTGACAACTCCTCGAACCACGACGCCCCCGCACCGCGGGGGTGCGAGGGCGTGGTCGTGCGACTGACGCGTCAGCGCCAGCGCGTGGTCATCAGGAAGCCGATCAGCGCGATGCCGAGGCCGATGCCGAGGTTCCAGGAGTCCAGACCCGGAATCGGCAGGCGGGAACCGGAGATGTAGTACACCAGGATCCAGGCCAGCCCGAGCAGCATGAAGCCCACCATGACGGGCTTGAACCAGACGGCGTTGGGGGCGGCGTCGCCCTCGGGACGCTCGACGGCGGGCTCTTCGGGATCGCGGTCACGTGCCATGGGCATCAGTCTAGCGGGGGCGAATAGACTTCCCCTCATGCATGCGCAGGCCACGCGGCGACCCACCTTCGCAGACGTCGTCAGCGCCGACGCGACCGTCGTGAGTGCGCGGGTGCTCGTCGTCGACAACCACGACAGCTTCGTGCATATCCTGATCGGCTACCTGCGCGAGCTGGGCGCACAGGTCACCATGATCGAGGCAGATGCGTTCGTGGATCCGCGCCGGTGGCGCACGGTGCTGGACGACTTCGACGCGGTGATGATCTCGCCGGGGCCCGGCGCGCCGGTGGATGCCGGAGCATCGGTCGCGGTGGTGCGGCTGGCGGCGGAGAGGCGGATGCCGCTGCTCGGCGTGTGTCTCGGGCACCAGGCCATCGCGGCGGCGTACGGGGGAGCGGTGACCGCCGCGCCCGAGCTCATGCACGGCATGGTGTCCGCGGTGTCGCACGATGGCTCCCTGCTGTTCGAAGCGGTCCCCTCGCCGTTCGCCGCGGGCCGCTATCACTCGCTCGCCGTGGCGGAGGCGGCGCTGCCGGCGGTGCTGGAGGTCACGGCGCGCGCGGAGCACGGCACCATCATGGCGCTGCGTCACCGGACGCTGCCCATCGTAGGCGTGCAGTTCCATCCCGAGAGCGTGCTCACCGACCACGGTCGGCGCCTGCTGGCGAACTGGCTCGCCTCAGTGCCCGTGGCTCAGTCGGCGGCCGGCACGCAGTAGCGCAGCTCGATCGTGGAGTGGATCGCCACCTCGCCGGGTGCCTCCGACATCGAGACGACGACGTTCGGAGTCTGCCCTTGTGCGCAGGTGCCCAGCTCGACCGGCGCAGCAGCCAGGCCGAGCTTCTCGAGCTGGTTCTTCGCGGCGTTCATCGAGAACCCGGTCATGTCCTCGATCGTGACCCGACCGTTCGCGATGACCAGATTGACGACCGTTCCGGGCTGCACCTGAGAATCGGCGGGCACGCTCGCGCTGAGCACCGTGCCTGCGGCAGCGTCCTTGTCGTTCTGCGACCGCACCGTGCCCAGCTCGAGCTTCGCTTCCGCGAGAACCTGCTTGGCGGCATCCTGCGACAGGCCCTCCACGACGGGCATGGGCACCGTGTCGGCGCCCGTGGAGACGTACACGATCACCACGGTGCCCTTGTTGAGCTTGGCACCCGGCGTCGGAGACGAGCGGATCACATGCCCCTCGTCGAACTCCGCGCTCGTCTCGTTGCGCATGTCGGGGACCAGCCCGGCCTGCTGCAGGACATCCTCGGCCTCGGCCGAAGTCAGATCCACCACGTTGGGCACGGTGACGGTCGTCATCGGCACCTCGTTGGGTCGCATGGTCAGGGTGACCACCCAGAAGAGCACCGAGATCAGCAGCACCGCCAGCAGCGCCACCCCGGCCCAGATCCATGCCACCGGCGGTCCCGCCTGAGTGCGGGTCATCGTGGTGTCGGTGCTCAGCTGGCGCAGCGAGCGGGCGGTCTCCTGGGCCTGGCGGGGATTGGCGCCGTACAGTTCGCTGGTCAGCGCGCCGATGTCCTTGCGGCTGGGCGGTTCGCCGCCGGTCGCCGACTTCAGGGCGGTGCGGAACGAGCCCGCGTCAGGGAATCGCTGGTACGGATCCTTGGCGAGGGCGCGCAACACGACCGCGTCCAAGGCGCGGGGCACCTGCTCGTTGACCTCGGTGGGCGGCACGGGCGTCTCGCTGACGTGCTGATACGCGACGGCGACGGGGGAGTCACCGCGGAACGGCTGGCGGCCGGAGAGCATCTCGTAGAGCACCACTCCGGCGGAATAGAGGTCGGTGCGCGCGTCGATCGCCTCGCCCTTGGCCTGCTCGGGCGAGAAGTAGGCGGCGGTGCCGAGGATCTGAGTCGTCTCGGCGACCGTCGACGACGAGTCCGACACCGCGCGCGCGATGCCGAAGTCCATCACCTTCACGGTGCCCTTCTCGGTGATCATCACGTTGCCGGGCTTGATGTCGCGATGCACCACGCCCGCGCGATGCGAGTACTCGAGGGCTTCGAGGATGCCATCGGTGTAGCGGACGGCATCCTCCACCGGCAAGGGGCCGCGCGCGATGATGTCCTTGAGCAGCGTGCCGTGCACGAGCTCCATGACGATGTAGGGCTCGGCCTTCTCAGAACCGGCGTCGTACACCCGCACGATGGAGGGGTGCGACATGCGCGAGGCCGCCTGCGCCTCGAGCCGGAAGCGGGTGCGGAAGGCGGTGTCGCGGGCGAGCTCAGGATCGAGGATCTTGATGGCCACTTCACGGCCGAGGGTCAGGTCGTAGCCCCGGTGCACCTTCGCCATTCCGCCGTGGCCGATGACCTCGTCGACCCGATAGCGTCCGGCGATGATGCGCGGTTCCAGCGACACGGACGCCCCCCTCAGCTGCTCTTGATGACCCCTGTCCAGATTACTCGCCGCCGGCGCCGTTCCCTGTGCCCGTGCTGGTGCCCGTGCTGCTGCTCTTGCCGTTGCCCTTGCCGTTGCCGTTGCCGGCGCTGTTCGCGTCGGCATCTCCGTTGCCGTTGCCGTTGCCGTTGCCGTCCCCTGCGCCGTCAGCGGGGGGTGTCTCGGTGGGCGCCTGCTCGATCTGCTCCTCCAGCTGCGGCGAACGCGGTGAGGCCATGTCGTTGCCGCAGAACGCGACGTAGCTCGCCGTCAGGGTCGACCCGGGCTCGCCGGCCACCGTGATCGGCGCGCTGAGCCGGTCGCGCGTGAACGTCTGCTGTGGACTGCCGTCCTCGAACGTCGCGTTCGTCAGCTTCACCTCGTAGGCCGACAGAGCCGGCACCCCCGACGGGCACTCGAAGTTCGTCCAGTTGAGCGTGACCTGCTCACCGGTCCTCGGCGTGTCGCTGATGGTGGGCGCGGCCGGCTCGGGGATGCTGACGGCGGCCTTGTACGTGGTGAGGGTGATCGTCGTGCCCTCGGGGACGTTGCCGGTGTCGCTGACGCTGTAGACCCATCCCTCACGGTCGGCCGAGGGCGCCGCGGTGCTTCCGGTCTCGCATTCGCCCGTGAGCTTCTTGCCTTCGAGGATCTGCTTCGCCTCGTCGCACGGCCGGTCGACGAGACCCAGCTCGCCCACATTGACGAGCACCTGCTCGGGCTCGGTCTTCACCGGAGTCGGTGTGGTCGGCTTCGGCTTGGCGGGTGTCGACGACGTCGGGGCGGGTGTCTCACCGGCATCCGGGTTGCCGAGCACCGCGAACAGCGTGCCGGCGAGCACGAGCACCAGCAGCACGATCAGCGCGATCAGCGGCCAGGTCCACGGGCTGCGCTTGCGCTTCCTGCTCGCCGGCTCCGCATCGGTGGCGGCAGCCGCTCCTGCTCCTGCTCCGGCTGCGGCAGCACCCGCGCCGACCCCGGCGGCGACGGCGCCGGCCGGCAGCTGTGCAGTGGTGGGCAGGATGCGGGTGGCATCCTCCCCTCCCACGCCCGTCAGCAGGCGTGTCGCGTCGTCCGGGTCGGTGACGCCCAGGCCCGCGATGGCGGGAACGGCGATGGCGGCGGAGTTCAGATCTCCGCGACGAAGCGCCTGCGCGGCACGCGACACCGTCGCTGCCGACGACGGCCGCTCCGCGGGCTTCTTCGCGATCATCGCCATGACGAGGTTCTGCACGGGCACCGGCACGGAGGCCGGCAGCGGCGGCGGCTGCTCGTTGATCTGCGCCATGGCGATCGCCACCTGCGATTCGCCCGTGAATGGGCGCTTGCCGGCGAGGCACTCGTACGCCACGATGCCGAGCGAGTAGACGTCGGTGGCCGGTGAGGCGGCGTGGCCGGAGGCCTGCTCGGGGGAGAGGTACTGCACGGTGCCCATCACCTGGCCGGTCGCCGTCAGCGGCACCTGGTCGGCGATGCGGGCGATGCCGAAGTCGGTGATCTTGACGCGACCGTCGGGAGTGATCAGCAGGTTGCCGGGCTTGATGTCCCGGTGCACGAGGCCGGCGGCATGGGCGGCCTGCAGGGCGGATGCGGTCTGCGCGACGATGTCGAGGGTCTTGTCGGCACTCAGGGCGCCATCGCGCTCGAGGATGGTCGACAGCGCCTCGCCGGGCACGAGCTCCATGACGAGGAAGGCGGAGCCGTTCTCCTCGCCGTAATCGAACACACTGGCGATGCCCTCGTGGTTGACGAGCGCCGCGTGCCGCGCCTCGGCGCGGAAGCGCTCGAGGAAGCCCGGATCGCCCATGTACTCGTCTTTGAGGATCTTGATGGCGACGGTGCGCCCGATGACGTGGTCCGTCGCCTCCCACACCTCGCCCATGCCGCCGATCGCGATACGCGACAGCAGCTCGTAGCGTCCTCCGAACGACACACCCTGCGTCGGCCTCATCTGCCCAGCACCGCCTCTATGACCTTCTTCGCAATCGGAGCGGCAATGGCATTGCCCGAACCCGATTGACCCTTTCCACCGCCGTCTTCGACGAGGACCGCCACCGCAACCTTCGGATTCTCCGCCGGCGCGAAGCCTGTGAACCACAGCGTGTACGGCTTGTCGCCGTTCTCTGCGGTGCCTGTCTTCCCGGCGACATCGACGCCGTCTATTCTTGCACCCGTCGCCGCCCCGGAATCGACGCCCTCGACGAGCACCGCCGTGAGCGCCTCGGCGGCCTCGGGGTCGAGCGCCTCGTCGAACACCTCGTCGTCGAACTGGCGGTGCACGGCGAAGTCGTCGCCGATCACCCGGTCGACCATGCGCGGCTTCATCACGGTGCCGTCGTTGGCGACACCCGCTGCGACCATGGCGATCGTGAGGGGCGTCGCGGTGACCTTGCCCTGGCCGAATCCGGTGAGCGCAGTCGCGTCATCGCTGAGCGATGACGACGGATAGCTGGACGGAGTCACCGCAAGCGGGATCTCGAGGTCGGCGTTGAACCCGAACTTCTCGGCCATCTCGCGGATGCGCTTGTCGCCGAGTTCGACGGCGAGCTCTGCCATCGGGATGTTGCAGCTGCGCTTGAGCGCCTCGGCGAGCGTCGCGGTGGCGCCGTCGCCGCAGGTGCCGCCCCAGGCGTTCGACACGGTCGTCTTCGTGCCGGGCAGCGTGTACCGGGCCGGGTTGGGCAGGGTCGACTGCAGGGTCCAGTCGCCGGAGGCGAGCGCGGCAGCGGCGACGACGACCTTGAACGTCGAACCCGGCGGGTTGAGGTTGCCGCCGATCGCCCGGTTGTACAGCGGCTTCGCGGGGTCGGCGGCGAGGCTGTCATACGTCTGGTTCACGGCCTCGGCGTCATGCGCCGCCAGGGCGTTGGTGTCGTAACCGGGGGTCGAGACCATGGCGAGGATGCGCCCGGTCGCCGGCTCGATCGCCACCACGGCGCCCTTCAGCCCCTGCAGAGCCTCGTAGGCCGCGCGCTGCACGTCGGCATCCATCGTCAGCTCCACGCTCAGCCCCTGCTGCGGCTGCCCGGAGAGGATGCGCTCGATCTCGCCGAAGAACGCGTTCGTTCCGGTGCCCGAGAGGTCGGAGTTGAGAGCCTTCTCGATTCCGGTGCGGGAATCGAGAACGGGATTGTAGTAGCCGGTCACGGGTGCCCACATCACCGGATCGGCGTACACCCGCTGGTACTGGTACCGGTCGTCCGTGGCCACCGAGGTGGCGATGGCGGTGCCGTCGACGATGATCGAGCCGCGCTGGATCTGGTAGCTGTCCAGGCGCGTGCGGGTGTTGGCCGGGTTCTGTGCGAGGCTGTCGGCGTCGACGACCTGGATCCAGCTGGTCGCGACGAACAGCGACAGGAACATCGCGAGGATCACGAAGCTCAGTCGGCGCAGCTCGCGGGTCATATGCCGCCTCCCATCATCCGATGACCACCCTCGGCTGGCGCCGCACGGCGTCGCTGACGCGCAGCAGCAGCGCGACGATGAGCCAGTTCGCGACCAGCGACGAACCACCGGCGGCGAGGAACGGCGTGGTCAGGCCGGTGAGGGGGATCACCCGGGTCACGCCGCCGACCATGATGAACACCTGCAGTGCGATCGTGAACGACAGGCCGGTCGCCAGCAGCTTGCCGAAGTCGTCTTGACCTGCCATGCCGATGCGCAGTCCGCGGCTGACGAACACCATGTACAGGCAGAGGATGGCGAACAGCCCGACGATGCCGAGCTCCTCACCGAGACTCGGGATGATGTAGTCGCTGTGCGCGAGCGGCGTGATCTGCGGGCGGCCCTGTCCCCAGCCCGTGCCGATCAGGCCGCCGTGCGCGAGGCCGAAGATGCCCTCGACCAGCTGATAGCTGCCGCCGTCGCGGGTGATGATGTCGGGGTTGAAGGCATCCAGCCAGTTCGTGAACCGGCGCTGCACGTAGTCGAGGATGCGCGTGGCGAGGAACGCGCCCGCCGCGACGCCGCCGAGGCCGATGAGCACCCAGCTCGTCTTGCCGGTGGCGACGTAGAGCATGGCGATGAACATGCCGAAGATCAGCACACCGGTGCCGAGGTCGCGCTGCGTGACGATGATCAGCAGCGAGAGCAGCCAGACCACGAGCACCGGTCCGAGCTCCCGCATCCGGGGCCAGGTGAGCCCCAGGAACCTCTTGCCCACCGAGGTGAGGCTCTCGCGCGTGCGCACCAGGTAGCCGGCGAAGAAGATCGCCAGGCAGATCTTCGCGAGCTCGCCGGGCTGGAACGACACGAAGCCGCCGAGCGACACCCACACGTCGGCGTTCACGCCGCGCGCTCGCAGTCCGGGGATGAAGGGCAGGATGAGCAGCACGATGCCCGTGAGGCCCGACACGTACGTGAAGCGGTACAGCACGCGGTAGTTGCGCAGCGCGATCACCAGGGCGATCGCCCCCGCCAGCGAGATCGCCGTCCACACCAGCTGCTTGGTCGAGAAGGCGTCCCAGCCGGTGTACTTCTTCGCGATGTCGATCCGGTGGATCATCGCGATACCCAGCCCGGTGAGCACCGTCGCGATGGGCAGCACGAAGGGATCGGCGTCGGATGCCACGACCCGCAGCACCACGTGCAGTGCGAACACGAGCACGGCCAGGCCGCCGGCGAACGTGAGGATCGTCGTGTTGATGGCCTGCTCGGCGCCCAGCTGCACGAGGGTGAGCGATGCGCCCGAGATGACGAGCGCGAACAGCAGCAGCCAGAACTCCCGGTTGCGCTGCTTCTGCGGCATCCGGATCTTCTTCAGCGCCTTCATGACACTGGTGTCTGTGCTGACCGCGGTCATGGTGTCCGCGCTTCCGTCGTGGCCGCCGGGGTGGGCGACGCGCTGGGCTCGGGCTGCGGCGTGGCCGGCTCGACGGGCAGCACCATCTTCGCGAGGCGCTCGGTGATCGCCTCGGCATCCGCCAGCGAGCGGGCGTTGATGGTGCGCTCGACCGACGCGCGCTGGTAGGACTGCAGATCGGCGAGCAGGATGCCGGTGTCCTTCACCTCGGTGGACAGCGAGAACGGGCCGACGTTCTGCTGCACCCCGCGGTAGATCACCACGCTGTCGTCGTCGGCGCCCACGAAATAGCGCGTCTGCGTCCAGTTGTACGCGATGAAGCCGGCGCCGACCAGCGCGAGCAGGGCGAGGAAGAGCGCCACGAGCCAGGCGATGCGACGGCGGCGGGCACGCCGGCGATCCTCCTCGATGATCTCCTCGAAGAAGTCCTCGGAGTCGGGCTCGAAGTGGCTGGGCTCGTTCGCCGCCTGCAGCACGGGGTGCAGCCAGCCGGTGAGCGAGGGCCGCGGAGCGGGAACCGGCAGATCGGATGGATTGGAGGCCGCGCCGACCACAGTGGGCGTGCCGGAGGAGAGGGGATGGGCGCCGCCCACGTCCACGAGCACGATCGTGACGTTGTCGGGTGCGCCGCCGTCGAGCGCCTGCTTGAGCAGCTGATCGGCGGTTCGTCCGGGAGCGAGGCCGAGGCGCATGGCCTTGGCGATGTGCTCGTCGTCCACGACGCCCGAAAGCCCGTCCGAGCACAGCAGCCAGCGGTCGCCCGGGTGCGTGGGCATGACGAACATGTCGAGATCGGGCGCGATGTCCATGTCGCTGAGCACGCGCATGAGCACCGAGCGGCGCGGGTGATACCGGGCTTCTTCCAGGGTGATGCGGCCGGAATCGACGAGGCGCTGCACGAAGGTGTGATCGGTGGTGATCTGGGTGAGCACGTCGTCGCGGTACAGGTAGATGCGCGAGTCGCCGATGTGGCCGATCACGGCGTAGTCGTCGACCATCACGATGGCGCACAGCGTCGTGCCGAGCCCGGCCAGCTCCGGGCGCTCCTTCGAGGCGCGCACCAGGTCGGCTGCGGCGGTGGTCGCGGCAGCCTGCAGCTCGGCCTGGGCGTCGTCGGTGGAGGTGTACGCGCGGTCGAGGGCCTCCATGTGGCTCACCGCGATCGTCGAGGCGACGTCGCCACCGGCGTGGCCGCCCATGCCGTCGGCGACGACGAACAGGTTGGCGCCGGAGTAACCGGAGTCCTGGTTGTTGGAGCGGACCTTCCCGGTGTGGGAGATCGCAGCGCTCGAGCCCTCGAAGACCATCGTGTCGCGGCGCCTTACGATCGCAGCTCGAAGGTCGTCGCGCCCACCTTGATCGGAGTGCCGATGCCCACCTGGGTGGGCGTGCCACCCAGGCGCTGACCGGCGAGGTAGGTGCCGTTGGTCGAGTCGAGGTCCTGGATCGTCCAGATGTCGCCGCGCTTGGCGAGGCGCGCATGGTGGCTGGAGGTGTAGTCGTCGCGGATCACCAGGCCGGACTCGCTGGAACGGCCGATCGAGAGCGAGTCGGCGGCGCCCAGCGGCACTTCCAGGCCGGTCTTGGGGCCCGAGGTGATCACGAGGTGCGTGGGGGCGCGATCGCCCGCGCCGCTCGAACGCGGCGGCTGTGGAGCCGGGGAAGGCACCGGCACGGCGGCGGCTTCGCCCGCGGGCATCTTGCGCACCCGCACGCCGAACAGATCGGCGCGCAGCGAGTAGACCACGCCGAACACGAAGAACCACAGCAGCACCAGGAACCCGATGCGCAGCAGCAGCAGCACGAGTTCGCTCATCGGATGGTCCCCTCCTTCCCGGTCACCGGCAGGACCCGGAAGGTCAGCTCAGTGCGTCCGATCGTGAAGGACATGTCGGGGTTGAGGGGCGTCTCGCGGATCTTGTGACCGTCGACCTTCGTGCCGTTGGTGGAGCCGAGGTCGCGCAGCAGACCGCGCTCGCCGTCCCAGAGGATCTCGGCGTGACGGCGGCTGGAGCCGGCGTCGGAGATGGTGATGTCGGCGTCGCTGCCGCGGCCGATGACCGTGCGCGCACTGTTCAGCGGATGCCGTCGGCCGTCGATCTCGACGACGCCCTGCCAGTCGACGCTGCTCTCGACGGAGGAGGAGTTGACCCGCACGATGCCGGTGGAGAGACGCTCGTCGGCCTCGAGAGAGATGTGCAGCGGACCCGCGAAGCTGTAGCCCTGCGTGCGGGCGTGGGCGGTGAGCAGGGCGAAGAGCTCGTCGTGCAGCGCCCGTCCGAGTCCGCGCATCCGCTCGTGGTCCTCGGGGCTGAGACGGACCAGGTAGTCACTGGGCGTGATGATGCGCTCACGGCTGACGACGGCCGCCTTCGTGTCGGCTTCGCGGCGCAGCGCGGAGGCGATCTCGACCGGCTGCACGCCGCTGCGGAAGGTCTTGGCGAACGCGCTGTTCACAGCGCGTTCCAGACCCTTCTCAAAGCTGTCAAGTATTCCCACGGGATTTCCTCTGGCATGCCGACCGGTAGGGCCATCGTAGTCAGCCGTGCTGAGGATGCGTGCGCCGGGGCCGGGGGTGTTCGGGGCGGCACTCGGATCGTGATAGCCTTTCGGGGTTGAGTTCTGCGGAACGAAACGATGCGCGAGTGGCGGAATAGGTAGACGCGCTGGCTTCAGGTGCCAGTGCTCGCAAGGGCGTGGGGGTTCAAGTCCCCCCTCGCGCACAG
Organism: Microbacterium sp. USHLN186; assembly: GCF_037145155.1. Taxonomy (NCBI): domain Bacteria; kingdom Bacillati; phylum Actinomycetota; class Actinomycetes; order Micrococcales; family Microbacteriaceae; genus Microbacterium; species Microbacterium sp. USHLN186. The sequence continues at coordinate 553,867 of NZ_JBBCYA010000001.1, forward strand.
TGTGATGTCTCAGGACATCGTGAACGACTGAACCCCCGGTTTCCGGGGGTTCAGTCGTTTTTGCGTTGGTAGTTCTTGGTGGGGTCGAGGGTGAATTCTGCGATGAGTTCGCCGGTGTTCAGGGTGATGATGGTGGCGTTGCTGTTGTGGACGAGGCAGATGATCTCGGTGCGGGCGTGGGCGCGTCCGATGCCGAGGTGGAGGAGTCGTCCTGAGCGGCGCAGGGTGATCTTTCCGTCGTTGTCGATGGTGTCGTAGCGGACGCGCCAGATGTTCGGATCGGCGGGTTGGGTGGGAGCCGCTTTCGGGATGAGCTCGTAGGCGAAGGCGGGGGTTCTGCGGCCGATGCCGCGGTGCGGGCGGGTGTTGTTGTAGTAGTCGCGGAATGTGTCGAGCGTGGTTTGCAGCTGTGTCAGGGATGCGGCGGGGTGTGCGTGGAGGTATTTCTTCAGGGTCTGCCAGAAGCGTTCGATCTTGCCTTGGGTGGTGGGTTTGAAGGGTTTGCCGTTCTTCTGGGTGATCCCGAGGTCGGCGAGGAGTGTTTCGAAGCCGTTGCCGGCGCCGTCTGGGCGTCCGCGTCCGCCGCGGGCGAGGCGGGTGGTGTAGACCATGCCGTTGTCGGTGAGGGTGGCTGTGGGGTAGCCGTGGCGGGCGGCGGTGTCGGTGAACGTGTCGGTGACGGTGCGGCCGGTGACGCGGCGGTGTGCGCTGAGGTGGAGCATGTAGCGGGAGTGGTCGTCGATCCATCCGATGACTTCGGTGTCGGTGCCGTCGGTGAGGGTGACGTGGGTGAAGTCGGATTGCCAGAGCTCGTTGGGGCGGTCGGCGGCGAATCGGCGCCAGGATGAGCGGGGTCGTTTCTGGGGTTGCGGGCTGACTTTCCCGGTGGCGGTGAGGATGCGCCAGATCGTGGTCCGGGACAGGTGGGTCTTCTCGTGCGAGAGGTGGGCGGCGATGGTGTCGGCGCCGGCGTCCAGTCCCTGCGCGGTGAGTTCGTCGCGTAGCGCGATCACCCGTAGCCGGACTGATTCGGGAGTGCGGTTGGGAGTGGATCTCGGTCGTCGGGATCGTGGCTGGTAAGCGGCTTCGCCCTCGGTGAGCCATCGGTGGTGGAGCTTGTGCACGAGGGTCTTTGACACTCCGTAGCGTGCAGCGACCTCCCCGTAGGAGCGGTGCTGCACGGTGACGGCTTTGATCAGGATCTCGTACTTGGCCACCCGTTCACGATGTCCTGAGACATCTTCACCCTGCGACGCAGCTCGTTCACGATGTCCCGAGACACCCGTTCACGATGTCCTGAAACCAGACACCCCCTCGCGCACAGTGTGAAGGCCCCGGATCATCCGGGGCCTTCCTCGTCTCCGGAGCGGTTCAGCTGTGTGACGGCGCGGGGATGTACTCGTCGAGCACCAGTTCCCCGCTGGCGTTCAGCGCCGTCATGATCGACGCGATCCGGTCGGGGTCGATGGGGTGCATGGTGGCATCGTCGAACCCGAACTGCAGCGGGATCGCCGGGTGCAGCCAGATGGTGGTGCGCGCGTCCTCGCCGCCGTCGTGACGCACCCAGGTCATCAGAAAGCTCTCGTTGCGGCGGAGCTTGGTGCCGATCACGATCTTCAGGTGCGCGAGGATCACGTCGTCGATGATGACGGGCGCCGCGGTGCCGTCATACTTCAATCTGCCCATAACTGGATGATAGGCCGCCGATGAGCGGTCAGTGGAACAGAGTGCGGACCCGCGACAGCGGCCGTCGGTCGTCGTCGACCACGGTCAGCTCTCGCCACTTGTCGAACGTGGTGCAGGGGTGCGACGCGCCGAAGGCCACCAGGTCGCCGACGGCGAGCGGCGGGACCGGCTGACCGTCGTCCCGCTGATCCACACGCAGCACACTGTGCTGGTCGTACATCGCCGTCGGGGCGATCTCGGGCATCGAACGCACCTGCCCGTCGCGCGCGTGCAGGATGGTGACCGGCGGGGCGTCGTCATACGACATGTCGCGCCTGCCGGCACCCACGACGACGAGGCCCGGCTCGGGGATGGAGAGCACGGCACCCCAGACCTCCAGCGCCGGCCGGAAGACCGGCAACGGATGATGCGCGGTCACCGTCTGCTGTGCGCGCCGGTACCGTCCGTGATCGTGCGGCAGGTAGCAGCCGCTGCGCAGCACCACACGGAGCTGCTCGGCGGGGAACGCGGCGCGCACGCGGTCGGCGACGGCCGGGTACAGATCGGAGCCGCCGAAGCTGGCCAGGGGTCCGCCGCGCCAAAGATCGCTGGGATCCGCGTGGCCGGCAGGCCGGGCGGGCGCCGCCGGCAACAGGTCACTGTCGAGCAGGCGCTCGATCGCCGCCACCGCGTCGTCGAGGTACTCGACGGTGCGCGTGGCGCGGACCGCCTCGGGCTCGGGCCAGAGGATGCCCTCGTACCCGGCCAGTCCGCGCAGGCGCAGCATTCGGCTGTTCGCCACCGCCGCAGCGACGGTCAGGGCCTCGTCGGCCGTGCGCACTCCGGTGCGTCGGTCGGCGACACCGAAATCGATGAGCACGTCGAGCGCGTCGAGCTCGGGCCCGGAGCGGGCGAGTCCGGCGTCCATCCGCTCCACTCCGGCGACGGAGTCGACGAACACCATGACATCGGCGCCCGCGCGGCGCACCTGACAGAGCACGGCGAGATCCGCTGCGGTGACCATCTCGTTCGCCACCAGGAGCCGGCGCGCACCGGCATCCGCCATCGCGGCGAGTTGGGCGGCGGTCGCGACCGTCGCGGCGACAGCACCGTGCCGCTGCTGCAGCCGCCACAGCTCCGGGCTCATGTGCGTCTTGACGTGAGGGGCGAGCAGCATGCCGCGCGCGGCGACATACTCGGCCATCGCGCCCGCATTGTGCTGCAGGGCGGAGTCGCACAGCAGCGCGGCGGGCAGGGGCACCTCGTCGAGCGCGCTCATGTCTTCACGGTATCGTCGCGCTCACCAGCGCCGGTAGAGATGGGCCAGCGCGTCCACACCGCCGGATGCGTGCGCGCGCAGCTGCCGCTCCGAACCCGTGCCCTCGCTGCGGAGGCGGGCGAGATGGTCGTCGACGAAGGCCGAGTCGCCCAGCTCCTCGAGGGCAGGGCGGATGCCGTCCAGCATCCGCTGCGCCGCCTCCCATGCTTCCTCCACCTCGCCGTCCGGGGCGAACAGCCGGGAATGCATGCCGTGGCGGGCAGCCGACCACAGCGCGGCGTCCAGCTCAGCCGCGGGTGGAGCGGCGTCCGGGACCTCGCCCGCGACAACGATCGCACGCATCAGCGCGGCCAGCAGCAGCGCGTCGTCCACGCGCAGCTGCGCGTCGGCGACGCGCACCTCGACCGTGTCGAAGCGCTCCGAGAGCCGCACCGCCCACGAGGTCGATGCGCGCGAGGGAAGCACACCGATGCGCACCAGCCGGTCTATGGTGCGGTGGTACTCGTCGGCGTCGTAGAACGCCGGCGGCGCCCACGACACCGGCAGGCGGCGGATCAGGATGCTGCGCCAGCTCGCCAGCCCCGACGCCACGCCGTAGGTGAATGGCGAGTTCGCGCTGAGAGCGAGCAGCACCGGCAGCCAGCCGCGCACGCGCCGCAGCGCCTGCACGCGCTGCTCGTCGCCGAGCACCTCGACGTGCACGTGCAGGCCGTTCACCGCGTGCTGCCGGGTCAGCTGCCCCAGCAGCGTCGACACATCGTCGTAATGCGCGGATGCCGAGATCAGCGGCGCCCCGAACTGCGCAAGGGGAGCGCCGGTCGCGGCGACGAGCGAATGCGGCGGGGCGAGATCGGCGAGCAGCCGCCGCATCGCGCTCAACTGGTGCCCGGCCGCCTCGAGCGTGCCCACCGGATCGGTCGCGCACTCGAACTGACTGGTCAGATACTCGGAGGTGATGGTGCCGCCGGCCGGTGCCGGGCCCTTCACACGATCGACGAGACCGCTGCCCGACAGTGGCACGAGCGCGGAATCATCCAGCAGCAGGAACTCCTCTTCGACGCCGAAGCGGGCGCGTTCACTCATCTCTTCTCCTCGCAGACGACGAGCGCCGCCGACCGGGGGTCGGCGGCGCTCGAGCGGCTCAACAGCCGGGAAGATCAGTTGAAGGCGTCCTTGATGTCATCGCCGACCTTCTTGGCGTCAGCCTTGACCTGGTCGCCCTTGCCTTCGGCTTCGAGGCTCTGGTTGTCGGTGGCGTCACCGATGCCTTCCTTGGCCTTGCCCACCATCTTCTCGGTGTTGTGCTTGGCGTCGTCCATGGCTCCCATGTCGCTCCCTCCGTTCACGGGCGGGTTCCCCGCCCTGCCTTACGTGGAGCTGACAGCATCGCACTCGTGCATCACGTATCGCCAAGGGATTGACAGCACGAGAAGGTCGCGTTATCGCGGGGTGCGTCTGCAGACGGCGCACCGGTATCGCTCGCAGACATGGGTGCGGCTCGGAGAGGATCGTGCGCCTCGCTGTGCGAACGCTTCCTCTCCGAGCCTGCAATCCCCAGGTGTCCTTCAGGTTGTGCTGAAGGTGTGCGCGGTGGGATCTGATCGCTTCTCTGCCGAATCCCCCTTCGGCAGCGGTCACTCCCCAGTGTGTCCGACGATCACCGCGTACATTCGGTCCCTTCCTTCACTTCCCCAAGAGTAAGGTGAGGGTGCCGCTCTCATCATGGCACTCTTTTCTCGATTTGTCCCCCATTTGGGGGACAAATTTTTCTTTCCGCGTGTATGCTGGAATCTGACGTACCCTCCGGTCGTCTTCGGCCCTCACCGCTCCCCCCGCGGTGGGGGCCATCCAATTTCCCGTGCAACATTTCCATCACCTTCTGCTTCGCCCTGTTGCCGAGCGGGGCGGCTGGGATAGCGTTAGCGCAGCCGGGGCATCCTGCGTCGGCATGGCAATCAGCAGAACGGCAGTAAATGAGCACCCAGGGCACGGTCAAGTGGTTCAACTCGGAGAAGGGCTTCGGCTTCATCTCCCCCGACGACGGCGGCGCCGACGTTTTCGCGCACTACTCCGCCATTGCATCCAGCGGCTACCGCTCGCTCGACGAGAACCAGCGCGTCGAGTTCGATGTGGCGCAGGGTCCCAAGGGCCTGCAGGCTGAGAACATCCGCCCTCTCTGAGGCGGGTTCCGAACTCCCCGGGTGTGCCGACAGGGCGCACTCGGGGAGTTCTGTGTTTTCGAGGGGCTCAGCCCAGCAGCAGCGCGCGCAGTTCGCCGGCGTCGGCGACTCTGGCCTTGGCGCCCGCCGCCTCGGCGGGCACGCCGAAGCCCCACTCCGAGAAGATCACCGGAATGCCGTGCTCGGCGGCGCCGTCGACGTCGTGATGGCGATCGCCGACCAGCACCGGACGCGAGACGTCAGCCCCCGCCGAGCGCAGCCGCTCCAGCGCCTGGCCGACCACGAACGCCTTCCCGTCGTGATTGCCGACCGTGCCGACCCGCGCGCCCGACACCGCGGTGAAGAGCGGGGTCAGCTCGTAGTGGTCGAGGATGGCGCGCACCTGGTTCTCGGGCTTCGTGCTGGCAGTGGACTGCGGGATGCCGGCGGCGTGCACTTCGCGCAGCACATCGGGCACCCCCGGGTACAGCTCCACGGACGCCGCGTAGCCGTCGGCCGCAGCCAGGGCCCGGTAGCGCTGCACCGCCTCTTCCGCCTGCGCGGGATCCATTCCCGCCCGCACCTGGAAGGACTCCTGCAGGGGCGGTCCGATCCACAGCGACAGCGATGCGGCATCCGGCTCAGCCAGCCCGTATGAGGTGAGCACCTCACGCAGCCGGGGCAGGATGCCGGGGGAGGCATCGGCGATCGTGCCGTCGACGTCCCAGAGGATGCAGGTGTAGGGCGAAGCAGGCATGACTTCAGCCTACGCGCGCGCTCGCCGGCACTCAGAACAGGCGGGGGATGCCGGACTCGATGCCCTTCATGCCCTCGTAGTCCAGCACGACGCAGCGGATGCCACGGTCCTCGGCGAGTACGCGTGCCTGAGGTTTGATCTCCTGCGCGGCGAAGACTCCGGTGATGGGGGCGAGATGCGGATCGCGTCCCAAGAGGTCGAGGTAGCGGGTGAGCTGCTCGACACCGTCGATGTCGCCGCGACGCTTGACCTCCACGGCGATCGCGGCGCCGTTGGCATCGCGCACCATCAGATCCACCGGTCCGATCGCGGTGGGGTACTCGCGGCGCACGAGCGTCGCGCCCTCGCTGATGAGGTCGACCTGCTCGGCGAGCAGGCGCTGCAGGTCGGCTTCGACGCCGTCCTTCTGCAGCCCGGGATCGACGCCGAGCTCGTGCGCGGAGTCGTGCAGGATCTCGTAGATCTGCACGCGCAGCGCATCGCCGGTCTTGCGGTGAGTGACCCGCCACACCTCGATCACTCCGGCGCCGGCCTCGTCCTCACCCGGCACTTCGGGCGTGAGCGAGCACGGCGGACTCATCCAGTTCAACGGCTTGTAGCTGCCCCCGTCGGAGTGCACGAGCAGGCTGCCATCGCCCTTGTGCACGAGCAGGCGGGTGGCGAGGGGCAGGTGCGCGTTGAGTCGACCGGTGTAGTCGACTGCGCAGCGGGCGATGACGAGACGCACCCGACGAGCCTACTTCGTCAGCACCGGCTCCTCGGCGCGCAGCGGCTTCGCGGCCGACGAGAACAGCCCCGACATCACCACGAGCGCGACCAGGATGAACAGCGTGTTGAGCAGCCCGATGTGCTCGCTGATCATCCCGAGCACCGGTGGGCCGCCGAGGAAGGCGACGTAGCCGATGGTCGCCGCGGCGCTCACCCGGGCTGCGGCCTTGGCCGGGTCGTCGGCCGCGGCCGACATCCCGAGCGGGAATCCGAGCGAGGCGCCGATGCCCCACAGGGCGGCTCCGAGCAGTACCAGCGGAAGCGGGTCAGCGAGGATGAAGAGCAGGATGCCGGATGCGGCGGCCACCGCGAGCACGCGCAGCACTGCCACGCGACCGAAGCGGTCCACGAGCGGCCCGCCGAAGAGTCGGACCAGCGTCATGCCCACCGAGAAGACCGTGAGCGCGAGCGCGCCCATGCCGACCGCCTCGCCGTGGCCCTCCACCACGCCGAGGGCGATCCAGTCGTTCGCCCCGCCCTCCGCGAACGACATGCCGAGCATGACGACGCCGAGCGCATAGGTGCGCGGCTCGCGCCACGCCTCGAGGGCGGTGTGCACACGCCGGCCGAAGGAGGGCTTCTCGGCAGGGGCCGCGACGGCGGCCGCCTCGCGCACCGGCACCTGGAAGAAGCAGACGACGGCGGCGGCGACGATGACCACGCCGATGATGCCGGAGTGGGTCGCCACGTTCAGGTGCAGCAGCGCTGCGCCCGCGCCGATGCCGGCGCCGATGACGGTGCCGAAGCTGAAGAAGGCGTGGAACACCGGCAGGATCGTCCGGCCCATCTGCTGCTCGATCGCGGTGGCCTCGACGTTCATCATCACGTCGACTGATCCGTTGCCGAAGCCGAACAGGGCCAGGCCCACGATCACCACGGGCACAGAGCCGAGCGCGTCGGTGCCCAGGCCGATCAGGGCTACACCGCTGCCGAACATGAGCATGCCGATCAGCATCCCCAGTCGTGCGCCGGTGCGGGCCATCACGATCGGCCCCGTGGAGATGCCGATGATGGAGGAGACACCCATGCACAGCAGCAGAAGGCCGATCTGCGCCTTGTCGATCTCGAGTGCCGCGGCGATGCTCGGGACGCGCGACGCCCAGGTGGCGATCGAGAGTCCGCTGGCGAAGAAGATGGCGAAGATCGCGGTGCGCCAGCGCACGAACTGCGAGCGGGTGAGAGCGATGTGCATCCGGCTATCGTAATCGAAACGATTCGATCCGTGCACCTCCCCGCAGGTTATCCTCGGAGGATGAGCAGCAGCGGGCGTCGTGCGACCATTGCCGACGTCGCTCGCGAGGCTCACGTGTCCACCTCGACGGCCTCGGTCGTCTTCAGCGGCAAGGTGAACGTCGCCGAGGCGACGCGCACGAAGGTGCTCGCCGCCGCCGCGCGGCTGGGGTACGCCGGGCCCGACCCGCGTGCGGCGTCCTTGCGCACCGGACGCAGCGGGATCGTCGGGGTGGTGCTGGGCGGGGAGCTGCGCGACGCGTTCCTCGATCCGGTCACCACGGCGATGATGGACGGACTCACCGACGCCCTCGCCGCGCTCAGCGCCGGCATCCTGCTGCTGCGCGACGATCCGCGCGAAGACGAGCCGCCGCCGATCTCGGATGCGCCGGTCGACGCGGTGGTCCTGATCGGCTGCTCGAGCCGTGCCCGCACGGCGCTCGAGGTCGTGCGCCGTCGCGGTCTGCCGGTGGTGGTGATCGAGGGGGATGCCGGCGACGACGCCCCGCAGATCACCCTGAACAACCGCGAGGCCAGCGCTCAGATCAGCCGCCACGTGCACGGGCTGGGTCATCGACGCGCGGCGACGATCACCCTGCCGCTGGATGTCGCACGCGATCGCGCGCAGCTCACGCCCGAGCGCGTCGCCGGGGCGACGGTGACCGTGACCGTCGACCGGCTCGCCGGGTTCTGGGAGGTGTACCCGCAGGCGCCGGGTGTCTCGGCGCGCGGCAGCCTCGTGGACGAGGGCATCCTCGCGGCGCGGATGCTGCTGACGGACGCCGACGGGGCGCTGCGTGCCGATCGGCCGACTGCCATCGTCGCGCAGAGCGACCTGCTGGCGGTGGGGGCGATCCGCGCCGCGGAGGAGCTGGGACTGCGCGTTCCACAGGACCTCACGGTGGTCGGCTTCGACGGCATCGCGGCGGACGGACTCGGATCCCTGCAGCTGACGACCATCGTCCAGCCCGCCCTCGCCAAGGGCCGCGCCGCGGGCGAGCAGGTCGCCCGGATGCTCGGCGGCGAGGACGGCGGCTCGGTGCACTTCACGTGTCTGCTGCGCGAAGGCGAGACCGCGGCGCCGCCGCCGGGGGTCGCCTAGACCGACGCGGCTTCAGCGGCGGCTCGGCGTCAGAGCATCTCGAGTGGAACCGGATGCCGGGGTGCAGGGAACAGCTCGTCCATCTCGGTGAGGACGTCGTCGTCAAGCGAGAGCTCACGCGCGGTGGCGTTCTCGAGGGCGTGCGCGACCGTCGCGGCCTTGGGGATCGCCAGCACGTCGCCGGTGCGCACCACCCACGCCAGCACGAGCTGCGCAGGCGACGCGCCGAGCGAGTCGGCCAGCTCGCGCAGGCGCGGGTCATCGAGCAGGCGCGCCTGCTCGAGCGGCGAGTATGCCATCACGGGAATCTGCTGCACACGCAGGACGGGGAAGAGGTCGAGCTCCGGACCACGCCGGATGGGGTTGTAGAGCACCTGATCCGTCGCGCACCCCGCGGGCAGCTCGGCGAGATCCTCCGTGTCGAAGTTGCTCACACCCCAGGCGAGGATGTCGCCGTCACCCTGCAGCCGCTCGAAGGCCGCGACTGTCTCGTCGACAGGCACCCCGCCGCGCCAGTGCAGCAGGTAGAGGTCGAGGCGGTCCGTACCCAGACGCTGCAGGCTCTGCTGCGCTGCCCGCCGGACGCCGGCCGCATCCGCGTGGTGGGGCAGCACTTTGCTGACCAGGAAGACATCATCGCGACGACCGGCGATCGCCTCGCCGACGAGGCGCTCCGAGCGCCCGTCGCCGTACATCTCGGCCGTGTCCACCACGCTCAGCCCGGCATCGAGGCCCGCGCGGATCGCGGCGATCTCCTCGTCGCGGCGGGCGGGAACGTCGCCGACGAACCAGGTGCCGATCCCGATCTCGGGTACCACCGGACCATGCGGAAAGCGGATGTTCATGCCCTCCAGGTTACGATCCGGCGCGCCGCATGGCGCGGCGGGCCCGTAGAATAGGGACACATCGCCCGCCTGTGCCGGAAGGCCTCGACGAGCTTGAGGAGCCGCTTATGCTGTTGCTCCTCGCCGTGTTCCTGGCTGGGTCGCTTCTTCTCCCCCTCCTGGTGCGCTGGCTCGGAGCACAGGCGTTCGTGCTCGGCGCGCTCGTTCCCGCCGCGGCGTTCGCGCACACGCTCACCCTCACCCCGCAGGTGCTGGATGCCGCGGAGAAGCCGTTCGAGGCGTACCGGTGGATCCCGCAGCTCGGCCTGAACCTGTCGATGCACATGGACGTGCTGGGCTGGGTGCTCACGCTGATCGTGACCGGCGTCGGCGCCCTCGTGCTGCTGTACTGCCGCTGGTACTTCCACGACGAGGGTCGAGAGGTGGGGCAGTTCGCCGGGGTGCTGCTCGGGTTCGCGGGGGCCATGTACGGGCTCGTGCTCACCGACGATCTCGTGATGCTCGTGATGTTCTGGGAGCTCACCAGCATCCTGTCCTACCTGCTCATCGGGCACTACCGTACGCGCGCGGCCAGCCGGCGATCTGCCCTCCAGGCGTTGCTGGTGACGACGCTGGGCGGCCTGGTCATGTTCGTCGGGGTGATCATGCTCGTCGTCGATGCCGGCACCGCCAGCATCCGCGAGCTGCTCGCCCTCGCACCCACCGGCCCGGTGGTGGATGCCGCGGTCGTCATGCTGCTGATCGGGGCGATCTCGAAGTCGGCGCTGTTCCCGTTCCACTTCTGGCTGCCCGGCGCGATGGCCGCGCCGACCCCGGTGAGCGCGTACCTGCACGCCGCGGCCATGGTGAAGGCCGGCATCTACCTCATCGCCCGCTTCGCGCCGATCTTCGCGCTCTCCGCGCCGTGGCGCCCGATCGTCATCACCCTGGGGCTGCTCACGCTGCTGCTGGGCGGCGTGCAGGCGCTGCGTGAGACCGACCTCAAGCGCATTCTCGCCTTCGGAACAGTGAGCCAGCTGGGGTTCTTCTCGGTCGTGATCGGCTACGGCACCCCGGCAGCCGCGCTCGCCGGCCTCACGCTGGTGATCGCACACGCGCTGTTCAAGTCGGCGCTCTTCCTCATCGTCGGCGTCATCGATCGCCAGCTCTCCACGCGTGATGTCCGCGAGCTCTCGGGTGTGGGTCGTCAGGCGCCGGTGATGGCGACGGCGGCCTTCCTCTCGATCGCCTCGATGGTCGGTATCGCGCCGACTCTCGGTTTCGTCGCCAAGGAATCGACGCTCACCGCTCTGCTCGACGACGCCCAGCACGGCTCGGTCTGGGGGTGGGCAGCGCTGATCGGCGTGACGCTGGGAGCTGTGCTCACCGCGGCTTACGGGTGCCGCTTCCTCTGGGGGGCGCTGTGGCGCAAGAAGGATGCTGAGGGCGTTCATATGCCCGATACGGCATGGCCGGATCCGCCGGTGGGGTTCCTGTCCGCCCCGATCATCCTCTCCGGGTTGACCGTCGCCGCCGGCATCGGTGCCCCCGCGCTGGACGTCGCTCTGCAGGGATACGCACGCACGCTGGACGGCGCCGATGCCGGGCATCTCGCGCTGTGGCACGGCCTCGAACCCGCCCTGTTCCTCTCGCTCGGGGCGATCGCGGTCGGCGCGATGGTCTTCGTCCTCAGCATCCGCACCGGCTGGCACCTGCGCCGGCGACTGCTGCGGTTCACCGCGGCCGATGCCTACTACGCCGTCATGCGCGCGGTCGACCGGCTGTCGGTCGTCACCACCAGCATCACGCAGCGCGGATCGCTGCCCCTGTACGTCGGCACGATCTTCGTGGTGCTGCTGGCGGCCGAGGCGACCGCGCTCGTCGCGGCATCCCCCGAGCAGCTGGCACTGTCGGCCTGGCACACCCCGACACAGATCGTCGTGGCCCCGGTGATGGCCGCGGCCGGCATCGTGGCCATCCGCGCGCGCAAGCGGTACACCGGGGTGGTGCTCGTATCGGTGACGGGGCTCGGCATGGTCGTGCTGTTCGCCACCAGCGGCGCACCCGACCTCGCTCTCACGCAGATCCTCGTCGAGACGGTCACCATGGTGAGTTTCGCTCTCGTGCTGCGCCGGCTGCCCTCGCGCATGGGTGAGCACAACGCCTCGGTGGGTCGCATCCCCCGCGCTCTGCTGGCGGTGGGGGTGGGGGTCGTGATGGCCTTCGTCGCGATCGTCGCCACCCAAGCGCGCGCGTTCGACCCGATCTCGCTGGACTTCCCGCAACTGGCCTACGAACTCGGTCACGGCAAGAACGTCGTGAACGTGGCTCTCGTCGATCTGCGCGGCTGGGACACGATGGGCGAGCTCAGCGTGCTCGTGCTCGCCGCGACCGGGGTGGCATCCCTCGTCTTCGTCACCCATCGTGCGGACCTGCTCTCCGCCACACGCGACCTGCCGGAGACCGAGCGTCGTGCCACCGCACGGCGTCCCATGGTCGAGACCGAGGACGGGCTGCGGTTCCAGACGGCGGAGAACCGCGGGGCGCCGCGTGCGTGGCTGGTCAGCGGACAGCAGGTCAAGGCCGAGAACCGCTCGATCCTCCTCGAGGTCATCGTGCGCGTGCTGTTCCACACCATCATCCTCGTGTCCATCTACCTGCTCTTCGCAGGCCACAACAGCCCCGGCGGTGGGTTCGCCGGGGGCCTGGTGGCGGGAATGGCGTTGGTGATGCGCTACATCGCAGGCGGGCGCTGGGAACTGGGCGCGGCCGCGCCCGCCGATGCGGGCCGGTTGCTGGGCGCGGGGCTCGCACTGGCGGTGGGGGCCGCGCTGCTGCCGCTGTTCTTCGGGCTCGCGCCGCTGCAGAGCGCGGTGTGGGAGGCGGAGGTGCCCGTGCTCGGACACCTCGAGTTCGTCACCTCGACGGTGTTCGACGTGGGTGTGTACCTGGTCGTGATCGGACTGGTGCTCGACGTGCTGCGCAGCCTCGGCGCCGAGGTCGACCGTCAGACCCTCGAGATGCGCCGGCGCGGGGTGGTCGTCTGATGGATGTCTCGCTCACCCTCATCGCGATCATGGCGGTGCTGTTCGCCTGCGGCGTGTACGCGATGATGGAGCGCAGCCTCACGCGCGTGCTGATCGGCTTTCTTCTGCTGGGCAACGCCACCAACCTGCTGCTGCTGATCGTGATGGGAGTGCCGGGGGCCGCGCCTTTCCACGGGGAGACCGGTGCAGTCAGCGATCCGCTGCCGCAGGCGCTCACCCTGACCGCGATCGTGATCACCTTCGCCGTCTCGGCGTTCCTGCTCGCGCTCATCTACCGCTCCTGGCAGCTCGGTCAGGCCGACACCGTCGAGGACGACCCGGGCGACATCGCCGTGCGAGAGCGGACGGATGCCGAAGAGGAGCTCTTCGACGACGAGTCGACGCCCGAGGAGGAAGGCGCGACCACCGACTTCGTCGGCGTCAGCACCGCCCCCATCACGGTCCTGCACATGCGCGACCACCCGGCCATCCACGATGATGCCCCGGTCGACCGTGCGACCTGGGCCCCTGAGCGCCCTGAGCCCGGACCGGCCCCTGAGCCGTCCGTCGAAGGGCCGCTCGAGCGTGATGAGGAGGAGCGCCCATGAGCGCGCTGGTTCCCCTCATCGTCATGCTGCCGCTGCTCGGCGCGGCGGTGACCCTCATCTTCGGACGCAGCCCGCGCCTGCAGGTCGCCGTGACCACCGTGACACTGCTCGCCGTGTCGGTGATCGCCGCCGTGCTGCTGGTGGCGGTCGACGCGGGTGATCAGCCCTTCGCCGTCTCGGTCGGCGGGTGGCCGGTGCCGTTCGGCATCATCCTCTACGTCGACCGCCTCGCCGCGCTGCTGGTGCTCGTCTCGAGCATCGTGCTGCTGGCCGTGCTGCTGTTCTCGATCGGGCAGGGCGCCGCCGACGGCGCCGAGGAGACCCCGATCTCGATCTTCAACCCGACATACCTCATCCTCGCGGCGGGCATCTTCGACGCGTTCATCGCGGGTGACCTGTTCAACCTCTACGTCGGCTTCGAGATCCTGCTGGTCGCCTCGTACGTGCTCATCACCCTCGGCAGCACCGAGTCCCGCATCCGCACCGGCGCGGTGTACATCGTCGTCTCGCTCGTGTCGTCCATCCTCTTCCTCGCCGCCATCGCGATGATCTACGGCGCGGTGGGCACGGTGAACATGGCCCAGGTCGCCGAACGCGTCGCTCAGCTGCCGCAGGAGACGCAGCTCGTGCTGCACCTGCTGCTGGTCATCGCCTTCGGCATCAAGGCCGCGATCTTCCCCGTGTCGTTCTGGCTGCCCGACTCGTACCCCACGGCGCCGGCGCCGGTCACCGCGGTCTTCGCCGGCCTGCTCACCAAGGTGGGCGTCTACGCGCTGATCCGCACCGAGACGCAGCTGTTCGCCGAGAACAGCATCAACACGCTGCTGCTGATCGTGGCGCTGGCGACGATGGTGATCGGCGTGCTCGGCGCGGTGGCCCAGGCCGAGCTGAAGCGGATCCTCTCGTTCACCCTGGTCAGTCACGTCGGGTACATGATCTTCGGTCTGGCGATCGCGACCGAGGACGCCATCGGCGCCACCGTCTACTACATCGTCCACCACATCGTCGTGCAGACCACCCTGTTCCTCGCCGTCGGCCTCATCGAGCGCAAGGCGGGAAGCACCTCCATCCTGCGCGTCAGCGGCCTGATGAAGGCCGCGCCCGTGCTGGCGGTGCTCTACTTCGTTCCCGCGATCAACCTCGGCGGGCTGCCGCCGTTCTCCGGGTTCATCGGCAAGATCGCGCTGTTCGAAGCCGCCGCCGACGTCGGCACACCGCTCATGATCGTGCTGATCTTCGGCGGCATCGTCACCTCGCTGCTCACGCTCTACGCCCTGATGCGCGCGTGGAACCTGGCGTTCTGGCGGGAGGACGACGGCGGCGCCGACAACGACGCGCGCATCGAGTATCTCGGCAGCGCACCCGCCGCCGACGAGCAGCGGGAAACCCGGGTGATCCCGCCGATCATGACGTATGCCACGGCCGGCATGGTTGTGGTGACGGTCGCGCTGACGGTGTTCGCCGGACCGCTGTACGCCATCTGCGACCGCATCGGCGTCGGTCTGCTGCAGCCGGTCACCCTCGAGCAGATCGACGAGGGGGCGAGCTGATGCCCACCGAGTACCGCCGTCTGCTGCGCGACCTCCTGCTGCAGGTGCCGTTCCTGCTCTGGCTGGTGCTGCTGTGGATGCTGCTATGGCAGCAGTTCACGCCGCTCGCCGTGGTCACTGGCATCGTGGCATCCGTCTTCGTCACCCGGGTCTTCCGCCTGCCCACGGTCGAGCTGCTCGGACGGATCAATCTCTGGTACTCCCTGGTGTTCATCGTGCTCTTCCTCGCGGCGGTCGTCCGCGGCGCGATCAGCGTGACCGTGCAGGTCTTCGACTTCCGACGCCAGCCCGGAGCGGCCATCGTCGGGGTGCCGCTGCGCTACGCCGACGACATCGTCACCACCCACGTCGCGGTGACGGCCTCACTCATCCCGGGCTCGCTCGTGGTCGAGAGTGACCGTGACCGACGCATCCTGTATCTGCATGTGATCGGGGTGCGGACGCGGGCCGATGTCGACCGCTTCCGTGCCGAGGTGCTGCGATGGGAGCGGCGTATCGTCCGCGCCGTGGGCACACCCGAGCAGTACGCCGTGCTGCGGGCCGACCTCGCCGCCGAGGTGCGCGGCGCGCGCGCCGGGCAGGGCTCCGCCGGGGGCTCCGCCCCGAAGGGAGGACGCCGATGAACCCGCTGCTGGTGGCCACCCTCGTCGTGTTCGGGGTAGCGGCGATCCTATGCGTGATCCGCATCGTCCGCGGACCGTCGATCCTCGACCGCACGGTCGCGTCGGACGTGCTGCTCACCGAGGTCATGTGCGTGCTTGGCGCCGACATGGCGATCAACGGGCACACCCGCAACATCCCGGTGATGCTGATCATCGCCGCCGTCGGGGTGTTCGCCTCGATCTCGGTCGCCCGTTACGTCGCGCGAAGGGACAACACCACGCCATGACCCTGGAATCCGTCCTCTCCCTCGCGCTGCCCGCCGCGCTCGCCGAATCCATCGTGCTGGTGCTCGTGCTGCTCGGCGCCCTGCTGTGCCTGTCGGCGGCGGTGGGCCTGCTGCACTTCCGCGACGTGCCGAGCCGGCTGCATGCCGGCACCAAACCGCAGGTGCTCGGCGTCGTGCTCATCGGCTTGGCGATCGCTGTGTCGCAGCGCACGCTGGGCGGAATCCTGCTGGGGATCCTGCTGGTCACCCCGGTGATCCTGCTGCAGTTCGCCACCGCCCCCCTCTCGGCGCACATGGTCGGGAGGCAGGCGTATCGCAACGGCACGATTCAGGCGCACACGCTGGTCGCCGACGAATTCGCGGAATCGAAGCAGACCCCGCCGGCCGCCGGCTGACGCCTCGGGTCAGAACTCCGGAGATTCGAGCCCTCGGGCCCCCGGACACTGCCGATCTCCCGGTTCTCGTGACGCTTCTCCGGAGTTCTGAACCCACGGTTGGTGCGGCAACTGACTTCGACAGCTGCGTCTGCACGGACCGCCGGTTCAGCTGCGTATCCACATCCACTGGATTCGGGGGAGCACCGGGCGCACCGAGGCGAGACGATCTGGGCCATGCCCGACAAGAAGCCGTCTGTTCACGAGCGCATCGTCGCCCTGCACGACATTCGCATCCTCAGCCGTGCCGACCTCGAACACGCGGGCCTGAACTCCAAGCAGATCACCGCCGAGGTGCGGGCGGGTCGGCTGCTGCGGCTGCGGAACGGCGTCTATGCCCATGCGGATGTTCCAGCTGAGATCGCCGCAGCTGTGCGCTTCGGAGGGAGGGTGGGCTGCCTCACGCTACTGCGCCTGATCGGAGTATTCGTGCTCGAGCGGCCCTCCCTGCACGTGCACGCCTCCTCGCGGCTGTCGCGCAGTCGACGCCGCCGCCCGCGGGGCGCAACCGTGCACTGGGGAACCGACCTCGAGATGGGTGTCGCGCACGCCGTGTCGCTCGTTGATGCCGTCCGGCAGGCCATTCGCTGTCAGACTCCCCGAGCGGCGGTGGCGACGTTGGACAGCGTCCTGCATCACCGCGTGCTCACGGTCGAGCAGGTCACGGAGATCTTCCGCACGTTGCCTCGACGATTCCAAGCGCTGCTTCCGCTGGTCGACCCATCCGCGGAGTCCGGAGCCGAGACCTTCATGCGACTTCTGCTGCGTGCGATCGGCGTGCCGTTTAAGACTCAGGTGCAGCTGCCGGGCGTCGGCCGGGTCGATTTCGTCGTAGCCGGCTGGCTCATCATCGAGTGCGACAGCAGGGAGTTCCACGAGGGCTGGGACCAGCAGGTCGCGGACCGCGCACGGGACATCGCTGCCGCGCGGCTGGGCTATATGACGATCCGCCCGATCGCAAGCGACATCTTCGACCGGCCGACCGAGGTGCGGACGGCCATCGAGGAGACGCTGGAGGCCATGGGCAGACGGTGCGGACACTGAGGATGCTCAGAACTCCGGAGATCCGGCCCCGCGCGGGCCACCCTGCCGGATTTCAAGGATGGAGACGGCTGATCCTCCGGAGTTCTGAGCCCGGTGGGCGGCTGCCGGCTGACGCCTCGGAGTCAGAGACCGGCGATGAACGTGCTGATCGTCGCCGCCGCGCCCCCGGACTCGCTGATCAGCGTGCCGTGGCCGTGGTCGGGGATCTCCTCGAAGCGGGCATCGGGGATGGCGTCGACGATCTCGCGGCACCAGGTCATCGGCGCAAGCGGATCGCGCTGCCCGCGCAGCACGAGCGTCGGCACGCGCACCCGCGGATACACCAGCTCGGGCCGGTGGGCGATGGTGGCGCGCATCTTGCGCAGGAGGTGCGGACCGCCCCGCAGGTACTCGCGCGCCCCGCGCCAGATCACCGTGGGCCGTTCGCGCACCAGGTCCCAGAGCAGATAGCCCGCTTGCGCGCGCACGGTGCGCGAGGCGCTGTTGACGGTGGGGCCGGCGAGCACCAGGGCTGAGACGACGTCGGGATGCCGCACGGCTACCTCGGCGGCGATCTGGCTGCCCATGGAGTGGCCGAGGATGACCGCATCGTCGATGCGGCGGCTGTGCAGGAAGGCGGCGACGAGGTCGGCGTGCCGTTCCATGGTGAGCGTGCGCGGTGGCTCCGGAGCCTCGCCGAAGCCGGGGAGGTCTATTCCGATGATCCTGCCGTCGAGGTGCTCGGTCAGGTCGAGGTAGACGCTGCGGCCCATGCCGATCCCGTGCAGCAGCACGATGGGGCGCGCGCCGATGCCGAAATCCTCGTGCACCAGGGTCGCTCCGGCATAGCTGAACTCACCGATGTCAGCGAGGACGCCGCGCGGGGCGAGCAGGCGATCGGGCACCCCCTCACGCTACCGCCGCGGCCTTGTGCACCGCGAACCGCGCGGCGATCAGCCCGCCGGCCCTCAGCCCGCGCGGCGATCAGCCCGCCGGCCCTCAGCCGGCGGGCTTGAGCGTCAGAGTGTCGACCGCTGCCTTCTGCACCGCCTTCGCGCTGAACGCCCAGGGCTTCTGCGTGCCCTTCGCCCAGTCATCGGTCTGGTCGGTGTAGTGCGCGTTGTAGGCGTGGCCGCTGGCCCCGGTGAGATGGTTCCACGTCGAGTCGTCGAAGTCCGACAGGTCGATGACCATGCGCATCGAGGGCACCGTCACGGTCGCGTACGACTCGCCCAGCCGCCATCCGGTGGCGTTGACGACCGACGACCCGCCGCCCACCGCGTACGGGCCGCGATTGAACAGCATCTCGATCGGCGCGATGCCCGATGAGCCGAGCGTGGCGTGCCGGAGGCTGAGGGCGTGAAGCGAGCCCCAGTTCCAGCCGTTCACATCCCCGCCCTGCAGGGCGGCGAGCTCGTCGTACGCCTGATCGGCCGACAGCGCCAGCATCGCCGGCATCCCGTCCACGTCGATGCTCTCGTTCACCCACAGCGGGTCGTCGGGATTCTCGAGCATGCCGCCGACGACCGTGAACAGCCGTCCCTGGTCGCCGACGGGCAGCGGCACCTCGCGTTCGATGAAGACGTTGTGCACGAGATTCGACCACAGCACGTTGGCGTACGCTGCTGCAGCGGAGTCGGCCGCGTTCTGGGCGTCCCAGGTGCGCAGCAGGTCGACAGCGGCGCGCGGGCCCTTGCGCTCGAGCTTCACGCCGTCCATCACGGCGGCGAGCTGCTTGCCGATCCACATCTCCTCGTCCATCTGGATGTCGCGCATGTCCTGTGCGGTGAGCGGCGCGGCGGCGGCCCGGCGCTCGATGAGGTGCGCGATCCGCGCGGCGCGATAGCCGTAGTCCCAGTCCTTGGAGAGGAAGTAGTCGTAGTCGTCGCCGACGATCGCGTTGTTCGCGGTGACGATGTAACCCTCGGGCGGGTTGTACGAGACGGGCAGCTTGTCGAAGGGGATGAAGCCCTTCCAATCGTTCGCGCTGTCCCAGCCCGCCTGCGGGAGGGTGCCGTCACCGCCGCCACGGATCGGCAGGCGCCCCGGCGCCTGGTAGCCGATGTTGCCCTCCCGGTCTGCGTAGATGAGGTTCTGCGCCGGCACATCGAACAGGGATGCCGCACGGCGGAAGCCCTCGAAGTCCTGGGCCGTGTTCATCGCGAACAGGGCGCTGGAGGTGGTGCCGGGGTCGAGGGCGGTCCAGCGCAGGCTGAGCGCCGTGTCGGCTCCGGAGGTGACGTCGTCGGAGACGACCGCGAGGGCGGGAAGATCCACGAGCTTCTCGCCGAGCTTCACCACGGGATGCTCGGCGACAGCCGTGAAGTCGCCGGTGAGCCCCGAGACGATGGGGCCGTGCACGGTGCGCCGGATGGTCAGCGGCACATCCTTGCCCCCGGCGACCTTGATGACGTCCTTCTCGATCTCCAGCGGCACGAGGGCGCCGTCGCGCCAGTACGCGTCGCCGTCCACCTTCTCCACATACAGGTCGGCGACGTCGGTGGTGAGGTTCGTGAAGCCCCACGCGATCTCGGCGTTGTGGCCGATGACCACGCCGGGCAGGCCGGAGAACGAGAAGCCGCCGACATCGAACGGGCAGGCCTCGCCGACGCTGCGGCAGCGCAGCTGCACCTGGTACCAGACCGACGGCAGCGCGGCGCCGAGGTGCGGGTCGTTGGCGAGCAGCGGCATCCCGGTCTCGGTCAGGTCTCCCGAGACCACCCAGGAGTTCGAGCCGATGCCCTCGCCGACACCGCCGAGCAGCATGCTCGCCGCCTCGATCACGCCGTCCGCCTCCTGCCAGTCGACGGTCTGCAGTGCATCGCCGATCTTCGCGCCGGATCCGCTTCCGCCGGAGAAGGCGGCAGGGGCGGCGTCGGTGACGAGCGGATCGACGGTCGAGATCGTCGGCACGATCACCGGGTTCTCATCGAACGGGTAAGGGGGGTAGACCTTCTCTATCAGCGTCTGGGTCTCCGCCGTGGTCTGGCCGGCCTCGGCGAGGTGCGCGGCCAGCAGGGCGCGGTCGGTCTCGTCCTCGACATTCGTACGAAGGTCCCAGGCCATCGCCTTCAGCCACGCGACGGAGTCGGCCGGCTGCCAGGGTTCGGGCTTGTAGTCGGGGTTCTGCATGCCGAGAACGGCATATTCGAGTGACAGCTCCGCGCCGGACCGCGAGGAGAGGTAGGCGTTCACGCCGTCCGCGTACGCCTGGTAGTAGCCGCGGGTGGTCTCATCGAGCGCTTCGACCTCCTGCTCTGCGACCTTGCGCCAGCCCAGCGTGCGCAGGAACTTGTCGGTGTCGACCTGGGACGCACCGAACATCTCGGCGACGCGCCCCGAGGTGACGTGCCGGCGGAAGTCCATCTCGAAGAACCGGTCCTGCGCGTGCACGTAGCCCTGCGCGTAGAACAAGTCGCCCGCGGTGGAGGCGGTGATCGTGGGGATGCCGCGGTCGTCGCGCTGCACCGTGACGGTCTTCTGCAGGCCCTTCAGCTCGAGCTCTCCGGAGGTCTGCGGGAAGGAGCGCTGGATCGTCCAGGTGAGGAAGAAGGCGAGGGCCACCACGATCACCAGCAGAGCGGCGACCACCAGGAAGGCGATGCGGCCGATGCGGGCAGCCAGGCTGCGTCGAGGGGCGGTCGGAGTATCGGTCGTCATCGGCGGGACAGTCCTCGGGTAAGGGTGGGACTCCGTATCAGGGAGTCTGAGCGCGCGTCTCGGGATAACGCGCGCCCTGGCATCCTACCCACTCGCCCCTCCGCCGGGCAGGGATCATCCGATCAGGCTGGGCTGCAGATCGCGCAGCGTGCGCCGATGCGTCATCCGGGTCACTCCGATCGCCGCGAGCAGCAGGGCGCCCGCCAGCCACGCCGCCAGCACACCGAGATCCCATAGCGCCCGGCTGAGATCGCCGTCGTACATGAGCTGCCGCATGGCATCGACCACGTATCCCATCGGCAGCACGTGGTGCAGCGCGGCCAGCGGGGCGGGCAGCGTCTGCCAAGGGAAGGTGCCGCCGGCGGTGACCAGCTGGAGCACCATCAGCACGAGGCCCATGAACTGGCCCACCGAGCCGAGCCAGACGTTCAGCGCGAGGATGATCGCGGTGTAGGTCGCCGATGCGGCGATCATCACCCCGAGCGATCCCCACGGATGCTGGAAGTCGAAGCCGAGCATGAAGCCCAGCACGGCGATGAGTCCGGTCATCTGCAATGCACCGAGGGCGGCCGGGGTGAGCCAGCCGGCGAGAGTGATGCGCAGGGGGGAGTGCAGCGCGGTCACGGCGCGGCGCGAGATCGGCTTGACGATCAGGAACAGGGC
This sequence comes from Microbacterium sp. USHLN186, assembly GCF_037145155.1. Classification (NCBI taxonomy): domain Bacteria; kingdom Bacillati; phylum Actinomycetota; class Actinomycetes; order Micrococcales; family Microbacteriaceae; genus Microbacterium; species Microbacterium sp. USHLN186. Next base: position 575,504 of record NZ_JBBCYA010000001.1, read on the forward strand.
GTAGATGCCGATCCAGCCGGCGAGGGCCGCGAAGAACGGCGCGAGGCCCTGCCCGTAGTCCTGCGCGGCGGCGACCTTGTCGCTGGAGACCTTGACGGGGTCGGCGATGGTGTCGGCTTGCCGCTCGCGCAGGTCGGGAGTGGATGCCGGAATGGCCTCCACACCTGACGCGAGGCCGTCGCGCAACGTGCCGATGCCGTTGCCGAGCGTGCCGAGACCGTCGCGCAGGTGCGCCGCGCCGTCGCGGGCGGAGGCCGCGCCGGTGGCGGCGCTGCCCGCGCCGTCCGCGAGGCGCCGCGCACCATCCGCGACCTGCCGCGCGCCTGCGGCGAGCTCATCGATGCGCTCGACCGAGCTCTGCGCAGCCGCGTTGCCGTCGCGCAGCCGGTGGGCGACGGGATCGAGCTCGGCGAGCACCGTGTCGATCTGGGCCGACGTGAGCCCCCGCTCTGCCATCGCCCGGGCGAGGTCGGAGCGGGCGGCGGGCAGTGCGTCGGTCGCCTGCTGCATGAGGGTCGCCGCGCGATCGGCGGTGTCGGCCAGCTGGGCGTTGCCGTCGCTCACCCGCGCACTGCCGTCGGCGAGGGTGCGGGCGCCGTCCGCGAGATCGCGGGTGCCGTCCGCAAGGGTGGTGAGTCCGGATGCCAGCGTCGCGGAGCCGTCGCGGGCGGTGCCCGCCCCGTCGCGCAGCTGGGTGGCGCCGTCGGTGGCCTCGGCGAGCTTGTCGCGCACATCGCTGAGCCCGGTCAGCAGGCGCCCGGCGGCCTCTGATCCGACCATCTCCGCGACCGAGCGGCGGATCCGCTCGACGGTCTGCGTGCCGATCGTCGACGCGAGATAGTTGTTCGCGTCGTTGGTCTCGAGCTCGATCAGCGCCTGGTGCGGCTGATCGCCGCCGGCCGACACGAGTGCATCGGAGAAGTCGGCCGGCAGCGTGACGGTGAAGTCCACCGCGCCGTGCGCGAGGGCATCGGTGGCTGCGGATGCCGACATGAGCCGCCAGTCGAACGAGGCGTCGCCGAGCAGGTTGTCGGCGACCTCGTCGCCGTAGTTCACGGCATCCGCGCCCTCGCCGCTGCCGGCGTCGTCGACGACGAGCGCGACGGGCACCTCGCTGAACTGGCCGTAGGGGTCCTGGTTCGCCCAGAGGTACAGTCCGCCGTACAGGATCGGCACGCACATGAGCGCGAGCAGGGCGATCACGGCCATCGGGCTCGCGGTCAGCCGGCGCAGCTCGGCGGCGATCATCGAGGGCACCTTCATCGTGCGTCCTCCTCGTCCTGCTGGTCTTCCACGTCGGGGCGTCCGGCGTCTGGCTGTGCGGGGTCGTGATCCGGGACGGGCTTCGTCGTGGCATCCGCGAGGTGCACGGCGTTGAGCGTCTCCGGCATCCCGGCGATCACCGCCGCGGCGGCGCCGCCGACGATCACGAGCACGGCGTACCCGCGCTCGGCGAATTCCGCGGCGATGCGCCACCAGCCGTCGGGCCGGCCGCCGTGCCGGTCGGGTGAGACGAGCACGAGAGCGTCCACGCCCTCGCGCAGGACGGCGAGCTCGCACAGGATGCGCACGCGTGCGGCGGGATCGACGGTGCCGATCGGCGATCCGGCGAGGTCGTCGAAGCCGAGGTTCGCCAGCCAGCGGCGCGCGTGCAGGGGCGTCGCGCCCCGGCCCGCGAACATGAGCTCCTCGCCCACCACCGCCGCGAGGGTCACCCCGGGATGCGGATCGCTGACCTCGGGGGCGTCGACGAGGGCGACCCGGCGGCGCAGCTGCGCGGCATCGTGTTCCCCATCGATCGTCACCCGACCGGTGTCGGAGCGCATCCGGCCCGAGGCGATTAGGCCGAGCACAGTGGGGCGCTGCTCGGTCTCGGCGCGCACGAAGCGGGCGTGTCCGGTCTCGAACGTCAGGGTCACGGTCGGCAGCGCCTGTCCGCGTCGTCCCTTCGATATGCCGTCGAGGGCGATCCTCATTCTGTTTCCTTCGCCGAGTCGGGGCGCGTCTCGAGGACGTCGGGATGCGCGGCCAGCAGCGCGTCGGCCTCCCGCCACGAGAGCCCGGCGATGCTCAGGACGGTGCGCACGGCGAGGTCGGCTGCGCTCGGCGAGGACGCGTCCGTGCGCGAGACGACCGTGCGGGAGACCTCCTCGATGAGCCGTGCCAGTGTGGGCGCCGCGAGGTCGGTGCGGAACAGCTCCTCGTCCTGCCCGCGTCGCACGAGCTCGGAAACCATGCGGCGCACCGGGGCGAGCGCGGCGGCGGTGTCGGTCACATGCGCCTCGTCGAGGGCGATGGCGGCGGCGACCTGCACGTGCGATGCCTCGTGCCAGAGCAGCGCGGCGAGGCGGGCGAGCGCGAGGCGCGGATCGGCATCCGTGACCGAGGTGGCGAGCGTATTGAAGCGCTGCGCGCCGACGGCGACCAGCTCGCGGATCAGGGCCTCGCGGTCATCGAAATGCCCGTACAGCGTTCTGCGGGAGAGTCCGGCGCTGCGAGCGATGGCGTCGATGCTGGCGCGCGGGTCGTCGGCGAGGGCGCTGCGTGCGGCGTCGAGGATGCCGACGCGGTTCGCCCGCGCATCCGAGCGAGGGGGGCGGGACGCGGTCATGCCACAATTATATTGCACAGAGGTGTGCAAGTTAGCTGAGAGTCCGGCCACAGTGGGTACGAAAAGGGGGGCGACACTCCAGATGTCGGACGGTTCCCGCGAGAACGTCCGTCATCTGGAGTGTCGGCCCCCGATTCGTGCCGACCGGTGAGCCGGTGGCGGGTCAGTCGGTGCCGGAGTCGAAGGCCGCGCCCTCGGATGCCGTATCGACGGCATCCGTCAGCACGCCGTCGACCTGCGAGACCGAGCCCTCCACGAGCTCGGTGATGTCGCGTGCCTCACCGGCGGTGACCTTGCCCACCAGCTCGCCCGTCGCGCCGCCCACCAGCCCCAGGCCCGCGTACTGCTCCAGGCGCGAGCGCGAGTCGGCGATGTCGAGGTTGCGCATGGTGAGCTGGCCGATGCGGTCGACCGGACCGAAGGCGGCGTCGCCGACGCGCTCCATCGACAGCTTCTCCGGGCCGTACGACAGGTTCGGCGAGACGGTGTCGAGGATGCTCCAGTCGTCACCGCGGCGCAGGCGCAGCGTGACCGTGCCGGAGATCGTGAGGCCGACCCAGCGCTGGATCGACTCGCGCAGCATGAGCGACTGCGGCTCGAGCCAGCGGCCCTCGTACATCAGCCGGCCCAGGCGACGGCCCTGCTCGTGGTAGGTGGCGAGGGTGTCCTCGTTCAGGATGCCGTTGACCAGGCGCTCGTAGGCGATGAACAGCAGCGCCATGCCCGGAGCCTCGTAGATGCCGCGCGACTTCGCTTCGATGATGCGGTTCTCGATCTGGTCGCTCATGCCGAGACCGTGGCGTCCGCCGATCGTGTTGGCCTGCATGACGAGAGCCACCGGATCGGGGTACTCGGTGCCGTTGATGGCGATCGGGCGACCGCTGTCGAAGGTGATCGTGACGTCCTCGGTGTCGATCGCCACGGCGGGATCCCAGTACTTCACGCCCATGATCGGGTCGACCGTCTCGAGTGACACGTCCAGGTGCTCGAGGGTCTTCGCCTCGTGCGTGGCGCCCCAGATGTTCGCATCGGTCGAGTAGGCCTTCTCAGCCGAGTCGCGGTACGGGAAGCCGCGCTCGACGAGCCACTCGCTCATCTCCTGCCGTCCGCCCAGCTCGGTGACGAAGTCGGCGTCGAGCCAGGGCTTGTAGATGCGCAGCCGGGGGTTGGCGAGCAGGCCGTAGCGGTAGAACCGCTCGATGTCGTTGCCCTTGTACGTCGAGCCGTCGCCCCAGATGTCGACGCCGTCCTCGCGCATCGCCCGCACGAGCATGGTGCCGGTGACCGCGCGGCCGAGGGGGGTGGTGTTGAAGTAGGTCTTCCCGCCCGAGCGGATGTGGAACGCGCCGCACTGCAGCGCGACCAGGCCCTCCTCGACCAGCGCCGTCTTGGCATCCACCAGACGCGACGCCTCGGCACCGTACTCGAGGGCGCGGTCGGGGATCGAGGCGATGTCGCTCTCGTCGTACTGGCCCAGGTCTCCGGTGTAGGTGAAGGGGATCGACCCCTTCTCCCGCATCCACGCGACGGCGACGGAGGTGTCGAGACCCCCGGAGAAAGCGATGCCGACCTTTTCGCCGACGGGGAGGGACTGGAGCACCTTGGACATGGATTCAAGTCTATCGGCGCGCGGCGTGTCGCCCCGTCGTGTGGCGGCCGGGACGAGGAGTAGCCTGGCCGTCATGGGTCAGGCGGTGCTGTGGGGTGCGGTGGCGGCGTCGCCGCTGCTCGTGGGGGCGCTGCTCTCGCTCGTGCGCCGCTGGCCGGATCGCCTGCTCGGCATCATCCTCGGCTTCGGCGCCGGGGCGCTGATGGCCTCCATCGCCTTCGAGCTCTGGGAGCAGGGCGTCGAGCTCGCGGGGAACCTGCCGCTGATCGCCGGGGTCGGCGCGGGCGCGCTCTGCTACTACGTCGCCGCGCACGTGCTCGACGCCCGTCAGGCGCATCGGAAGAAGAAGGACACCGGCGGAGGCTCGCTCGCGGTCGGGGCGCTGCTGGACGGCATCCCCGAGCAGCTCGTGCTCGGCATCGGACTGGCTTCGGGCGAGGGCGTCGGTGTGGCGCTCGTGGTCGCGATCCTGGTCTCCAACCTGCCAGAGTCGATCGGCTCGGCATCGGACCTGCTCGCGGGTGGGATGCGCAAGAGCAGGGTCGTGCTGCTGTGGGCGGGCGTGGCCGTGGTGTGCGCGCTGGCCACAGTCGCGGGCTTCGCGCTGGCATCCGCCGTCGGCGACGGCTTCCGGGCGGCGGCAAACGGCTTCGCGGCCGGCGCGCTGCTGGTGATGCTCGTGGACTCGATGATCCCCGAGGCGCAGAAGAAGGCGACCGAGTCGACCGGGCTGGCAACCGTCATCGGGTTCGCCGTCGCGGCCTGGCTCGCACTCTCCTCCTGAACCGCCGCCCTCTGCGAGCGGCGGGCCGGCGCTCAGCGCAGGCGCGCGGCGAGCCAGGCAGCCTGGCGCTGCCACTGCACGCCCAGTCCGCCCTCGTGCTGGTTGAACGCGTACTCCACCACCTCGGCGCCGCCGCGGTGGTGATTCGCGGCGGCGTACACGGTCGAGGGCGGGCACACCGGGTCCATCAGCGCCGTCGAGTACAGCGCGGGCGCCGCGGCACGCGAGGCGAAGTTCACCCCGTCGAAGTACGACAGGGTCTGGAAGGTCTGCGCCACGGCATCCCGGTGCACGGAGAGATAGCGCACGATCTCCTGATACGGATCGGCGTCTGTCAACCCCACCGCACGCTCGAAGTGGCACAGGAACGGCACATCCGGCATCACGCCCACCAGGCCCTCGGTGAGTCCGGCGGCGGCGATCGCGATCCCGCCGCCCTGGCTGCCACCGGTGACCGCGATGCGATCGGCATCCACTTCTTCGAACGTGCGCACCGCGTCGATCAGCAGCGCGGCATCGGTGAACACCCGGCGGTAGTAGTACTGCTCGGGGTCGTGGATGCCGCGGGTCATGAACCCGGGCGCCGAGGCGCCGGTACCGTGCGGGTCGGGCGTCGAACCGCCGGTGCCCCACCCGCTGCCCTGACCGCGGGTGTCCATGAACACCCACGCGTAACCGGATGCCGCCCAGCCCAGGCGCTCGTGCGGTAGGCCGCGTCCGCCGCCGTAGCCGTTGTACTCGATGACCGTCGGCAGGGGCCCGCTCGCCCCGGCGGGCACGACGAACCACCCGCGCACCCGGTCGCCGCCGAACCCGCTGAACGACAGGTCGTACACGTCCACCAGCGTGAGGGGCGTCTCGACACGGGTGCGCTCGGCGGGTGCGGCCAGTCGACGCGAGGACTCCAGCGTGCGCTGCCAGAACGCGTCGAAGTCGGCCGGCTCGGTCACGGCGGGGCGGTACGCGCGCAGCTCGGCGGGGGAGAGGTCGAAGCGGGGCATGCGTTGCCTTCCGGTCGGGGTTCTCGAGGGTCTAGGGAGGATTGCGGGTGCGCTCAGCAGGTGCGCTCGGCGAAGCGCTCGTGCAGCGGGTGCGCGGAGTCGAGCCCGGCGAGGGCCACGGCGCCGTCGAGGCCGGATCCCGCCGGCGGGACGAATCGAGCAGCCGGACGTTCGGCGCGCACGGCGCTCTGGAACGTCGCGCGGATGACGTCGGAGCCGAACACGCCGCCGATTGCGCCGACCGCCGCGTCTGCGGGGGCATCGGTGACCCGCAGTGCGGCGAGCACGGCCGTCGCCAGCTCGGCGGCGGCGTCGCGGCAGATGCGGACCGCCACCTCGTCGCCGGATGCCGCATGCTGAGCGGTCGGCGCCGCGAAGGATGCCACGGTGCGCACCCGATCCTCCGAGGCCTGCAGCGCCACGTAGGCGGTCTCGAGGTCGGGCCAGCGCTCCTGCATTACCGCGGTCAGCGCGGTCGCCGGCCCGCGGCCGTCGTGGGCGCGCATGACGGCATCCAGGGCCGCCCGCCCGATCCAGTAGCCGCTGCCGGCATCGCCCATGATGTATCCCCACCCGTCGACGCGCGTCGCATGCTCGGGCCCCACGCCGAGTGTCACGACACCGGTGCCGGCTGCCACGACCGCGCCCTGCTGGTCGCCCAGCACGCCGAGGAACGAGGTGACCGAGTCGTGGGTCACGACGATGCGGTGCGCCTCGGCGAGACCCGGATGCCGCATCAGGGCATCCGCCTCCGCCTCCGCGGAGGTCAGGCCCGAGACGCCGAACGTGATCGTGTGCGGTGCCTGTTGGGTCGCGCTGGCCACCTCGGCCACCACGGCGGCGAGCTGCGGCGTCAGTGGCCGATCGGTGAGCACGCCGGGGAACAGCCACTCCTGGGCGGTGCCGTCCGCGGAGACGAAACGCGTCTTGATGCCCGTCTGGCCGCCGTCGATGGCGAGAAGCGTGTGCTCAGGCAAGTGGGGTTCCCCTCGTCGATCCGAGTCGCGTCGCACGACCAGATGCCAGCGTATGACACCCGCCGTCGTGAGAAGCGCGAGGATGTCAAGCCCTGTTCACCGCGGTCGCCCTCACGATGTACTGGTCACTCCCCAGCGAAGGAGACCATCGTGACGTCCCTGTGGCTCGACGACCAGCGTGCACGCATTCCCACCGACACCTTCGAGCCCGACGCCCGCTACGACGCGGTGGTGGCGGGCGCGGGTCTGACCGGTCTGACAACCGCCGTGCTGCTGGCCCGGGCGGGGCTGTCGGTCGCGGTGCTCGAGGCCCGCTTCGTCGGCGCCGCGGCGACCGGCAACACCACCGCGAAGCTCAGCCTGCTGCAGGGCGGGGTGCTCTCCGGCATCCGCTCGCGGGGATCCGACCGGGTGCTCAAGGCCTACGTCGAGGGCAACCTCGAGGGTCAGCAGTGGATGCTGCGCTACCTCGACGAGCACGGCGTCGCCGTCGACCGTCGCGACGCGTTCACCTACGCGGGAACCGAGGACGGTGTGCGCTCGCTCGAGCGGGAGTACGAGGCGTGTCGGACGGCCGGGCTCGAGGTGGAGCGGGTCAGCGAGCTCGAGCTGCCGTTCCGCGTGCACGGCGCGATGCGGCTGCGTGCGCAGGCGCAGTTCGACCCGATGGACGTGCTGCGCGCGCTCGCCGCGGACCTGCGCGAGCGCGGCGGGGTGATCGTCGAGGGCGTGCGGGTGAAGGACGTCGACACCGGCGAGCCGAGCCGCGTGATCACCTCGGTCGGCGACGTGCACGCCGGCACGGTCGTGCTCGCCACCGGGGTGCCGGTGCTCGACCGCGGCCTGTACTTCGCCAAGCTCAAGGCCAACCGCTCGTATGCGCAGGCGTACCGGATGCCGGATGCCGCGCGCATCCCGCAGGGGATGTACCTCTCGATCGACGCGCCCACGCGGTCGCTGCGCACCGCGTCGTACGACGGCGAGCAGCTGCTGCTGGTGGGCGGCAACGATCACGACGTGGGTCGCGTCGACGACACGCAGGCGCTGGTCGACGACCTCGAGCAGTGGACGCACGAGCACTTTCCGGGCGCGCAGCGCACGCACGCGTGGGCCGCGCAGGACTATCAGTCCCTGAACATGGTGCCGTTCGTGGGCTGGATGCCGCGCACCGGCAAGCACATCAAGCTCGCCACCGGCTACAACAAGTGGGGCATGACGAACGCGGTGGCCGCGGCGCTCAGCATCACCGCCGAGGTGCTCGACGGCAGCATGCCCTGGGCACAGACGCTGCACCACCGCATCACCACCCCGAAGGATCTCGTGCAGGGTGCGGTCGCCGGGGCGGAGGTGGCCAGGGATGCCACCGCGGGATGGATCTCGGCCGAGCGCCATCCGCTGCCCGAGACGCCGCCCGCCGAGGGCGAGGGCATCGTGGGCAGCGCCGGGATGAAGCCGGTCGCGGTGTCGACCGTCGACGGCGTCACCTGCCGCCTGTCGGCGGTGTGCACGCACCTGGGCGGCATCGTCACCTGGAACAGCGCCGAGAGATCGTGGGACTGTCCGCTGCACGGCTCGCGCTTCGCCGCCGACGGCACGCTGCTGGAAGGGCCCGCGGTCGACGATCTCAAAGAGATCGACGAGCCCGAGCTGCCCGGCGACGAGCATGAGCCGGTCGACCTCGAGGACCTCCCCTGAGGCGCTCCGAGGCGACCTGCCGGTGACCGCCCACCCCGCGCGGATCAGAACCCGGGGTACTCCCGCAGCCGCTGCTCGAACTCGGCGCGGTCGGCCTCGGGGAGCACGCGCCGGGCGAATACGACCAGCTGGATGCCCTCGAGCGGCTCCCCGGTCTGCTGCGCGAGCGCCTCGCGCTGCACCCGGAACTCCCCGGTCGGGTCGTTCGAGAGGTCGTACGCGTAGGCGTAGAAGCGCAGCGGCCCGGGGAACGTCCCGCTGTAGTACTCCCAGGTGTGCTGGCGTGCGGGGTCGATCGAGCCGTACAGCTTGGCCATCAGATCGGGCGAGATGCCGGTGCCCGCCTCGTTGAGCGGGTAAAGGGAATCCATGCCGCGGGTGGCGAGCACCTCGTCGATCACCTGCATCACCTCGCGCTTGCGCACGTCGTCCTGCACCGGCTGTGCGGTGGTCCACATCGTCGACGTGTAGCGCTGCAGCATCGACTCGCCGCCGTAGCCGTTGCGCTCCGGGCTCACGTCGACCGTGCCGCTCTGCACCCAGGTGTAGCCGAACCGGTCGCTCACGCGACGGCGCACCTCGGCCATCAGCGCGTCGCCCTCACGCTGCACCTCCTCCAGCGACGGCCCGCTCAGCGCCTCCTGCGGGGACTGATCCTTCACCCCTGGATAGGCCTGCGCGTGCCGCTGCTTCTCGGACTTCGTCCCGTCGTAGGCGTGCGTCGCCGCCGACTGCAGGGCCCCGATGGCGCCCACGGTGGCCACGTTGAGCACCAGCGTGAGCGCGAGGGCGATGGCACCCAGCATCCGGCCGCGCCTGGTCAGCAGCGCGGCGACGATCACGCCGACGACCGCCACCTGCAGCACCAGCAGCGTCACGCCGTACAGCGCGTCGGTGCCGCCGGCGAGCATGAGCAGCAGCAGGATCAGCGCGAACACCACCGTGGTCGAGATCGCGGCGAGGCCGATCGCGTTGGTGCCCTTCGCCGCCGAGGGCGGCGCGGAGTACGAGACGTCGCCGGATGCCGCAGGCAGGCCCGCCGCGGCATCCAGACCTCCACGGACGAGGCCCGGGCGGACGTACCCGCCGGGCGGGGGCAGGGGCGGCGCGCCCTCGGCGCCGCCGACGTACCTGCTGCGCTGGTGGTCTACCACGGCCTGTCCGTCCCGCCGCCGCCGGAGCCCTCGTCCCCGCCGCCGAGCTGATCCTCGCGCTCCTGCGCGCCCTGGTTGAGGCGCTCCTCGATGTCGTCGAGCCGGTCCTGCGGGGTGGGCGGCTGTTCGCCCTGCTCCGGATTCTGGGGCTGCCCGCTCTGGTCAGGATCCTGCTGGCTCTGCTGCTGCTTCTGCTGCTGACGCTGCTGGTTCTGATCGAGCGTGTCCGTCATGTCGCGGTTGGGATCCGGCGACTGATCCTGTGCGTCCTCGCTGCGGCACTCCTCGGGGGTGTCGACGGTGATCTGCAGCGCCTCGCCGTACCGCTCGGCCGCGCTCGCCGCGTCGCCGTCGGCCTGCGCGGCGTCGCCCTGCCGCTCCACCACCAGCGACAGGTTGATGAGCACCGGGCACGCCTCCAGCCCCTGCGCGAGCGGCAGCGCCCTCTCGAGCTCGGCGCGCGCGTCGGCGAGCTGCTCGGCCCCGCCGAGAGCCGTGCCGATGTTGTACGGCGCCGCGAACGGCTGGAACCAGTTCAGCCAGTCCTGTCCGCGTGCCGCCGATTCGGACTCCGCATACGCGACCGAGACGAAGGCGCTGATCGAAGTGTGCGCGAAGGCGTACATGCTCAGCACCTTGCCGACGAACAGCAGCGCGGCCAGCGTGAGCGGGAGGGTGGCGATCGCGACGATACGGCGGATGCGCGCGCGCAGCCGGTTCTGCGCGAGCAGCGCTGCGGCCGCGTCGGCCCGGGTCGGGGTGGTCATGCGGCACCTCCCGGCCGCCGAGCGGTGCGTCCATCGAGGGGGCGGGCGAGGTGCCGCATCCGCATGACGGCCGACGTCGCCAGGGTCACCTCGACCGCCAGGACGGCGATGAGCACGAGGGAGAGGACCCAGTACAGCTCGATGACGTTGCCGACCTGCCCGGAGGCGGCGTAGGCGGTGGTGCTCCTCGGCGCTTCCGGCAGTGCGAGCTCGGCATCCGCCGCGCGGGCCTGGTACTCGACGCCGAGTTGCTCTGACACGGTGCGCAGGTTGTCCTCGTCGATGACCGACATCGCGCGCTGCCCCTGATATTCGATGTAGTCGCCCGCCTGCGCACCGGCGCCCGTGGTCTTCCGCATCGGCCCGCCCGCCGCGGTGCCGTAGCCGAGCACCGCGCCGCCGTCGACGTACTTCGCGCTCGACGCGAACGACTCCGGCTCCGAGCTCACCGTCTGCTCGCCGTCGCCGAGGTAGAACACCATCCGGCTGCGCTCGGGAGCGGCGTGCGCCGCACCGGAGAGGGTCTCGGCCAGCATCCGGTTCGCGATCCCGATCGACGAACCGCGCGACTGGTCGGTGACCTCGGGTCGCAGCACGTCGAGCGAGGTCATCAGCGCGGTGGCATCCGTCGTCAGCGGCAGACGCAGCTGCGCGGCGGCGTCGAAGGTGATCAGCGCGAACCGGGCACCGGGGTACTCGTCGATGATCTGCTGCACGTCCGCGCGCACCCCGTCCAGACGCGGGTCGCCGCCGTCCCAGTCCTCGGCGACGATGCTCGCCGTGGTGTCCACGACCAGAACGACATCGGTGTCGGTGGCGAGGGTCTGCGACGTGCCGCCGGGGATGCCGGGGCGCAGCAGCATCACGAACACGACGACGATCATCGCGAGACGCATTCCCCACAGTCCGCGCGACGGCCCTCTCACGAGCGCACGCACGACGAAGAACCCGGGAACCGCGCACAGCAGCGCCAGCAGGATCGGGTGCAGGACGGGCTGGAAGATCACGCGCGCCTCCTCAGGGCCGCGCTCAGCAGCACGAGGAACGCGAGGATCGCGAGCAGCATCAGCGCGATCCACAGGTCCGGGCTGTCGACCTGCACGACCTGGGCCTGACCCTTCAGCGCGGACGCCTCCTGCTTCTGGATCTCGGCGATGATGTCGCCCACCGTGGTCGTCGCCCGCAGCGCGTAGGACTGCCCGCCGGTCAACGCGGCGGCGTCGGCGAGCTGCGCGCTCACCGCGGCATCCTTGCCCTGCACGGGATTCAGCGCGAACACCCGCACCTGCTGTGCTGCGGCGTACTGCGCGGCCTCCTCGATCGTGAGGATCGAGGCGCCGGCGAGCTCGTTGTCGGTGGCGAGGATCACCGAGCGGCTGCGCTCGTCGTCCTGATGGTCGAAGCGCATGGTGCACGCGGCCAGGCCGTCGCCGATCAGCGAGGCACCGGGGCCGTTGAGCGTGCCTACCCAGTGCTCGGGGGTCTCGTCGGCGTAGTCGAAGCTGCTGCGCACGCTGCGCAGCTGCTCCTTCACGAACGCGTAGTCATCGGTGAGGGGGAACACCTGCACCGGGGAGCTGTTGAAGATCGTCAGTCCGATGCGCTCGCCCTCGAACCCCGCCAGCAGCTCCTCGAACACGCTGAGCACCTCGACGTCGACATCCGCCATCGAGCCGGACACGTCCAGGCAGAGCATGATGTCGCGGCTGGCGTTGACCGGCTGGATCGTCTTCGCCGCCATCGGGCGCGCGGCCACCACCCCGCCGAGGAGTACGGCGATCGCGCCGACGACGATGACGCCCACGAGCAGAGCGGTGCGTCGGCGCACCGCCGCTCGGAAGGACGGCAGGGCGCGCACGCGCTCGGCGCGCGAGACGAGGGCGGCGCGGTCGTGCTCATCGTGCCCAGGGGATCGGATGCCGAGCAGCACCCCCACCAGCACCGCGGCCAGCAGCACGCCGAGGGCGACGAGCACGAGCCACCACGTGTTCAGCGTCATCGGCTCACCGCCAGCTCTGCAAGACGAGGCGCGCCGCCTCGGCGCCCCGGACGGGATCGACGGCGGGTCCGCGCTGGAAGATGCTCGGGTAGTAGTGCCGACGCAGCGCATCGACGAGGGCGGGGTGTACGCCGCGGGCGGTGAGGTCTTCGAGCGTGAGCACCGGTGCCTCCACCCCGGAGTACTCGTTGACGAATGCGCGCACGCTGCGACTGAGCTCGAGGTTCGCCTGCCGAGCGCTGATCGAGCCCGCGCGGTGGGCGTCCTCGATGCGCTGCACATCGGCGAGGTAGTCCGCGCGCAGCGCGTCGAGCACCTCGGCGGTCGGCGGGCTGTGCACGGGGGCGCCGGGCAGGGTGATGCTGCGGCGCGGCCGCGTGAGCACGATCAGCAGCCAGGCGGCCAGGGTGAGCAGCAGCAGGATGCCGATCGCCGCGACGATCCAGCCCCACCCGTACTGCGCGGGCGGATACATCTCATCAGGGGCGGGCATGCGACCTCCTGTTGAGCATCGCGAGCAGAGTCGAGACCGCGGTGCTCTGCGCGCCGAACTCGGCGTGGGTGATCTCCAATCCGCGCAGCACGGCGTCGCGCCGCGCGGTGTCCGCGGCCTCCTGCGCGGCGAGCTCCGCCAGCACCTCGGCATCGCCGTGCACGAAATCGGGCACGGTCCACGCGCTGTCGGCATCGCGCCGGTGCACGTTCTTCGGGTCCCTGAGCCTGTCGATTGGGTCCCTGAGCCTGTCGATTGGGTCCCTGAGCCTGTCGAAGGGACGTATCACCGGATCGGCATCCCGCACGGTGAGCCAGAGCAGGTCGTGCTGCACGGTGAGCCGGCGCAGCAGCCGCTCGGTCTCGTCGGTCAGCGGTGTCTCGTCGGTGACCAGCACGACGATCATCCGCCGCGCGATGTGGCGTGCGGCGTAGCGCAGCAGGCTGTCGCGGTCGTTCGCCGCGGTGCTCGCCTCGATCGCGGCGTCGAGCGTGCGCAGCGCGTGCTCCAGGGCGCCCTCGCTGCTGCCGGGAGGGAGTCGGCGGATGCCGGCGGCATCCCCATGAATCACCGAGAAGTCGTCGCCGTGGCGCACGGTGAGCACGCCGAGTGCGCCCACCAGCAGCACGACCAGCTCGCGCTTGGTCTGCTCGTCCTCCGCCAGCGCGCGCATGCCGCGACCGGAATCGACCAGGAACAGCACGGTGTGCTTGCGCGTCGCCTTGGTGCGCTTGATCAGAGGCTCGCCGTGACGGGCGGTGGCGCGCCAGTCGATGTCGCGCACCTGATCGCCGAACTCGTAGGGGCGCAGATCCTCGAAGTCGAGGCTGCGCCCGCGCAGCAGCGACGCGTACGCGCCGTCGAGCGCGTGCATCGACTTCTGCGACGAGCGGATGAAGAGCTTGCTCTTCACCTGGGTGATCAGACTTGCCACAACTGGTCCCTGAGCTTGTCGAAGGGCTACGGCGTCGGGACCGACGCGAAGATCTGGTCGATGATCTGCTCGCTGCGCACCCCTTCGGCATCCGCCTCGAACGTCAGCAGCACCCGGTGGCGCAGCACCAGGTGGCGCAGCGCACGGATGTCCTCGGGCAGCACGTGCGTGCGGCCGTTCAGCAGCGCGAGCGCGCGCGACGCCTGCAAGAAGGCGATGCTCGCGCGCGGACTCGCGCCGTACTTCATGAAGCGGGCGCGCTCCTCGCCGATGTACGGCGCGGGATTGCGGGTCACGTAGGCGAGCTGGACGATGTAGTTGCGGATCGCGGGGTCGATGTACACCCGGGCGGCGATCTGCTGCAGCTCGTGCACGTCGTCGAGGCTGATCGCACCCGGCACGTGACGGTCGGGATCAAGGGCGCCGGAGTCGATGCGGCCGAGGATCTCGTACTCCTCGGCGGGGCTGGGGTACTCGACGATCTCCTTCAGCAGGAAGCGGTCCATCTGCGCCTCGGGCAGCTCGTAGGTGCCCTCCTGCTCGATCGGGTTCTGCGTGGCGATCACGAGGAACGGCCGCGGCAGCGGGTGCACCTCGCCGCCGATCGTGGTCTGGCGCTCCTGCATCGCCTCGAGCATCGCCGACTGCGTCTTCGCGCTCGAGCGGTTGATCTCGTCGAGCAGCACGAAGTGCGCGTGCACGGGACCCAGCACCGTGCGGAAGCTGCCGGTCGCGGCATCGTAGATCTGGCTGCCGGTGATGTCACTGGGCAGCAGGTCGGGAGTGCACTGGATGCGCTTGAAGGTCGCCTGAACGGTGTCGGCGAGCGTGCTCGCCGCCGTCGTCTTCGCCAGTCCCGGCACCGACTCGAGCAGGATGTGACCGCCCGCGATGAGGGCGACGAGCAGGCTGGTGCGCAGTCGCTCCTGACCGACCATCTTCGTCGCGTACGAATCGGAGATCACCTTCACGATGCGCTGCGCGCGGGCGAGGTCGTCCGCCGATGCGACGGCCGAGCCGCCGGGTCCTGAGCCTGTCTGGGTCCCTGAGCCTGTCGAAGGGCCTGAGCCCGCCGAAGGGGGCGGGGGCGGCGGCGCGGACGATGCGGATCCGAAAAGGTCGTTCATCAAGCTCTCCTCGTCGGGAGCCGATGTGAGCCGTGGACCCCCGCGCACCAGCGTAACCGCCGTCTCTTTTGACAAGCCCGGGGCGCAGGAGCATGGTGGAAGATGCCTTCCGACATGCGAAAGTGTCCCGTCCCGCGGACCGCGTCGGCATCCCATCTTCGATACATTCTTGGAGGATCTCCATGCGCCGCACCCTGCGCACTCTGCTCATCGCCGGTATCGCCGGCGTCGCCCTCGCCGGCTGCGCCCCGGCCGCCCCGACCGCGTCGGAGTCGCCTGCCGTGGTGTCCTCGAGCGCGACTGCTTCACCGAGTGCCTCCGCGAGCGCTTCCGCCGAGACGGAGCAGACGGGTGCCCCCACGGCGCCGATCAGCGCCGAGCAGCTGTGCGCCGAGCAGTCCGTCGCCGACGAGGACGACGTCTGCGTGCTCGAGGGTGCGAGCGTCACCGGCGACCTCTCGTTCACTGGATTCCAGGTTGTCAAGCTCATCGGCGTGACGGTCGACGGCTCGGTCACCGTCGATGCCGGCGCGCAGCAGGTCGTCGTCACCGACTCCACTGTCACGGGCGACGTGACGGCCACGGCACGCGGCGGGGTCGTCGTGAAGCTCTCCACCATCGGTGGTGCGCTCGAGATCGCGGGTGGCCGCAACGCCACCCTGGTGAAGAACACCGTGGGCGGCGATCTGCGCTGCGCCGACGGCGTGCAGGCGAACGGCGACGGCAACACGGTCACCGGCACGGTGACCGGCACCTGCGCCCGGGTGGTCTGAGCGCCGCACCCGGCATCCGGCCAGTGCTCGCTATGCTCGCGCCATGAGCACAGTGCCGTTCCTCGATCTCGCCGACACGTCCTTCGACGTGAACGGCGACCGCGTGCACGAGGCCCGCGACGACAACTGGTACGCCGAGACGCCGTACGGCTGGGCGGTGCTGCGCTACGACGAGGGCACCGCCCTGCTGAAGGACCGCAGGTTCCAGCAGGGCAACGCCCGCTGGCCGGCGCAGAACGGCATCCACGAGGGCCCCTGGCAGCAGTGGTGGACCGAGACGCTGCTGAGCATCGAGGGCACCGACCACCTGCGCATGCGGCGACTGCTCGGCCCGGCGTTCCGCAACAAGACGATCGAGGCCATGCGGCCGCAGTTCCAGGCGCTCGCGAACGAGCTGATCGACGGCTTCGCGGCCCGTGGCGAGGTCGAGTTCGTGTCGGAGTTCGCCGAGCCGTACTCCTCGCGCATCCTCTGCCTGCTGCTCGGCCTGCCCGATGACGAGTGGCCGCAGGTGGCGCACTGGGCCGACGACCTCGGCAAGTCGTTCGGCATCAACGTCCGCCACGACCTGCCGCGCATCGAGGCGGCGCTGAAGGGTCTCACCGGATACATCGAGCAGGTCGTCGAGGCGCGCCTGCGGCATCCGAAGGACGATCTCGTCACCACCCTCGTGCAGGCGCACGCGACCGAACCGGATGCCGCCGGCGAGTCGCCGCTCACCCGACGCGAGCTCAGCGTCGCGCTCGTCTTCCTCGCCTTCGCCGGCATGGAGACCACGCGCAACCAGCTGGGGCTCGCCCTGCAGACCTTCCTCGCGCACCCCGACCAGTGGCGCCTGCTCGCCGAGCGACCGGAGCTCGGTGCGGCAGCCGTCGAGGAGGTGATGCGCGTGAACCCCACCGTCACCTGGGTGACCCGCGAGGCGATCGAGGACGTCGACCTGAACGGGCTGCACGTGCCGAAGGGCGGCATCGTGCAGGTGCTCTCGCACGCGATCGGCACCGACCCCGCGCGGATGGGCGCCGAGTCGGACTTCGACATCACCGTCACCGATCGCCCCCTGCATTCCGGCTTCGGCGGCGGCATCCACCACTGCCTCGGGCACTTCGTCGCCCGCACCGACATGTCGGTCGCGCTGCCGCTGCTCGCCCAGCGGATGCCGGATGCCGTGCCCGACGGCCCCGGCGAATGGCTGCCGGTGTCGGGCAACACCGGGCCGGTGCGCTTCCCGATCCGGTTCACGCCGACGGCCCGAGGGGCGTCGGAGGCCCTCGGATAGGATGGTCACGCCCGATCGGGCCAGCTCATCGGCCGGTGCAAACCCGGCGAACAGCGTGCAGTACCAGGGGGTACACCCATGCCAGGAATCGTGATCGTCGGCGTCCAGTGGGGCGACGAGGGCAAGGGCAAGGCGACCGACCTGCTCGGTGAGCGCACCGACTGGGTCGTCAAGTTCAACGGCGGCAACAACGCCGGGCACACCGTCGTCATCGGCGACGAGAAGTACGCCCTGCATCTGCTGCCCTCCGGCATCCTCAGTCCCGGCGTCAACCCGGTGATCGGCAACGGCGTCGTGGTCGACCTCGAAGTGCTCTTCCACGAACTCGATGGACTCGACGCACGCGGGGTGGACACCTCGCGACTGAAGGTGAGCGCCAACGCGCACATCATCACGCAGTACCACCGCACGCTCGACAAGGTCACCGAGCGCTTCCTCGGCAAGCGCCGCATCGGCACCACCGGCCGCGGGATCGGACCGGCCTACGCCGACAAGATCAACCGCGTCGGCATCCGCGTGCAGGACCTGTTCGACGAGAACATCCTGCGCCAGAAGGTCGAGGGCGCGCTCGATCAGAAGAATCACCTGCTGGTGAAGGTGTTCAACCGCCGCGCGATCACGGTCGACGAGATCGTCGACGACCTGCTCTCGTACACCGAGCGACTGCGCCCGCTGGTCGCCGACACCGGGCACCTGGTCGACGAGGCACTCGGCCGCGGCGAGGTGGTCGTGTTCGAGGCCGGTCAGGCCACCATGCTCGACATCGACCACGGCACCTACCCGTTCGTGACGTCCTCGACCGCGACGGCCGCGGGTGCGGCATCCGGATCCGGCGTCGGACCGAACCGGCTCGACCGCATCGTCGGCATCGTCAAGGCCTACACCACGCGCGTCGGATCGGGCCCGTTCCCCACCGAGCTCGAGGACGAGATGGGCGAGTGGCTGCGCAAGACCGGCTTCGAGTACGGCACCACGACCGGCCGCGACCGCCGCACCGGCTGGTACGACGCGCCCATCACTCGGTACGCGACGCGGGTGAACGGCATCACCGACCTCGTGCTCACCAAGCTCGACGTGCTGACCGGGCTCGAGCAGATCCCGGTGTGCGTGGCCTACGACGTCGACGGCACGCGCTTCGACGAGGTGCCGGTCAACCAGACCGACTTCCACCACGCGAAGCCCATCTACGAGAACTTCCCGGGTTGGAGCGAGGACATCTCCACCGCCCGCACGTTCGAGGACCTGCCGCAGAACGCGCGCGACTACGTGCTCACCCTCGAGAAGATGAGCAACACCCGCATCTCGGTGATCGGCGTGGGCCCCGCCCGCGACCAGGTGATCGTGCGCCACGACCTGATCGACTGACCCGTCACGGGCTTTCCCATCCTTCCTTTCGTCGAGAGCACGGGACCTCGCCGAGTGCGCGGCTCGTTCGCGTGAAGATCCCGTGCACCCGGCGAGATACCGTGCTCTCGACGTAGGGGGAGAGTAGGGAGAGGGGGAGAGGAGGCAGCATGACGAGGTTCTGGGTCGGCGGGTACGGCGCTGACATGTCGGGTGACGCCGAGGGCATCGGGGTGCTTGCGACGGATGCCGGCGGCGGGCCGTCGACGCTGCGCTTCCGCGGTGTGGCGGCGCATGTGGCGTCTGCGTCGTGGCTCGCCGCGCACCCGGCGCGCGACGTCGTCTACGCCGCGCTGGAGGGTGAGGGGCAGGTGCAGGCGTTCGCCCGGGACGGTGAGGCGTCGCTGCGGCCGCTCGGTGCACCCCTCGCGGCCGGGGCCGGCGTGTGTCACCTCGCCGTCTCGCCCGCGGGACGGATGCTGGTGGCCAGCTGCTACGGCGACGGCCGTGTGGTGGCGTTCGGTATCGCCGGCGACGGGTCTCTTGTGCCGGCAGCAGCAGACCGGGCGGCTGCGCTGCGCGCCGCACTGTTCGGGGAGCTGCGCGGGTGCGGTTCCGTTCCGGGGGCCGACACGCCAGATGTCGGACCGGATGCCGCAGACCGTCCGACATCCGGAGTGTCGGCCCCCGATTCGTATGCCGCCCGCGACCCGCATCCGACGCCGGCGGGCGAGGAGCTGCGCGGGTCGCACGCGCATCAGGCCGTGTTCCTGCCCGATGGCCGCATCGCCACCACCGACACCGGCCTCGATCTGGTGCGGATCTGGCGCCCTTCGACAGGCTCAGGGGTCCAGGCAGGCTCAGGGACCCAGGCCGGCTCAGGGACCCAGACCGGCTCAGGGACCCAGACCGGCTCAGGGATCCAGGCAGGCTCAGGGGCCCAGAACCGCTCAGCGGCCCAGCCGGGCGGGCTGGCGCTCGATCACGAGGTCGTCCTTCCGCGCGGCACCGGGCCGCGCCACATGCTGCTGCATCCCAGCGGGCACCTGCATGTCGTCACGGAGTACTCCTGCGAGATCTTCACCCTCGCGTGTGCGCGCGACGGGCGCTGGGGTCTGCGGGCCGCGGTCCCCGCCTCGCCGATCGCCCAGATCGGCGTGGATCTCGCCGCCGAGCTCGCGGTCTCCCGTGATGGCGACACCCTGTACACGGCGCTGCGCGGCAGCAACACCCTCGCAGCTCTCCGCGTGCGCGGCGGCGGTGACGTGCTCGAGCCGCTCGCGCTCGCCGACTCCGGCGTCGACTGGCCGCGGCATCACCTGGTCTATCAGGGCACGCTGCTCGTGGCGGGACAGCGCTCGAACACGGTCAGCGCGGTCGACATCGACGAGCGCACCGGCGCTCCGCGCGACGTGCGGCACAGCACCCCGGCGCCGACTCCGACCATGATCCTGCCCGCCCGCTGAGTCGCCCGCCGATCGGTGGTCGAGAACTCCGGAGATCGAGGCCGTGCAGGACCCGATTCTGCACTCAGCCATCGTTCCACGGAAGATTCTCCGGAGTTCTGCACCATCGGCGACGAAGCGTCAAGGCCGTGACGCTTCCCGCGCCCCTGGGCGAGACTGACCGGATGGACAACGAATACGACCTGATCGTGCTGGGTGGCGGTCCCGTCGGCGAGAACGTCGCCGACCGCGCGGTGCAGGGCGGGCTGACCGCGGTCATCGTGGAGAGCGAGCTGGTCGGCGGAGAGTGCTCGTACTGGGCGTGCATGCCGTCGAAGGCGCTGCTGCGTCCACCGCAGGCCCTGCACGCCGCGCAGCACGTCAAGGGCGTCGTCGGCGGCGAGCTCGTCCCCGCCGACGTGCTCGCACGGCGCGACGAGTTCACCGAGCACTGGTCGGATCAGGGCCAGGTCGAGTGGCTGCAGGATGCCGGCATCGCCCTCGTACGCGGTCGCGGCCGGCTCAGCGGTGAGCGCGAGGTCACGGTCGACACCGACGACGGCGAGCGGGTGCTCCGCGCGCGGTATGCGGTCGCCATCACCACCGGATCGAAGGCGACGGTCCCACCCATCCCCGGACTCGCCGACGCCGGCGCATGGACGAGCCGCGAGGCGACGAGCGCCGAGCAGGTGCCGGCCTCGCTGGCGATCATCGGCGGCGGGGTCGTGGGGGTCGAGATGGCGACCGCCTACGCCGGCCTCGGATCGACGGTCACCCTCATCGCCCGTGGCGGTCTGCTCGAGCGGATGGAGCCGTTCGCGGGCGAGCAGGTCGCCGACGGCCTGCGCGATCTCGGCGTCGACGTGCGCCTGCACACCGAAACCACCGCCGTGCACCGCGAGGGCGACACCGTCACGCTCACCCTCGGTGATGGCAGCGAGGTCACGGCCAGCGAGGTGCTCGCGGCGACCGGGCGGGCACCACGCAGCGCCGACATCGGCCTCGAGACGGTCGGCCTCGAGCCCGGGAAGCCGATCGACGTCGACGACACCATGCGCGTGCCCGGAGTGGACTGGCTCTACGCCGTCGGCGACGTCAACGGCCGTGCGCTGCTGACCCACCAGGGCAAGTACCAGGCGCGCGCCGCAGGGGACGTCATCGCCGCGCGTTCGCGAGACGAGGTCATCGCCGATCAGCCGTGGGGCCGTCACGTCGCGACAGCGGATCACGGCGCCGTGCCGCAGGTGGTGTTCACCGAGCCTGAGGTCGCCTCTGTCGGCCTCACCGCGGATGCCGCCCGCGCGGCCGGCCCCGAGATCGAGGTCGTCGACTACGACCTCGCATCGGTCGCCGGCGCGAGCCTGCACGCGGACGGGTACCGCGGACAGGCGCGGATGATCGTCGACACGGCACGCGAGGTGCTGCTGGGCGTGACGTTCGTGGGTGCGGACGTCGCCGAGATGCTGCAGTCCGCCACCGTCGCCGTCGTCGGCGAGGTGCCCCTCAGCCGACTCTGGCACGCCGTGCCCGCCTACCCGACCATGAGCGAGGTGTGGCTGCGCCTGCTCGAGCAGTACGGCAGGCAGTCCGCGTGACGCAGAGGCGAGCGGAGCGGATGCCAATCCGCTGCCGCCTCGGCGCCGAACCATCGACAGGGGCAACAGTGCGCGCGAACCGGTTGCGATGTCGTCGCCGTCCCTTACGCTCGAGAAGACGCCAGGAGGTACGTGCATGAGAGCTGTCCCCGCAGGAATCCGAACCGCCCCGCTGACGAGGGCCGCGTCCGGCTGATGATCGAGTTCCGATCGGTCACCAAGACCTTCCCCGACGGCACGCACGCCGTCGAGGACTTCAGCCTCGTGCTTCCCTCCCGTCAGACCACGGTGTTCGTGGGCTCGTCGGGATGCGGCAAGACCACGCTGCTGCGCATGATCAACCGCATGGTCGAGCCCACCTCGGGAGAGGTCGAGATCGACGGCGAGAGCGTGCTCGGCGGCGATCCCGTCGCGCTGCGACGCCGGATCGGCTACGTCATGCAGAACTCTGGCCTGATGCCGCACTTCACCGTGCTCGACAACGTCGCGACGGTGCTGCGGCTGACCGGCGTCGCCCGGCGCGAGGCGCACGAGCGCGCTCGCGAGATGCTCACCACCGTGGGCCTGGACCAGTCGCTCGCCGACCGCTACCCGAGCCAGCTCTCCGGCGGTCAGCAGCAGCGCGTCGGTGTGGCGCGCGGCCTCGCCGCCGACCCGAACATCCTGCTCATGGACGAGCCCTTCGGCGCGGTCGACCCGATCGTGCGCGCCGATCTGCAGCGCGAGCTCGCGCGGCTGCAGGACGAGCTCGACAAGACCGTCGTGTTCGTCACCCACGACATCGACGAGGCGTTCCTGCTCGGCGACCAGGTGGTCATCCTCGACCGCGGCGCACGCATCGTGCAGGTCGGCAGCCCCAGCGAGATCATCGAGAACCCCGCCGACGAGTTCGTCGAGGCGTTCATCGGCGCGGAGCGCGGGCGGCGCGCTCTGCAGGTGAAGCAGACGCCGCACGGCACGGTCGTGGTGGACTCCGAGGGGCGCACGCAGGGACGGCTGGTGAATGCCGAGTCGCCCGATCCGAAGCCGGGGGAGGCCGCATGAACTGGGTGGTGGACAACCTGGGGCTCATCGCCGAGCTGACGGTCATCCACCTGCGTCAGAGCATCATCCCGATCGTGCTGGGGCTCGTGCTCTCGGTGCCCCTGGGCTGGGTGGCCTGGCGCTACCGCCTGGTGCGCGGACCCATCATCGTGCTCACCGGGCTGCTCTACACGATCCCCTCGCTCGCGCTGCTGATCCTGCTGCCCGCTGCGCTGGGCTACTCGGTGATCAGTGAGACCAACCTCATGGCGGCGCTGACGATCTACGCGATCGCGATCCTCGTGCGCGCCGTCGCCGATGGTCTCGACTCCGTCGACCCGGACGTGCGTCAGGCCGCGACGGCGATGGGTTACGCCCCGCAGCGCAGGTTCTGGACGGTCGAGCTGCCCCTCGCCGGACCGGTGATCCTCGCCGGTCTGCGGGTGACGGCCGTGTCCACGATCTCCCTGGCCACGGTCGGCATCCTGATCGGCGTCACCAATCTCGGCTATCTGTTCACCAACGGCCAGCAGCGCCGGCTGATCCCCGAGGTGCTCGCCGGTGTCGTCGCCGTGGTCGTCATCGCCCTGGTGGTCGATCTGCTGCTGATCCTCGCCGGTCGAGGGCTGATGCCCTGGACGCGGTCACGCGCCGCCTCCCGTAACGGCCGCAACGGCAGCAATGGCCGCAGTCGCGGCGAGCGGACGGATGCCGGCGACTCGACCCGCGACGACGCCGCCCGCACCGAGACCGGAAGGCTGACGGCGGAGGTGGGCGCATGAACCTCTTCCTCGACGCGTTCACCTGGCTCTTCTCCCCCGAGCGGCTGACCGGCACCTACGCGCTGCCCACCCTGCTCGCACAGCACCTGCTCTACACGATCGTCTCCGTCGCCGTGGCCGCGGTGATCGCCCTGCCGGCCGGCTGGCTGATCGGGCACACCGGCCGCGGCCGTGAGATCGCCGTCGCCATCTCCGGCGCCGCGCGCGCCATCCCCTCGTTCGGTCTGCTCGTGCTGCTGGTGCTCGTGCTGGGCATCGTGCAGACACCGCTCGCGGCGGTCATCACCTTCGTGCTGCTCGCGATCCCGTCCCTGCTGGCCGGCGCGTACACCGGCCTCGAGGCGATCGACCGGCGCGTGATCGATGCGGCACGGGCGATGGGCATGACCGAGTGGCAGATCTTCACCAAGGTCGAGCTGCGACTCGGGATGCCGCTGCTCGTCGGCGGACTGCGCTCCGCGCTGCTGCAGGTGATCGCCACCGTGACGATCGCCGCCTACGTCAATCTCGGCGGACTCGGCTGGCCGATCATCCAGGGCATCCCGCTGCGCCGCTTCGACCAGGTGCTCGGCGGGGCGATCCTCGTCGCCGTGCTCGCCCTCCTCGTCGATCTGCTGATGGCCCTCGCCCAGAAGGCGGCTGTTCCCACCGGGCTGCGCGCACCGGCATCCGGCACCTCCACCTCGACGCCGCGGGCGCGCCGCGCGGCATCCGCTTCCGCATGATCCCCACCGAAAGGCCAGACATGTCCGCACATCGCAAGACCCGCACAGCACTCACCACCGGGGCCGCGCTCGTCGCCGCCCTCGCGCTCGCCGGCTGCGGCGCCAGCGCGAACCCGCTCGACGAGCCCACCGCCGACACCGGCGTCGACCGCAGCGGCAACACCGTCGTGATCGGCTCGCAGGCCTACTACTCGAACGAGATCATCGCTGAGATCTACGCGCAGGCGCTGGAGAACGCCGGCTTCACCGTCGAGCGCAAGTTCAACATCGGCCAGCGCGACGCCTACATGCCCGAGGTCGAGGCGGGTCGCATCGACCTGTTCCCCGAGTACACCGGCAACCTCCTCGAGTACCTCGACGACAGCGCCACCGCCACCAGCCCTGACGACGTCTACGAGGCGCTGCAGAAGGCGCTGCCGAAGGAGCTCACGGCGCTCGACTACGCGGAAGCCAGCGACCAGGACACCTATACGGTGCTGAAGTCCTTCGCCGACGAGAACAAGCTGACCACGATCGGCGACCTGTCCTCGCTCAGCGAGCCGGCCACGATCGGCGCGGCCCCCGAGTTCGAGCAGCGCCCGTACGGGCCGGCGGGCGCGAAAAAGACCTACGGCGTCGACCTGAAGTTCTCGGCGACCGGACAGGGCACCCTCGACGCGCTGCTGGCGGGAACCGTCCAGGTGGCCGACATCTACAGCGCCGACCCGGCCTTCCAGACCGAGGAGATCGTCGCTCTGGAAGACCCCGAGAACATGATCCTCGCCTCGAACGTCGTCCCGATCGCGTCGGCGGAGATCGCCGACAGCATCAGCGATGTGATCAACGAGGTCAGCGCCGAGCTCGGCGTCGACGACCTCGTCGCGATGAACGTGCAGTCCACCGCCGACCAGAAGTCGTCCTCCGACATCGCGAAGGCGTGGCTGAAGGACAACGACCTCATCTGATCTGAACGACGCAAGGGGTGGTCGGGCTGCGCGCCCGGCCACCCCTCCGTCGTGTCGGGCGACGCGCGAGTCAGGTGCGCGCGTCCTGACGCGGGATGAAGATCTGGTTCAGGATGATGAGCAGGGATGCCGTGGCCGGCACCGCCACCAGCGCACCCAGCAGACCGAGCAGCGTGCCGCCCACGAGCGCTCCGATCACCACCAGCAGGCCCGGGACCGAGAGCGTGCGGTTCATCACCCGCGGCGTGAGCACGTATGCCTCGATCTGGATGTAGATCAGGTAGACGACGCCGAAGATGAGTGCGTGCAGCGGATCGGCGAGCAGCGCGGTCACCGTGCCGATCGCCAGGAACAGCAGCGGCCCCACCAGCGGGATCAGCGTGACCAGGAAGGCCACCACCGCCATGAGCGGCGGGAACGGCAGGCCGAGCAGCACGTACAGCAGCAGCGCGACCATCGAGTTCGCGAACGCGAGGATCACCATGCCCTGCACGTATCCACCCACCGATTCGGTGATCTGCATGACGATGCTGCGCGTCTGGCTGCGCTTGCGCGCCGGAACCAGCCGCAGCATCGAGGTGATGATGGCGGGCAGGCCGACCACGAAGTACAGCGTGAGCACGAAGACGATCACGAACGCCGAGATCCCCGCCGCGATCGAGGTGCCCACCTTCAGCGCACCACCACCCAGGGCCGTGAGCGTCTTGCCGTCGGTGAGCAGCTTCTGCCCGTCGGAGAGGAGGCTGCCGATCTGGTCGCCGAACTGCCGTTCGAGCAGCGCGTACAGGTCGGTGTGGGTGAAGTCGTCGACCACCTTCGGCACGGACTTCACGAACGAGGCGATCTGCTCGACCACCACGGGCACGATCATCACCAGCACGAGCCCGACCGCGGTGACGAGGGCGACGATGACGATCGCCACACTCAGCCCGCGCGACAGTCCGCGCCGTTCCAGCAGTCGCACGGCGGGGTTCAGCCCGAGTGCGGCGAACAGCGCGAAGGCGACGTACACGAGCACGGTCGAGAGGCTGGTGAGGGCCAGGGCGACCAGGATCGCTGCCAGCCCGCCCAGGGTCACCAGGAACCCGAGGCGGAACGGACGGTCGATGCGCGTCCAGATCGAGCGGCGCGGGGGCGGCGCGTCGGCCGGAGACGGATGCTGTGCGGCCTCCGCCTCCACGGTCGGCTCGATCGGCCCGGGGCCGGCGGAACCGGTCTGCGCCTCGACGCTCGCGCGCGAAGGTTCTTCGGTGCTCATGGCGAACACTCTATGGCGACGATGTCATCCACCCGGACAGCGACCGCAGGGGTTGACTATCGTGAGAGCCACGACCACCACCTGGAGGATCCGATGTCCAACGAGCACGCACACGACATTCCCGAACCTGCTGAGGGCTCTTACACCGACGGGGAGTACCCCGAGGGCACGAGCGTTCACAATCGCGTCGTGGACCACACCGACCATGAGGAGGGTGCCTACACCGACGGCGACTACTCCGAGGGGCCGCGCGTCCACGAGCGCGTCGGCGGGCACCTCGAGCATGAGGAAGGCGAGTACACCGACGCCGAGCACGCGCACGCGTCGCCCGGCGCCGGGATTCCGGAGGGGGCCGAGGGGGAGTACACCGACGGCGCCTACCCGGACGACGACACGGATGCCGGGCGCGCCGGCGCCCCGCGCCCCTGACGCCGTGAGCACCGACATCGCGCGCGCCGACGCAGCGCGCGCTGAACTGCTGCGCCTGCGCGCGAGCATCGACAACATCGACGCGGCCCTGATCTTCATGCTCGCCGAGCGGTTCCGCTGCACGCAGCAGGTCGGCCGGCTGAAGGCCGAGCACGAGATGCCCGCCTCTGATCCCGGCCGCGAAGAGCAGCAGACCGCGCGCCTGCGCGCCCTCGCCGAAGAGGCGCACCTCGACCCGGAGTTCGCTGAGAAGTGGTTCAACTTCGTCGTCGCCGAGGTCATCCGCCATCACACCGAGGCCGCGGAGGGACGCTGAGGGGGGACGTCCGCTGCGCGCTGCCGCTGCGGGAAGAATGCGGTAGTCTGAGCGTTATTCCTGCATAACGATCAGAAAAACGCATTCGGGAGAGACGCTCATGACTGACACCGCCGGCGCGCACATGCGCGCAGAACTCACCTCGCAGCCCGAGACCTGGGCGCGCGCCGCAGGTATGCGCGCCGAGCAGGCGCAGCTGCCGGCATCCGGTGCCCGCATCGCCGTCGTCGGCTGCGGCACCTCCTGGTTCATGGCGCAGTCGTACGCCGCGCTGCGCGAGAGTGCCGGGCACGGCGAGACCGATGCCTTCACGGCATCCGAGTTCCCGTTCGGGCGGGACTACGACGCAATCGTCGCCCTCACGCGCTCCGGCACCACCACCGAGGTGCTCGAGCTGACCGAGCGGGTCAAGGGCAAGACGCCGGTCGTCGCCGTCGTCGGCGACGACACCTCCCCCCTGGTCGAGCTCGCCGACACCGTCATCGCGCTGCCGTTCGCCGACGAGACCTCGGTCGTGCAGACCCGCTTCGCGACCACCGCGCTCGCGCTGTTCCGCGCCGCGACCGGCGCCGACCTCGACCCGGTCATCGCCGACGCCCAGGCCGTGCTCGACGGCACGGACGACGCCGCGCTGGGCGAGGCCGAGCAGTACAGCTTCCTCGGCATGGGCTGGGCCATGGGCCTCGCCCACGAGGCCGCCCTGAAGATGCGCGAGTCGTCGCAGTCGTGGACCGAGTCGTACAGCTCGATGGAGTACCGCCACGGCCCGATCGCCATCGCCGCCCCCGGACGCATCACCTGGCAGTTCGGCGGGGCCCCCGGCGGGCTCGAGGCGCAGGTCGAGGCCACGGGTGCCCGCTTCGTCCAGCACGCCATCGACCCGATGGCCGACCTCGTGCGCCTGCACCGCGTCGCGCTCGACCGCGCGCTGGCGAAGGGGCTCGACCCCGACCAGCCGCGCAACCTCACCCGCTCGGTCATCCTCGCCGACTGAACGCACCCGCCCATGTCCGCACCCGACACCGCCGAGGGCGCCCTCGGCGCCGCCGCTGAGACGGCCGTCGACGCCATCGGCGCCGCGCAGATCGGCGCCGGTGCGCCCGTGCTGGCCTTCGACGTGGGTGGCACCGACATCAAGTCGGCGCTGTTCGACGCCGGCGGGGTCGCGCTCGGGCTGCGGCGCACGCCGACCCCGGCGGGCGGAGACGACAGCCCGTCCCGCCTGATCGAGAGGTTGGCGGAGCTGGCGGAGGAGCTGCGGGTGCAGCATCCGGATGTCGTGCCGCAGGCGGTCGGTCTCGTCGTGCCGGGCATCGTCGATCCCGAGCGCGGGGTGGCGGTGTTCAGCAGCAACCTCGGCTGGCGCGATGCTCCCCTGCGCGAGCTCGCGCAGACGCGCTTCGGCCTGCCGGTGGCCTTCGACCACGACGTGCGCTCGGCCAGCTGGGCCGAGCACGTGCTCGGCGGCGCGCAGGACTACACCGACGTCGTGGTGCTGATCATCGGCACCGGCATCGCCGGCGCGCTGATCATCGACGGCCGCCCGCACACGGCGGGCGGCTATGCCGGAGAGATCGGACACTCCCCGCTGGGCGAATGGCCCTGCCCGTGCGGGGCGCGGGGATGCCTCGAGGCGATCGCCTCGGCCGGGGCGATCGCCCGTCGCTACGCGGATGCCACCGGCGAGCCGGTTGACGGCGCGCGCGAGGTGATCGCGCGCGCGAGCGCCGGCGACGCGACCGCCGCGCGCATCTGGGACGAGGCGCTGGACGCCCTCACCCTCTCGATCGCACAGCTCGCCGCGGTCATCGCGCCTGAGGCGGTCGTCATCGGCGGCGGGCTCTCGCAGGCGGGCGGCGCGCTGTTCGACGAGCTGCGCGCCCGGCTGGCCGAGCGACTGAGCTTCCACCGCATCCCCGCGCTCGTGCCCGCACAGCTCTCCGGCGATGCGGGTCTGCTGGGCTCGGCGCTGCGCGCACGGGAAGCGGCGGAGGAGCAGGCATGATCATCACCGTCACCCCCAACCCCGCGTTGGATCTCACCTGGCACGTCGACGCGCTGGTCGTCGGCGGCACGCATCGCGCCGACGCCGGTCGCGCACGCGCCGGCGGCAAGGGGCTCAACGTGGCCCGCGTGGCGCATGCCGAGGGCGCGCGGGTGCGTGCCGTGACGACCGCGGGCGGTACGACCGGCGCGGAGTTCGGTGAGGAGCTGACCACATCGGGCGTACCGCACGCTTTGGTGTCGGTGGCCGGCGCGACGCGGCGCAGCATCGCCCTCGTCGACGAGGCGCTGGGCGACACCACGATCGTCAACGAGCGCGGCGTCGCGCCGACGGATGCCGAATGGCAGGCCCTGCACGCGGCCGTGGCCCGCGAGCTGGGGGTCACCGGCGGGGTTGCAGGATGGCCTTCGGGGGCCGACACTCCAGATGTCGGACCCTTCACGGCATCCGGTCCGACATCTGGCGTGTCGGCCACTGGTTCGTCACCCGTCGCCCAGTCGCGAGCCGGGGTGCTGGTCATCTCGGGCAGCCTGCCGCCGCACACTCCGGCGTACGTGCTGCCGTCGCTCATCGCGCTCGGGCGCGCGGCGGGGGTGGAGGTGATCGTCGACACCTCCGGCCCGGCGCTGCTCGCCGCGGCAGACGCCGGTGCGGCCGTGCTCAAGCCCAACGAGCACGAGCTGCGGGATGCCACCGGGCTCGACGATCCGATCGACGGCGCCCGGGAGCTGATCCGCCGCGGCGCGCGCCTGGTGCTGCTCTCGCTGGGCGTCGACGGCATGCTCGCCGTCTCCCCCGCTGATCCGGCACCCGCTGATCCGGTATCCGTCGACCAGGCATCCGGGGCGTCCGCCGCCGCCCCGGCGGTCGAGGTGCTGCACGCCCGTCTCGATGAGAGCCTGCGCGGCAATCCCACCGGCGCCGGCGACGCGGGCGTCGCGGCGTGCGCGGTGCTGCTCGACGCCGGCATCCGCGACCCCGAGCAGATCCTGCGCCGCGCGACGGCCTGGTCGGCCGCCGCGGTGCTCATGCCGCTCGCCGGCGAGATCCACCCGTCCTGGCCCGACCTCGAGCGCGCGCTCACGGTCACGCGCCTGCCCTCCGCCACCCTCGAGACTCCCGTTCCCGCACGAGACGTGCGCTCCGACGTCCCGTCCCCTGCTGCAACGCAAGTCTCGCCGCCGACCCACCCGAAGGAACCCCGATGACCCTCGTCTCCGCCCGCGAACTCATGCACGACGCGGCCGCCGCCGGCACCGGGCTGGGTGCGTTCAACGTCATCCACCTCGAGACGGCGGAGGCGCTGGTCGCCGCCTCCGAACGCGCACAGCTGCCGGTCATCCTGCAGATCTCGCAGAACTGCGCGGACTACCACGGCGGTCTCGAGCCGATCGGGTGGGCCACCCTCGCCGTCGCCCGCCGAGCGTCCACTCCCGTCGCGGTGCACCTCGACCACGCCGAGCGCCCCGAGCTGGTCGACGAGGCCATCGCGCTCGGCTTCGGGTCGGTGATGTTCGACGGCGGCAAGCTCGACTACGAGCAGAACGTCGCGCTCACCGCCGACGTGGCGGCACGCGCCCGCGCCGCCGGCGTCTACATCGAGGCCGAGTTGGGCGAGGTGGGCGGCAAGGACGGTGCGCACGCACCCGGTGTGCGCACCGACCCCGACGAGGCGCGCGCCTTCGTCGAGGCGACCGGCGTCGACTCGCTGGCCGTCGCCGTCGGCTCGTCGCACGCGATGCTCGACCGCTCCGCCGCGCTCGACATCGCCCTGATCGAGCGGCTCAAGAGCGCCCTGCGTGGTATCGGTCGCAACGGCACCGACGTGCCGCTCGTGCTGCACGGCTCATCGGGGGTGGCCGACGAGGTCATCACGCAGGCCGTGCGCGCCGGGATGACGAAGATCAACGTCTCCACGCACCTGAACGGGTTCTTCACCCGCGCGATCCGCGAGACCCTGGCCGCCGACGAGCGGCTCGTCGATTCGCGCAAGTACCTCGTGCCCGCCCGTGAGGCGGTCGCCGCCGAGGCGGCCCGGATGCTGCGCCTGTTCGCCCTGGCCGAGGACTGATGAAGCGCGCCGCGCGCCTGTCCGCGATCCTCGACCTGCTCGCCGCGCAGGGCGAGGTGAGCGTGGACGAGCTCGTCGAGCAGTTCGGCGCGTCGCCGGCCACCACCCGCCGCGACCTCGACAGCCTCGCCGAGCGGCGCCTGCTCACCCGCACGCACGGCGGCGCGGTCGCGCAGTCGGTCGCCTACGAGCTGCCGATCCGCTATCGCAGCCACCACGGCACCGGTGCGAAGGAGCAGATCGCCGCGCTCGCGGCATCGCTCGTCGAGCCGGGCTGGGTCGTCGGGCTCTCCGGCGGCACCACCACCAATGCCATCGCCACCGCGCTCGCCGCGCGCGACGACCTCGCCGAGCACGGACTCACGGTCGTCACCAATGCCGTGAACATCGCCGCGCAGCTGGCCATGCGCCCGGAGTTCAAGGTCGTCGTCACCGGCGGGGTGATCCACGCCCGCAGCTTCGAGCTGGTCGGGCCCTTCGTGGAGCAGCTGCTGGGCGGCATCCGCCTCGACTTCGCCTTCATCGGCGTGAACGGCCTCTCGGCGGCATCCGGGGCCACCACTCACGATGAGGCCGAGGCCGCAGTGAACCGCCTGATGGCACAGCGCGGCGCGCGCGCGGCGATCGTCGCCGACGCGAGCAAGATCGGCCGGGCGGCGTTCGCGCACGTCGGCGGCGCGGAGCTGTTCCCCCTCGTCATCACCGACGCGGCGGTGACCGATGCGCATCGCGAGGAGCTCACGGATGCCGGGTTCGAGGTGCGCGTCGGCTGACGCCGCGAGTACCCGCGCTTCTCGGCGGGCCACCATGGGAACGGCCCGGAGCGGTGCTATGGATATCCGCCCTGATCAGGGCCGAGAAGAAGCGCTTCTAGGAAAAGTACAGGGATCCGCTAATCATGCACTGCTTCTCCGACCCTGACAAGGGGCCTTCGAGAAGCTGAGATTCTGCATAGAGTGCAGGGCATGGAAGAGTGGCTCAGAGTCTGCGTCGCGCGCCGGGGCGCGCGCTCGCTCGCGCGCGGGCGCGTCTTCGGTGGGGCGCGGCGATGAGCGTCACGAGCTCGCCGGAGGCGGTCGTGCCCGTCCAGGCCGAGACGATCAAGAAGAGGCGCTGGTTCCGGCGCGGCCCGAAGCCCGCACGCGATCACTACAACAAGCGCGAGGCGATCGCCGGGTACCTGTTCATCACGCCGTGGATCATCGGCTTCCTCGTCTTCACCGCCGGCGCGATGATCTACAGCCTGTACATCTCGTTCAGCAACTACAACCTCGCCACCAACAGCGCACGCCCCGTCGGCTTCGACAACTACGCGCGCCTGTTCGACGACCCGCGGGTGATGGTCTCGCTGAGCAACACGCTCTTCTACGTGGTCATGGCGGTTCCGCTCGAGATCGTCTTCGCGCTGGTGCTCGCCCTGCTGCTCAATCGCGTCGGCCGCGGCGCCGGGGTGTTCCGCACCCTGTACTACCTGCCCAAGATGACCCCGGCGGTGGCGACGGCGGCGGTGTTCTTCCTTCTTCTCAACGGCAACACCGGCGTGATCAACGAGTTCCTGCGACTGTTCGGCATCAACGGCCCGCAGTGGCTGGTCGACCCGGCCTGGGTCAAGCCGAGCATCGTGATCATGACGCTGTGGACGGTCGCCGGCACGATGGTGATCTTCCTCGCCGCGCTGAAGACCGTACCCACCGAGCTGTACGAGGTGGCATCCCTCGACGGTGCCGGCAGCGCGCGCAAGTTCTTCTCGATCACGCTGCCGATGATCTCGGGGGCGATGTTCTTCAACGTCATCGTGCTCTCGATCGCCGCGTTCCAGATCTTCGATCAGGCGTATCTGCTGTTCTGGCGCGACCAGAGCAACTCCTCGCCCGAGGCGTCGCTCTTCTACGCGATCTATCTGTTCCAGCAGGCATTCCGCCAGTTCAACTTCGGTTTCGCCGCCGCGATGGCCTGGCTGCTGTTCGTCATCATCATGGTCATCACGGTCATCCAGGTGAAGTTCGGCAACCGGTTCGTCTACTACGAGGGAGACCGATGATGTCGGCACCGCCGCGCGACGCGTCCCGCCACGAGGAATCCGAGCGATCCGAGGGCCCCGAGCGCCGCGACCCGCGCGGTCTCGACGACCGCGGCGCCCGTCGAGACCGCCGCGACCCCTCGACGGTCGTCGCGACAGTGCCCCACCGCTCGAAGTGGCGACGCAGCCTCGCCCAGCCGCGCAGCTTCGCCGCGCGGATCATCCTCACGATCGTGCTGATCGGCTTCGGTCTGCTCTTCCTGTACCCCTTCGCGTGGCTGCTCGCGGCGAGCTTCAAACCCCGCGGCGAGGTGTTCGACAACGCGCTGATCCCGAGGACGTTCGTCCCCGAGAACTACGTCGAGGTGTGGAACCAGCTGCCGCTGATGAGCTGGCTGTGGAACAGCGTCGCCATCGCCGTTCTGGCCGCGGGTGCCGTGGCGATCTCGAGCTCGATCGTCGCGTTCGGTTTCGCGTACTTCAAGTTCCCCGGACGCGGGATGCTGTTCGGCCTCGTGCTGGCGACCATGATGCTGCCCGGCGCCGTGACGATGATCCCGATCTACCTGATCTGGAAGGAGACCGGGCTGCTGGGCACCTGGGTGCCCCTGTGGGGCATGAACCTGTTCGGCTCGGCCTTCTACATCTTCCTGCAGCGGCAGTTCTATCTCGGCCTGCCGCGCGAGCTGTTCGAGGCGGCGCGGCTGGACGGATGCAGCTACTGGGGCCTGTTCTGGCGCATCGCCATGCCGCTGTCGGTGCCGTCGTTCATCATCGTCTTCCTCTTCGAGTTCCAGGCCAGCTGGAACAACCTGTACGCCGCGCTGATCTACCTCAACGCCGGCTCGATCGACGACTTCACCGCTCCGCTGGGCATCGCCTACGCGATGACGAAGTACAGCCCCACCGCGGGCGGCCACGGCGACTACCAGTACGTGATGGTGGCGTCGCTGATCGTCACGCTGCCCATGCTCATCCTGTTCGCCTTCGGTCAGCGCTACTTCATCGAGGGCGTCGCCACCCAGGGGCGCAAGGGCTGACGGACGCCCGGCGGCGCACCGCACATCATCGACTCTCACCTGATACGGCACCACACCACCACCACACCACCATCACCACCAAGAGGATCACAGAGCAGGACACAGGCGGAGCCCTCGCTGAACGAGGCCCCGCCCGACGAAAGGGAAAGACATGCGAAAGCGCATTCTGGGAGTCGCCGCGATGCTCGCGGCATCCGCGGTCGTGCTGACGGGCTGCGGCGGAGGCGGCGACGCCGAGGACATGGCCGCCGACGTCGACTGGGGCGCCAAGCCGACCGGCGCACTGAAGGCATGGGGCTTCGAGAACGCCGACGACGTCGGCCAGTCCCGCCTCGACTACGCGGCCGAACAGCTGGACGGGCTCAAGATCGACCTGGATGCCACGGCGTTCGACGCGCAGAAGTTCACCACCCGCATCGCCAGCGGCGACGTGCCCGACGTCGTGCAGATGGACCGCCGCTACGTCACGACATACGCCGCGCAGGGCCTGATCATGCCGCTGGACCAGTGCCTGAAGGAGCAGGACGTCTCGCCGCGCGACCACTGGTATCCCTTCGTCATCGACGATGTCACCTACGACGACGCGATCTGGGCGGTGCCGCAGTTCTACCAGCCGCCGGCCATCCTGGTGAACAAGAAGGTGCTCGACGAGGCGGGCGTGAAGTCCGAGGAGATCGACACCTCGAAGCCGGACGTGCTGCTCGGCGCGATCGACAAGATCTACCAGGAGAAGGGCGGCGTGCCGACCCGGCTCGGGTTCGACCCGATGGCCACCGGTCAGAGCGGGCTGTGGATCCTCGGCATGGGCGGACAGCTCAACGACGAGGATGGCAAGCCGACCCTCGACGACCCGAAGAACGTCGCCGGCGTCGAGATGCTCAAGAAGATCACCGATGCGCAGGGCGGCTATGCGGCCGTGAAGAGCTTCACCGACTCGTTCGACACCTTCGGCGACAAGAACCAGTTCGTCGCCGGCCAGGTCGGCGCGCAGGTGAACGCCCAGTGGTACCCGAACGTGCTCTCGCCGTACATGGACCAGCTCCAGCTCGAGGCGGTGCCGTTCCGCGGAGCGGACGGAGAGCCGTTCTCGGTGGCATCCGGCACCTCGTTCGTCGTGCCGGTCGGCGCGAAGAACCCCGCCGCCGCCTGCGCGTGGATGGTCGACCTCACCTCCGACGACGCGTGGATGGCGGCGGGCGAGGCGCGTGCCGAGACCCGCAAGGCCGACGGCGGCGTGAACACGG
Organism: Microbacterium sp. USHLN186; assembly: GCF_037145155.1. Classification (NCBI taxonomy): domain Bacteria; kingdom Bacillati; phylum Actinomycetota; class Actinomycetes; order Micrococcales; family Microbacteriaceae; genus Microbacterium; species Microbacterium sp. USHLN186. The sequence goes on from NZ_JBBCYA010000001.1 coordinate 610,948, forward strand.
GCCTGTTCACCGGTTCGCCGGAGGCCGATAAGGCCATCCGCGAGAAGTGGGTGGTCGACAGCGGCAACGCGGGCTTCGACCAGGTGATCGCCACGTACTACGACGTGGTCGACTACGGCCAGTCCTTCGGCTCCTCGCCCGCGGGGCAGGAGATCCAGAACGAGCTGAACAACGCGATCACCGCCGCGCTGCTGGGTGACAAGTCGCCGGAGGACGCGCTGAAGGATGCGCAGAAGGCCGCGGAGCGCGCCTACGAGAACATCACGAGCGACTGAGGTCGGCGCAGCCCGACTCGGCGGAGTTCGGGAACGAGGGCGGGTCGGATGCCATCCGGCCCGCCCTCGGCGTGCCGTCGGACGTTCTTCGGCTGGGGCGGCGGCGTCGCGCGCTCGCGGCCTGTTCAGAGGCCGCGCGCCAGGCCGCGCATTGCCGCGTTCAGAGGCCGCGGGTGCCCGCCGCCTGGGCGAAGATCAGGCTGGTGCTGGTGGATGCCACCTCGGGCTGCAGACTGATCGTGTCCGACACCAGTTCGCGCAGCGCACCGGCATCCGGCACCGCCACGTGCACGAGGAAGTCGCGATCCCCGGCGAGGAAGTACACCCGCTGAGTGGCCGGGAGCTGCTCGAGGTAGGTCTGGAAGCGGCGCAGGTCGCCGCGCGCGTGCGCGTGCAGGCGGATGGTGATGAGCGCCTCGAGGTGCAGCCCCAGCGCGGCCGGCGAGATCTCGGCGTGGAAGCCCACGATCACCCCATTCGCCTGCAGGGCGCGCACCCGCTTCAGGCAGGTCGACTCCGCGATGCCGGCGCGTGCCGCGAGGTCGGTGTTCGAGATGCGCCCGTTGCGGCTGAGCTCGGACAGGATCGTGCGGTCGACGGCATCCAGATGCGCGTGCGCTGACGTCGAATTTTCCATGGGCACCGGGGCACTTCCTCGATCCGGGGTGAAGATTCCCACCGCTTCTCCGCGATTCTACGCAGATTCTTCGGTCTCGCGCCCGCCGTTGCGCGGGATCCGCATAATCGCAGGTAGTGGGTGTTTTCCCGCGCCCACGCGCAGCATTCTCAGGAGGACGCAATGACGCGAACGATCATCGTCGGTGCCGGGATGGTGGGTCTCGCCACGGCATGGCATCTGCAGGAGCGCGGTGTCGAGGTCACGGTCATCGACCGCGTCGGCATCGCCGCGGGATCGTCGTGGGGCAATGCCGGGTGGCTGACGCCGGGCAAGACCATCCCGCTCGCCGACACCGGGCTGTGGACCTACGGGCCGAAGGCGCTGCTGGATCCGGATGCCGCACTGCACGTGCCGTTCCGCGTGGATGCCGGGCTCTGGGCGTTCCTCGCCCGGTTCGCCGCACACGGCACGAACCGCGCCTGGGATCGGACGATGGCCGACCTCACGCCGATCGACAGGATCGCGCTGGAGTGCTTCGACGAGCTCCTCGACGGCGGTGTGCAGTCGTGGACGCGCGAGGGTCCGTTCGTGATCGGCTTCAAGGAGAAGGACCACGCAAAGGGGTTCCTGTACGAGATCGAGGGCGTGATCCGGCACGGACAGGATGTGCCGTTCGAGCGGCTCGAGAACCCGCGTGAGCTGGCGCCGGTGCTGTCGGATGCTGTGCGCCACGCCTACCGTCTGGACGGGCAGCGGTTCTTCGAGCCGGCGCCGTTCGTCGAGGCGCTCGGCGCCGCGGTGGTCGAGCGCGGGGCGGAACTGATCACCGGGTACGAGGTCACCGACGTGTCCTCGACCAGGCGGCCGGTGGTGACGCTGTCGAACGGCGAGCGCCGCGAGGCGGATTCGGTCGTGATCGCGACGGGCGCATGGATGCCGGCGCTCGCGCGCAAGCTCGGCGTGCGCACGCGGGTGCAGGCCGGCCGCGGATACTCGTTCACGGTCGCCACGTCGGTGCCGCAGGAGCATCCGGTGTATCTGCCGTATCAGCGCATCGCGTGCACGCCGTACCAGGGCCGGTTCCGCATCGCCGGCACGATGGAGTTCCGCCGCCCCGACGAGCCGTTCCAGCCGCGTCGTGTGCAGGCGATCGTCGCGCAGGCCCGCGAGATGTTCACCGGACTCGACCTCGACGACCGGCAGGACGAGTGGGTCGGCTCGCGTCCGGTCACCCCTGACGGGTTGCCGCTGGTCGGCGCGACGCAGGCGCCGAACGTCTACGTCGCCGGCGGTCACGGCATGTGGGGCATCGTGCTCGGCCCCGCCACGGGCAAGCTGCTGGCCGAGCAGATCACCACTGGCCGGATCGCCCCCGAGATCCGCCCCTTCAACCCTCTCCGCTGACCCGCCCGCCCCCCCGCCCCCCGCTTAGAACCGCTTCTCGCTCCGGTATGAGTTCCTGTCGCCTATCCGGCGCGCAGGCGGCAGAAACTCATACCGGAAGCCAGGGGGTGGGCGTTTCGGTGGGTGGGCGCTTCGGCGCTCGGGCGTTTGGCGCGGCGGGCGTCCCGGCGGGCGGGCGTCAGGCGCGGCGGACCGGCTGCTGCAGCTCGGTGACCCAGTCGGACTGGTCATCCGAGACCGCGCGCACGTACAGCTCCCGACACGGGCCGGACGGCTCGAAGCCGCGCGCCAGCATCTCGGCGTGCAACGCGTGCCAGCTCTCGCTGATGCCCGACATCGGCCCGAGATGGATGCCGCACACGGCACGCTCCACCGCCGGCAGGTCGATCACCTCGACGCCATCGACGGGCGCTCCGGCGTAGACGTAGCCGACGGTGAGATGCATGCCCTCATCCGTCGAGCGGTACTCGGCGATCGGCGTCTCGAGCAGACCGCACCGGTCCGGCAACGCGGCCTGGACCAGATCGAACATCGGCCCCACATGCAAGCCGATCTCCTCGGCGGGCACGGTCGCCGAGCGCGCGGCGAGACGCACCGCGGGGAGGGACTTCTCAATGAACTCGGCAGATGACATCCGCTTCTCTCTTTCGATGACGTGGAGCCGCCGCTCGACGTCGACGAGTCGCTCGGTGGCGATCCTGTGCTCGCGCTCGACGGCATCCCGCCGCGTGCGCAGCAGCGAAGCGAGGCGCGTCGTGTCGATCCCCTCCTCGAGGACCTCGGCGATCTGCTCGAGACCGAACCCGAGATGGCGCAGAGCCACGATTCGATGCAGTCGATCGAGCTGCGACGGGTCGTACGAGCGGTAACCGGTGAATTCGTCCACGTGTGCGGGCACGAGCAGGCCGGCGGTGTCCCAGTGCCGCAGCATGCGGTGGGTCACCTGGCCGATCTGCGCGAACGCTCCGATGGACAGCATGTACCCGTTCTCCCGCCTCACACCGTGTCAGGGTCAAGTCTGACCGATGAGAGCGTCCGAGTAGGGCTGTATGCCACCGGCCCCCGTCGTGGGGGGGTCAAAAAGTGTCGGGTGGGTGCGCTCCCATCCGACGTTTTCTGACCCCTCGTCACGAGTTCGCAGCGAAAGACCGCCTCACCCGCGCAGGTCGCGGCGTGACAGCGCGAAGGCGGATGCCACGGCCAGCGCCACGGCGATCCCCCAGGTCAGCAGCAGTCCGCCGACCTCGACGCCATTCTTCAGCGGCGGCTGGTGATACACCCACGCGCACGGCGACAGCGCGTTCAGCCACTCGAGGTCCTTCGACTGCTTCGCCAGCGCCTGGAACACGTAGCCGAGCACCGCGACAGCCGCCGCGACGCCCGTCGCCCACGCCTTGCGGCCCGTGACAGCCCCCGCGAACAGCCCCGCCATCGCGCTGAGGAAGGCGAGCCCCGTCAGCGCGAGCGCCGCCCCGACGATGTGCGGGGGATGGATGCCCAGCTCCGCAGGACCGTTCAGCGCCCAGACGACCGCTCCCGAGAAGGCACCCAGCCACAGCAGTCGCACGAGCACCGCGAGCGCGGACTCGATCGAGTACTGCACGCGCCCGATGCCGTGCGCGAGATCGAGCTCGAGCCGCCCCGATTCCTCCGCACCCGCGATCGCCGCCGAGCCCCACAGCACCGCGGCAATCGTCAGCAGCAGAAAGCCCATCAGTCCGTAGAACGTGCTCTGCGTGTAACCCGCGCCCGACGCGATCTGGTCGTATCCCAGCGTCTGGATCAGCTGCGACGGCATCGCCTTGATGATGTCCTCGAGCTGGCCGTTCGCCCCGAAGCTCGGGTACAGCGGCAGATACAGGAACAGCACGGCCGCGATGCCGAGACTCCACCCGACCAGACCGCGCCAGGATTCCCGGATGCTGCGCCGGAACACCGGCAGGATGCCGTTCATCGAGCACCTCCCCGGCGTCGCGCTCCGCCTGCGCCGATACCCCTACTTCCCGCCGAGACCCCCGCCTGCGCACGTCCATACCTGGGGGTGTCGGCACGATCTGGGGGTGTCGGCGAGAGAGAGGCCGGGCCGTACAGCCGCAGCACGCTCTCCTCGAGGTCGGGCTCCTCGATCGTCAGATCGTGCACGGTGACCTCCGCGAGGGCCTTCACGAACGGATCGATCGCGCCTTCGACGGTCGCGCTGAGCTGCAGGATGCCGGCGAGCGGCGTGACCTCCAGCCCGCTGACGCCGGGGATCGACGCGAAGCGCCGCTGCGCGGCATCCGGATCCGGCCCGTCCAACGAGACCCGCACATGTCGCACGGCGCCGAGGCGCAGCGAGGCGACGTCGCCCGCGGCGACGATGCGACCGGCGGCGAGCACGGCGACGTCGTCGGCAGCCTGCTGGATCTCGCTCAGCACGTGCGAGCTGAGCAGCACGGTCTGCCCGGCATCCCGGGCTTCGCGCAGCATCGCGAGGAACTCGCGCTGCACGAGCGGGTCGAGTCCGCTGGTGGGCTCGTCGAGGATGAGCAGCTCCGGGCGATGCATGAACGCCTGGATCAGCCCCACCTTCTGCTTGTTGCCCTTCGACAGGCTGCGCACGGGCCGCGTCAGGTCCACGCCGAGGCGCTCGGCGAGCTCGGCCGGATACCCGCGTTCCACCGGGCCGGACACTCCGGCGTAGAACGACAGCAGCCGGTGCCCGGTCACGCGTCCGTCCAGGCGCAGCTCGCCCGGGACGTATCCGATGCGCCGGCGCAGTCGCGCGCCGCCGTGCCGCGGGTCCTCGCCGAGTACGCGCACCCGTCCGGAGGTGGGGCGGATGATGTCCAGCAGCGTGCGCAGAGTGGTCGTCTTGCCGGCGCCGTTCGGCCCGATCAGCCCGTAGATCGTGCCCGGCGGGATGTGCAGGTCCAGCCCGTCCAGCGCGGTGCGCCGCCCGAAGCGCTTGGACAGCCCGGTGATCTCGATGACCGAACTCATGACGTCTCTCCTTCGTCCGATGCCGTGCCGCCGGATGCCGTGCCGCCGGATGCCGTGCCGTCCGATACCGGTTCTCCGGATGCCATGGCCTCGCGCGCTCCGTCGAGGAACGCGGAGTCGCGATAGATCCCGTGCGTGAGCAGTTCGAGCGTCGGCAGGGTCATGCGCAGCATGCCCGCGCGGCTGAGCTGGTCGCCGCCGAGCGCGCGGCCGATCTGGGTGCGCATCATCACCGGCGCGAGGCCCAGCATCACCATCAGCAGGGTGGTCATCTCGGGGTCGCTCGTCTCGACGAGCAGCCCCGCGCGGCGCTGCTCGTCGAGCACCTCGCGGGTGACCTGCACGATCTCGTCGAACAGCCGGTCTGCTGCGGGTGAGCTGTCGCCGAGCATGCGGCCGAGGTAGTCGATGTACGGCCCGTAGCGCTCGAGGTCGTGCAGAGCGGTGCGGATGCGGTCAGTCGTCGGCGCCTCGATCAGCTCGTGCTTGTCGTCGATGAAGGCCGCCACGACGTAGTCGTCGCATGCAGCGCGCAGCGCATTCTTATCGCCGAAGTGATGCACGATCAGCGCGGCGCTCACGCCGGCTGCGGCGGCGATCGCGCGCAAGCTCGTCGCATCGAAGCCGTCGCGCGCGAAGGCGCGGATGGCGGCGTCGCGGATGCGGGCCCGTGCGGTGAGATCGTCGGATGCTGAACGCATGTACAGCACACTAAACGGTCGTTCAATCTCCCGTCAATCCCTCTCACCCGCAATAAGGAAAACCGCCCCTCGCTCCGGTATGACTTTCTGCCGCTTGAAGCCCCCTCGAGCGGCAGAAAGTCATACCGGAGCGAGAAGCGGTTCTGGGTAGGGTGAGCAAGTGACGGGCTTCGACTACCAGCGACTGCGGCGGTACCCGGATGTCGAGGCGCCGAACCTGCAGGCCTGGGACGCCACCGACGAGCTGCTCGTGCAGCGCGCGCTCGACGCCGACCTGCCCGGCGACCAGATCGCCGTGATCGGCGACGAGTACGGAGCGATCTCGCTCGCGCTGACGGACGCCGGGCTCGCCGCCATCCGCGTGCACCAGGATCTCATCACCGGACGCCGCGCGCTGGGCCACAACGCGCGATCGCTCGAGCTGAGCCAGCCGGCCATGCACGAGCTCGACAGCTCGCTGCTGACCGGCGCGCGCCTGGTGCTGCTCAAACTCCCCCGCGGCCTGGCCGAGCTCGGCGAGGTCGCCGACGCCGTCGGCCGCTGGGCCGCGCCCGAAGTCACGCTGATCGCCGGCGGGCGGGTGAAGCACATGACCACGGCGCAGAACGGCGTGCTCGCCGAGAGCTTCGCGCAGGTGCAGCCGCAGCGCGCGGAGCGCAAGTCGCGGCTGATCGTGGCCTCCGAGCCCCGCATCGCGGCCGAGCAGCTGCCCTTCCCGGTCAGCCAGCAGCATGACGGCTTCACCCTCTGCGCGTATGGGGCCGCGTTCGCCGGTCCGCGACTCGACATCGGCACGCGAGTGCTGCTGGACGCGCTGCCGACCCTGGTGCCACCGGCCCTGGTCCCCCCGGGCTCGGCCCCGCCCGCCGACCCTGCCCCGCGAACAGTCTCCGCCCCCGGCGGTTCAGAACTCCGGAGATCCGGGGGACCCGACCACGAGAATCCCCCGATCGAGCTCATCCCGATCGATTTCTCCGGAGCTCTGGACTCCGCCCCGCTGCGCGTCATCGACCTCGGCTGCGGCACGGGCGCGCTCGCCGTCGCGTTCGCGCTGCAGCACCCGGATGCCGCGGTCATCGCGACAGACCGCTCCGCCGCGGCCGTCCGATCCGCCGAAGCCAGCGTGGTCGCGAACGGCCTGGCCTCGCGGATCACCGTCACCCTCGACGACGCCGGCTCGGAGCTGCCCGACGGCGAGGCGGATCTCGTGCTGCTGAATCCGCCGTTCCACCTCGGCGCGACCGTGCACGAGGGTGCCGGCCGGCGGCTGATCGAAGCCGCGGGCCGGCTCGTCCGACCCGGCGGCGAGGTGTGGACCGTCTTCAACTCGCACCTCGACCATCGCCGCGCGCTCAGCCGCCACGTCGGACCCACCGAGCAGATCGCGCGCACTCCGAAATTCACCGTCACCCGCAGCGTCCGACGAGGTTGAGTGCCCAAACGCCGCAATATCCAAATCCCTGGTGAAAGCCTGAATCCCGACTCCGGATTTGCCACCGGATCAGCCATTCAGTAGCGTAGCCAGGTGGCCGAGAGGCCTCAAGACCAGTCCGCGGCCGCGTCCTTCTTTCGACCCGAGCTGTGCACGAAGAGGCGTGGGCGTACGGTCGATGTTCTTTGCGAGGATCCGAAATCCCCGTCTGTGCCGTCAGTGCAGTGTCTGTCGAAGCGGCCCCGTGAACGTCACCCGGGCGTGACCGAAGTGGCTCATCGAGACCCGAAGAATCGATGAGCACGGGGGCAACGTGTCCGATACCGCTCTTGAAGCGCGCAACATCTACAAGGTCTTCGGCCGCAATCCGCAGCAGGCAGTGAAGCGTCTGAAAGCCGGTGAGACCCGCACCGAGGTGCGCGACGCCGGTACCGCAGCCGTGATCGACGCCAGCTTCACGGTGAATCGCGGCGAGATCTTCGTGATCATGGGGCTCTCCGGCTCCGGCAAGTCCACCATCATCCGCATGCTCAACGGCCTGCACGACGCGACCGCGGGCGAGATCACCATCGAAGGCGACGCCATCACCGGCATCCCGACCTCGCGGCTGCGCGACATCCGCCGCGACCGGGTGTCGATGGTGTTCCAGCACTTCGCCCTGCTGCCGCACCGCACGGTCGCCGCGAACGTCGCCTACCCGCTCGAGCTCAAGGGTGTCGGCAAGACCGAGCGCCTGCGCAAGGCCGACGAGATCCTGGCCCTGGTGGGTCTCGACGGCTGGGGCGACAAGCTGCCCAGCGAGCTGTCCGGTGGCATGCAGCAGCGCGTCGGCATCGCCCGCGCGCTCGCCGCCGACACCGACATCCTGCTGATGGACGAGGCGTTCAGCGCCCTCGACCCGCTCATCCGCCGCGAGATGCAGGAGCAGCTGGTCGAGCTGCAGGCCAAGCTGCAGAAGACCATCGTGTTCATCACGCACGACCTCAACGAGGCGATGTTCCTCGGCGACCGCATCGCCGTCATGCGCGACGGACGCATCGTGCAGATCGGCACGCCCGAAGACATCCTCACCGACCCGGCCAACGACTACGTGGAGCAGTTCGTGCAGGACGTCGACCGCGCTCGCGTGCTCACCGCCGCCAACGTGATGGAGCGCCCGCGCCCTGTGGTCGCCGAATCGGCCGGTCCGCGCACCGCGCTGCGGCAGATGCGAGATGCGTACATGTCGGCCACCTACGTCGTCGGCCGCGACCGCAAGCTCATCGGCATCGTCACCGACCGCGACGCGGTCAAGCTCGTGCGCCGCGGCGAATCGTCGCTCGCGTCGATCATCAAGCCGGTGCCGCAGAAGGTGAACGAGGACGAGGTGCTGATGAACCTGTTCATCCCCTCGGTCGAGTCGCCGCTGCCGCTGGGCGTGACGGATGCCGAGGGGCGCCTGACCGGTGTCATCCCGCGCGTCACCCTGCTCGCCGCGCTCGGCCCCGGCCCGGGCGCCACCGGCGAGCTCACCCTGCCGCTCGAGCCGATGCCGCAGACCGTGATCGATGAGGTGCTCGCCGAGGCACAGGATGCCGTCGACGCGGCCGGCAGCAACGACACCGAGCCCGCGAACGACACCGAGGAGGTGCGCTGATGGATTTCCGCATTCCGATCGGAACCTGGGTCGCCGGCATCGTCGACTGGGTCAAGATCAATCTCGACGGCCTGCTCGACCGCATCGCCTTCGTCTTCGGCTTCCTCGTCAACGGCCTGACCGCCGGCCTGCTGTCGGTGCACTTCCTCGCGATCATCGCGATCGCAGCGCTCATCGCGTGGCTGGTGCGCTCGTGGCAGCTCGCGATCGGCACCGCCGTCTCGCTGCTGCTGATCGTCGGCATGGACCTCTGGGTTCCCGCCATGCAGACCATGTCGCTCGTGCTCGTCGCCACGGTCGTCGCGGTGCTGATCGCCGTGCCGCTGGGCATCTGGTCGGCCCGCAACGCCACCGTGCGCGCTCTGCTCAAGCCGGTGCTCGACTTCATGCAGACCATGCCCGCCTTCGTCTACCTGATCCCGGCGATCGTGTTCTTCGGCATCGGCGTGGTGCCCGGCATGGTGGCGACGATCATCTTCGCGCTGCCCCCCGGCGTGCGACTCACCGAGCTCGGCATCCGCGGCGTCGACAGCGAGACCGTCGAGGCCGGCCAGGCGTTCGGCGCCAAGCCCGGGCAGATCCTGCGCGGCATCCAGCTGCCCCTCGCGATGCCCACCATCATGGCCGGCATCAACCAGGTCATCATGCTGGCCCTGTCGATGGCGGTCATCGCCGGCATGGCCGGCGCAGACGGCCTGGGCAAGATGGTCGTCGAGGCGATCTCGACGATCAACATCGCCAAGGGCGTCGAGGCGGGCCTCGGCGTGGTGCTGATCGCCGTCTTCCTCGACCGGGTCACCGCCGCGCTGGGCACGCCCGCCGAGAACCACGCCTCGCTGCTCGGGCTGCTGGCGCGTCGCCGTGAGGCTCGGCGCCGTGCTGCGGCATCCGCTGCTGTTCCGGATGCCGTGCTGCAGCCGGCCTGATCGGCATCCCGAATCGCACTCACAACCCGCACTCACATACGTAACGCAAGAGAGAAGAGAACATGAAGAAGAAGCTCACAGCACTGCTCGCCCTCACCGCCGTCACCTCGCTGGCGCTCACCGGCTGCGCCTCCGGTGGCGCGGGCGGCACCGGCGGCACCGGCGACGCCGACCAGGGCACGAAGGGCGACAAGGGCACGATCACCCTCGGCTTCCTGCCCTCGTGGACCGACGGCCTCAGCACCGCCTACCTGCTCGAGAACAAGCTCGAGGAGCTGGGCTACAACGTCGAGATGAAGACCCTCACCGACGCCGGCCCGCTGTACACCGGACTCGCGCAGGGCGACGTCGACATCTACCCCTCCGCGTGGCCCGAGGTGACGCACGCCTCGTACATGGAGGAGTACGGCGACAAGATCGAGGATCTCGGCGCCTACTACGACAACGCCAAGCTGACGATCGCGGTGCCGGAGTACTCCGAGCTGAAGTCGATCGAGGACCTCAAGGGCAAGGCAGCGCAGTACGACGGCAAGATCATCGGCATCGAGCCGGGTGCCGGCCTCACCAAGGCCACCACGGCCATGCTGCCCGAGTACGGTCTCGATGGCGAGTACGAGCTCGTCACCTCGTCGACGGCCGCGATGCTCACTGAGCTGAAGAAGGCGACGGATGCCAAGGAGGACATCGTCGTCACGCTGTGGCGTCCGTTCTGGGCCAACAACGCCTTCCCCGTGCGCGACCTGGAGGACCCGAAGGGCGCCATGGGCGAGACCGAGGCGCTGCACTTCCTGGCGACCAAGGGCTTCAGTGAGGAGTACCCCGAGGCCGCGGAGCTGATCGGCGACATCAAGCTGAACGACGAGCAGTACGGGGACCTCGAGGACCTGGTCGTCAACGAGTACGGCGAGGGCAAGGAGCGCGAGGCCGTGCAGGCGTGGCTGGAGAAGTACCCCGACGTCCTGAAGTGATCGCCTGACCGGTTTCCGGTTGCGAAACGGGGGCCGACACGCCAGATGGCGGACGGAACACGGCTTTCTGTCCGACATCTGGAGTGTCGGCCCCCCGTTCGTCTCACCGCGCAACCCCCTGCAGCTCCCGCGGACGTCGTCGTAGCGTGTCGGCATGGACGGATTCGCCGCCGTCGACTTCGGCTTCGCCCGCGAGGTGCTGCAGCGGGGCATCGCGGCGCTCTACCTGGTCGCGTTCCTCTCCACGCTGAACCAGTTCCGCCCCCTGCTCGGCGAGCGGGGACTGCTGCCCGTGCCCGACCTGATCGAATGGGTGCGCGCATCGAAGACACGGCGCCGGATGCTGCATCCGACCCTCTTCACCCGCATCCGCTACACCGACCGGCGCCTGGTCGCGCTGTGCTGGACGGGCATGGTCATCGCGGCGCTGCTCGTCGTCGGCATCCCGCAGCTCGCGCCGCCCTGGGTGCCGATGCTGTGCTTTCTCGCGCTGTGGTTCGGGTACCTGTCGATCACGAGCGTGGGGCAGACCTTCTACGGCTTCGGGTGGGAGATGCTGCTGGTCGAGGCGGGGTTCCTCGCGGCGTTCCTCGGCTCGCGCGATCAGCCGCCGCCGACCGTGATCATCCTGCTGTTCTGGTGGCTGGTGTTCCGGCTCGAGTTCGGCGCCGGCATGATCAAGATCCGCGGCGGGCGGGAGTGGCGGGATCTGACCGCGCTGATGTACCACCACGAGACGCAGCCGATGCCCGGGCCGCTCAGCCGGCAGGCGCATCTGCTGCCGAAGTGGTTCCACAAGGGGGAGGTGCTCGGCAATCACTTCGCACAGCTGGTCGTGCCGTTCTTCCTGTTCGCGCCGCTGGCGACTATCTGGCTGCCGCCGCCGCTCGAAGGACCTCTGCTGCTGGTGGGCGCGATCGCCGCGACCATCGTCATCCTCACCCAGCTGTGGCTCGTACTCACCGGCAACTTCGCGTGGTTGAACTGGGCGACGATCGTGGTGGCGTTCTCGGGCGTCGGCTTGGCCTGGGTCCCTGAGCCTGTCGAAGGGCCGAACCCCATCCCCCTCTACTGGCTCATCCTGACCTCGGCGGTCGGGCTGCTGGTGATCGTGCTGAGCTGGCCGGCGCTGCGCAATCTCTTCGCGCGCCGCCAGCTGATGAACGCGAGCTTCAACCGCTGGCAGATCGGCAACGCCTACGGCGCCTTCGGCACGGTGACCAAGCAGCGCATCGAATACGTGATCGAGGGCACGACGGATGCCGACCCCGAGAACGCGACCTGGCACGAGTACGAGTTCAAGGGCAAGCCCGGCGCGGTGCGACGTGTGCCGCCGCAGTGGGCGCCGTACCACCTGCGGCTGGACTGGCTGATGTGGTTCCTGCCGCTGGGTCGGTCGCTCGACGACTGGTTCACGATGTTCCTCGTGCGGCTGCTGCAGGCCGATCCCCCGACCCTGCGGATGCTGCGCCACGACCCCTTCCACGGCGAGCGGCCTAGGTGGGTGCGAGTCGTGTCGTACCGCTACCGCTTCGCCACCCGCGCGGAGCGGCGAGCGGACGGCGCCGTCTGGGTGCGCGACCGCCGGCACGTGCTGGTGCGCCCCTTCGGCATCCAGTGACCGGGCCCCCGGACCGTGTCACGAACCGGGGGCCGACACGCCACATGTCGGACGCTTCACGGCATCCGGTCCGACATCTGGAGTGTCGGCCCCTGGAACGCAACGCTACCGGGCCTCCGGAACGCAACGATCAGAAGGTCACCGGCCGCCGCGCTGCCAGCGATGCGTAGGCGGCGTCCACCAGGGCGACGGCGGCGAGGCCGTCCTCGGGGGTGACGCGCGCGTCGCGGCCGGTGCGGATCGCCTCGACGAAGTCCGCGAGCTGCGCGCGGTAGGGCGCGTCGTCCTCGGGCTCGGCGTCGGTGTCGAAGCGCAGGATGCCGTCGGCGCCGGCGCCGGCGACCTCGACCTGCGAGCGGAACGGGGTGCCGGGTTCTAGCCAGTCCGCGCGCAGGTGACTCATGGCGCCGTTCGCGTGGGTGAGGGTGACGTGCGCCGACACCGGCGGGGTGACCTGCCCGCCCACGGCCGGCGGATCCTGCGTCGCCGAGACCTCCACCACCGACCCGGCCAGCCACAGCGCCTGGTCCAGGTCGTGGATCATCAGGTCGCGGATGAGGCCTCCGCCGGCATCCTCCGCGTAGAACCAGGCCGCGTCGGGTGCGGCCACCGTCCGGCGAAACGTCAGCTCGGTGAGCGTGCCGACCTCTGGGATGCGCTCGTGCAGCATCCGGTAGCCCTCGAAGTAGCGCACCACGTGCGCGGGGAACAGCCGCACCCCCGCGGCGCGCGCGGCGTCGATCATCTCCCTCGCGTCGCTCGCGGTCGTGGCGAGCGGCTTCTCGCACACCACGTGCCGGCCGCTCGTGAACGCCGCGCGCGCGACGTCCGGATGAGTGGGAGTGGGGCTGATGATGTCGACGACGTCGACCCGGTCGATCAGCGCGTCGAGTCCGTCGACGATCCGGAGGCCGTGCTGCGCGGCCAGTAGGTCGGCATCCGTGCGGCGCAGGATGCTGACGTCGGCGCCGAGCGTCAGCCAGCCCTCGATGTGCGGCGGAGCGATGCCCCCGGCCCCGACGATCCCGACCCGAAGCACCCCGGTGTTCTCCATGGTCCCGAGCCTACGACGCCCGCTCCCATCCGCCGAGACCCCTGGTTGCTGCCGACACCCCCGTCCGCGGACGTCCACAGCCGGGGGTCTCGGCGCGAACTGGGGGTCTCGGCGAAGGAGGGCGGGGACTCAGCCGCCGGTCGGAGAAGGAGGGCGGGGCGCAGCCGCCGGTCGGAGGAGGAGGGCGGGGCTCAGCCGCCGAAGGGCAGGGTGGGCTGACCGCGCACGCCGAGGTCGACGGCGAACAGCGAGCCGGCCGCCGTGCCGTGGTCGGGATCCAGGCCCTGCGCGGACGTCGTGATGAACAGCGTGCGCAGCCCCTCGCCGCCGAACGTGCAGGCGCTCACCTGCGGCACCGGCAGCGGGATGCTCTCGATCAGGCTCCCCGAGCTGTCGTAGCCGTGCACCGCGGAGCCACCCCACAGGGCGACCCAGACGCTGCCGTCGGCGGCGACGCTGAGCCCGTCGGGCGCGCCCGTATCGGAGGGGATCTCGACGAACGGACGGCGATCGACCAGCTCGCCGTCCGAGACATCGAAGACGTCGACGCGGCCGGTCGCGGTGTCGGCGTAGTAGGCCTGCTGGCCGCTGGAGGTGAACGCGATCCCGTTCGAGATGGTCACCGCATCCAGCACCGTGCTCGTGTGCAGTTCTGTGTCGATCAACTGCAGCGAGGCCGCGCCGGGTGCGGAGTCGTATGCCATCGACCCCGCGAGCATCCGGCCGGACGGGTCGCAGCATCCCTCGTTCATGCGCACCGCGGGATCGTCGATCAGGTGCGCGACCGCGCGGGTCTCCCCGTCGGGCTCATCGGCCAGGTGCAGGGTGCGCGCGCCCATCGCGGCGAACCCGCCCGTGCGGCGTGGGCGCACGAACGCGAGGTACTCGTCGTCGACGTGCTGGCGTCGCACACCGTCGTCGCGCAGGGTGAGCAGGTCGCCCGCCGCGGCATCGAGCCATCGCAAGCCACCCCATGCCGCCGCCCACACTGGTCCTTCGGCATGGTGGGCGATCGGGCCGGTGAGGTTCTCGACGTTCATGGCAGGGGCTCCTCCCGTCGCAGCGGCATCGGCTGCGAATCCGGTTGCGGCTGCGAACCCGGTTGCGGTTGCGGCTGCGTGCGCGGCGGGGGAGGTGCGGATGCCGGCGCCGCGGCGATCTGCCCGGCGACCTTCTTCTCGAGGACGTCCACCGCCTCGTCCGAGAGCAGGATCAGTCCGTCGAGCTCCTCGCGGACGCGCTTGTAGGCGAGGTTGCGCTCGGCCTGCGTCGCGGCCTCGTCGAGCGCGACCTGCAGCATGTGCTGTGCGCGGTCGAGGCGCTTGCGCTCGTCCTCGCTGAAGTTCGAGTCGCGCAGCCGACGGGCGTCGCGCTCGGCCACGTCGAAGGCGACGGCGTAGGCGCCCACGGCGTCGAGGTACTCCGCGATCTCGGTCTCGGTGAGTCTCGCGTCCGCCTTGGCCGGGCGCAGCGTGTCGGCGGTCTTCTTGGCGCGCAGGAACGCAGCGGTGAGGGGCTGGCGTCCGTCGCTCATCGCGGGGAAGGCGATGAGCTTGGCGACGTCGAGCTCGTAGTCCAGCCAGCGCGCGGTGATCTCATCGTGTTCGGCGAACAGACGCTCGAGCAGCTGCGTGGACGACGTCCGCTCCTGCGCGGCAGCCTGTCGCGCGCTCGGACGGTGCGGCGGGGTGATGCTGCCGCCGCGCGCGGCGAGCTGCGCGGCCTTGATCTCGCCCTTCAGGCGCAGGGCCTCGAGTCGCCGCTCGTGCCGGCGCTTCGCCGCGCGCTCCCACGACTTGCCGATGCCGCCGGCGACGCCCATGAGCGGGAAGACCAGCCACCAGTAGTCCTTGGCGAAGTCCCAGAAGCCCTGGATGAACGGTTCCATGATGTGCCCAGCCTACTTCTGCGCGTCGCGCGCACCAGAGTCTCCTCAGGCGGCGCTCAGTTATACCCCCGGGGGTATCGGTTACGCTCGTGCGGTACCCGATCCGAGGAGGAAACCGATGTGTCGAGCGGTCACCTGCCGCACCTGTGGCAAGACGACGTGGGCCGGCTGCGGCCAGCACGTCGACAGCGTGATGGCCGGCGTGCCGTCGAACCGGCGCTGCCGCGGACACGAGGACGAGCCGCGCGCGGGTCTGCTCGCCTGGCTGTTCGGGAAGAGCTGATCGCATGCGCGTGATCATCATCGGCGGCGTCGCCGGCGGCATGTCGGCCGCGACCCGGCTGCGACGGCTCGACGAGCATGCCGAGATCATCGTGCTCGAGCGCGGAGACCACGTCAGCTTCGCCAACTGCGGCCTGCCGTACTACGTCGGCGGCGTGATCGCCGAGCGGAGTTCGCTGCTCCTGCAGACTCCCGAGTCGCTGCGGGCGCGCTTCGCGCTCGACGTGCGCACCGGGGCGGAAGTCGTCGCGATCGACCGGGATGCCCGCACCGTCGGCATCCGCGATGTGCGCACCGGTGCGATCACGCAGGAGCCGTACGACCACGTCGTCTTGGCCGCGGGAGCCACCGCAGGTGATCCGCTCGGCGGCGGCCCCGGCGCGCCCGTCGTGTCGACGCTGCGCACCGTCGACGATGTCGACCGCATCGCCGCCGCACTCGCCGCGCACCCCGAGGCGGGCCGCGACGCCCGCGCCGTCGTCGTGGGCGGAGGCTTCATCGGCCTCGAGGTGGTGGAGAACCTCGTGCACCGCGGCATGGCGGTGACGCTCGTGCAGCACGGCGCGCACCCCATGAGCCCGCTGGATGCCGAGATGGCCGCGCTCGTCGTGGACGAGCTGCGCGCACACGGCGTCGATCTGCGACTGCGCACCTCGGTCGAGGGGCTGGATGAGGCAGGTGTGCACCTCGACGACGGCACGGTCGTGCCGGCCGACATCGTGATCGATGCCAGGGGCGTGCGCCCGGCGGCATCCCTCGCCGTCGACGCGGGGCTGGCCATCGGCCCGACCGGAGGCATCGCCGTCGACGCATACCAGCGCACCAGTGACCCGCGCATCCTCGCCGTCGGCGACGGCGTCGAGAAGATCGACGCCGTCTCGGCAGAGCCCACGCTCGTCACCATGGCAGGCCTCGCCAATCGGCACGGCCGCACCGCCGCCGACGCCATCGCCGCCGACAACGGCCTGCTCGGCGATGCTCCCGAAGACGCCCTGCCCGCGCTCGGCACCGCCATCGTCGGGGTCTTCGACCTCGCCGTCGCGATGACGGGGTGGAGCGAGAAGAAGCTGCGCGATGCCGGACGCGCGCATCGCGTCATCCATGCGCACCCCGCCGATCACGCCGGCTACTACCCGGGCGCCGAGCGGCTCACCATGAAGCTGCTCGTCGACCCGACGACCGACCTCATCCTCGGCGCGCAGGTGATCGGCCGGCGCGGCGCGGACAAGCGCATCGACGTGATCGCGGTCGCCATCCAGGCCGGCCTCACCGCCTCGCAGCTCAACCGGCTTGAACTCGCGTACGCCCCCCAGTTCGGGTCGGCGAAGGACCCGGTGAACATGCTCGGCTACATCGCCGACAACGCCGCGACCGGACTGACCGAGAGCATCCAGTGGCATGAGCTCGACGCGGTTGTCGCTGACGGCGCGCACGTCATCGATGTGCGCAGCGCCGCCGAGCACGAGGCCGGAGCCATCCCGGGCAGTGCGAACATCTCCGTCGACGACCTGCGGAACCGGCTCGATGAGCTTCCCGCAGGCGAGCTGATCGTGCACTGCCAGGTGGGTCAGCGCGGGCACACCGCCGCTCGCTTGCTGCGTCAGCACGGTCGCCGCGTGCGCAACCTCGACGGTGGATACCTCACCTGGTTCGCCGGACAGCAGATGACCGTGCCGCAGAAGAACGTGAAGGAGCTGGCATGAACAGCGCACCCGAAGAAGAGATCCGTCGCGTCGTGAACCGCCTCAAGCGGGCGCGCGGACAGCTGAGTGCGGTGATCGATGCGATGGAGACGGATGCCGACTGCCGCGACGTGGTCATCCAGCTCGCCGCCGTCAGCAAGGCCATCGACCGCGCCGGATTCGCGGTGATCAGCACGGCGATGAAGAACTGCCTGATCGACGGGCGGGACGCCGACGACGACGGCCCGACGGTGGCCGAGCTGGAGAAGCTGTTCCTCACCCTCGCCTGACCGCTCAGCGCCCGGTTGGGGTTACGTTTCGGGGGCCGACACTCCACATGTCGGACATTCTCACGGGATCCGTCCGACATCTGGAGTGTCGACCCCTGTTTCGTCTCGGCTCGTGGCGGGCGAGGCGGAACGGGGCCGGCCTGCCCGGTGTCAGCGTCCGGCTTTCTCCGCGCACGGCACGCACAGCCGCGCGAACGGGCGCACCTCGAGCCGACCCTCGGGGATCGGCCGCCCGCACGCCGCGCAGATGCCGTACTCGCCGGCATCCCACCGCTGCAGCGCGTCGTCGTACTGCCCCACCTCATCCTTCGCTGCGTCGGCGAGGGCCGACAGCCGTGACCACTCTGACGACAGCGTGACGCCTTCGGGGTCGTGCTCGTCGTCGTCGTTGGATCCCTGGCGGTCGTGCACGAGCTCTGCCAGAGCGGATGCCGCGTGCGCGGCGCGCGCGACGGCATCCTCCCGCTGCGCGGCGAGCGACTCGCGACTGACCCCGGCCATGCCCCTCACCCTAACTGCGTTCGACGTTCACGCCGGTCGAGGAGCCCAGTGTCGAGTATGGCGGCCGGATAACCGGCATCCGGCTCCCCGGCACCGGTCGCGCGGCACCCGCAGCCGTCCCCCGCGCCACCCGCAACGCGAACAATGCCACATCCTCGCGCCCGTCGCAGGGGCCTTGCCCGATCACGCGGGCTGCGTGACGATGGTGGTCTCGAAGCGATGGGAGACATGATGCAGCTGGGAATGGTCGGCCTCGGACGAATGGGTGCCAACATCGTGCGCCGCCTGATGCGCGACGGGCACGAGTGCGTGACTTACGACGTCAACCAGGAGGCCGTAGAGGCGCTGGCTGCCGAGGGCGCCGTCGGGGCATCTGATCTGAAGGACTTCGCCGGCAAGCTGCAGACCCCGCGCGTGGTGTGGGTCATGGTGCCCGCCGGTCTCACCGGACGAGTGGTCGACGAGCTCGCCGAGGTGCTCGAAGAGGGCGACATCATCATCGACGGCGGCAACTCCAACTACCGCGACGACGTCCGCCGGGCCGCGCAGCTGCGCGAGAAGGGCCTCGAGTTCGTCGATATCGGCACGAGCGGTGGCGTGTTCGGGCTCGAGCGCGGGTACTGCCTGATGGTCGGCGGTTCGGATGCCGCCTTCGCGCACATCGAGCCGATCCTGCGCACCATCGCGCCAGGGCCCGGCGAGATCGAGCGCACCACCGGCCGCAGCGGCGACCTGACGCCCGAGGAGCAGGGCTACCTGCACTGCGGTCCGGCCGGCGCAGGGCACTTCGTGAAGATGGTGCACAACGGCATCGAGTACGGCATCATGGCCGCGATCGCGGAGGGACTGAACGTCCTTCAGAACGCCGATGCCGGCGTGCGCGAGGCGGAGCACTCGGCCGAGGTGGCTCCGTTGGAGAATCCGGAGTTCTACCAGTTCCCCATCGACACCGCGAAGGTCACCGAGCTGTGGCGCCGCGGATCGGTGATCTCGTCGTGGCTGCTCGATCTCACGGCTGCCGCGCTGAACGACAACCCGGCTCTCGACGGCCTCGCCGGACGCGTCTCCGACTCCGGTGAGGGGCGCTGGACGGTCAAGGCGGCGGTCGACGTGGGCGTGCCGGTGCCGGTGCTCGCCTCCGCCCTGTTCGAGCGCTTCGCGTCGCGCGGTGAGGACCACTTCGCCAATCAGGTGCTCTCGGCGATGCGCCTGCAGTTCGGCGGGCACAAGGAGCTGCCCGCTGGTGACCAGCTCGAGGCCGGCGGGCGCAAGTCCGACTCGACCGACGGTCGCGCCGCCAGCATCGAGAAGTAGGGTCGGCGCAGAGTTCGCGGGTCCGGTCTGGTCGTCTCCAATACTCTGAGCCGACCAGACGGGACCCGCGAACGTGATGCGGTGCGGGCGCGCGAACACCGTCGCGCAGCCCCCGGATGCTACTCCCCGGCGTTGCGCTCGTCGGTGCCTTCGGCGCTGTGCTCGCGTACGGCCTCGTCGTCGACGTGCGCCGGCGGCGTGTCCATGAGGTAGGTGCGGTCGTCGTTGGGGTCGCCGGTGCCGTCGTCCATGCCGTTGGAGAGCAGCTTCTGCTCGTCGGTCTCGCGGTCGGGCGTGCTGTCGCTCATGCTGACTCCTTCGGTTGAGTACGTGCCAGCATCCTGCTCCTGCCCGCACGCGTCGAGAGCCTTGACACGCACCCGCCCGGAGAGACCCTCAGTCGTCGAGCTGATCGAGGATGAGCTCCCCGCGGGCGTTCAACTTGTCCATCATCGCCGTCAGCCGCTTCGAGTCCACCGGCGGTGTGACATCCGCGTCGAGCTCGATGATCAGCGGGATGGCAGGATGCATCCATGCAGTCATGCGGCCCGCGGGATTCTTCTGAGCCGGCCAGGTCATCAGGAAGCTCTCCTGGCGCCGCAGCTTGGTGGCGATCACGACCTTCAGATGCGCAAGAGTCTCGTCGTCGATCTCGATCGGAGGGCGCGAGCTGTTGTACTCCAGGGTTCCCATGGGGACATGGTACGTCTCGGCCGCCTGCTGCGTCAGCCGAACAGCAGAGTCAGCGCGGTCACCCCGCCGCCGCCGATGATGAGCGCGGCGATCGTGACCCAGGCGACGAAGCGGATGCGGCGGTTGCGCCGCTCGCCGAGATCGCCGTAGTCCTCGTCAGTGGACGCGCCGCTCATGCGACGGGCTCGGCCACGGTGGGTCCGAACACCGCCGGCAGCGTGCCGCGCGAGGTCTCGCGCAGCTCGTCGACCGTGACCGTGAACACGTCCTGCACCTCGAGTGCCGGCTCGGTGTCGGTCACGCCGATGCGCAGCACCGGATAGTCGCGTCCCTCGCACAGCCCGCGGAACTTCACGTCGTCCTCGCGGGGCACGGTTACGATCACGCGGCCGGTCGACTCCGAGAAGAGCGCGGTGGCGGCATCCACCCCGTCGCGCTCCATCAGCTCGGTGAGCCACACGCGCGCGCCGACGCCGAAGCGCATGACGCCTTCGGCGAGGGCCTGGCCGAGCCCGCCCTCCGACAGGTCGTGGGCCGACGAGATCAGCCACTCCTCGCGCGCCGCGCCCAGCAGACCGGACAGGCGCTTCTCTGCCGCGAGGTCGACCTTCGGCGGCAGCCCGCCGAGGTGGTCGTGCACGACGTCGGCCCAAGCCGAGCCCGACAGCTCGGTCGCGGTCACGCCCAGCAGGTAGATGTTCTCGCCGGCGTCCTGCCAGCCCGAGGGGATGCGACGCGAGACGTCGTCGATGATGCCGAGCACGCCGACCAGCGGGGTGGGGTGGATCGGCACGTCACCGGTCTGGTTGTAGAACGACACGTTGCCGCCGGTGACCGGGGTACCCAGCTCGTAGCATCCGTCGGCCAGACCATCCACGGTCTGCCCGAACTGCCACATCACCTCGGGGTTCTCAGGCGAGCCGAAGTTCAGGCAGTCGGTGATCGCCGTCGGGGTGGCGCCGGTGACGGCCACGTTGCGGTACGCCTCGGCGAGGGCGAGCTGTGCACCCGCATACGGGTCGAGCTGGCAGTAGCGCCCGTTCGCGTCGGTAGAGACGGCGAAGCCGAGGCCGGACTCCTCGTCGACGCGCACCATGCCGGCGTCGTTGGGGAAGGCGAGCGCGGTGTTGCCGCCCACGTAGTAGTCGTACTGGTTGGTGATCCAGCTGGTGTCGGCGAGGTTCGGCGAGCCGAGCAGCTGCAGGAACTGGGTGCGCAGCACGGCCGGGTCGTCGGTGCGGGGCAGGGCCTCGGCGACATCCGCCTGCAGCGCGTCGATCCACGTCGGATATGCGACCGGACGGTCGTAGACCGGGCCGTCGACGGCGACGGTCGACGGGTCGACGTCGACGATGCGCTCGCCCTGCCAGTCGATGACGAGGCGGCCGTCGCCGGTGACCTCGCCCAGCACGCTGGTCTCGACCTCCCACTTGCCGACCACCTCGAGGAACGCGTCGAGCTTCTCGGGCGCCACGATCGCCATCATGCGCTCCTGCGACTCGCTCATCAGGATCTCTTCGGCGGTGAGCGACGGGTCGCGCAGCAGCACGTTGTCGAGCGAGACGTGCATGCCGCTGTTTCCGTTCGCGGCGAGCTCGCTGGTCGCGCACGAGATGCCCGCGGCGCCGAGGTCCTGAATGGCCTCGACGAGCTCACGCTGGTACAGCTCGAGGCAGCACTCGATGAGCACCTTCTCGGCGAACGGGTCGCCGACCTGCACGGCGGGGCGCTTGGTCGGGCCAGCAGCATCGAAGGAATCGGATGCCAGGATCGACGCGCCGCCGATGCCGTCGCCGCCCGTGCGGGCGCCGAACAGCACGACCTTGTTCCCGACGCCGGTGGCGTTGGCGAGCTTGAGGTCCTCATGGCGCAGCACGCCCACCGCGAGCGCGTTCACGAGCGGGTTGGCCTGGTAGACGGCGTCGAAGACCGTCTCGCCGCCGATGTTCGGCAGGCCGAGGCAGTTGCCGTAGAAGCTGATGCCGCTGGTGACGCCGTGCACCACGCGCGGGGTGTCGGGGTGGTCGATGGCGCCGAAGCGCAGGGCATCCATCACCGCGACCGGGCGGGCGCCCATCGAGATGATGTCGCGCACGATGCCGCCGACGCCGGTCGCGGCGCCCTGGAACGGCTCGATGAAGCTGGGGTGGTTGTGCGACTCGGCCTTGAAGGTGACCGCCCAGCCCTCGCCCACGTCGACGACGCCGGCGTTCTGGCCCATGCCGACCATGAGACGCTCGCGCATCTCGTCGGACACCTTCTGCCCGAAGCGGCGCAGGTAGTTCTTCGACGACTTGTACGAGCAGTGCTCCGACCACATCACCGAGTACATCGCCAGCTCACCCGAGGTGGGGCGGCGCCCGAGGATCGTCTTGATCTGCTCGTATTCCTCGGGCTTGAGCCCGAGCGCGCCGTAGGGCTGCTCCTTCTCAGGAGTCGCGATGGCGTTCTCGACCGAGTCGGGAACATGCTGACGAGAGGCAGGAGTGGTCACGCGGGCTCCAGAAGAAGAGGGAGGCGGGGCGCGTCCAGTCTACCGGCGCGCCTCACCACTCCCCTCTGCCGTGGCAGATGGTCACTCGACGGCTCGCTCCACGCTCACTCGACGGCTGCGACGCCTCCGCCGTCGGCCTGCTCGGGATCGGCGCCGGGCTCGGTGCGCACGCCCCGGCCCGCCGTCGATCCGTGCTCGCGCATGAGCTGCTCGCGCGGTGGCTGCGGGCGCTGATATGAGTACTCGCCGCCCTGGCGTCCGCCGTACGGGCGGCCGTGATCGGCGTACTCCTCACGGAAGAACGCCAGCCGCCAGCTGCCCATCGTGATCAGGGCGCCGGTGCGCAGGATGCGCCCTTCCTCCTCATCGCCGATGCGTTCGCGGTACGCGCCGCCGCCGACGACGCCCTTGGCGTAGAGCACGTACTCGTCGCCCTTCTCGTGACGGATCTCGGCGTGCACCGATTCCAGGTCGGGCAGCACCAGGTCGCACGTCGGCGAGGAGCCGATGGTGACCTGGTCGGCCGTGAGGTCGAACACCTTCGGAGCGATGCCGTCCCACTGCTCCGCATCGACCGTGAAGATCAGCCGCGGATGCCCGGCGCCCCACGCGTAGTGCGTGGTGGTGATCCGGCGCGCGCGGTTGCGCTGGAAGGTGGGCGCCAGCGGCAACATGGCCGGGGCGACGCCGGGGATCGGCGGCAGGGCGCGGGTGGACTGGATGCGGCGCATGCTGTTCAGCGCGCTCAGCGAACCCAGACGAAGGTGCGAAGATCCGGTGACCAGCCTCGCGAGCATGCTGCGGCGCACGTCGCCCACCTCGACCAGCGGCCCCTGCGGGCCCTCGATCCGCACGGTCAATCCCTGTGCGGCGATCTGTCTGGCGAGGGCGTCGAACTCATGCAGCTGAGCACGATGCACGCTGGGAAGACGCTCGGGGTCACTGATGAACACGTTCACGTGCCGGCCGCTCCCGGTGATCTTCATCGAGAAGGGCGCTTCGGTGTCGGTTCCGAGCAGGGCGACCGTGAGGTCGGCGTCGACGGTGATCATGGCCCGTGCTCCACGGCCGTCGCGCTCACCCCGCGGAGGGGGTGGAGTCCCGGTCGGTGTACGCGCCCGCCTCGGAGGTGAGGGTGTTGTCGCTCGTGGTCACGCGCAGCGTGCCGTTGATCTTCCACGTCGCGCGCGGCGCGTCGGGCCCGATGTCGCGCGGCACCTCCACGGTCATGTCGTCGAAGGCGTAGTTGACCACTGCGCCCCGACCGGTGAGGAACGACCACATCTCGCGGCCGAGGTCGGTCCAGTCGCCGATCGAGCGGCCCTCAGGACCGCTGCTCGAGCCGAACAGATCGGACGAAGAAGAAGAAGAGGAGGAAGTGCTGTCGCTCATGGTCGGCTCCTTTGCCGGTGTCGGTGATCGAACACTAGTCCAGCCCACCGACACCGGCAAGAGCCGATGTTGGACCGAGGTCAGAGATCGACCTTGCCGCTCTCGCCGCCGTCGTACTGCTCACCGGTGATCTTCGACTTCACGAAGCTGAACACCGTCGCGATGCGGCCGCCGGGGGTGTCCCAGTACTCCGCGGATTCCGCCGTGAAGCGCACGAGACCCACATCGGGGTCGTCGGGTCCGTCGGGGAACCACGCCTCCACGACCGGATTCCACAGCTCGTCGATCTTGCTGCGGTCGTCGACCAGCCATGCCGTGCCGGAGAGCGAGACCCACGCATCGTTGGAGCTCATCGAGACGTTCACGTCGGCATCGGCAGCGAGCTCTGCCGCCGGGGACGAGCTCTTCGAGATCAGGAACCACAGGTCGCCGTCGAACTCGGCCTCCTGCACCGTGAACGGCCGTGCGACGAGCTTGCCGTCGCTCTTGCGGGTGGTGAACATCGCGAAGCGGAAGTCCTTGATCAGCTCGCCGACCTTCTTGCGGTCATCGGTGGTGTCGGTCATCGCCTGCCCCTTCCTGCCGTCCGCCGGTCGCGGATGGCGTGAGGTCTCACGATGCCTGCGTCGGGTCGGGGAATCGAGGGGGTTGTGGTGCTGCGCGAGCTGGGTTACGCCGTCCGGTCAGAGCCGGATGTACGCCGCGCCCTCGAACTGCGCGTCGGTGAGCGCGACGATCGCGGCGGCGACGGTGCGGATGCCGGGCTGCAGGTCGCCTTCGGTGATCTCGTGCGCCCGCATCCCGCCCTCACACGCCTCGATCGCCGCGCCCTCGGGCAGCTTGTCGATCGCGAGCGGGTCGGCGTCGCGCGTCACGCCGGTGATCGCCGGCCCGTTCACGATGATCCGGATGCGGTGCTCGGGTCGATCCTTGTGCAGGATGCGTGCCGAGTTGATGGAGCGGGCGACGTCGGCGGGGTCGGTGGTGACGTGGATGACGACGGTGCGGGATGCGGTCATACCGGCATCCTGCCACCGGATGCCGACCCGCGACCGACCTGACAAACCACGTTCGGCGCGAGAAACCACGCGTGCACTGGTTTCCCGTGCCGGAAGTGGTTTCTCGGCGGGATGCGGGGACCCGGGCGACGCGGGCGCCCGGCCGGGCGCCCGGGCTCAGCGCGCGAGCGCGGCCGCCAGGTACGGCGCCGTGCGGCTGCCGGATGCTACGGCGACGGCATCCGGTGTTCCGGTCGCGACGATGCGGCCGCCCGCGTCGCCGCCGGACGGGCCGAGGTCGATCACCCAGTCGGCGTCGGCGGCGACGTCCATGTCGTGCTCGACGACGACCACCGTGTCGCCGGCGTCGACGAGGGCGTGCAGCTGCGCGAGCAGCAGGCGCACGTCGGCGGGGTGCAGTCCGGTCGTCGGCTCGTCGAGCAGGTACAGGGTGTGCCCGCGGCGCACCCGCTGCAGCTCGGTGGCGAGCTTGATGCGCTGCGCCTCTCCGCCCGACAGCTCGGTGGCCGGCTGACCGAGGCGCAGATATCCGAGCCCGACGTCGAGCAGCGCCCGCAGGCTGCGCGCGGCCGCGGGGATCTCGGCGAGCACCTCGGACGCCTGCGTGACGGTGAGCGCAAGCACATCGGCGATGGAGTGCCCGTGCCAGCGCACCTCGAGCGTATCGTCGTTGTATCGGGCGCCGTGGCAGGTGGGGCAGCGTCCGTAGCTGCCGGGCAGGAACAGCAGCTCGACGGCGACGAAGCCCTCGCCCTGGCAGGTCTCGCAGCGCCCGCCCGGCATGTTGAACGAGAAGCGCCCGGCGGTGTACCCGCGCTCGCGGGCGAGGTCGGTGCGCGCGAACGTCGTGCGCACCGCGTCGAACAGCCCGGTGTAGGTGGCGAGGTTCGAGCGCGGCGTGCGGCCGATCGGCTTCTGGTCGACGCGCACGAGACGGTCGACGAGCTCCAGTCCCTCGGTCGACCGCACGGTGAGCGCGTCGATGTCGGACGGTGCGGTCGCCTCCGCGATCCCCGGCTCCTCTGAGTCGGTCTCGCCTTCCACGGGGTCGGCGGCATCGGCATCCGGATGCAGGTGATCGCGCACCACCTCGTGCAGCACCCGGCTGACGAGCGTCGACTTGCCTGATCCCGAGACACCGGTCACGGCGACGAGGGTCTGCAGCGGGATCGCGACGTCGACGTCGTCGAGGTTGTGCAGGCGGATGCCGTCGACGCGCAACCACCCGGCCGCTTCGCGGCGCTCGCGTGCGGTGTCGCGCTCGCCCTGTGCGGAGGCGAAGAGAAAGGGGCGGGTGAGGCTGGCATCCACCTTATTGAGACCGGCGACGGGACCGCTGTAGAGCACCTCACCGCCGCCCTCGCCGGCGGCGGGGCCGACGTCGACGATCCAGTCGGCGTGGCGGACGACGTCCATGTTGTGCTCGACGACGAACACCGAGTTGCCCGAGCGCTTGAGCTGCTCGAGCATCTCGAGAAGCGGCTCCGCGTCAGCCGGATGCAGCCCTGCCGAGGGCTCGTCGAGCACGTAGACGACGCCGAACAGTCCCGAGCGCAGCTGGGTGGCCAGGCGCAGGCGCTGCATCTCGCCGGGGGAGAGTGTGGTGGTGACCCGGCCGAGGCCGAGGTAGCCGAGGCCGAGGTCGCAGAGCACGTCGATGCGCGCACGCAGGTCGACGGCGATCGCGACGGCCACCTCGGTGCGCTCGCCGCTGGCCGCGGTGGGCAGTGCGGGGCCCGGGTCGGTGATCTGGGTGGTGGGGCGCAGCACCTCGGCGAGCTCGGACATCGGCAGGGCGTTCAGCTCGGCGATCGAGCGCCCCGCGAACGTGACCGCGAGGGCTTCGCGGCGCAGCCCGGTGCCGTGGCAGAGCGAGCACGGGCCGGTGCGCATGAAGCGCAGCACCTTCGCGCGCATCATCGCGCTCGGCGAGTCGGCGAGGGTGTGGAAGACGTACTTCTTGGCGCTCCAGAACCGGCCGTTGTAGGGCTTCTCGATGCGGTCGCGCTGCGGCATGATCTGCACGACCGGTTGCTCGTCGGTGAACAGCAGCCAGTCTCGGTCGGTCTGCGGCAGGTCGCGCCAGGGCCGGTCGACGTCGTAGCCGAGGGTGATGGCGATGTCGCGCAGGTTCTTGCCCTGCCACGCGCCCGGCCAGGCGGCGATCGCGCCGTCGCGGATGCTGAGTGAGGGGTCGGGCACGAGCGAGTCTTCGGTGACGTCGTGCACGACGCCCACGCCGTGGCAGCGCGGGCAGGCGCCGGCGGCCGTGTTGGGTGAGAAAGCGTCGGAGTCGAGGCGCTCGGCGACGCCGTCGGGGTAGGTGCCGGCGCGCGAGAACAGCATGCGCAGCGAGTTCGACAGCGTGGTGACCGTGCCGACGCTGGAGCGCGAGCTCGGCGCCCCGCGCCGCTGCTGCAGTGCCACGGCCGGCGGCAGTCCGGTGATCGAGTCGACGTGCGGGTCGTGCCCCTGCTGGATCAGTCGCCGGGCGTACGGTGCGACGGATTCGAGGTAGCGGCGCTGCGCCTCGGTGAAGATGGTGCCGAACGCGAGCGACGACTTGCCCGAGCCCGAGACGCCGGTGAAGGCGACGATGCGGTCGCGCGGCATGTCGACGTCGACGCTGCGGAGGTTGTTCTCGTGGGCGCCGCGGACGCGGACGAAGGGATCGGCGGCCGGCGGGGTCTCGAGCATCCGGACGAGTCTAGTGAGCGGGGACGGGAAGGGCCCGCGACGGTGCGAAGGTTGACGTCGCGGGCACAGGCTTCCATCGCGTAGGGGGGCCTTCACCGACCAGCCGCCGTCCGAGGCGAGGATCGCACTGTTGATGTTCACGCCGTCGTTTGAGAGCAGGAAGGTGATCGGACGCGCAATCGATGAGGATCGAATCAACGCGCTCGTCGACACCTCCCTGCGCCTGATCGCGCCGTAGCGGTTTGCGGGTCCGTCCTCGCTGAGCCGCGAGGGTTTCGCCCCCTGTTGCCGGGAGCAATTGCTGGTGGTCCTCTGGACGATCTCGTCATCTCCGCCTCCGGTTATCGCCGGCGAGGGGTTGACGCCAGCGTGTCGTCCTCCCTATATTGTCAATTGGACAGACCAGTTTGCCAATTAGAGCACCGGTTCCAGCGAATCAAGGGAGATTCAGATGCACAAGCGCACGGTCATGCGGGGGCTCGGCTTCGCCCTCGTCCTGGGTATCACCGCTGCGGGCACCGCGGCGTGCTCATCGGGGGATTCGACGGCAGACGGCGACTCCGGGGGCGAACTGAATGTGCTGTTCCCGCAGACCCATGCCGGCGCGTCCGAGATCCTCAAGGACAAGTTTGAGGCGGCCAACCCCGGAGTGACGGTGAACGTCACCCTGGTCCCGTACGACGAGCTGCAGCAGAAGGCGACGCTGGACGTCCAATCCGGCGCAGCCGAATTCGACGTCTTCGACTCGTGGTACACCGAGATCGGCGCGCTCGCCGATGGCGATGTCATCGTCCCCGTCGACGACCTGATCGAAGAGGCAGGAGTGGATGACTTCATCCCCTCGATCCTCGATGCTTACTCGCTCGTGGACGGCAAACGCTACGGAGTGCCCTTCGACGGCGACACCGAGGTCCTTTTCTACAACAAGGAGATCCTCGAGCGGAATGGCGTCACCCCGCCGACTACGTGGGATGAGTACGCCGACGCCGTGCAGAAGATCACCGCCGCCGAGAAGGGTGACGGCGTCTACGGAGCCGCAGTGATGGGTCAGCAGACTCCGATCATTCTGATGTCGACGTACGCGAACCGGCTCGCCGGCTTCGGAGGCTCGTTCCTCGATGAAGACGGGAAGCCCACCCTCGACACCGAAGCGGCGATCGGTGCGGCAGAGGCCTTGAAGGACGTCTCCGAGCACGCGATGCCCACCCCGCTGGAGACCGGCTTCGATCAGGCGCTTCAGGCATTCCTGTCGGGCAAGGTCGCGTTCATGGAGTTCTGGACCGACTTGGGCACTTTCGCCCAGGACGAGTCGCAGTCGCAGATCATCGACAAGTGGGGCGTCATGCAGCTGCCTGTCGGCGGCGGCGCCGAGAAGAGTCTCGCGGCTCTCGACGCAGGGTTCACCTTGACGCTCTCGTCGTCGGCAAAGAATGCCGAACTCGCACGCGAGTTCATCCTGTTCGCGACGAGCGCCGAGACCAACCTCAGCCTCATCACCACCTACGGCACGGGTATCGATGCCAACCGACTGTCGACGCTGTCCTCCGACGAGTACAAAGAGTTCAACCCGCAGGTGCAGGAGGCTGCATCCGCATCGCTCAACGGCGTCCTGACCTGGCCGACCATCAAGCAGGCACCCGAGCTGTTCCAGTCGCTCACCGACGCTCTGGCGACGATGATCTCTTCCGACGGCGACCCCGCGAAGACGATGAAGCAGGTGCAGAGTGAGTGGGAGTCGGTCCTTGACTGACACGACCTCCCAGGGGGTGAGCAGAGCGAACCGTCGCGTCGGGTGGCTGTTCTCGACGCCGGCGCTCATCGCGGGGCTCATCGTCACGGTGTACCCCCTGGTGTATCTGCTTGCGTCGAGCGTGTCGCGGTCGACCCTCGGCAAACCATTCCAGGACTTCGTGGGTGGCGAGAACTTCACGACCGCGATGGCGGACGGCGCCTTCACCGGCGGCCTGATCCGCACGACCGTGTTCGCGATCGTGACCGCATTGGTCCAGGTGGCGCTGGGGCTGGGAATCGCGTTGCTGATGCGACAGCTGACTCGCGGGCAGAACGTGATCCGCACCCTGATCCTGCTACCGCTGCTCACGCCGCCGGTCATGGCGGCTGTGGTCTGGAAGCTGGTGCTCGCACCCAACGGAGGCCTTCTCAACTCGATCCTGCTGCAGCTGGGGATCGTGCAAGAGCCCATCTCGCTGCTCGGTTCGCCGTTCTGGGCGATCGTGATGGTGGCGATCGCGGACTCATGGCAATGGACGCCGTTCGTCGCGCTGATCATCTACGCCGGGTTGCTCGCTCTGCCTGAATCCGTCTACGAGGCAGCGCAGATCGACGGCGCGGGGCCGTGGCGCGGCTTCTGCCACATCACGTTCCCGATGATCATGCCGGCGCTGATGTCAGTGCTCTTGATCAAGCTGATCATCTCCTTCAAGATCTTCGATCTCGTCTACGTGCTCACCTCGGGCGGACCGGCGGATTCATCGATGCTCTCCGGGTTTCTGATCTTCCGGACAGCTCTCCGCGAGTTCAACGTCGGCTACGCCGCGGCGCAGACACTGCTGTTCGTGATCGTCGTAACCATCGTCACGATCCCCGTGACGATCATTCGCAAACGGACGAGGTGGGAACAATGAGCAGCAGCACGCTGCGGTCGACCGCTCCGCGCACGACCGACACCCCGACGACGGCGCTCATCACGACGGGTCGTGGCAGACTGCCTCGCCGACGAGAGGCCGGTCACGGCTCCCGAAAGGCGTACGCCAAGGCGGGCCGGGGCGTGCTGTGGATCATGGTGCTGCTGGGCACTCTGGTGCCCATCGTGTATCTGTTCACCTTGTCCTTCACTCCGCAGGCGCAGATCGCGACGGGTCAGGTCTTCCCGACCGAGCTCACCCTGCGGAACTGGACGGCGATGTGGGATCGCATGCCGATCCTGCTGTACGTGCTCAACTCCGTCGTCGCCGCGGTGCTCGGCTGCGTTCTCTCGCTCGTCATCGCCACCTTCGTCGCCTTTGCGATGGCACGGTTCCGCACCGGCGGCGGTTTCCTGCCCCTATACGTCCTGGCGAGCTTCGTCGCGCCGCCTGTGGTCGCGGTCGTGCCCCTGTTCTTCCTGCTTCGGGGGATGGGGTTGATCAACAGCCCCTACGGGCTCGCGCTCATCTACGGCCTCGTCAACGTCGCCGTCGCCGCGGCACTTCTCGAACCGTTCGTGGAGCGGATACCGGCGGAGCTCGAGGAGGCGGCGCAGATCGACGGCGCCGGACCGATGCGCACCATGTCCAGCGTGGTCGTCCCGCTCCTGGTGCCCGGGCTCATCGCCACCGGGATCATCATCCTGATCCTGAACTACAACGAACTGCTTTTCGCGCTCACCGTGCTTCAGAAGAACGATGCGCAGACCCTTCCGGTTGCGATCTCACTGTTCCAGGGCGATCGCGGCGTGCAGTTCGGTCAGATGGCATCGGCGTCCATGGCCGCCATCATTCCGGTGTACATCGCGGCCGTCTTCATGCAGCGCTACCTCGTCGGTGGTCTCACCAGCGGGGCGATCAAGTAAGGCGGTACGAACATGCAGGTTCAGGACATCGAATTCGTCGGGCTGCGCACGCCGCTGCCATCGCCGGCGGTCTTCTCGTGGGGCTCGGCCGAGGAGCGCAATGTCGGACTGGTGCGGGTGGTGCTCTCAGACGGAACCGAGGGGTGGGGGGAGACGAGCGTCACCTTCCCCCTATGGTCGCTGGAGGAGCGGGCGGCCACGGTGCGCGGGATCGCCGCGCTCGCCACCGGCCGCCGGCTGGAGAGCAGTGGTGACATCGCTCGGATCGTCTCCGAGATGACCCGAAGCACCGACCGTCTTCGGCTTCTCTGGTCGCCCACGGGCATCAGCGCCGCGATCGGCGCGATCGAGATGGCGCTGTGGGACGCGTGGGGACGTGTCCAGGATCGTCCCGTGTGGGAGATCCTCGGGGGTGCGGACATCGAGATTCCGCTCTACGCTGTCGGATTCGGCGGCTCACCCACCGAGGTCGCTGAGATCACTTCCATGCTCCTCGGGGAAGGTTACGCCGCAGTCAAGATCCGAGTGGGGTTCGAACCGGACGCCGACGTGGCACTGGTCGAGGCTGTGTCCGCCGTCGCCGGCGATCGACTGTACGTCGACGTGAACATGGGATGGGGGCGCTCGCAGGCGGCGGAGATGATCCCACGACTGAACGACTTCGGGCTGGGCTGGCTCGAGGAGCCTCTTTCCCGCGATGACCGTGAGGGTCTTCGCCTGCTTCGCGATATCGCGAAAATGCCGCTTGCAGCGGGAGAGAACTGCTACAGCGAGGCTGAGCTTGTGTCGTTGGCCGAGAGTCGCCTGGTGGAGGTGGTGATGCCCGACCTCGCCCGCGTAGGCGGGTTGGGCGCCGGGATCGCAGGGGCCCGCACGGCGCGGGCCAACGACCTGGGATACAGCCCTCACCATTACGCCTCCGACATCGGTTTCGCGGCGATGGCAACGCTGTGCGCGGTCGTCGGGGAGCCTCGGCCGATTCTGCGCGACGTCAGTCCGTGGCCGATCCGCACTGAATTGCTGTCGGAACCGCTGTCTTTGGAGCACGGGGTCACGCGACCCTATTCGGGAGCAGGCCTTTCCCCGGCCCCGGATCCGCACATCATCGAGGAGCATCGGGTGCTATGAGCAGAAGCAAGAGCCCATACCAGCCCCTGTCGCCGAAGCCGCTATGGACGGCGGCCGTGGAGCAGATCCGCAATCTGATCGAGAGCGGGGAGATCCCCGTCGGTGCGCGTCTTCCTGCGGAACGGGATCTCTGTCAGCAGCTCGGGATCAGCCGCATCTCTCTACGCGAGTCGCTGCGGGTGCTTCAATCGACGGGATACGTTGAGACTCGGCCGGGGTCTGGGACGTACGCCCGCCTGCCGGAACCGGTGGCGGAGGAGCCCATCTCCTCGTGGATCGCGAGCGACCTGCACATCCTCGAGCTGTTCGAACTGCGCCGAGCTGTCGAACCGGGCATTGCTGGCCTCGCGGCCCTGCGCCGTGACGACAACCACCTTTTGGCGTTGGAGGCGGCCGTGCTCGAGATGGACCGCGACGGGACGGGCCAGCAGGCTCAGGTCGTGGCGGCCGACGCGGAGTTCCACCGGCTGCTCGGCTACTGCATCGAGAACCCGGCGATCACGCAGCTCATCGATCAGCTACAGGACATGGGCGGTGTGGAGCGCCGGCTGTCGCTGGCGGTTCCCGGACAGCGACAGCGAGCCATGGACGACCATCGGCGCATCCTCGAAGCGGTCCGCAGCGGCGATGAGCCCGCAGCGACAGCGGCCATGCGCGACCACCTCGATGCGGCCGTCGACTGGATCATCACTTACTCACAGCAGGAAACATCGAACAAGGAGAACTCATGACTGACGCAACCACCACCGCTACCCACAACCGTGCCGGTGAGCGGATCGTGATCAGCCCCGCCGACTTCGGCTCGGGTGCACCCATGGAGGTGGGCCGCACCGGCGTGCGCGACAAGAAGCTGATCTACCCGGAGATGGGCTTCGACGCGGCAACGCTCTGCCTCGGGATCGTCGAGATCGACCCCGGCCACCATTCCCCTCTCCACCGCCACAAGTGCGAAGAGGTCTACTACGTCATCGAGGGCACCGGCTACGTCGAGCAGGAGGGTGAGACCTTCTCTCTCGACATCGGCGACGCCGTGCTGAACCGAGTCAATGTCGACCATCGTGTCTTCAACACGGGCGAGACCACCATGCGCCTTGCCGTCGTCGGCGGCATCATGCTCGTGCCGCTCCTGCCCACCTGGCCCACCGAGAGCCCGTACGAGATTCTGGAGCCGGCCGGTGAGAACTGACGACCTGGCATCATCGCTCGATGCGCTCGCCGATGTTCTGATTCCCGGTTCGGAGGAGTGGCCTGCTCCCTCGGAACTCATGCTGGGAGCCGACCTGCTGGGTCGTCTGCGGGAGCGGGAGACCAAAGCGCTGCGCGCCGCCGTCACAACTCTCGTAGCAGCGGGATGGTTCACCTCCGGCACCGTCGCCGAGCGCGTTGCCCTCATGTCGGAGTTCGCTGAGCGCGAGCCGGTGCTGTTCGAGTTGCTGCGTCGCTGCGTCTACTACGGCTATTACGCTCAGCCGCGCGTGGTGGGTGTGCTGCGTGCGCTCGGCTACGACTTCAACGAGGCCCCGCAGCCGCGCGGTTATCGCATGGATCCGCTCACGGCGAAGGATGTGGCGGGCGTCGACACCAGGCGACTGGTGTGGATCCCCGCCGACCGCGTCGGCACGGTTCTGAGGAGGGCATCATGACCGAGGCATCGCCGATCGAACTCCCTCCTGTCGCCGTGCTCGTCATCGGTGCGGGAATGGCCGGGGGCGCGATCACCTGCACTTTGGCCGAGGCGGGCGTCGACGTGCTCTGTCTCGAGCAGGGGCGGTGGGTGCCTGGCGGGTCGCGCCCGCACGCCGATCGCTACTACGAGCTCGAACGTCAGTTCCGCTGGAGCACGTCACCGAACGTCCGGGCGTGGGGTGAGGACTACCCCATCGGCACGGATGCTGTGCAACCGCTCATGTTCAATGAAGTGGGCGGTTCCACTGCGATCTACACGGCGGCCTGGCCGCGCTTCCGGCCCACGGATTTCGTCAAGGGCAAGGAGCATGGGCGCAGCGAAGACTGGCCGTACTCCTACGACGATCTGTCGCCGTTCTATGCCGAGAGCGACCGCTCCATGGGTGTTTCCGGCCTTGACGGCGATCCGGCGTTTCCCGCCCACGACCCCTACCCGAATCCACCGCTGCCGATCGGCAAGCGCGGCTCGGCGTTCGGCAAAGCATGCGAGAAGCTCGGCTGGCACTGGTGGCCGTTCCCGATGGCGGTGAACTCTCGCGAATACCGCGGGCGTGCGGCATGCAACTACTGCGGCGACTGTCAGAGCGGATGCTCCATCGACGCGTTGGCAGGATCGCACAACACGTACTGGCCGCGCGCTCTCGCCGCCGGCGCACAACTGCGAACCGGTGCGCGCGTGGTGCGCATCGAGAGCGACAGCCAAGGTCGAGTGACCGGCGCGCTGTTCGTCGACGCGAACACGGGCAAGCGCTTCTTCCAGCCTGCAGAACGCACCGTGGTCTGCGGTAACGGCATCGGCACTCCGCGGCTGCTGCTGGCCTCGGCATCCGATTCCCACCCCGAGGGCCTCGCGAATAGCTCCGATCAGGTGGGGCGCAATCTCATGTTCCATGGCCTCGCGATCGTGGAGGCATGGACCCCCGAGATCCTCGACCCGCACAAGGGCGTCATCTGCGCGGCCGCATACACGGCGGAATTCGCTGAGACCGACCCGCAGCGCGGGTTCGTCAACGGATTCACGCTGCTGTCGTCGGGGATGAACGGGCCGGGTTACCAGGCGAACGGCTCGCATTCGGGCAACGTCGCCCCCTGGGGCGTCGGGCATCACGAATGGATGATGGCGCACCTCAACCGCGGATTCGCCATCCTCGTGCAGACCGAGGACCTGCCGATCAGCACCAACCGGGTGACCCTCGATCCGGAGCTCATCGACTCGGATGGGGTCCCGGCGCCGTTCGTGCACTACCGGCTCGACGACAACGACGATCGCCTGCTCGAGTATGCGTGCGACAAGGCCGTCGAGATCGCGAAAGCGGCCGGAGCTCACGAGGTCACCGTCAATCGCTTCTTCAGCCCGTCCGGACACTACATGCCGCCGGCCTGGCATCTGATGGGCACGGCGCGTATGGGCGATGATCCGTCGACCTCTGTCACCGATGGGGAGCACCGCGCTTGGGACGCCCCCGGCCTGTACATCTGCGACGGCTCATCCCTGCCGACGGGCGGAGCTGTCAACCCGACCAGCACGATCGGCGCCGTCGCACTGCGGTGCGCCGTGAAGATCCTCGAACACATGAAGAAGGAGAAGCCAGCATGGGCGGCGTGACATCGGTCGACCCCCGCACAGGATCGGTCGTCGAGACCGTCGCTGAAGCGACCGCTGTCGAGGAGACAGCGCGGATCTCAGCGCGTGCTGTCGAGGCATCGCGGGAGCTCCGAGCTATGACTCCCGCTGAGCGGGGTGCCCTGCTCGATGGTCTGGCCGACCGCCTCGAGCACGAGCGCTCTCATCTCGTCGACTTGGCCGACCGGGAGTCCGCGCTCGGGCAGATTCGCCTCGACGGCGAGCTCACTCGTACCACGAACCAGCTGCGGCTGTTCGCTGCGGTTCTTCGCGACGGCGCATTCGCGGAGGTGACGATCGACCACGCTGCCGACGGCTCCCCGGATCTGCGGAGGATGCTGGTCGGTCTAGGGCCGGTTGCGGTTTTCGGGGCATCCAACTTCCCGTTCGCATTCTCCGCGGCGGGCGGAGACACCGCCTCCGCCCTCGCGGCGGGCTGTGCCGTGATCGTCAAAGCACACGGAGCGCATCCGGCGCTGGACGCCGCGGTTGTGGAGCTGCTACGCGTAGCCTGCTCCGAGGCAGGTGTCTCGCCGGATGCCGTCTCCGTGGTGTTCGGCCGCGAGGCGGGCACGGCGATCGTCGCAGATCCGCTGGTTCAGGCCGTCGGATTCACCGGCAGTCAAGGCGCGGGACGGCTGCTGATGGACATCGCTGCCGGACGCGACCAGCCGATCCCGGTCTACGCCGAGATGGGTTCGCTGAACCCCCTCGTCGTCTCCCCTGGTGCGGCGTACCGGGGCGCGGAGCTGGCGGGACGTATCGCGAGTTCGGTGCTGCTGGGAGGGGGCCAGTTCTGTACCAAGCCGGGACTGGTGTTCATCCCTGATGGTGAGGAGGGCGACGGCCTGCTGTCACAGCTGTCCGAGCAGCTGGCAGAGCCGGAGGGGGTCTTCCTGCTCAGCGCCGCGATCCGCGACTCTTTCGTCAGCCGCGTGCAGGCGGTCGCCTCTGTCGGTGGTGTGACCACCCTCGTGGAGCCGCGAAGCGGGGCGGGCTCGTTCGCGTCCGCTGCGTTGAACTCCGTCTCCGTCGACGATCTGCTCGGGAATCCTGCGCTGACCGAGGAGTGCTTCGGGCCGGCGGCGCTCGTCGTACGCTTCTCGTCGGCCGACGCTCTTTCCGCGGCGATCCGCGCCCTGCCGGCATCTCTGACGATCTCCGTATTCGCCGAGGAGACCGAAGCAGCCTTCGTTCAGGCGATGCTGGAGGTTGCCGACGGGGGTGCGGGACGGGTGATCTTCGGGGACGTCTCCACCGGCGTCGCGGTCAACTGGGCCCAGCAGCACGGTGGACCCTACCCGGCTTCGTCGAGCAGCCTGCACACGTCGGTCGGCGCCGCGGCGATTCGCCGTTTCCTGCGGCCGATGGCGTTCCAGTCCTTCCCTGACGCGTTGCTGCCGGAGGCTCTGCAGGATGCGAATCCGCTGAACCTGCCGCGTCGGGTGGACGGGATGAGGGAGACCGAAATCTCATGAGCACGCGTACCGGACGCACCGCCAGCCACTGGGGGAGCTACCTCGTCTCGTCGACCGACGACGAGGTGACTGAAGTGCGCCCGGTACCAGAGGATCGCGACCCGTCTCCGATCGGGCAGAACTATCGCGGCGCGCTCCGCCACCGATCTCGCATACTCCGGCCGGCGATGCGCAGAGGCTGGCTGGAGGGTCGCCGGGACGGACGCGGCAGCGACGAGTTCGTCGAGGTGTCCCATGAGAAGGCCGTGGCGCTGATCGCTGACGAGATCGACCGAGTGCGCCGTGACCACGGCAATGAAGCGATATTCGGCGGATCGTATGGATGGGGCAGCGCCGGCCGCTTCCACCACGCGCAGTCGCAGGTACATCGCTTCCTCAACGCAGCCGGCGGCTACACCCGGTCCTTCAACACCTACTCGCACGCCGCCGATGAGGTCGTGCTGCCGCATCTCGTCGGCGACCGCGAATGGTTCCTGCGCAGCGTCCCCGCGTGGTCGGAGATCGCCGAGCACACCGAGGAGCTTATCGCTTTCGGCGGTCTGCCGCGTCGGAGCGCTCAGATCAATCCCGGCGGCGTCGGCTCGCACGTCAACGTTCTCAACCAGATCGACGCTGCACGCGCCGGCGTGCGATTCACCATCGTGACGCCTGTCCGCGGCGATACCGACGCCGAGCTGGACGCGGACTGGATCGCTGTACGCCCCAACACCGACGTCGCGCTCATGCTCGCACTCGCCCATACGATCCTTCAGCGAGGCCAGGCGGACGTGGACTTCCTGGAGCGGTGCTGCGTCGGTTGGGACGTCGTCCAGCGTGAACTGCGCGGTGAGGACGACGGCGTCGTGAAGGACGCCGCGTGGGGGAGTGAGATCACCGGTGTGCCCGTCGCGCGCATTCTCGAACTCGCCGAGCGCATCTGCAGCCGACGCACTCTGGTCACCGTCACCTGGTCGCTGCAGCGGCAGCACCACGGTGAGCAGGCGTACTGGGCTGCGATCACCTTGGCAGCCATGAGCGGATCGATGGGAAGGCCGGGTGGCGGCTTCGGCAGCGGCTACTCCTCGATGCACAATGCGCACGTCAACGACCGGCTCTCGCCGGCTGCCGCGCTGCCTCAGGGGCGCAACCGCGTCTCGACGTATATCCCTGTCGCGCGGATCAGCGATCTGCTCCTCAACCCCGGTGCGCCGTTCGACTACGACGGCAAACGCTCGATCTATCCGGACATCCGCCTCGTGTACTGGATCGGCGGGAACCCGTTCCATCACCATCAGGATCTCAATCGCATGCGCCAGGCATGGGGACGCCCCG
The DNA here is from genome assembly GCF_037145155.1 of Microbacterium sp. USHLN186. Classification (NCBI taxonomy): domain Bacteria; kingdom Bacillati; phylum Actinomycetota; class Actinomycetes; order Micrococcales; family Microbacteriaceae; genus Microbacterium; species Microbacterium sp. USHLN186. The sequence goes on from NZ_JBBCYA010000001.1 coordinate 649,616, forward strand.
ACACGATCATCGTGCACGAACCGTTCTGGAACGCTCACGCCAAGCACGCCGACATCGTCATGCCCGTCGCGACGTCACTGGAGCGCACCGACTTCGCGATCGGCATGGGCGACCGCTGGCTCGGATGGATGGATCGAGTCGCAGAGCCCCCGGCAGGAGTCGTGACTGATTACGAGGTCTTCGCCGCTGTCGCGGAGCGGCTCGGGTGCGGTGCCGAGTTCACCGAAGGCAGGAATGCAGACGAATGGGTGGCTGAGCTCTGGTCACGGTCACGGGAGAAGGCAGCCGGGCTGGGGTTCGTGCTGCCACCGTTAGAGGAGTTCCGCGAGCGGGGCAGCATAGCTTTGGACATGCCACGTCGTGTGCCGTCCGCCTTCGGCGATCTCCGTACCGATCCGACCGCTCATCCGCTCAAGACGCCGTCCGGGCGGCTCGAACTGTACTCCGCGACTGTCGCCGGTTTCGGATACGACGATTGCCCCGGCTGGGCGAGGTGGATAGAGCCTGCCGAATGGCTCGGCTCGCCCCTTGCCGAGCGCTTCCCCCTGCACCTCGTATCGCCTCAGCCCGACGGCAAGCTTCACAGTCAGCTGGATCACGGCTCCGAGAGCAGTCGCCACAAGCGCGACGGGCGCGCCGTCATGCGCATCACCGCTCAGGACGCGGCTCAGCGCCACATCGCCGACGGCGACATTGTACGCCTGTTCAATGATCGGGGCGCCACTCTGGCGTCGGCGTCGATCGATGACTCGCTGCAGCCCCGGGTCGTCACCCTCCCGACAGGCGCGTGGTACGACCCAGTGGACCCGTCCGAGCCGCAGCCACTTGACAAGCACGGCAACCCCAACGTGCTCACACTCGACATCGGCACATCCCGCCTGGCTCAGGGGCCTTCCGCGCACACCTGCCTGGTCGACGTCGAGCGCTACGACGCCGAGCTGCCACCGCTGACCGCATTCGACCTCCCGGAGTTCGTTTCTGCTTCGACGATCTCCGCCACCTCCCACGAAGGAAGAGACGCAAGATGAGCCGATTCACCCGCCGCGACGTGACCCAGAACTTCATTCACGGGTCGTGGATGAGCCCCACGACCTCCGAGACCGCCGATGTCTTCGACTCCAACACGGGCGAGGTGATCGGGTCGGCTCCGCTGAGCGCGCGCGAGGACGTCCACGCGGCTGTGGAGTCGGCGCACCGGGCGCAGCCCGCTTGGTGGGCTCTGACCCCGGCCGAGCGCGCTTCCCACCTGCGCGCCGTCGCAAGAGAGATCGAGGCGCGACATGACGAACTCTCCGAGCTCATCATGCGCGAAGTCGGAGCCAATCAGGAGATCTCCTACGGGTCCCAGACGATAACCCCGGTCATGAGCTTCAACACCGCCGCCGACATCCTCGAGGAGTACTCGTTCACTGAGCGCGCCGGCGAGAATCACGTCGCTCGGGAGCCGTTCGGGGTGATCGGTGCGATCACCGCGTGGAACTTCCCCTTGCATCTCGTCACGGTCAAGGCTGCCTTCGCGATCGCCGCGGGCAACACGGTCGTCGTCAAGCCGAGCGAGGTCGCACCGCTGACCGCTGCGGTATTCGGAGAGGCGATCGAAGCGGCTGGTCTGCCGGCCGGCGTGATCAACATCGTCTTCGGGAACGGGCCCACCGTCGGCGAGGCGATCGTCGAGCACCCTGACGTACGGATGCTGACCTTCACCGGCTCGACCCGGGCTGGCCGGCGCATCGGCGAGTTGGCCGCGCAGAAGGTCGCGAAGGTCGCGCTCGAGCTCGGCGGCAAGAGCCCCCTCGTCATCCTTCCGGATGCCCCGCTCGAGGAGGCCGTCCGCTTCGGCGTGAAGGACCTCCTTCTCAACAACGGGCAGCGCTGCGATGGCCTCACTCGCATGATCGTTCCAGAATCGGATCTGGCCGAGGTCGAGCGCATCGCCGGTGCGATGATGGCCGAGGTGAAGGTCGGTCCCTCTACGGATTCCTCCGTGGAGGTCGGACCGCTCGCCTCCCGTGCACAGCAGGAACGGGTGCGCGCGTACATTGAGAAGGGGATCAGCGAGGGCGCGCGTCTGGTCGCCGGAGGTCTCGAGGACGCCCACGTGCCTGCTGAGAACGCAAACGGGTACTACGTGCAGCCGACCGTGTTCTCCGGGGTCACGACCGAGATGACGATCGGACGCGAAGAGATCTTCGGTCCGGTGCTGTCAATTCAGACCTACAACGATGTCGATGAGGCGATCGAGATCGCCAACGATACGGAGTACGGCCTCCACGCCGCGGTGTATGGCGCCGACCTCGACGAGGCAGTCCGCATCGCGGGACGCCTCGAAGCCGGCATGGTCACCGTCAATGGCGGAGGGATGGACATGCTGGCGCCGTTTGGGGGTTACAAGCAGTCCGGCATCGGGCGGGAGTTCGGCATGTACGGCTTCGAAGAGTTCCTCGAAGTCAAGGCGATCCGGCTGCCGCACGAAGGCGGGGCGGCGGCTGTGTGAGAAACCGGAGTCAGTTGTCATAACGCAGGTCGGCGACGCCGGAAGCCTCCGCGTCGCCGAACCAGACCCGTGCTCGAAACGCGATTGAGAGCGACCCCCGACGGGGTTCCAGTTCGTGTGACCTCGTTGCCTGGTTGCGCGCATGCGGTCAGTGCAGCGCGAGCTTCGCGAACAGGCGGAGGTCCGCCTCGTCGCCGCCTCGACGCAGCAGTGACCTCGAGATCAGATCGAGCACCCGCTGCGCACTGAAGACGACGTACTCGATCTGCGGTTCGGTGAACGCGAGCCGGGTCGACGACTGCCAGCCGCATATCTCCAGGCCGAAGGCGATGGCGCGCCAGCGTTCGCCGGGCGGCGTGCCGTCGGCGACGGCGAGCAGCAGTAGAGTCGCCGCGTCAGACTCGGCATCGCTGAGCTTGCGGTACACGCCACGCGTGATCAGCTGCAGCTGCGCGCGAGCGTCTCCCAGGGCCTTCTTCGCCGCGGCACTGAGCAGCAGGCGCCCCTTGTGCACACGCATCAGTCCCAGGCGTTGAGCAGCGCCGCGCAGCTCGGAGATCGGCGGCGTGAGGTCTTCCCGGTTGCCGGCGCCGATCCAGTCGTCGAGCAGATCCAGCTCGGTCATGCCGGCGAGGACGGTGGTGGGTGGCATCCATCCCGCCGCAGTGAGGGCGAGGCCGTCGGGTCCGACGGCATCCATCAGCCAGGCGAAGGGTCGCACGATGCGCGCCGCGGTCTCGTCATCGACCTCCAGCGGCTCGAGTACGTGGGTGAGGTGCAGGTGCTGACGCAGCTCAGACCGAATCGGCGGCGGCAGCTGCGCCGCCAGCTCGACGATCGGCGACTCGTCGGTGACGTCGCCCGGGCGGCGCAGCTCGTCGCTCTTCACCAGGCCCGACATGTCGTACGGCGAGAGCCCCGACCCCTGCGGGTTGAACATCAGGTTCAGCTCACTCTGCGCACCGACCAGGTCGAACGCGCCCGGCGAGAGAGGCGCCCAGGGGCCGACTGTCGCGCGCACCCAGTCGCTGATTTCGCGGTGCTCCGGATGCTGCGGGTCGGCCAGCGCGGCGAGCTTGTCCCGGTATCCGGCGATGCCGCCGGCGTCTTCGAACGGCCCGCGATTCGCGCCGTCGAGCAGCACGACGGGTGCGAGCAGAGGGGAATCCGGCTGGCGTTCGACGACGTCGAGGCGGTGCACCCACCCGTCGCCGAAGTCGTACTCGTACCAGAGGGTGCCGAGATTCGAGAGCACCTGATCGACGGTGGCCGCGTCTTCCGACAGCGCTCTGCTCTCAGCCGCGAAGTCCGGCGACTCCCAGCGCCGCCCCTGCGTGGACGGCTGGTCGGGATCGGTGTCGGTGAATGCGTGCAGATGCGATTCGCGCCAGCCGACGATCGTCTGCAGGGCGATGTGCAGCATGCGAAGGGGCATCCGCCCGTCGATGTCGAACTCGCGCCAGATCTCGGGTTCGCTGTCGACGAGGGCGACGCGCAGGCGGTACCGGGTCATGGCGACAGCGTACGTATGGGGTCTGACATCCGGTGCCGTCTGGTCGCCGCTGCGGATGGCAGAGCAGATGCCCAGGCGCGACGACTTCGCTTGCCGATGTCCGTCGTCGTCGGTACGGTCGGTCCCATGGCATCCGCCCGTCGTGAGCTATCGAGGCAAGAGACGCCGCAGTCCTGATCAGGGCCGCGGCGGCTCTTCTTGTCATCGTTCATCACGACAGGAGACAGCCATGTCCGAAGCCGACTGGAGCAACGACCAGCTCCGCACCTTCTTCTCCGCCTTGCGCTCGGGAGGGCTCTTCGACCGCGGCGCCTCCGTCGACGACGAGTGGCGCGCTGCGTTCCGCCGCCAGGCGATGCGCCGGATCGTGCCCGCCGTCGAGCGCCGCCTGCTCGCCGAGGTCGGTGCGATGCTCGATGCGCCCGGCATCGCGCATGTGGCACTCGAGGTGGCGGAGGATCTCGCGTGGGGCGCCGAGCACGCCTGGTTGATGGTGACGGCAGAGCCGTGGCGGCACCTCGCCGATCTCGTGAGGCGCGAGATCCGCCGGTCGTATCGCAAGACGGTCCGCATCCGGCGCGACGCCGAGACGCTCGACGGCATCGAGGCCGCGAGTTCTCGTCGCGCGCTGGACGCCGGCGAGGGGTGACCGTGGCCTAGGTCGATGAGCGTGGTTGTTGCGTCACGCCCAGGGGGGCCTCTGTCGGCCTAGCAATCGTTCGTCCGGCCGCGCGGCACATTGTCTGTCGAGGGACAGCCGTCAGGAAGCATCCCCATCCGCGACCAGCAACCCGTCGCTCACCATGGTCGGCCGTCCGCAACTCGCTCGGGTGCGCCAGGGCTTCTGCTTAGAATCTCAGCGCTGTTGACGCGCTAACTCAGATCCCACTCCTCGATTAGTCTCTGCAAAAGCTCTCCTTGCCGCTTCTCCACAACATCGGGCGTCCAAGATTCATACCCGAGAACCTGGGTCGTGAGAGCGAACAGCGCGGCCCCCTTGGTGCTCGTGAAGTACTTGGCCTTCTTGACGTCGAAGTCGTAGTTCTGCGCCTCGCTGTTCTTCGTTCGGTTGAGCAGGACGAGGTTGCCGAGTTTGTGCGTCCAATCAAGCCGCTGCTCATCGGTGAAGTCACTTATCCACTGGCTTTCAGCCTTGGGATTCTGCGGCAACACGTGCTCTACGGTGATCACCTTGTGAGCATAGGTAGCACCCGGGTTTGCTGCAATCAGTGAATCGAGTCTAAGCAGAACGTACTTTCGGACGGGATTGACAAGGTAGATCTCGCCACCCAGTCGCGACTTGGTCTCTGCCTTCTCTTCTTCTGAGAGCTCGAACGCGGAAGATGCCAGCCCCTCGCCATCGTCAAGTTGCTTGAGTAGATCGAGATACCGCTGCACACGCGGTGTGGTGTAGACGCGTCGGAGGAGAAAGCTCGCCGCCAATCGCTCGAGCTTGCGCAAGAACTGGTCCAGGAACGCTCCATCGTCTCTGTGGTTCTTGAGGGCCCAGAGTGCGACAGGGCGCCAATCGTCGTTGTCCAGCTGGCTGAGCCGTTTGAGCCAATCGTTGACCTTGTCCCAGACGCCCCCAGCGTCAAAATCCTGGTTGACAAGCCGTTGATCGGCGAGAGCATACGGCTCTAGGACGTCATCCACGAAACCTTTACCGTTTGCGGGAAGGTACGCGTTAAGCACCTGCTCCGGGAACTCTGTGAGCAGGCCTCGCACAGCGCGCGCCTTAGACACGATCATTCGGATATACAGGAACAGGTCCCCGAACTCGTCCCGGCCAAGATCTTCCTCGAGGTCTTCCCACAGGTCTGCGTAGTCCGCGCGGTCGGTTTCTGCGATCGCGCCGATGATCTGCGACTTGAAAATGTCGGGAGGGGTCAATGGGAGGCCGCGCGCATTCATCACGCTGAAGATCCGATATGCGCTGTTGAGGTCGGGGGTGCTGACGACAACTATGAACGTCCGAGACGCCATCATCACAAACAACTTCGTTCGCTCAGCCTCGGTCAGTGCTGAGAGTCGACTGTACAGGGCGGCAGAATTGTCGCGAATAGCACGCTGTGCGTCGGTTGTGGTCTGGTTGTCGCTCAGCTCAACGAGCGTCTTGATTCGTCCGATGGTCTGAATGTGTTCGCGGAAAAATTTCGCGTCGCGCTCGCGCAGTCGCAGGCGGGCCCTGGCCGGTCGGCTATCCCAAAGCACTTCGGGTTCTTCAATGAACCGGTGGATGTCGTTCCGGAGGCTGGCATCGGTGGCGAGGTCGCGGAGCACCGCGAGGAGAATTGTCAGAGTGGTCAGGCGCTGCTGCCCATCAATCACCTCCGCGGCCGGCTGGCCCTTCTCCTTGACCAACACTATGGAGCCCAGGAAATACGGCTCGTCCGTGTCGCTATCCAGCGAACCCTGCAGGTCGTCCAGAAGCTGGAGGGTCTCATCGCTTCCCCACGAGTAGGGGCGTTGATAGTCGGGGATAGCGAAGTCGTACTCTGCAGTGAAGAGTTTTCCGAGCTGGACCTCGCCAGCTTCGATCGGCTTCAATTTGGGCTGGCTCATGATGTTCCGAGGATAGCGACGATTTGGGGAGAACCCAGGCTGACGACCACCGGTGATGTCACCGATCTAAGCAGGGCGCTCAGTAATGACTGAGGGCGACTCGCAGGCCAACCTCGCGATCGCGGGCACAGATCGCGCGACGCATCTCACCGAGGTCGTCGAAGAAGCGCAGGTCGTAGTCGCCGAGGTCCGGGCGCTGCGGATGCGCGCCGCGCATAAGCGCCCGGATGTACTCGACGTAGTCCACGCCGGCACGCACGCGCATCTGGGTGGTCAGCCTGAAATGGCGGTGAGAATCTTTGGCGTCCCGAAGCTCCTCCTCGACGTTGCCGGCGCGAGGTCGTGCGGCCGCACGCTCTGCGCGCCATCGATGAGCAGCATCCGGTGACGGCTGCGCCCCTTGATCGGAGTCGAGCTGCGTGCGCGACGGATCATCCCAAGGGGAACAGCTTCTCTTGATCTCGCGGAACTTCTTGTTCTGCACACCGGATGCCTGATTCGCGCGCTGATTCAGCCGGTGCGTCTCGTCGACGAGGATCAGGTCGAACATGGCATCCGACTCCCCGACCTGAAACGGCGTGAGCACCATCGCCGGATCGAGCTTCGGCGTCTTCTTGAACACCTGCCGCACAGATTGTCGCAGCGACTGCTGCGGGATGACCAGCGCCATCTTCAGATCGCGCAGCAGCTCTCGGTTCTCGGGAGTGAAGAACTCGGCGAACATTGAGTCGGGCTCCACGTCGTCGTTGTCTTGATAGTCGCGGATGTCGGCGAGCAGCTTCATCAAGAAGATGGCGATGATCGTCTTGCCGGTGCCGGGGTCGCCCTGCACGACGAGGGTCGAGCGGGCATCCGGATGCTGCAGATCGGCCAGCAGGCCCTCGACGATGTCTTCGATCGCGATGGCCTGATCGTCGGTGAGCGCCTTGAACGGCGAGAGCTTGAATAGGTCGCTGTTCTCGATCCGCGGGATGCTGCGGCTGAACAGGCCTTCGGCGCGCAGCGCCTCGAAGACATCGCGGAACGACTCGCGATAGATGTCGCGGTCGTAGTAGCGCGCGTCGCTGAGTCCGTCGTTGCTGTTCAGGATGCTGTACTGACCGTCACCGTGAAACCAGCGGATCAGGTGCGACTCGAGGTCGAGGCAGACGGACTTGTTGAAGCGCTCGCCGATGACGACGCGGATCGACTCGAGACCTTCGTCCTTCTTCGAGCTGGCGAGATGCTGCCGCATTCGGGATGCCGCATTCACCGTCTCACCGACGTAGAGCTTCTTGCTGTCGCTTGAGCTGTCGAGCACGTAAACGACCGGCCAGTCGGTGTGCTGCGCATCGCTGTGCGCCCACGCGTCGACACGCTGACGTTCGAAGGGCAGCCGCTCGATGCTGAACTCCGTCACGGGTGCAGGTCCGTGTACTTGGTGATGCGGCCCTTGGACAGCTCAACCGGATACTTCGCACGGGTCTGCTCGAGCTTGCGCATCACGATCTCGTCGATGTCGACGTCGACGCCGTGCCGTGCCGCCATCTGAAAACAGTAGGTGAGCACGTCGGCAAGTTCTTCTTCTACGCGTGTCTGGTCGGGCGTCTGGCCCCACTGGAACAGCTCAAGCAGCTCGGCCGCTTCGATCGAAATCGACTTCGCGAGATTCTCAGGCGAGTGGAACTGGTCCTAGTCGCGTTCGACGGCGAAGTCGCGGAGGGCCTGCAGCGTTGCGGGGGACGGCATGTGGGAGAACGTAGCAGGAGGGCGGCGATTGCTCCCGGGACAGCGACCATCCAATGAGAGACTGGTCGGCGACGGCACGAGCTCAGCCTGTTCACGAGGCTGCTTTTCCGATCGAACTGGGGTAAGCTGCAATGAGCAGCTGCAAGTTGCGACCCCTATGTCTGAGGGTCTGTGTAGTGTTTCGAAACTACCCCCGAAGTGCCGTCAATCTTGAGGAGAGTTCACATGGCTGAGTATCGCATCGGCGAGCTGTTCTGCGGACCCGGGGGGATTGCGAAGGGACTCGACCTTGCTGTCGCGGACCTGAAGCTGCAAGGTGTCGATGTCGACATCAGACACGTTTGGGCAAACGACTACGACGCCGCGACCGTCCGAACGTATAAGGCGAACTTCCCCGAAGCGGACGTGATCCATGGGGATATTCGCGAGCTCGACATCGAGGGTGAGCTGTCCGATGTTGATGGCTTCGCCTTCGGCTTCCCCTGCAACGATTTCAGCGTGGTCGGTGAGCAGAGGGGCATTGATGGAACGTTCGGGCCACTGTATGAGTACGGGGCTAAGGTCCTTGATTACTACAGCCCCAAATGGTTCTTCGCTGAGAACGTCGGTGGGTTGAGGAACAGCAACGACGGACTTGCATTCGAGATGATCCTGGACCGCCTACAGAACGCTGGGGGCTCTGAGTACGGGGGGTACACGCTGTATCCGCACCTCTATAAGTTCGAAGAGTATGGAGTGCCTCAGCGCCGCCACAGGATCATCATCGTCGGGATCCGCAACGACCTCGACGTGAACTTCCGCGTTCCATCCCCGGAGCCCTATGCGCACGTCGATAACACCGTGCGTACGGCGCTCAGCAATATCCCGGCCGATGCGACTCATCAGGAGAGGACCCGACAGACGCCTACCGTTGTAGAGCGCCTCTCCTATATCAAGCCGGGGCAGAACGCCTTTACCGCAGACCTGCCTGCCCATTTGCAACTGAACGTGCAAGGAGCGAAGATCAGCCAGATCTACCGCCGCCTTCAAGCCGATAAGCCGTCATACACTGTGACTGGTTCGGGTGGTGGGGGAACGCACGTGTATCACTACGAAGAGAATCGAGCTCTTACCAATCGCGAGCGCGCCCGCATCCAAACTTTCCCAGATGACTACATTTTCGAAGGAACCAAGGAGCAGGTCCGCAAGCAGATCGGCATGGCTGTTCCTGTCGATGGAGCACGGGTTGTCTTTCGGGCGCTATTCAGCTCACTAGCGGGCGTTAGCTACCCAAGTGTCGAACCGAACCTTCTCGGATCAGTGCCTCCGCGCAGAGTCGACGACCTCAGCGTTGGCGCTGACCAGGCCGCTAGCTGACATCACCCACAAGGCTGGCGATATCTGCGGGAGTGATCTCGCGGTTCGAAGTCCAGAGACGCAGAAGGTCTTCGTGATCGAGACCGCTGTCGAGATAGGTATCGATCAGGTCGAGCCACGGGTGAATCGCAATACCTGCCCCGGGCACGCCCGTAGCTGCCGAGATCTTTCGCAGGTTCGGCGTGAAACTCGGCGCAAATCCCCCCGCGATATAGAGAAAGAAGCCAAGCGGCAGGTGCAACCCCTGATATGCGGGGATGTAGCTGGTCTGCATCCGCAATTGATGGTCGGACTCGAGGGCGTAAGCGGCGTACGCTTTCGTGTCGACTATCCCAACCCAGCTAGCAGACCTCACCTCCACATCGGGTACGCGCCCGCCTTGGCCCACGTGCGCCGCCTCGAGGTTGAAAACAGTACGCATCACCTCAGCTGTCGCCTTCTCGAAAGCGATCGCTTCTTCAGTTCCGGAGAAGGCCATCTGCTGGTAGCGATCCAAGAACTGTCCAAGTCCAGCGCGTGGCGTGGCAATCAGCTGGGAGACTCCCGTTCGGACAATCTCGCGATCGAGGCCTGTGTGGGTGACTATCGCGTCGACCACCGCGGCCGTCGGCTCGGTCACGATAGTCGTGGCGTACAAATGGGAGAGTGCAGCTGAGATCAGTCCGATCGTTCGATCGTTCGTGCTCGTGCGACGAACGGCGCTGATCTGACGTTGGTCCTTTGTAGCACCGGCCTTTACACCGTAGGTGCGCTGATACGCCTCGGCCGCGCGTGACGCGTCGTATGCCGTACCCGTACCCTCATTCATGGCGAGGAGGGGTTTCGTCGACCATTCAGCGACCTGCGCTTCGATGTCGTGCATCAGATCCGTATTGAGGGCGGTGACCGTCTTGACGTCAGGTCGGCCAAAGTCCACGCCGTTGCTCTCGGTCGCGTACCCGGTGTATCTCAGCCATTGGGCGAAGGTGTTTGCTACGTCTTTCAGGGTGGTTCGGATCAGTTGCTCGGCGGATTTACCGGCGCCGAACCGGTCGGCGAAGTCGCCCTCGAGTGACTCAATGCCACGAGCCCGGAAGTCCAGAACGCGGTCAGCAACTGCGGTGGCTTGGCGTGCTGAATGGCGCGTTGCGTAGCCGAGCACGCAAGCAGCGATCTCTTCATCGGTGACATAACCGCCGAGGCGAGAATCTGAGAGAAGACGCAGTAGCAGAACGAAGGGGCGCAACCGGAATCGACGGTCGACGTCCACAGGTTTCGCCACACTGTAAGCCGAAGGGAATTGGAAGCCGAGGACCTGCTTCCTCAGCACAGGCAACGCGTCTTCCTGATCGACTAGCGATTGACCGGCGAGAGTCAGGTGCACCTCTTCATCTGACTCCTCCGAATCTCGGTGAAAGAAGAACAGGCCTAGGGCGTACAGCATTTGCGCGTGAGTGCGCCCACCGCTGCCGCCTCGTCCGCGGGCACGCTCGGTGTGCTCCCCAGGACGCTTCAGATCGAGTGCCTCTAAGCGGTTTTCGTAGGCCATCTGCAACTCGGCGTTTCCGTTCCAGCGCATGCCGGCTGCCACGCCGGAGAATGCCGCAAGCGACTTCGGTACTCGAATGAGCTTCCTGTGGGGTCGTGTAACGAACCAGTAGTCATGGTGGGCCATACGAATCCTCCGCTGTTGTCTCCGCTACGCGACTCTATCGAGATCGAATTGCTTTCTGGGCATCCTTCCCGCGGGCCGATACGGTCGCGCTCCAAGCTCGATGTCGTCCCCGTCCTAGCCCTGCCGCGGAATCCTGCAGAGTGGTAGTTTCGGCGCATGGCGACAAGCTGGGCATCCAGCGAGAACTCTCGACGCACGATGCGCGCGAACCGTCGTCGCGACACACGGCCCGAGCTGTCGGTTCGCCGCCGGCTCCATGCTCGCGGTTGGCGATACCGAGTGGACTTCCGCTTGGCCCCGCCGTTGCGAGTGCGCGCCGATATCGTCTTCACTCGGGTTCGCGTGGCGGTCTTCATCGACGGGTGTTTCTGGCACAGCTGCCCGACACACGCAACAGCCCCGAAAGCGAACTCGCATTACTGGGGGCCGAAGCTGGCACGTAACGTCGAACGAGATCGAGACACTGATCGAGCTCTCGCCGACTTGGGCTGGCGTGTCCTTCGCTTCTGGGAACACGAGGATGTGGACGCGATTGTCGCCCGCATCGAGCTCGTGCTTTCCGCGAAGTAGCCGCCTCCACACGACTGCATCCTCATCTGCCAAGGGGCCGTGATCGTCCGGATGTGGACAACGTTCGCAATGTCAGCGCCGTCGATCATATTCATAGAATGAGGGCGACGACGACGGTGACGTTGGCGAGTGCGGCCTGGTCGTGGATGAGCTGAGTTAGCTCGCGCTGGTGTGCGTAATCAAGGTGAGTATCTGGCTCGTCGTAGAGAAGCACAACGTCTTGGCCTGACTCCGCCAGAAGCAGGGAGGTGAACTCCCACACCGCAAGGGTGATGCGCCGAGCCCGCCCCGCCCCGCCCCCGACAGTCGGAGGTTGACGCCATCGCCTGCCTGATTCGTGATGGTGATTGTGGTGGCCTTCAGCCCGTTCGCGCTACCGAAGCTGACGACGGGTTGAATGTCGATCTCGCCGATGTCGGCAACCTTTGACTTGACGTGATCACGAATTGCGGCGATGTCTCCGACGAGCTTCTTCTCGATCTGAGTCTCGATTGTGCGCACGGTGCCGGTAAGCTCATCGTCGTTCAGGTGAGCCTTGTAGGCGGTCTGAAGAGTGGTGCGGATTGCATCCTCTACGTCGTATGCTCCCGCGGCGTCGAAACGTTTACCGACTGGCAGGGCCTTCTCCATCTGAGCAGTTGCCCGTGCCCACACAACTACTTGAGGCGCGGCGGACGCTGCGGCGTCCAGTTGCGCGATGTAGTCTGTCTTCACCTTCAGGCCAGCCTGCGAGAGTTCGAGGGTTTCGAAGCGGTCCTTCAACTGAGGAACAGTGAGGTCCGCGTAGTCGCGCAGGCGGGCATCCTCGGCGGCCAACGTTTCGACTTGAAGGACAGGAGAGTCGCCACCGATTGTCCGCTTCCGCAGCCTCAGAACCTCCGTTCCGAACAACTCACGCTCGGCGTCGTTCAGATCAAAGTCGCCGACCACGCTCATCTCGCTGACTCGCGCACGATCCCGCCCTGGTTCGCTCTGCTCCCAGGTCCTCGATCGTCGGCTTGTAACTTCCGAGCAACATGAGGATTGCATCGATGATCGCGCTCTTGCCGGCATCATTGTGCCCTGCGAGGATGGTAGGTGTTCCTAGATTCAAACTGTTCAGCGAACGAATTGATCGGAATCCATCGATTGAGACGTTACGTAGTTTCACAATGCTCCCCTTAGCCGGCCGCCTTGATCCGGGCAAGTGAACTCTACCGACGGGAGAGCGCTTGGTCGGAACTGACCACCGTGTTCAGTGACCGTTTGCGTGCCGAGCGATTGCCGGAACCGCCGGGCATCCTGGAACCGTCGTGCGACGCGATAAGCCGGCCATCAAGAAGCGGCGCCGATGGTGTTCGAGCGGTTGGCACGGCGTCCTCGATCTGGCGAAGCGTCCAGCGCGTGGTATTCAACAGGTCGCCGCGCCGCCGCCCCGCAGTACCGTGACGGCATGACCCCTACCGTCCCCACCTTCACCGCCGCGCAGGTACGCGCTGCGGAGGTGCCGCTGCTCGCCGCCGGTGTGCCGCTGATGCGTCGTGCGGCGGCCGCGCTCGCCGAGGTGATCGCCGAGCACCACCCCGAGCGGATGCTGGTGCTCGCCGGCCCGGGCGACAACGGTGGCGACGCGCTGTTCGCCGCCGCCGACATCGCCGCCCGCGGAGCGCGCGTCGACATCCTGTGCACTTCCGACCGCGTCCACACAGAAGCGCTGCAGGCGGCGACGGACGCCGGCGCCCGCAGCATCCGTCTCGCCGATCTCGATCCGGACGCCTACGACCTCATCGTCGACGGCATCCTCGGCATCGGCGCGCGCGGCGCGCTGCGGGGGCAGGCTCGCGAGGCCGTGACCGGGCTGCTTTCGGCATCCGCCGTCGTCATCTCCGTCGACCTGCCCAGCGGACTCAACGCCGACACCGGCGCCGCCGACGAGGCTGTGCTCGCCGCGACGACGACCGTGACGTTCGGCGCGGTCAAGGCCGGCCTCACGCGTGGCGAGGGGCCGCGACTCAGTGGGCGGATCGTGCTCGCCGACATCGGGCTGACGCTCGACCCGAACGATGCGGTGGGCCAGGCCACCGTGGCCGAAAAGCGCGGCGGGTAGGCGTTTCGACAGGCCCGCCGACGCAAGCATCCGTCAGCCGACGTCGCCGAACTCCACCACGCCACCCACCACGGTCGTCGTCACCTGCTGCTCGGCGATCCGCTCCGGCGCGATCTCGTAGAGGTCGTCGCTGAGGGCGATGAAGTCGGCGAGCATGCCGGTCTTCAGCATCCCCTTCGACCCCTCCTGGCTCACCGCGTACGCCGAGCCGTACGTGTACGCCCGCACGGCCTCGTCGATGCTCACCCGCTCGCGCTCGCCGAGCACCGCACCCGACCCAGTGCGGCGCAGCACCATGTCGCGCAGCGAGACCAGCGGGTTCGCGTCGGACACGGGGGAGTCGGTCGATCCGTTCAGCACGATCCCGGCATCCGCCAGCGACTTCACGCGGTAGATGTCGTCGCGACGGTCGTCGCTGACGGCGGCGGCCATACCGTCGCCGAAGTCCGAGAGGAACACGCCCTGCGGCACCGGGATCACACCGAGCCGCGCGGCGCGCGCGATGTCGTCGTCGCTCGCCAGCGCGAAGTGCTCGATGCGGTGACGCACATCCGGGCGCGGGGCGACGCGCTGCGCCTCTTCGATCGCGTCGAGCACATGCGTGATCGCCCGGTCGCCGATGGCGTGCGTGGCGACGGTCCACCCGGCGCGGTGTGCGCCGACGATGTAGTCGCGCAGTTGCTCGGGCTCGTGCAGCAGCACGCCGAAGTTGTCGGACTCGCCGTGGAAGCACGCATGCATCGCGGCCGAGCGGCCGATGAACGAGCCGTCGGCGACGATCTTCACCGGGCCGACGCGCAGCATGTCGTCGCCGAGACCGGTCCGAATGCCGAGGTCGAGCCCCAGCACCTCTTTGTCGGGCAGGGCGGTGAACGGGTGCAGCACGGTGATGTACGGCATGAGGGTGGTGCGCACGCGCAGCATCCGCTTCTCGACCGCGGTCTGGTACGCGTGGTAGTCGAGCGGATTGTTGCCGAGCATCCGGATCTCGCCGATGCCCGGTTCGGTGACCGAGGTGAGTCCGTAGCGCAGAGCCTCGTCACTGGCGAGCTGCAGATGGCGCTGCACGTCGTCGAGCTCCATCGGCCGCACCAGCGCGTAGATGGGCGACATCGCCGACTCCTGCAGCAGCCCCAGCGGGCGCCCATCGGCGTCGCGCGGGATGCCTCCGCCCGAGATGTCGGGGTAGCCCTCGCGTCGGGGGTAGCCGGCCAGCTCGAACGCGCGCGTGTTGGCGACGATCATGTGGCCGGACACGTGCTCGAGGATCACCGGGCGGCCGCCGGCGGCCCGGTCGAGCTCGTCAGCGGTGGGATGCCCCTCGAGGAAGTTCTGGTCGTAGCCCGAGCCGCGCACCCAGGCATCCGGAGCCAGCCCGTCGGCGTACTCCCGAACCGCGGCGTACAGCTCGGCGAGCGAGTTCACCGCCCAGGGGCGCACGTTCAGCGACGCGAGGCGGAACCCGGTGAGCGAGAGGTGGTGGTGCGCGTCGTGGAATCCGGGCAGCACGGGCTGGTCGTCCAGGTCGACCACACGGTCGGTCTGGACCCCGTGCAGGTCATCATCGAAGCCGACGATGCGTCCGTTCAGCGTGCCGATGCTGCGGGCGGTAGGCCGCTCGGGGTCGAGGGTGCGGATGCGGGCGTTGGTGAAGATCGTGTCGATGCGCATGTCAGACCCCCACCTCGCGCTGCACCTGTCGGGTGATCTGACGCTGCAGTCCCCACACGCCGGCGATCGTGAGGACGATCATCGCGGTGTAGAACACCGCGACCGCCCAGACGCTGCCGCCGCTGTTGTTGAGGATCCACTGCGCGATCAACGGCGTCGATCCGCCGAACACGGTCGCGCACAGCTGGTAGGCCAGCGAGACGCCCGAGTAGCGGATGCGGGCGGGGAACGCCGAGGCGAGGAAGGTCGCGAGCAGCGCGTAGTACGCGGTGCTGCCGAGGATCGTCGCGTAAAGGAACACCGAGATCCATAGCGGCGAGGCCGCCTGGATCGCCAGGAAGTACGGCACGGTCAGCACGATGCTCAGCACGAGCCCGCCGATCATGACGCGGGAGATGCCGAGGCGCTCAGCGATCTTCGCCGCGATCGGCTGCCAGATGAACTGCAGCACCGCCATGCCGAGCAGGATGTTCAGCATCAGCTGCCGCTCGATGCCCAGCGTGCCGGTGGTCCAGGCGAGCAGGAACGTGTTCGAGAAGTACGCCGTCGAGATGCCCATGACGGATGCCAGCACGCCGAGGCCGATCAGCACGGGCGCCGTGCGCAGGGCCACGAGCACCGGGGCGCTCACGACCTCCTGCTTCTGCTTCGCGGCGACGAAGTCGGGTGACTCCTCCACCTTCACCCGGATGATCAGGCCCACCACGACGAGAATCGCGGAGAGCAGGAACGGCACGCGCCACCCCCACGAGATGAACTGCTCGTCGGGTAGCAGGCCCACCAGCAGGAACATCAGAGTGGCGAGGATAGAACCTGCCGGAGAGCCCTGCTGCACCCACGTGCCGACGAGGCCCTTCTTCTCGGGGCGCGCGTTCTCGGTCGAGAGCAGCACCGCGCCGCCCCACTCGCCTCCGACGGCGAAGCCCTGCAGACCGCGCAGCACGACGAGCAGGATGGGCGCGGCCATGCCGATCTGGGCGAACGTGGGCAGCAGCCCGATCGCCGTGGTTGCGAGACCCATCAGCATGAGGGTGATGACCAGCACGTTCTTGCGGCCGAGCTTGTCGCCGAAGTGGCCGAACACCAGCCCGCCGACGGGTCGCATGAGGAAGCCGACCCAGAAGGTGGCGAACGAGGCGAGCAGTGCAGCACCGGGCGCGACCTCGGGGTAGAAGACACGGCCGAAGACGAGTGCGGCGGCGGTGCCAAAGATGTAGAAGTCGTACCACTCGATGGCGGTGCCGACGAAGGCGCCGAGCATCGAGCGGCGCTGCCGGTCAGGGGAGATCTCAGTGTGCGAAATGGCCATCATTGGCCCTCTCTGTGTGCGGGTAGTCGGGGTGAAGTCGCCGGAAGATCGTTCCGGATGTCGGGGATCAGGCCAGTCTTACGGCTGGTCGGTATGCTCGTCCAATGAGAAATCCGGGCGCCCGTATGCGGATCGCGTATGTACGGGGAGCGTGAGCTCGAGGCGTTCGTCGCTGTGCTCGACAGCGGCTCGGTCAGCATCGCCGCCGAACGGCTGCTGCGCACGCAGCTGACCGTCTCGCGACAGATCGCCGCTCTCGAGCGGCAGGTGGGCGCGCCGCTGTTCCGTCGGATGCCGAGCGGCATGGTGGCCACATATGTCGGCGAGCGCCTGGAGCCGATGGCGCGCGACCTGGTTCGTCGCGGGCGCCGCGCTCGCGAGGTGATGACCGGGATCGTCACAGATCAGCGTTCGTTCATCGCGGCTGCCCCCGAGATGACAAGCGTGCTGATCCTCGCACCCTTCATTGCAAGCGGTGGTGGCATCTCGGATGTCATGATCGCGAGCCCTGCGGACGCACACGACCGGCTGCGGATCGGGGCTGACCTCGCGGTGACGACCAACCCGCCACCCGAGCGCCTGAGCGGCGTCCGCGTGATGACACTGCCGTTGCTGTGCCAGATGCCTGAATCGCATCCGCTTGCGGGTGCCGATCACGTCGAACTGCGCGACTTGCTCGCCGGTTCCTTCCTCACCTCAGGACGAGGGTCGGCGGCATGGGCGAAGATCCAGCACGTCGCGGAGGGCGAGGGCTGGTCGCTCGAGCTGGCGGGATTCGGCGCAGACGCGCCCATCATCCAGGCGCGCTCGGCTGTGCGGAATGTGCCCTGTGTCGTGGTGGAGCCGCAGCGTTTCGGCCTGGTGTCGCGCCCGTTGCGCCATCGCGGGGAGCCGATGACGGCGGCGCTCTACGCCAGCTGGGAGCGCACGCACTACGCCGGGGACGAGATCCGCGCGCTGGTGCGCGAACTCGCGGAGTTCACCGCACACCATGTGCCGTCGATGTACGGGAACTGACGCGTTGGGGATTCCGGCCGTCCCGGACCCCGCGTGACCGCGCTGCTTTCGGCATCCGCTGTCGTGATCGCCCGACCTGCCCAGCGGTCTAAGCACCGATCAGGCCTCGCGCCAGCCGATCCCCGCTGCGCCGATCCGGCGCCCGACCTCGTCCGCCGCGACGGGCTCGCCGACATCCGTCCCGCGCTCCAGCGATACCACCGAGTGCACGATCGTCTCGGCGTAGACGTGCACGAGGTTGTAGCCCTGCGCAGCGTCCTGCCCTCGCGTCGCGCCTATCGGCTGCGCGAGATCTTGCCCGTACGCGCTCGACGACGCCACGGCCACCGGGATACCGGCGAACGTGCCGAACGACGGATGGTGCACGTGGCCCGAGAGGATCGCCCGCACATCCGACCCGGCCAGCACCGCAGCCAGTGCCGACTGACCTCGGAGCTCCACCGTCACCGCCAGATCGAGCACGGTCGGCAACGGCGGGTGATGGATGAGCAGCAGCGTGCCGAGCGGCGCGGGCGTCGACAATTCCGCAATCAGCCACGACAGCTGCGCCTTGTCGATCTCTCCCCAGTGCGCGCCCGGCGCGGTCGAATCCAGCACGATCGCCCGGAGCCCGCCGAACCAGCGAACCTCGGTTACGGGTTCCGCGCCCGACCCGGCCAACGCGAGCTCCGCCCGCATGGCCGCGCGGTCATCGTGGTTGCCCATCGCCCAGACCACCTCGCACTCCAGCGCAGCGGCCGCCTCCTCCACCATCGGGCGCAGCCGCCGGTACGCCGACGGGTCGCCGCGGTCTACGAGGTCGCCGGTCAGCAGCAGGGCGTCCGGCTTCAGCCCCGACGACACCAGCCGCTCGAGCATCAGCGTCAGGTTCGAGTCGGCATCCGCTCCGCTGCCGTACAGGGGCGACCGCTCCGCAGGAAGGTGCGTGTCGGAGATATGCACGAAGACGTGCGACGGGCGGGGGTGCTCGGTGAGGATCATGTCTCTTCCTGGTCGGCGAACGGAAAGCGAAACGAGTGTGTCTCAATCGGCGGTCGGAGCCGCGACGGTCGATCCGGGGATCAGTGGGCCGGCGAAGCCTCGGTGAACGGTGCCGATCCCGGCATCTGAACCGTCGGAGGTGAGCAGCTTCTGCATGGTGTCCACGGCCGCCGCGGCGACCTCTTCCACGGGTATCCGCACGGTGGTGAGCCCCAGCAGGTCGGCCCCGGGCAGGATGCCATCGCATCCGCTCACGCTCACGTCGGCGGGCACGTCCAGCCCCGATGCGCGCGCAGCCCGCATGAACGCGAGTTGGCGACTGTCGGATGCGCACATCACGGCCGTGGCGCCGGCGCGTACTGCATCCAGCGCTTCGGCCAGGCCCTCCTCAGGTCCTGCGCCGACGGAGAGTACCGTCAGCTGGGCATCCGCCGCGCTCAACGTCGCCTGCATCGCCGCGGCTCGCAGGTGCTCGGGGTACGAGGCATCAGCGCTCGCCGCCAGCACCACGACCCGCCGATGCCCGAGTCCCAGCACGTGAGACGCCAGTAGATGCCCGTGAGTCGCTTCGTCATAGTGCACGGAGTGGATGCGGCCCTCGGGCTCTATCCGACCGGCTCGCAGGATCGGCACTTGGTCGGCGAACGGCTCGAGCTGGGCGGTGCTCACGCCACCCGTGGCGACGATGAGGCCCGCGACTCGCATGCCCAGCAGCCGGTGCAGCGCGCCGACCTGCCTCGCGCCGCGCTGGTCTTCGCCGATCGTGACGGTGACGAGATCGAGTCCGCGGCTGTGCGCCTCGTCCTGCAGGCGGGAGAACAACAGGCCGTACACCGGGTTGCTCGCATCGCGCAGCATGAGGCCCACGGTTCCGGTCTTTCCGGCAGCGAGTTCGGCGGCGGCGGTGTTGCGAACATACCCCAGCCGCTCGGCGGTCTCGACGATGCGGTCGCGCGTCTCGGGCGCGAAGCGCCCCTCGCCCTTCAGCGCGCGGGTTGCGGTCGCACGGGACACTCCGGCAGCGGTGGCCACATCGTTGATGGTTACGCGCAGCGTGGGCGGTTGCTGACCCGCATCCGTCCCGGTCACGAGCGCGCCTTCCGCTTGCGCGGCGACCCCGCCCGTGATCCGCGTCCGTACACGAGGTACATCGTGACACCCATGATGATCATCAGCAGCACGGTGTACACGAACGTGATCGGCATCGCGTCAAGGTTGTTCTCGCCGCGCGTGCTCTCTTGGATGGCGACGCCGAGCGGCTTGAACAGCGGGTGGTACAGGAAGATCGCCGCGTCGTAGTCATCGAGCAGGCTGTTGAAGTTCAGCGCCGTGATCGCGGCGGCGGTCGGCAGCACGAGGGGGATGAGCACTCGACGGAAGGTGGTCAGCGACCGAGCGCCGAGGATGCGCGCGGCATCCTCGAGCGAGTCTGGCACCGACGCGAATCCAGCCTTCAGCAGGCGCAGCGTGAACGGGATCTTCACGCTGATGTAGGCGATCAGCAGCAGCACCGGCGTGCCGGTCAGCACCACGCCGCCGACGATGCCGTGCTGGCGATCGAAGGTCATCACCAGGGCGAGCGCGATGAGCACGATCGGCAGGATCCACGGGATGTGCAGCACGTACTCGAGAGCGCTGGTCAGCGGGTTGCGGAACTTCTGCAGCATCCGAGCCACGAACAGCAGACCGCCGACGACGATGATCGCCGCCAGAGCGCTGTACACGACGCTGACGATGAACGGCCGCAGCGCCGACGCACTGGTGAACACCGTGATGTAGTTCTCGAGCGTGAAGCTGTCGAGCGTGATCGATCCGGCCAGGATGCTGCGGGCATCCACGAACGAGAAGATCACGATCAGCACGACGGGGATCAGATAGATCACCCACAGCGCGTACGCGATGATGTGCACCATCGCACTCGCCACGGGCCCCCCGATCGGCTGCTTCTGCAGCGGCGTGGCGACCTTGGCGACGGAGAAGTAGACGCCCGACTTCTCTGCGCGGTTCATGATCACCAGCAGGATGATGGTGGCGATGCCGAGCACGATCGCCAGCAGCGCAGCGATGTCGCGGGTGATCGGGCTGCGGGAGAGGTCGATGATCAGCGGAGCGACCGTCTGGAAGTCGGGCCCGCCGAGCACCAGTGGCGCCGTCAGCGCGCCGAGGCCGATCAGGAAGGTGAGCACGGTCACCGCGAACAGCATCGGCTTCATCACCGGGAGCACGATGCGCCGCAGGATCGTCCAGGGCGAGGCGCCCATGAGCTTGGCGGCCTCGATCGAGGCGTAGTCGACCTTGCCCAGCGACGACGACAAGAACAGCATGTGGTTCGTGGTGGTCGCGAAGGTCATCACGAAGACGACGGCGAAGTAGCCCGAGAACCAGTTGCGGTCGAGCTCGGGGTTGATGTTCACCAGCAGGTTGGTGACGAACCCGAACCGGCCGTAGATGAAGTTGTAGCCCGCCGCGAGCACGATGCCGCCATAGATGAGCGTCGTGGCAAAGCCGAGCCACAGCAGCTTCGCGCCACGCACCCGGAAGTACTGGGTGACCAGCACGATGAACACTCCGACGACGTTGACCGTGATCGAGAGAGTGATCGCCAACAGGAAGCTGTTGCCGAGCGTCTTCATCGCCCGGGCGCTGCCCAGCAGCTTCTCGACGGCCCGTAGGCTGAACTGCCCGTCGGGGAAGAACGTGGTGCCTAGCAGTGCGGCGTTGGGCAGCACGAGGAACGCCGCGGCGAACCAGAGGGCGGCGAGGCCTGTCACCCACGCGAGTGGCGAGCGGAGCATGGAGCGGATGCCGCCGGGACGGCCACCCCTACCACCGCGACGGTCACGGTTTCGGCCGGCCCGGTCGTCAGCGTGATCGACGGCCGTGGTGCCGATGAGCACGCCGGCTTCGCCGGTCGTCGCCGCTCCCGGCGGAGGGGTCAGCTTCGGGTCGGTCACGTCAGGCCGCCGGGTACTGAAGGATCCACGCCGGATCGATGCCGATGAGTACGTCTTCTCCAACGTTCCAGCGGCGCCCGGCGGCGGCAGCAGTCACGCTCACGTGCATGGTCACGTCGTCGACGGCGACCGCGTAGACGCTGTGGCTGCCATGGTAGGTGCGCTCGATCACGCGGCCGCCGAGCGTCATCGGCGCCGGGTTCGGGTCGGTGTCGTCGGCCAGGACCAGCTTCTCCGGGCGCACATAGCTCTCAGCAGTCGGGTCGATTCCGGCATCCGCGATTCTGTTCAGGATGCCGGGAGTGAGTCGATTGCTCTCGCCGATGAACCGGCACACGAACGCGGTGGCGCTGCGGTCGTAGATCTCCTCCGGCGTGCCCACCTGCTGCAGGCGACCGGCGTCGAGCACGGCGATGCGGTCGCTGAGGGTCAGCGCCTCCTCCTGGTCGTGGGTCACGTAGACGGTGGTGACTCCGACCTCGTGCTGCAGCTGCTTGAGCTGCTCGCGCAGCTGCACGCGCAGCTTCGCATCCAGGTTGGACAGCGGCTCATCGAGCAGCAGGATGCGAGGGGTGAGCACCAGGGCGCGGGCGATCGCCACGCGCTGCTGCTGCCCGCCCGAGAGCTCGGACACGTTCTTGTCGAGCTGGCTCGAGGCGAGCCCGGTGCGCTCGGCGATCTCGTCGACGCGCTTGTTCCGGTCGGCCTTCGATACCTTCTGGTCGCCCTTCTGCACGGTGAGACCGAAGGCGATGTTGTCGCGCACATTCATGCTGGGGAACAGCGCGTAGTTCTGGAAGACCATGCCCACGTCGCGCTTCTCGCTCGGCACGCGGGTGACGTCGCGGCCGGCGATGTGAATGCGTCCCCCGGTGGGCTGGATGAACCCTGCGAGGGAGCGCAGGGCGGTGGTCTTGCCGCATCCGGAGGGGCCCAGGAGGGTGAAGAACTCACCCTCCTGGATCTCCAGATTCAGGTCAGAGACCGCACGGTGCTCCCCGAACGCGACCTCGACGTCTTCGAATCGAATCATGAGCGTGCTGATCAGCCGATGTACTCGAGGGTGACCTTCTCGACCCAGGCACCGAGGTTCTCGCTGACGAAGCCGAAATCGATGTCCTGACGCGGCAGCGACTTCATGAGCTCGATGACCTCGGGGTTCGCGCTCTCGACGGCCTTCTCGTTCACCGGCATAGCGTTGAACTCCTTCGCGAAGTCGCCCTGCACCTCGGCGCTGCCGAACCAGTCGATGAACTCCTGGGCCTGCTTCTCGTTGCCGGTGCCGGTGATCTGAGCGATCTGCTCAGTCACGTACGGCACGCCGTAATCAGGGACGATGGTGCCGGTCTTCGTCTCGTACTCGGCGTCGCGCGCCTCGATGCCGCTGGAGGGCAGCACGCCGTAGTCGACCTCGTCGCGGGTGATGCGGGCGTAGAGGTCGGTGCCCTCGACGGCGGGGGAGCCGTTGGCGTAGTACGACTTCACGAGGTCCCAGCCCTTGTCGCTGACGCCCAGGTCACCGGACTTGTCGAGGTTCTCGGTGAGGATGCTGGCCAGCACCAGCTGCGGGGTGGCTTGTCCGAGCGCCGGGTTCACCTCGTAGCGACCCTCATAGGACTTGTCGGTGTACAGCTCTTCCAGGTCGGCCGGCGGGCTGTCGACGCGGTTCTCGTCGTAGACCGTGACGATGGCCTGCTCGACCAGCGGCCAGAAGGCGCCGTCGGCAGGGTCCCCGGCGTTAGCTGGCACTTCTTCGTTCCAGGCCGGCTCGTACGCCGTGATCGCCTTCTCGGACTTGAGCTGCTCGAAGAACATGTTGTTCAGGCCGAACACCACGTCACCGACGGGGTTGTTCTTCTCGGCGATGATGCGGTTGGTGAGGTCCGCCCCACCGAGGCCGACGATCTCGATTTCGAAGCCGGCGTCGGCCGCCTGCTCAGTGATCCACTCACCGCGGCCGTCGCTGTTGGAGTTCGTGTAGACGATGAGCTTTCCGCCCTCGTCCTTGACCGAGCCTGCACCATCCCCGGACGACTGCTCCCCGCCGGCACAGCCGGTGAGAGCGACTGCTGCGATGGCGGTGATCCCGATCAGGGACCAGCGCTTCTTCCGGATGTCGACCATGGGTAGGTCCTTTCTCGTCTTCGAGCGGCTATCGCTCGACCTTATCTCAAAATTGTGGACTCAACACAATGAATTGGCCGTTTGGTGTTTGCGGTCGCGCGGCCGCATCAAACATAGGTTGTGCTGATTAATGCGAGCGGACTCCGAGGTGAACAGCGAGTCCGACGGGCTGGGCCGCCGACCAGACGGTTGGCACGGGAACGCCACCCGAGTAGGTGCCGCGAGGCTGAGCTCAGCGCTACTCGAACCCGCCGCTCAACCTCCCGTGGAACGTGCCGCTCGCCTCGTTCATCCCCACGATCTCCACCGACTTCCCGTACGCCGCGTACTTCATCTCGATGGCGTCCAGGGCGGCGACGGTCGACGCGTCCCACACGTGCGAGCCCGAGAGATCGATCACGACGCGAGACGGGTCTTCCGGGTACGAGAACAGCGTCGTCAGGTCGTTGCTCGACGCGAAGAACAGCTCGCCGGTCACGGTGTAGGTCGCCACGCCGTCGGACACCGCGCGGGTCACGTCGACCAGATGCGCCACCCGCCGTACGAACAGCACCGACGCGACCAGCACGCCGCCCACTACGCCGATGGCGAGGTTGTGGGTGAGCAGCACGAGCACGACGGTCGAGACCATCACGAAGGTCTCGCTCTTCGGCATCCGCTTCAGGGTCGACGGGCGCACGCTGTGCCAGTCGAACGCGCCGATCGCGACCATGATCATCACCGCGACCAGCGCCGCCATCGGGATCGTGGCGACGAAGTCGCCGAACACGACGACGAGCAGGAACAGGAAGATCCCTGCGCAGAACGTGGAGATGCGGGTGCGGGCGCCGGACTCCTTCACGTTGATCATCGTCTGGCCGATCACCGCGCATCCGCCCATGCCGCCGAACGCGCCCGACAGGATGTTCGCGACGCCCTGCGCCCACGCCTCGCGGCCCTTGCGCGAGTGCGTGTCGGTGATCTC
The DNA here is from genome assembly GCF_037145155.1 of Microbacterium sp. USHLN186. Classification (NCBI taxonomy): domain Bacteria; kingdom Bacillati; phylum Actinomycetota; class Actinomycetes; order Micrococcales; family Microbacteriaceae; genus Microbacterium; species Microbacterium sp. USHLN186. Next base: position 674,602 of record NZ_JBBCYA010000001.1, read on the forward strand.
GTCGACGAGCTTCGCGGTGAGGAGGGACTCCATCAGGCCGACCAGCGCCACCGCGAGCGCGAACGGCGCGATGATCGTGAACGTCTCCCACGTCAGCGGCACGTGCGGGATGAACAGCGACGGCAGGCTGCGCGGCAGCTCGCCCTGATCGCCCACGGTCGGCACGGCGATCGTGAACGCGAGCACGACTCCTGTCACGATCACCACCGAGACCAGCGGTGCGGGGATCACCCGCGTGATGCGCGGCATCACGATCATCACAGCGATTCCCAGCGCGACCAGTGGATACACCAGCCACGGCACGTCGATCAGCTGCGGGAACTGCGAGCTGAACACGAAGATCGCCAGCGAGTTCACGAACCCGACCATCACGCTGCGCGGAATGAACCGCATCAGCCTCGCCACGCCCAGGACGCCGAGGAGCACCTGGAACACCCCGGCGAGGATCACCGTCGCGATGAAGTAGTCGATGCCGTATGTCGGCGCGACCGGCGCGATCACCAGCGCCACGGCTCCCGTCGCCGCGGTCACCATCGCCGGCCGGCCGCCGAGGAACGCGATCGACACCGCCATGATGAATGACGAGAACAGCCCCACCTTCGGATCGACGCCGGCGATCACCGAGAACGCGATCGCCTCGGGGATCAGGGCCAGCCCCACCACGAGACCCGCGAGCACCTCGCGGGTCAGCATCCGGGGGCTCTTCAGCGCGGTCAGCACCGACGGGTTCGGCCGGTAGCGGGCGGGGTCATCGACGGATGCGACGGACATAAGTGCTCCTGAAAGCGCCTCGAGAGGGGAAGAGGCAGACGTTCCAGAGTAGAGCGGATGCCGGGGATCGGCCGCTTCGGCACCCTTTCCTGCTCCGCGCACTCTGGTGCGCATAGCCGCCGAGGGCTAAAGTTCGTGCACACGCGGTCCCTGGGGCTTCGGACCGCGGTCACAGGGGAGGTCACGATGTCTGATGTGAACAATCCGAGCACCTGGCCGGGTGCTCTTCAGATGGCTTGGTGGGCGCGATCGGGGCCGGCAGCGGCCGTGCCGCGGTCTGCTTGGAAGAGCCCGCCGTTCGGGCGCTCCATCACGTGGCTCGACCCCACGGTGAAGGCGTATTGGGCACAGGTGGTCGGCGATACGTCGATGGCACTGCCGCCTCCCGTGCCGCAGGAGCCATGGCCGGTTCCGGCACCAGGGTGGCCGGCACCGGGTGACGACGGCGGCGGCGATCGCTACTGTCCTCAGTGCGGTCGTCCCGCACGGGGCGGTGCGAATTTCTGCGCATTCGATGGAACCCGGCTCTGAGTCGACGCCCGGCGCTGGCGGGCTGCGCCGTGGTGGCTTGTGCCGCTCCACACCGCGCCCGCCCCGCCGTCACAGCCGCTGCACGAGAGCCTCACCCGCGGCGATCTGCATCAACACGTCGGTGCCCGGGACAGTGATCTGGTGACCGTGGTCGGAGTGATTGATCACGGTGGCGAAGGCCCCGGCATCCCCCGCCCGTACGATCACTTCGACGCCGTCCGGCAGCTCGGGTGAGAACACGTCGGCGGTGTCGTAGACGTCGGTGAACACCGGTGCGAGATCTTCAGCAGAGAGGTCGGATGCCACGTACCAAGCGGATCCGGCTCCGAACCCGTGGCGGGTAATCGCCGGCTGACCGGGGCGCGGCCCGTCGACGTAGTGCGCGAGCACCTCAGCATCCGTCACCATCAGGTCCTCCGTCCAGACATCCGCGACCAGCGTCTCGCCCCCGCGGTACTGCAGTCGTGCGGAGTCCTCCCCGCGCAGCGGGCAGTACTCCTGCACGCGCACGCCCAGGACCTCCGCCAGCGCGGCGTTCCACCCACCTGCCCGGACGCCGTCATTCTCGTCGACGACGCCCGAGAATGGACCGACCACCAGAGTGCCGCCGCCGGCGACGTAGTTCCGCAGATTTGCGGCGGCGACGTCGGTCAGTAGGTACGAGGCCGGCGCGAACACGGCGCGATAAGACGACAGGTCGGCCTCGGGATGCGCGAAGTCGGCCGTGATGTGATCTCGCCACAGCCGGTCGTACCACCGGGCGGTCTGCTCGCCGTGCGTGAGATCGATGCTCGGACGCCACTCGAGATCCTGCGCCCACTGCGAATTCCAGTCGAGCAGCACGGCGACCTGCGCCTGCACCCGCGACCCACGCAGATCATCCAGCCGGCTCAGTTGTTCGCCGAGGTCGCAGACCTCGCGCCAGATCCGGGTGTCGGTGCCGCCGTGCGGCAGCATCGCGGAGTGGAACTTCTCGGCGCCCTTCACGCTCGCCCGCCACTGGAAGAACATGATCGCGTCCGCCCCGCGTCCCAGATGAGACAGAGAGTTGCGGGCCATCTCCCCGGCGTTCTTCGCGATGTTGCGCGGCTGCCAGTTCACGCCCGAGGTGGAGTGCTCCATCAGCATCCACGGGTGGCCCTGGGCGACTGATCGGGTGAGGTCGGCGGTCTGCGCGAGGTCGACGTGACCGCGGGCGTCGGATGCACGCAGGTAGTGGTCGGTCGCGACGACGTCGACCTCCTGCGCCCAGCGCCACTGATCCACCCACGGGCAGCTGTGGAAGTTGGTCGTGATGGGGATGTGCGGGGTGACCTCGCGCAGTGCGTCGCGCTCGGCGACGTAATTCGACAGCAGCAGGTCGGAGTTGAATCGTCGCCAGTCCAGCTGCAGCGAGGGGTTCACGATCGACGGCGATGGCACCGGTCCGGTGATGTCCTCCCAGTCGCCGAGCGTCTGCCCCCAGAACGCCATCCCCCACGCCGTGTTCACCGCATCGAGTGAGCCGTAGCGCACGCGGGTCCAGTCGCGGAACGCCTGCTGTGCCTCAGGGGTGAAGCTCTCGCTCACCGGCAGGCCGTACTCGTTGTGCACGTGCCACATCGCCAGCGCGGGGTGCTGGCCGTAGCGCTCGGCGAGCGCGCGAGTGATGCGCAGCGCGTGCTCGCGGAAAACCGGCGACGCCGGACACGCCGAGCCGCGGGAGTTCGGGCCGAGGGGCGTCAGCGTGCGATCGACCACCCGCGCCTCGGGGAACTCGCGCAGGAACCACGCGGGGGGAGCGGCGGTCGGCGTCGCGAGATCGATGGCGATGCCGGCGTCGTGCAGCACGTCGAAGACCTCGTCGAGCCATTCGAAGTGGTACTCGCCGCGCCGCGGCTCGATGTTCGCCCACGAGAACATCCCGAAGCTGACAAGGTTCACACCGGCCTGCGCCATGAGCCGCACGTCCTCGCGCCAGGTGGCGGCATCCCACTGGTCGGGGTTGTAGTCGCAGCCGTAAGCGATGCCGCTCGGGCTGAGGGGCCAAAGAGCAGGCGCACGACGAGGCTCGGGGGCGGATTCGCGGAACGAAGATGTTGACGTGATCACGGGTCAAGAGTATCGTCATCGATGCGCATCGAATCGATGCGCATCGACGCGTTACCCGATACCCGCCGCGAGGACGCGGCACCCCGAAAGGAACACGGATGTCCCTCACACGTCACCGCCGGTGGGTCACGACCGCGGCGGTCGCCGCCACGGCGGCACTGGCTCTCTCCGCCTGCTCGACCGGAGCATCGGGTGATGCCGACTCCGACGGCAAGACCGTCGTCAGCATCTCGTCGTGGTACCAGGACAAGGAGTTCAAGCCGGCCCTCGACGCCGCCAACAAGGTGCTGGCGAAAGACGGCATCGAGCTCGAATACTCGTACATCGCGCTCGACCAGTACAACAACTGGCTCAGCGTGCAACTCGCGTCGGGCTCGGGTCCGGACCTGTTCATGGACGGTGCAAGCTTTCCCGCCCGCGTCAAGGCGGGCAACGCCGTTGACGTGACCGACCGCGAGTCCATCGCCGACTTCAATGACGCAGGCCTCGCTCTCGCGAAGGACCAGGACGGTAAGGTCTTCGGCATCCCCACCTACGGCTGGTTCTCAGGCTACTTCTACAATGCTGATCTGTTCGCCGAGAACGACGTCGAGCCGCCCCAGACCTTCGACGAACTGCTCGAGGTCTCGAAGACCTTCCAGGACGCCGGCATCAAGCCGCTCGCCTTCGGCCTCTCCGGCAGCGACAAGGGCCTGCACTCGCTGATGGGCTACCTCGAGAACGCCTACTACCACAACGGCGAGGGCAGCCCCGAGGTCGACACCGAGTTCGCGTTCGACAAGGCCACTCTTTCGGGCAACTGGAACGACTCCGTCGACGAGTGGAGCAAGCTCATCGATCAGGGTGTCATCACCCCCGACATGCTCGGCATCGCCGAGCCGCAGGCCCAGGACGAGTTCCTCGCCGGCAAGGCCGCGATGATCATCTCGGGCCCGTGGGACTACACGAAGTTCACCGAGGCCGGCTTGAACATCGGCATGTTCGCGCACCCCGGTAACAGCGCGGACGACCAGTACATGATCGGCGGGCCGGCCGCCAACATCGGCGTGAACAAGGGCACCTCGAAGATGGATGCCGCCATGAAGGCGTTCGACGCCTTCGCGTCCGAAGAGGTGCAGCAGGCCTTCCTCGACGGGAACCCTGGTGCCTTCAGCTACTCCGGCGCGACCGCCCCGATGCCCGAGGAGTACGCCCTCGTCGAGGACACACTCGCCAAGGGCAACGTCGGAAACGCCTGGGACCGCTGGGGCGCCAACATGCCCGCCCAGTCGATGGTCGACGAGGTCACCAAGCAGCTCGAGGGCCTCATCGGCGGTCAGCTGACCACGGACCAGTTCGTGAAGGCGCTCGACTCCTTCGCCGACACGATCCGCTACTGACCGGGATCAACAACGCGGGGACGGGGTCCGCTCCGGACCTCGTCCCCGCCCATCCGCCCCGCCGACCGTCGTCGGCTCCCTGGAGACAACGCGTGCTACTCAGACTGCGACACAACGCGCCCTACCTGCTGATGGTGCTGCCGGCGCTCATCATCTTCTGCGTCTTCTTCGTGGCGCCCGTCATCATGACGTTCCAGATGAGCCTGACCGACTTCAGCAACTTCAGTGCCGAGTCGAAGTTCATCGGCGTCGAGAACTACGCCCAGGCGCTCGAGGACCCGGCCATCCAGAAGGGCATCGTCAACTCCCTCTGGTACGCGTTCGCCGTCGTCATCCTCAACAACGTCATCGCCCTGCCCGTCGCGGTGATCCTGAACAGCAGGATGCGCGGGCGCACCGCCTTTCGGGCCATCTTCTTCTCGCCCGCCGTGCTGTCGATCCTCGTCGTCGGCTTCCTGTGGAGCTACATGCTCTCGTCGAGCGAGTACGGACTCGTCAACGGCCTGCTGGGCATGGTCGGCGTCGAGCCGGTCAACTTCTTCGGCGATCCTGACAAGGCCATGTGGTCGATCATCGTCACCCAGGTGTGGCAGTGGTTCGGCTACGCGATGGTCATCTACCTCGCGAATCTGCAGAGCATCCCCGCGGAGCTCTACGAGGCGGCGTCGATCGACGGCGCAACGCGCATGCGACAGTTCTGGCACGTCACCCTGCCCAACCTGCTGCCCGCCCTGCAGATCAACTTCATCACCGGGCTCATCTCGGGCCTGAAGGTGTTCGACATCGTCTTCTCCACCACCAAGGGCGGCCCAGGCTACGCCACCGAGACCGTGCTGACCCTGATGTTCGCGAAGTTCTCGCAGGGGCGGTTCGGCTACGCGGCCGCCTTCGGCATCGTCTTCCTCATCGTCACGCTGGTGATCTCCACGGTCATGCTGCGCATCTTCAAGAGGATGGAGACCCGCCTCTCATGAGCACGACCACCCGCCGCAAGGCCACTCTGCAGCGCGGCGAGCGCCGCGTGAACGGCATCTCGTTCGTCGTGATGACACTGCTCGCCGTGCTCATGATGATCCCGATCTACTATCTGCTGGTCACCACCTTCAAGACGCCGGCGGAGTCGGCCGCATCCCCGATGGGGCTGCCCTCGAAGATCGACTTCTCGGGCTACGTCAACGCGTGGAACGTCATGGAGTATCCGCGCGCCTTTGCGAACACGGCCTTCATCACCGTCGTCGCGGTGCTGGGCACCATCGTCTTCGCCGCCATGGCCGGCTACGTGCTCAACCGCAAAGCGAAGAGCAGGCTCGCCACCATCACGTTCCTGCTGTTCCTGTCGGGCCTCATGTTCCCCTACCAGATGGGGATCATGGGCATGTACTCGCTCATCCGCTCCATGGGTCTGATGGACACGCATTGGGCTGTGATCCTCATCAACATCGCGGTGAACACGCCGTTCGCGATCTTCCTCTTCTACGCCTTCACCGGCACGATCCCCAAGGAGCTCGAAGAGGCCGCCGAGATCGACGGAGCGGGCGTGTTCCGCCGCTTCGTGACGATCATCTTCCCGCTGCTGCGCCCGGTCGTGGTCACCGTCGCGATCCTCACGACGCTCAACGTCTGGAACGACTTCATGGGCCCGTTGTACTTCCTGCAGTCCCGTGAGAAGCAGGTGATCCTGCAGGAGGTCTACCGCAACGTCGGACAGTTCTCGACGGACTGGACCGCCATGTTCCCGATGATGGTTCTCGGTGTCCTGCCGCTGCTGCTCTTCTACGTCATCATGCAGAGATACATCATCGGCGGGGTCATCGCCGGCGCACTGAAAGGCTGAACGACGTTGAACTCCCTGCTCGTCGATGAGACGACCACGCTGTACTTCGGCGCCGGCCGGGCCGCCCTCGATGAGGCGACCGGTGCACCGCTGCAGTTCACCCATTCCGGCGACGAGCGCCGCGAATACCTGCTCACCCGGCGACTGTCCTCGCACACCCCGGACCACAGCTGGGGCTCGGGCCAGATCATCACCGACGCCGGCGCCGCGCGCTGGCAGACGCCCGACGAGTTGCAGTTCACCGACGGCGCTGTGAGCGCCACGTATCGGATGCCGGTGGGGCTCACCCTGATCGTCGCACGCACCGGCGGTGACACGCTGCGCGAGCGGTACTCGTTCCGCAACGACACCGACCACGACATAGTGATCCGCAGCGCCGGCATCCAGACGCCCTTCGCCGACGTGTACAGCGACAGCGAATCCGCGCTCGCCGAGGCAGTGAACGCACACGTGTTCACCGCCGGCGCCTGGGCCTGGGCCTACGCGCAGCCTATGTCCGGCGATGGGGCGATCCTCGGGCTCACGCTCACCGAAGGCGCGCTGTGGTCGTACGGCATCGAGTCGCGCAACCCGAACACCTCCTCGAACTTCCGCGGGCACATCGTGCTGAACATCACCGATCATGCGCGTGCGCCCCACGCGTTCGGCGGGCAGCCGCAGATGACCGTGCCGGCCGGCGGTGCGTTCGATCTCGGCTGGGAGCTGCGCTGGTTCGGCTCCGTCGAGGAGTTCATCGCGCAGACCGCGCCGCCCGCCGCATTCGAACGGCTGGCAGCGCCGGTGGGGGAGGAGATCCGCGTCCGCACGCGGATGCCGCTCAGCGCCCGCAGTCCGCAGATACAGATCATCGATGAGGACGATGCTGCGGCATCCGACGGGTGGCGCACGGTGCGACTGCGCGCCACCGCACCCGGCAGCCACTGGATCGAGATCGGCGACAGCAGCCGCACCGAGGTGCTCTTCCACCGCCCGGTCGAGGAGATCGTGCGCGGCCGGATCGACTACATCCTCGCGAACCAGCGCCCCATCGAACGCCCGGGAACGCTGCGCAGCGCCTTCGTGCCCGTCGACCGCCGCACCGGTCTGCGTTCGTACGCCAACGGGTGGTTCGACTGGTCGGACGGGTCAGAGCGCATCGGCATGGCGCTGATGATGCAGCGCGCCCAGCGTCGCGGATGGACCACTATCGAGGCCGACAGCGCGCTCGCGGAGTGGGCGGACTTCGCCCGGGAGCACCTGCTCGACGCGACACTCACGCCGCGGCGAGGCTCGTTCTTGAAGGAGGACGAGATCCGGCTGTACGACATGCCGTGGCTGACGCTGTTCTTCATCGACCGGCACCGCACGCATGGCGCGGTGGCCGACCTCGACCTCGCCGCCGGCATCCTACGTCGCGGCTTCGAACTCGGAATCGGCGAGTACCTCGCGATCGGCCTGCCCGAGGCTGTGGTCAAGACCGCGGACTGTCTCGATGCAGCCGGTCGCGGGCCGGAGGCGAACGAGCTGCGTCGCCTGCTGGTCGAGTCGGCCACCCACTACATCGCATCCGGCAACCGCCTGCCCTTCCATGAGGTCTCGTATGAGCAGTCGATGGTCACCCCGCTGATCGAGCTGATGGTTTTCGCGCATCGGCTCACCGGCGACGATGTCTTCCTCGCGGCCGTGCGCGACCGCCTGCCGTGGCTGCGTGCCTTCGCCGGCCCACAGCAGCACGTGCGGCTGTTCGGTGTGCCCATCCGGCATTGGGACGGATACTGGTTCGGTCTGCACCGGCAGTGGGGCGACGTGTTCCCGCACCACTGGAGCTCGCTGTCGGCTGCGGTTTTCGCCCGTCTGCCCCAGCAGCTGCGCTCACCCGAGACGGATGCCCTGGTGCGGCCCATTCTCGCCGCCAACCTGATCAGCTACTTCGACGACGGCTCAGCGACCTGCGCGTTCGTCTTCCCGGCGACCGTCGATGGCGAGAGCGCGCACGAGGCCGACCCGCTCGTGAACGACCAGGACTGGCCGCTGGCCATCTGGCTGGAACTGAACGAATCCGAATCCGTCGAGTTGGGTTGAAAGGAGCGCAGATGGTCACCGCCAAGGATGTCGCAGAGCTGGCCGGCGTCGCGCAGAGCACGGTGTCGTACGTGATGAGCGGCTCGCGCTCGATCTCGCCTGAGACCCGCGCCCGCGTGGAAGCGGCGATGCGCGAGCTGAACTATCACCCCAACGCGAACGCGCGGGCACTCGCGGGGTGCCGCGCGAACGTCATCGGCCTGGTCACCAGGCTGCCCTCCGACATCACGATCGCGTCGACGACGTCGTTCATCGAGACGATCACCGACGTGGCCAGCGCCGAGGACCACGACGTGGTGCTCGTCACCTCCGACGAGGACCCGGCCGCGATCGAGCGACTGGTGCGTCGGTCCATCATCGACGCTCTCGTGGTCATGGACATTCGATTGCACGACCCCCGGCTGCGCACCATCGCCGAACTCGACGTGCCCGCCGTGCTCATCGGACTGCCCGAAGACCCTGCGGGACTGGAATGCGTCGAGGTGGACGCTGTGAAGGCCGGCGAGCTCGCCGTGCAGGAGCTTGTCGAGGACGGGTGCCACGACATCCTGCTCATCGGAGAGATGCCGGCGGCGGAATCGGAGTACAGCTACGTCCACCGGTTCGAGGCCGGCGCGCGCCGCGCGGCCGACGCCGCCGATGCGCGCGTCGAGGTCGTCTGGTCGGCGGTACCCGGCTGGGACGGGCACCGCGAGGTGCTGGCGCGGGTGCTCGCACATCGGACGGCGGCGGCCGAGGCCGGTCGGCGCACCGGGGTGGTCGGACGCACGCCGCAGTCCGTGGACGGCTTCTGCCAGCTGCTGATGAGCGCTCAGGTCGCGCTGGGGGAAGAGCTCCCTCTGGTGGGGCTGTGCACCGACAGCTACGCCGCCTCACTGCGCACCCCGATCACGAACGTCTCGCCCGAGCCGCGGGACGTATCGCTGCTCGCGATGCGGAAGCTGTTCGCGCTGCTGCGGGACGAGGAGCACGAGACCAGCGCCGCCTTCGTGACACCGAGGCTCACGCGCCGGGAGACGACGGGACGGCGCGACCCGCTGGGCTGACGCCGCGCGCCGCACCGCGTGCACTGCTTGTTCGCCACCCGAGGACGTTCTCGGGGAATCAATGATGAGGAGAGACGAAGAAGTGAGACCAAAGAGAATCGCCCCCAGGCTCGTCGCCGGGGTGCTGGCGGCGTCCGTCGTCGCCGGCGGAGGGACGTGGGCGGCGGCCGCCGCTCCCGGATCGACGTTCGGGCCGGCTGCTGTGGCGTCCACCGCGCAGTTCACCGAACTGAGCGTGACCGCTCCTCCCACCCGCACCGCCTACGTCATCGGCTCGCTCTTCGAGGCGTCGGGACTGGTCATCACCGGCCGCACGGCAGACGGCCTCACCCGCGAGCTGAAGGCCGACGAGTACATTCTCAGCGGATTCGATTCGGATGCTCCTGGTACGAAGACCGTCACCGTGGCGTCCGTCGGCGCGGGCGAGGTGCGCGCTTCTTTCGACGTCACCGTCGACGACGTACAACTGCCCACCGCCGATCTGCTGCACAACGGCAGCTTCCAGAGCGGAGCGCTCGTGCCTTGGACCGCGGACTACACCGTCGGCAGCCCAGAGGCCGTGTCGGGTTCGCGCACCAACGGCGTCTCGGCCGAGAACGGCCAGGACGGCAACGCGGGGTACAGCTTCTGGGACCGCAACGTCAAGACCGAGGCATCCGTGAAGCAACTCCTCGCCGATCTGCCGCGCGGGTACTACACGGTCAGCGGCTATGGCACTGGTAACAAGGGCGACGCCATCTCGACCATCTCGGTGCCTCAAGCCGATTGGTCCGCCCAGTTCGACCTCAACGGCGGTGGCAGCTGGCAGCAGAAGAGCCACAGCTTCGCGTGGTCGGGGGGCGACCTGACCGTCGCGTTCGGGGTGCAGATGCTGAAGAACGGCGGCTGGGCGGCCTTCGACAACTTCTCGCTCGTGCGCACCGCCCCCGATGAGCACATCGCGGGGATCGTCGCGAACGTCACGAAGACCGAGTACACGGTGGGCGACGAGCTCGACCTCGACAGCATCCGGGTGCGCAAGGTCATGGACGACGACACCACCTTCGCGCTCGACGCGGATGCTTGGACGGTGTCCGGCTTCGACGGCAGCGTCGAGGGAACTCAGACGGTGAACGTCGCGCTGCGGGCCGACGCGACCAAGACCGCCACCTTCGACGTCGTCGTGCACAAACGCCAGGCGCAGCCCGACGACATCACCTCCATCAAGATCACCGACCGTCCGTGGCGGACGGTGTACAAGGTGGGCCGGTCGTTCGACGACACCGGCATGCGCGTAACCGGTGAGGACGCGCAGGGCAACACGCGCATCCTGCTGCCGTCGGAGTACCGCATCAGCGGCTTCGATCCCGCCAAGCCCGGTACCCAGAAGGTCTCGGTCGTGATGCGTCATGACTCCTCGGTCAGTGCCCGCATCAACGTTCGTGTCGTCGAGCGGCCCGCGAGCGGCATCTATCGCATCGACAGCCTCGCCTCGCCGAGCAAGGACGGTGTGGTGAGTGAGCGCGACGGCAAGGTCACCATCGATCTGGGCGAGGTGCCGTCCGGCACCGGCACCGTCGTCATCCGCCGCGGTGCTCTGACGAAGGCGATCAGCTCTCTGGAGTTCACTCGTGCAAGCGGTGACCTGCTCGATCTCGAGATCGAGGACTGGGCCCTCGCTCAGCAGGGCGAGCCGACGCTGGGCAGGATCGTCTTCCCCGAAGGGCTCGACACCCTCACTCTCGGCGCCTCTGCGGCGTACCAGTACTCGTCGGCGGGATCGGCGACGCTCGCGGAGGTCATCTTCCCCCGCGACCTGTTCGTCCTGAACATCGGTCAGAGCGCCTTCCGACAGGATGTCCGAGAGGCGGCCGCGCTGCGAACGGTGACCTTCCCGCAGCAGTTGCGCGAACTGACGGTGGGAGCGCAAGCGTTCCGCCAGAAGTACGGCACCGCCGGCGGTCTGGAATCGGTCAACCTCCCGGGAGGCTTGCAGCGACTCGACATCGGTCTGCGCGCCTTCTCGCTCAGCCCGAGCTACCGGGCCGGGGAATCGCTGCGCTCTGTGCACCTCGGGTTCGGCACGCGGTCCACGGCGAGCGCGGTGACGTTGGGCGCCGAGCTGACGCGTTCCGGATCCCCTCTGCACCCCGACGCGTCGTCGTGGCTGTGGACCGGTCCGAAGAGCACCGTGCAGGCGGCGTTCGGTTCCCACCTCAAGGCACCGGATGCCATTCGTTCGGCACCTCTCGGGCACGGCTTCATGCTGCGCTTCGACGACGGTACGAGCGGAGAGCTGCGCGCTGCGCGCGGCGTTCCCTCGGACACAGGTTTCGTGCCGATGGCAGGCGACAGCGGTGCGTGGGAGCAGAGCATCCCCACACTGCGCCCCGAGCGACCGTCGTACCGATTCCTGGGCTGGAGCAGCACGCGGGACGGTGAGGTGGAGTTCGCCCCCGGTGACCGGGTGACCAAGCCGGCGGATGCCGACGGCGTGACGCTCTATGCCGTCTGGAAGAAGAACTGCAATGGCCAGGGCAACGGCAACGGCAACGGCCAGGGCAACGGCAACGGCAAGGGGAACGGCAACGGCAAGGGGAACGGCAACGGCAAGGGCAACCGTGCGGGACAACAGGGCTAGGAGAGAGAAGATGCGAAAAATGAATCCGACTGTGTCCCGCCCCGTGCGCGGGAGACGTGCTGCGGCGTCGCTGACGGCGCTCGCCGTGCTCGGCACCACCCTTGCCGGCATGGCCGGCGTGGCACCGGCGGCCGCCGCCGGCTCGACCGAGAAGAAGACCGTGGCCACGGTGCTGCAGCAGGACCGTGACGCGCTGCTGGGCACGGATCTGCTGGAGCTGAATGTGCCTCAGCAGGCTACGATCCTCACTCCCGAGCAGTTCGCCGAGAACGACACCCGCTCGGCGATCGTGCGACTCGACAACCAGAAGATCGCCTTCATGACCAAGGACCGCTCCGGAAAGCCTCAGGAGTTCGTGTCGATGGCGACGGAGACCGGTTTCTGGGACTCTCTCGCGTGCGGGGGCGTGTACGAGAAGCGCAGCGACAAGCTGTTCTCGTGCGTGACCGCCCCGCAGAGCCCGTTCTATCAGGACGGCGACTACGAGAAGGGGATGCGCGAGGCCTTCCGTCAGATGAAGGAGGACTACGACTTCAACACCGTCCAGCTCACGGTCAACTGGGCCGAGTGGGACAAGACCGTCGATCCCGCGCACCCCGTGTTCGACTATGCGAAGCTCGACCAGCTCACCGAATGGGCGTCCGACGCTGGGCTGAAGGTGTTCTGGGTGCTGTTCTTCCACATCCAGACGAACATGCCCGACTACGCCGGCGCGCGCGGTGTCTACAACATCGCCGACGAGGGGCCGTACAGCTACGGCATCCAGTGGGGCAAGGGACTCGAGAAGGTCTCGGACTATCCCCACGACGCATGGAACGCCGTACCGGAGCTCTACCCCGAGTACTGGCACCCCGTCGTGCACAAGCAGCTCGAGACCGCCATGACCGATATCGCGACGCACTTCAAGGACAGCGACACCGTGCTCGGCTATCAGATCGGCAACGAAGAGGGCGTCACCGGACCGTTCAACAACAACGGTGACACCAACCCCTACTACGCGGCCATGTACGAGCTGTGGCACGAGAAGACCGGTTCGACCGACAAGAAGACGTTCCGCAAGGAACTCGGTCTGTCGGTCTGGCAGTCGATGGTCGAGTCCGTGCGCGCGGTGGATCCGTACAAGGCGATCACGACGAACTTCCAGTCCTCCGACGTCGACAAGTACCCCACGGGCAACACCGCCGGTGGCCAGGACCTCGACTTCTATCGCGACGCTGGGCTCGATCTCATCGCGCCGATGTACTACGGCGGCACGGAGTCGATCCGTGGCAACATCGACCGCTTCTACGGTTCGAGTGACTCCGAGCTCTCTGCGGTCGCGCAGGAGCTGCCGGCACTTTTCCCGTCGGAAATCGGGATCGGGTACGAGCGCGGCGCGGTGACCCAGAGCGACATCCTCGACACCCTGGCCCGGGGCGGCATCGGCTTCGGTCTCTACGCCTTCGGCGAGATGCAGGCGCTCGCGCCGAAGATGCAGAGGCTGATCAAGGACGTGATGGCGATGACCGCCGCCTACGAGGACGAGCTCTGGTCCGCTCAGCCAGTCAGCGCGAAGACGACGCAGAACATCCACATGACGACAAGCGATGCCAACATGACGCTGGCGACGCTCGAGACGGTGGATCCCGACGTGGCCCTCGGGCTGCTGTGGCGCGACTACCAGAGCGCCGCGGGTTCGTCGGGGGTGCGGCCTGTCGAGGTGAGCGTCAAGACGGGTGGCACTTACGCCATCGAGGTCATGGTGAATGGCCAGAAGATCGCGGGCAAGACAGCCACTGTCGAGGCGGGTGGCACGATCGGCTTCAGCGGGATCGAGATGGACGAGATCGGATCGGCGTTCATCAAGGTGTCGAAGAAGAGGTGAGCAGGGCGGCGCGCGCTCTTTCGCGCCGCCGGAGCGGGGCGCCGTCACTTCGGTGGCGGCGCCCCGCTCCGCCGTCTGGGGGTGGTCTCACTCTCGCGGCAGCGCTGTCACGGCGGCGGCGTCTTCGGCAGATATTCCGCGACGATCCACCGGCCGATCGCCTCGACGACGTACTCACGCTCGCCGTCCGTGAGCGTCTGACCTTTCGGGATGCCGTGCCAGCGCGACAGGCAGGTGCGACAGCACGTGGCGGTCGCGTGCTGCGCGACGAAGACCGGATGCCCGCGGTACGGCGTCTGCTTGCCGTCGTTGCGCGGCTCGGCGGGCGCCAGGCGCTGATCGATGATCTCGCGGGCGTGACGACGGACTGTCTCGATGCCGCGCAAATCGACGATCGCGCGGTCGCGCCCGCGCAGGTGGAAGCGCGCGCGGAACGGATGCTGGCCGATGCGGCGCAGCCGGTCATCCAGGTCATCACTCATCGTGGCTATTGTCACGCCAGGCGCCGACATTCGCCGGGACGGCGACGATTGTCAATCCCGCTGGCGATGTCGGAGGCCCGGCATACGATCGCCATATGTCCGATACACATGATTCCGAAGAGACCATCGGGGCCGAAGATCCGCAGAATCCCGCGGCGAAGGACCCGTCCGACTGGGTGACCGGCGATGAGCCGATGACCGCTGCCCAGAAGAGCTACCTCGACACCCTTGCGCGCGAGGCCGGCGAGGAACTGCCCGCCGATCTCACCAAGGCGCAGGCGTCAGAGCACATCGACCGCCTGCAGCAGAGGTCAGGCCGCGGCGCGTCCTGAGCGCACCGGCACGCGTGGCGATCGAGTAGAAATTAAATACGAAAAAGCTTGACCTACTGTTCGTATAGATGTACCATTAATTCATGTTGAAGTTGACTCCTCTGATCGAAGCGATGTCGTCGCTTGATCGATCGTGGGGCAACGCCGAGGATGCCGCGGATCTCACTCGCGAGCAGCTGATCGCGATCGACAGTGCCATCGGGCTGGTGAAGCGCCGGTTGGATGCCGTGCACGCCGATGTCGCCGCCGGGATCTCGCGGGAATCGCGGCCGGAGCTCGGCGCAGACAGCCTGGCGAAGCAGCAGGGATACCGCACGCCGGCCAAGCTCATCGCCGCCACGACCGGCGCGTCGACCGGTGACGCCATCCGGCTCATCAAGGTCGGTGAGGCGACGGCGCCACGTGCGGACCTGCTCGGCGACCGGCTTCCCGCGCGCTACCCGCTGGTGCGCGAGGCGCTGGCGCAGGGCGCGCTCAGCGCCCAGGTCGCCGGACTCATCGTCGGTCTGCTCGATCGGTGCCGCATCGCGGCCGGCCCCGAGCGGACGAGCGAGGGCGAGCGAATCCTCACCGAAGCGGTGACCGGGCTCTCGCTCGATGACGTGCGCAAGCTCATCGTGCGCGCCGAAGCCTGGCTCGACCCGGATGGGGTGGAGCCTCGAGCGGAGGATCAGCGCGCCAAGCGCTCACTGACCATCTTCGAGCGCGACGGCATGGTGCATTTGAACGCTCTTCTCGATCCCGAGAGCGCAGCGCCGGTGGTCACCGCGGTCCGCGGGTACGTCACCGCGACTTTCGCGGCGCGGAAGGACGCACCGGATGCCGATGCGCCGGATGCCGATCGCCGAACCGTGCCCATGCTGCAGGCCGATGCGCTCAGCCTCTTCGGCGCACACATGCTCGGCTGCACCGGGCAGGCGATGCCCCTCGCCGGCGCCACGGTCGTGGTGCGGATGACACTGCAGGATCTGCAGTCGGGCACCGGCTCTGCGACGATCGACGGCATCCATCAGCCGATCAGCATCAGCGCCGTGCGCCGGATGGCGGCCGACGGTGGCGTCATCCCGTGCGTACTCGGCGGCGAGAGCGAAGTGCTGGACTGGGGACGCCGGCGCCGGTTCTTCACCCCGGCGCAGCGTCTGGCGCTTGCCGAGCGTGATGGCGGATGCGCCATGTGCGGTCTGCCGCCGGGGATGACGAAGGCTCACCACATTCGATGGTGGCAACGCGATCACGGACCGACCGACCTGTCGAACGGCATCCTGCTGTGCGAGACCTGCCATCATCGGATTCACGACAATGGGTGGGACATCCGCATCGACCCGCCGGGGCACGGCAACATCGTGTGGTTCGCGCCTCCGTCCTACGTCGATCCCACCCGCACCCCTCGAAGGGGCGGCCGCGCCCGCTTCGACATCGCAGCCTGATCCGTCGCTGGCGTTGCTGGCGGTCCGGGGTGCCCGCGGGTCAGTCGATGTCGGTGTACTGGTCGCTGAAGTCCTGCTCCTCTGCCGCCATACGATCTTGCATCTGCTCGTCGTGCGTCGGCGGACGATCGTCGGGACGCTCCTCGTCATCGTTGTCCGACGCGGTGCGCGAGTCGTCGTCCTTGCTGAGGTCCGGATCGGTGCCCTCCGCCTCGAGGGGGTCGGTGGGGAAGGGTGTGGGGTCGGTCATGCGAAGCCTCCGATCGTGGGATGGACAGCCAGCCTGGCATCCGGCAGCGCGCGACGGATGCCCGTTGACAAGCCGACGCGGTCGGTCAAACTGCGACGTCGGTACCCTCGGGCACCCAGCGCAGCAGATCCCCGGGCTGGCACTCCAGCGCCGCGCACAGGGCATCCAGCGTCGTGAACCGCACGGCCTTCGCGCGACCGTTCTTCAGCACCGACAGGTTCGTCGGGGTGATGCCGATGCGCTCGGCGAGCTCGCCGACGGCCATCTTCCGGCGTGCAAGCATCACGTCGATGTCGACGATCACCGGCACTCAGATCACCTCGCCCAGTTCGTCGCGCAGTGTACGCGCCTCATCCTCGCGCTCGATCGCCTGGCGCAGCAGCGCCTTCATCACCACGACGAGCAGCGCCATCCCGCTCAGCACCAGCCCCGCACCGCCGATGAGAGCCACCATCCCGGGCGCCACCTCGCCGGGAGCCAGCAGAGCAGCGAGCACGAAGGCGAGCAGGGCTGCCGCGGCGATGGCGCCGATGATCACATCGACGCAGCGGAACGAAGCGGACTGGAAGATCGATCCGCGTCGCACCTTCGTCAGCAGCATCCACACGCACACGGCGAACACCTGCATCGTCAGCACGCCCAGCACGGCGATGCTCACCAGCGCGATCCGGCCCCACAGCGCCTCGCCCTCGAGATCGCGCCACACCGCCGGCACGATCATCACCTGAACCAGCACCGACCCCGCGAGAGCCAGCGCGATCACGGCCTGGAGCACCAGGATCGTTCCTCGACGCATCATGCCTCCTTCATCGAGCGACGAGGAGAATCTATCGTTAATCGTTCGATCACACCATGGGAAGTCCGGGCATGGTCCGGGCGTCTTCCGTGGGTTCACGCCGAGGAAGGCGATCGCACCGGGGAAGGACGATTCACGCGGCATCCGTCCTTCCTCCGCGCGTTCTCCTTCGCTCGCGCGAAACCCGGGCCACCGGCGCGACCTCAGCGCGCGCTGCCCGCCTCGGCCTCGACGGTCTCGACGTCGACGTCCTGCTTCGGCGGCGCCTCACCCTCCGTGACCGACGCGCCGTCCCCGCTTGCCTCGGCAGCGCCCGACCCCCGCCCGGCCGACTCCGCCGCCGCGGTGATGCGCGCGGCCATGCCGGAGAAGATGAACCCGTGGAACGGCAGCACGCCCAGCCAGTACAGCCGGCCGAACAGTCCGCGCGGGAAGAACACCGCGCGCTGCTCGTATCGCGATCCGTCTCCCTGCTGCTTCGCACGCAGCTCCAGCCACGCAGAGCCCGGCACCTTCATCTCGGCCCGCAGGCGCAGCAGCCCCTCGGGGTTCTGCTCGTCGGGCTCGTGCACGGCCTCGACCCGCCAGAAGTCCAGCGCATCGCCGACCGTCACCCGGCTGCGGCTGCGTCGCCCACGGCGCAGGCCCACACCGCCGACGAGGCGATCCATCAGCCCGCGCACCGCCCACAAGAAGCCGGACGAATACCAGCCGTTCTGCCCGCCGATGCCGACGATCACGGTCCACAGCCGATCCAGCGACGCGTTCGAGTCCAGCGTCCGCTCATCGGTGAACACCGTCCGCCCGGCCCACTCCGGGTCGCTGGGCAGCGGGTCACTCGGGGCGCCGTTGACCTCGGCATCCTGCCAGCTCGTCTCGATGGCATCCTCGTCGACGCGCCCGAGCGCCATCGCGACCGCCCGACGATACGGCGTGAGCCCCGCCTCGGGTGGCGGGATGATCTCGTCGATGCGGTGATCCTTCACGATGCACTCGTTCTGCAGCGACGCGACCAGCGGACGCGCGATCGACCGCGGCACCGGCGTCACGAGATTCACCCAGTGCGAGGCCAGCTCGGGCGTCAGCACCGGCAGCGCGGCGATCGCCCGCTGCGGCAGCCCCGCCTCGACGGCATAGCCGTTCATCATCTGCCCGTAGCGCAGCACGTCCGGTCCGCCGATGTCGACGGCGGTGTTCACCGACTGGTCCACGCGCCCTGCGGCCAGCAGGTAGTGCAGCACGTCGCGGATCGCGATCGGCTGGATGCGGTTGCGCACCCATTTCGGCGCCGGCATGTACGGCAGCACGTCGGTGAGGTGACGGATCATCTCGAACGACGCCGACCCCGATCCGATCACCACGCCCGCCTGCAGCACGAGCGTCGGCACGCCCGACTCGAGGAAGATCTCCCCCACTCGCACACGTGAACGCAGGTGGGGCGACAGCTTCACGTCATCCGGATGCAACCCGCCGAGGTACACGATCCGGCGCACCCCCGCCGCAGCGGACGCATCACCGACCGCCTGCGCGGCCGTCGAGTCGCGCTCCTCGAAGTCCTTGCCGCCGCCCATCGAGTGCACCAGGTAGTAGACGACGTCGACGTCGCGGACGGCCTCGGCGACGGCATCCGGATCCTGCGCCTCACCCTCGACGATCTCGATGTCATCACCCCACGCGAACGACGCCGCGCGCGCGGCGTCGCGCGCGAGCACCCGCACGCGGTACCCGGCGTTGAGCAGCCGCGGAGTGAGCCTGCCGCCGATGTACCCGGTGGCGCCGATCACCAGCGCTCGCGGGGCGGTGCCGTCCTCGCGGGGCACCGCGCGCAGCTGGGATTCACGGCCGGTGGGTGCGCTGAGGTCACTCATGCTTTTGAGAGTACGTCCGGATGCCGCGACGCGAAAGCGCTTGACGTCGGCATCGGCTTCTGCCGAAAGGACGAGGGGGCGGATGCCGCAGCATCCGCCCCCTCGGAACCGACTATCAGGCCGACGCCTGCTCGGCCTTCTTCTCGCGACGCAGGCCGTGCAGCAGCGGCTCGGTGTATCCGCTGGGCTGCGCGGCGCCCTCGACGATCAGGCGACGGGCCGCGGTGTACGCGATTCCGGGCTTCTCGCCCTCGCCGAACGCGAGCTTCTCGTAGTTCGGGTCGCCGGCGTTCTGCTCGTCGACCACGACGGCCAGGCGTCGCAGGCTGTCGTCGATCTGCTCCTCGGTGATCACGCCGTGCGCGAGCCAGTTGGCCAGCAGCTGGCTGGAGATGCGCAGGGTCGCGCGGTCCTCCATCAGGCCCACATCATGGATGTCCGGCACCTTCGAGACGCCGATGCCCTGATCGATCCAGCGCACCACGTAGCCCAGGATCGACTGCACGTTGTTGTCGATCTCCTCGGCGACGACCTCGGGGGTCAGCGCGCCCTCCGGCGCCAGCGGCGGCACGAGCAGGGCGTCCAGCGCCTCCTCGCCCACCTCGGGCAGCGACGAGCGCACGGCGAGCGGGTCGACCTGGTGGTAGTGCAGCGCGTGCAGCGTCGCCGCGGTGGGTGAGGGCACCCACGCGGTCGAGGCGCCGGACTGCGGGTGCGCGATCTTCTTCTCGAGCATGTCGTGCATGAGGTCGGGCTCGGCCCACATGCCCTTGCCGATCTGGGCGTGGCCGTTCAGGCCCGCCTCGAGGCCGATGGCGACGTTGCGGTCCTCGTACGCCTTCATGAACGGCTGCTGCTTGATCTGCGCCTTCGGCAGGAACGGACCGGCGTGCAGCGAGGTGTGGATCTCGTCGCCGGTGCGGTCGAGGAAGCCGGTGTTGATGAACACCACGCGGTCGGATGCCGCTGCGATCGACGCCTTGAGGTTCGCCGAGGTGCGGCGCTCCTCGTCCATGATGCCGACCTTCATCGTGCGCTCTGGCATGCCGAGCAGCTGCTCGACGCGGCCGAACAGCTCCGCCGCGAACGCGACCTCTTCGGGACCGTGCATCTTCGGCTTGACGATGTACATCGAGCCGGTGCGGGAGTTCGTGCCCTTGTTCTCGCCCTCGAGCTCGGGCAGCGAGCCCAGCGCGGTCATGATGGCATCGAGGATGCCCTCGAACACCTCCTGGCCTTCGCGGTCGAGCACCGCGGGGGTGCGCATGAGGTGGCCGACGTTGCGGATGAACAGCACCGCGCGACCGGGGATCGTCACCTCGCCGCCGTCGGCGGTGCGGTAGACGCGGTCGGCGTTCGGCACACGGGTGAAGGTGCGACCGTTCTTGGTGACCGACTCGCTGATCGTGCCGTCCATGAAAGCACGCCAGTTGCGGTAGCCCAGCGCCTTGTCTTCGCCGTCGACCGCGGCGACCGAGTCCTCGAGGTCGAGGATCGTGGTGATGGCCGACTCCAGGACGATGTCCTGCACGCCGGCGGCATCCGTCTTGCCGATGCGGCCCTCGCGATCGATCACGATCTCGGCGTGCAGACCGTGGTGCACCAGCAGCACGGCGGTGGGGGCGTCGGCCTCGCCGGTGTAGCCGACGAACGCCTTCGGGTCGGCGAGGCGGCGGTCGCCGTCGGCGGTGCGGACGATCAGGCCCTCCGCGTCGACCGCATAACCGGTGGCATCCCGGTGCGAGCCCTCGGTGAGCGGCGCGATCTCGTCGAGCAGCTCACGGCCGCGCTCGACGACCTTCGCCGCACGGGCGTAGTTGAACTCCTTGCCCGGCGCGAGCTCGCCGCTCTGGTCGATCGCGTCGGTGCCGTACAGCGCGTCGTAGAGCGAGCCCCAGCGGGCGTTGGCGGCGTTGATCGCGAAGCGCGCGTTCAGCAGCGGCACGACGAGCTGCGGACCGGCCATCGTCGCGATCTCAGGGTCGACGTTCTCGGTGGTCGCCGACACATTCTCGGGCACCGGCACGAGGTAGCCGATGTCGGTGAGCAGCGCGCGGTACGCGTCCTTGTCGGGCACGCCGGGGTGGGCGCGGTGGAATTCGTCGATCTTCTGCTGCAGCTCGTCGCGCTTCGCAAGCAGCTCTGCATTGCGGGGTCCGAGGTCGTGGATGATCGCACTGGCTCCCGCCCAGAACTCGTCGATGTCGCGCCCACTGTCGGCGAGCGCCGCCTCGGCGAACTCGACGATGGGAGCAGCGACCGACAGGTCGGCGCGGCGGAGGTGCGAGGTCATAGTTCCATTCCTTCTGTTCGGGCGCCGAGACGGCGCAGGGTCTCCAGGGCGATCTCCGCGTCCTGCGCGGGGGTGCCGCCGGCCACACCGAGGCCGCCGGCGTGGTCGTCGCCGAAGTAGATGGGGAAGCCGCCGTCGATCGTGGTCAGCTGACCGCCCGTGCCCAGCGGCAGCGAGATCGAGAAGGCTTCGGGGATCAGCGCGGTGCGCCGCCGGGTGGATGCCGAGGTCTGCGCCTTGCGACGACTGGTCTCGACGCTGTGCGGGGTCGCGCCGTCGGCCATGCCGTACGCGATGAGCGTCATCGAGGGGTCGGCGACCGACACGACCGGGCGCACGCCGCGCTCGGTGCCGATCTGCATCGCGAGGTCGACCGCCCGCGCCGCCGTGGCGTAGGTGATGGCGACGATCTGCCTGGTCGTCATGTGTCAGTCCCCTCCAAAAGTGCAGTACCAGGTTAGGGAACATCGCCACTTTTCGGAGCGCTGATTTCATATGATGGAACCCATGGAGGAATCGGCAGCAGCACCGGGTCGGCGCGCACAGTCCGGGGCGGGGTCCCCGGCAGGCACCGTGCAATCGGTGGCGCGCGCGTTCTCACTGCTCGAGGCGCTCTCGGCATCCGGCGGAGAGGCGTCGCTGGCATCCATCGCCGCACGCACCGGGCTCGCGGTGCCCACCGCGCATCGCCTGCTGGGCACGCTCAACCACCTCGGCTACGTGCGCCAGCTCGAGGATCGCCGCTACGCGCTGGGTGCGAGCCTCATCTCGCTCGGTCAGCACGCCGTGCCGCCGCTCGCCGATGCCGCCCTGCCGCTGCTGCGCCGGCTGGAGGACACCTTCCGCGAGACGGCGAACTTCGCCGTGCTCGACGGCGACCTCGTGCTGTACGCCGGGCAGGTCGCGTCGCGCCAGCGGATGCGGATGTTCACCGAGATCGGACGCCGCGTGCTGCCGCATTCCACCGGAGTCGGCAAGGCCATGCTCTCGACGATGCCCGAGCGCCAGGTGCGCGGGCTGATCGGCCGCACCGGACTGCCGCGGTTCACGCCGCAGACCATCACCGATGAGGAGGCGCTGATCGTCGACCTGCGCCGTGCCCGCCGTCGCGGCTTCGCCGCCGACGACAGCGAGCAGGAGGTGGGCGTGCGCTGCATCGCCGTGCCGGTGCGCGGCCTCGGTCAGCCCGCCGCGGTGTCGGTGTCGGGTCCGTCGGCGCGCATCACGGACGCACGGGTGGTGGAGGTCGTCGAGGCGCTGCGGGATGCCGCCGCCGAGATCGCCCACCTCGCCGCCGAGGGCAACGTCACCGCCTCCCCCCGCTGACCCCTGCCGCCGCCGCGCCCCGCGCCGCGCCCCGCCGCGCCGACGCCCGGTCGGCCGGTTGCCGCTCCGACGCGCCGACCCGAACCGCCGACTTCCGGTATGACTTTCTGCCGCTCAGACGCTGTGCAGGCGACACGAACTCATACCGGAGCGAGTGGCGGTTCGAGGCCCGGGAGAGGGGATTGATTAACGACATGCAGCGACATATCGTTAACCATCGTTCGCAATCGGCTTCAGGAGTCATCATGAACGGTTCGTTCCCCTCTGGTGGATTCAGCTTCGGCGCCAGCAACGGCGCGGGCAACCCGCTCGCCGGCGTCTGGGACGCGATGGAGCAGCTGCGCAGCAGCTTCGAGCAGCGCACCGGCGGCTCCCGCATGGCTCGCGGTGACGTGCGCTCCGCAGTCATCTCCCTGCTCGCCGAGAAGCCCATGCACGGCTACCAGATCATCAGCGAGATCGGCGAGCGCTCGGGCGGCGCATGGAAGCCCAGCGCCGGCTCGGTCTACCCCACCTTGCAGCTGCTCGCCGACGAGGGCCTCATCACCGCCGTCGAGCAGGGCGGGCGCAAGACCTACTCGCTGACCGAGGCCGGCATCGCCGAGTCGGAAGAGCTCGCCGCCAAGCCCGCCCCGTGGGACAGTGCCGGACAGCGCAGCGGCAGCGGATCGAGCCACCTCACCGCCCTGCCCAAGGCCGGCATGGAGCTGGCCGGCGCGACCGCCCAGCTGGCGCGCACCGGCACCCCCGAGCAGGTGCAGCACGGCGTCGAGATCCTGCAGGAGGCGCGGCGTAAGCTGTACGCGATCCTCGCCGAGGGGTGATCCTGCCAGAAGGGGGTTCTGGGGTGCGCCCAGTTCGCGACCATCAGGCGCGCTATCGCCGCATCCTGCGGTTCGCCGCGCGGGCCCTCGCCCAGACCTGGTGGTACGAGCTGGTGCTGCCGCGCCTGGGCCTCGCCCGGCTCGCCAACCGCACCCGCAATGACCGGATGCTGCGCCTCGCCCGCCGCTTCCGCGTGCTCGCCGTCGAGCTCGGCGGCCTGATGATCAAGGTCGGACAGTTCATGTCGTCGCGCCTGGATGTGTTGCCACCCGAGATCACCGCCGAGCTCGCCGACCTGCAGGATGAGGTGCCCGCCGAGACGTTCGCCGACATCCGGGCCGCCGCCGAGGCGGAGCTGGGGATGCCGCTCGAGCACGCGTTCGCATCGTTCGACCCGGTGCCCGTGGCCGCGGCATCCCTCGGCCAGGCGCATCGCGCCGTCCTCTCCGACGCGGATGCCGCCGACACCGGCCTAGCGCAGGTCATCGTCAAGGTGCAGCGGCCGGGCATCGACGGCATCGTCGCGGTAGACCTCGCCGCGCTGCGCCGCGTCGCGCGCTGGGTGCAGCGGGTGCGCGCAGTGTCGTCGCGCGTCGACGCACCGGCGCTGGTCGAGGAGTTCGCGCAGACGTGCGAGGAGGAGATCGACTACCTGCACGAGGCCGCGAGTGCTGAGCGCTTCGCCGAGGACTTCGCGACGGATGCCAGGGTCGGCGCCCCCGCAGTCGTGTGGGAGCGCTCGACGCGCCGCGTTCTCACGCTGGAGGACGTCACCGCGATCAAGATCAACGACACCGCCGCCCTGCGCGCCGCCGGCATCGATCCGGCAGACGTCGCGCAGGTGTTCGCGCAGGTCATGCTCGACCAGGTGTTCACGCATTCCTTCGTGCACGCCGACCCGCATCCGGGCAACGTCTTCGTCACTCCGCTCGGCTCTGACGCGCCGAGCGGGGCTGAGCGCGCATGGCGACTCACCTTCATCGACTTCGGCATGATGGCCGAGGTGCCCGACGGCATCCGGGCGGGCCTGCGCACCCTTGTCATCGCCGTCGCCGCGCGCGACAGCCGCGGCATGATCACCGCCGCCCAGCAGATCGGCGTGCTGCTGCCGTCGACGAACACCGCCGAGCTCGAGCGGGCGCTGAGCAAGCTGTTCGCGCGGTTCGGCGGTATGGGCTTCAACGAGCTCGTCGACGTTGACCCCCGCGAGCTGCAGGCGTTCGGAATGGAATTCGGCGAGACCGTGCGGGCGCTGCCCGTGCAGTTCCCCGAGAAGCTGCTGCTGTTGCTGCGGGCGGTCTCGCTCACCTCCGGGATGTGCAGCGCGCTCGACCCGAAGTTCAACATCTGGGAACCTGTCGAGCCCTACGCCACCAAGCTGCTGCGCGACGAGGGCGGCAACTTCATGCGGGACGTGCGCGATCAGGCCATGACGAACATGTCCTCGGTGTGGCGCCTGCCCACTCGCGTCGACGCCGTGCTCGACCGACTCGAGGCGGGCGCGCTCACCTTCGACATCTCCAGCCTGGAGAACCGGCTCGACCGGATCATCCGCGTCGCGTTCCGCGCGGTGTCGGCCGTGCTGTTCGGCGGGATGCTGATCGGCGGCGTCCTGCTGCTGGGGCCGCTCGCCCCGCTCGGGATCGTCCTCATGTGCGTCTCCGTCATTCCGCTCCTGCACGCCATCTTCGGGCGGCGGTGAAGGGGCGGCCCCGAAGGGGAGCCGCTGCAAGAAACCCTTGACACCGGCATCCGCGCGTCCTAACGTACAACCAAATGGTTGTACAAATGAGACTCAGTGAAGCGGAGATCGACCGTGTGTTCCACGCGCTCGCGATCTCGACCCGACGTGACATCCTGCGCCGGACCGTCGAGCGCGAGCAATCCGTCTCCACCCTCGCGGGCGACTACGAGATGTCGTTCGCGGCGGTGCAGAAGCATGTGGCCGTGCTCGAAGAGGCCGGTCTCATCATCAAGCGCGCCGAGGGACGCGAGCGGCTCGTCCGCGCGAACCCCGAGATGATCGCCCGTGCGCGGGCGCTTCTCGCCCGGTACGAAGAGCTCTGGCGCGCCCGCGTCGCCCGGCTCGACGATCTGCTGGCCGGCGATTCGACAGGCTCACCGGCCCAAGAAGACAACGAAGACCCCGTCAAAGGAGACTGAAATGCCCGTCACCGACATCATCACCGACCACGAGAACCTGACGATGACCGTGATCGCCGATCTCGCCGCACCCATCGAGCGCGTCTGGGCCGTGTACAGCGATCCCGAGCAGCTCGGCCGCTTCTGGGGCCCGCCCAGCTGGCCGGCGACCTTCACCTCGTGGAACCACGAGGTGGGCGGACGCGCGACCTACACGATGCACGGCCCGCGCGGCGAGAAGGCCTCCGGGTACTGGGAGTTCCTCGCCATCGAGCAGCCGCACCGCTTCGAGGTGCTCGACGGCTTCGCCGACGAGCAGGGCAACCCGAACGACGACCTGCCGGCGATGCGCATGGAGTTCACGTTCGAGCCCACCGCCGACGGCACGCGCATGCGCAACACCAGCCACTTCACCTCCTTGGAAGCGCTCGAGCAGATCGTCGCCATGGGCGCCGTCGAGGGCACCCGCCTGGCGATGTCGCAGCTCGACGCCGTGCTGCAGGACCTGCGCGACTACGCCCAGGGCAAGGGGACCCGCGTCGAACTGCTCGACGACACCCACGTGCGCATCACACGTCTCGTGGAGGGCCCGCGCGAGCTGGTCTGGCGCGCGCACACCGAGCCCGAGCTCATCCGGCAGTGGATGCTCGGACCCGACGGCTGGGAGATGACGGAGTGCGTCGTCGGCAACGAGCCCGGTCAGAGCTACCGCAACTCCTGGGCGCCGGTCGGCGACACCGAGGGCGAGCCGTTCGGCTTCGAGGGCGAGACGCTGCTCGTCGACGCGCCGCGCCGCGCCGTGACGACCGAGCGGATGCAGGGGACCGACGGACCTGAAACCCTGAACGACCTGAACCTCTACGAGGAGGACGGCGCAACGCTCGTCACCGTGCTCATCGAGTATCCCGACAAGGAGACGCGCGACATGATCCTCGCCACCGGCATGGCCGAGGGCATGGAGGCCTCGTTCCGCCGGCTCGAGTCGGCGGTGCTCACCGTCTGAGGTTCAGAACTCCGGAAAAACCGGCCGATCCAAGGGCGGATCGGCCGGTTCTCGCGTTCTACGGCTCCGATCTCCGGAGTTCTGAGCCGAACCGTGGGCAGCCAGGGCTCGCTCAGCCGCGTCGAGTGCTCCACAGCGCGAGCCACACGAGCACCGGCTGAAAGAACAGCCGCCCGAAGCGCTTCATGTCGGTGTCCAGCCCGAAGCCGTCGCGGTGATGCGTCCACTGCGACACGTTCCCGGGGAAGATCGCGAGGAAGAACAGCGCCGTCAGCACCCCGACCAACCGGCGGCGACGCCACGCGAACAGCAGCGCCGTGCCGAGACCGACCTCGACGACTCCGGATGCCACGACCGTGGCATCCGGATCGAGCGGCACCCAATCGGGAACCTGCGCCTGGAACTCATTGCGCGCGACGGTGAGGTGGCTGACGCCGGCGAAGGCGAGAGCGCCGCCGAGGGCGATTCGGGCGAGCATGCGAGCGGGTGACGTCATGCCCCGATGGTACGCGGATGCCCGAGACACCGGCAGCGGCCGTCGCAGACGCAGATCACCGCGCACTCAGGAACGCGTCCCCTCGGCGCCTACGGTGGAAGGATGCTCGATTGGACCTCGTGGACCGGAACCGTCGTCGCCGTCGTCATCGCCCTGGCGGCCGCCGTCGCCGCGGTGCTCGCCCTGCGCACCATCACCTCGCTGCTCAGCCGCAGGGCGCGCTGGATGCGCGATCTCGATCGACGGGCGCGCCGCGCCTGGGCGATGGTGTGCCTCGTCGTGGCGCTGTGGATCGCCGGGGCGACCACGCAGCCCGCGCGGGAGGAGTGGTGGCCGGGCGTCTCGCACCTGCTGCTGATCGGCACCATCCTCTCTGGCGCCTGGCTGCTCGGCACCGTCGTCTCGTTCGCCTTCGAGGGGCTGCTCACCCGCGAGAAGGTGACCTTCTCTGGCGCGGATCTGCGCCGCCGTCGCACCCAGATCCTCATCATCCAGCGCCTCACCGTCGTGCTGATCGCGGTGATGGCGGTCGGCATGGCGCTGTTCTCGTTCCCGGCCCTGCGCGTGGTGGGCACCAGCGTGCTGGCATCCGCGGGCATCGTCTCAGTCATCGCCGGCCTCGCCGCGCAGTCGATCTTCGGCAACCTCATCGCCGGCATCCAGATCGCCTTCACCGACTCCATCCGCGTGGGCGACGTCGTCGTCATCGACGAGCAGTTCGGCCGCATCGGCGAGATCAACCTCTCGTACGTCGTCGTCTACGTCTGGGACGAGCGCCGGCTGATCATCCCGTGCAGCTACTTCACCACCAACGTCATCGAGACCTGGACCCGCCGATCGGATGCCATCCTCGGCACCGTCTACATGGACCTCGATTGGCGCGTGCCGATGGATGCCGTCCGCGCCCGCTTCGCCGAGATCCTCGCGGCCTCCGAGGCGTGGGACCGCCGCAGCAGCGGCGCGTACGTCACCGACTCGCAGGGCGGCTTCGTCACGGTGCGCTTCACCGTCTCGGCCAAGGACTCCGACGACCTGTGGACGCTGCGCTGCGCCGTGCGCGAGCAGATGATGGCGTGGCTGCAGCAGGAGCACCCCGACGCGCTGCCGCGCACCCGGGTCGCGCTGGAGAGCTGAGCGGCGTCAGTCGCGCGTCGACCGCAGAGCCAGCAGCACGAGCACCGGCTGCAGGAACAGCCGCCCGAACCGCTTCATCTCGGTGTCGAGTCCCGGCGCGTTGCGGTGATGCGTCCACTGCGAGACGTTGCCGGGGAATACCGCGACGAAGAACAGCGCGACGAGCCGGCCGACGCCGCGCCGGCGCCGCCGGGCGAGCAGCAGCGCAGCGCCCAGCGCGATCTCGATCCAGCCGGATGCCACCACCGTGGCATCAGGATCACCCGGCACCCAGTCGGGCACGGCGACGCGGAACCCGCGCCGCGCGAACGTGAGATGCGCCACGCCGGTGAAGAGCAGGAGCCCGGCGAGAGTGATGCGGGTGATCGTCTGCGGAACAGAAGCCATTCCGTGAGTGTACGCAGGACGCGCACCCGGACCGCCTGCAGAGCTGAGCGAGCGTCAGTCGTCCCCGCTGGAGTGCAGGCCGCGACGTGCCGAGAGCAGCTCGATCTCGGGATGCTGCTCCACGAGCATCCGCTCCGCCTGATCGAGCACATCGCGCACATGCGAGGCGTGCGCCGCGACGACGGAGACGCCGATCACCGTGCGCCGATGCAGGTCCTGAGCGCCGACCTCCGCGACCGCGGCCTCGGTGCGCCGACTGAGATCGGCGATGATCGGCCGGATGACGCTGCGCTTCTGCTTGAGCGAATGGACGTCGCCCAGCAGGATGTCGAACTCGATCCAGCCGATCCACATGGCGTCAGATGAGCCGGCGCAGCGCGTCGGCGAGCGAGATGCCCTGCGCGTCGGCGCGGTCGCGCAGCCGCGCGTGCTCGGCGGCGGTCAGCGAGACGGTGATCTCGATCGGAGCCGCGGTCGTCGCGGAGCCGGACGACGGGTCGTCGAGCCCGTCCAGAAGATCGACCGGCTCGGCCCAGAGCAGCTGGGAAGCGGGAACGGGTCCCCCGGCCCGCGAGGTGCCGACCGACGCTGCGGAGGCGGCGACCGACATCGCCCCGGCCAGCGCCGCGCCGGCATCAGCGGTCGATGTGAAACCGGGCCCGCGGCGCGGCTCCTGCTTCTGCTGATACGCCTTCGCCGCCGCATTCGCGCGCTCGTCGGCGGCCTCGTTCAGCGGATGCCCGGCGTGTCCCTTCACCCAGGTGAACTCCACATCGCGCCCGCGCATCGCCTCGTCGATGCCCTCGAGCAGCTCCCGATTCAGCACCGGCCCGCCGTCGGACTTGCGCCAGCCGCGGCGCTTCCACCCCGGCATCCACTTCGTCACCGAGTCGATCACGTACCGCGAGTCGCACTCGATCACGAGCTTCTCGTCGATGCCGGCGGTTGCGCGCAGCAGCTCGAGCACCGCCTGCAGCTCGCCCTGATTGTTCGTGCCGTGCGGCGAGCCGCCCGCTGCCCAGCGGTCGTCGTCGATGTACCAGGCCCAGCCGTTCGGGCCCGGATTGCCGAGGGCGGAGCCGTCGGCGGCGGCGGTGATCGTCATCCTTCCACCGTAGAGCGTGGCGGCGACGGCATCCGCACTGGGTAGCCTCGAGGGGTGCCCGGATTCGCCCTGAAGACCGTGATCATCGTGATCGCGATCGCGCTGCTCGTGATCGTCGTGGCGCGCGCGTTCCGTCGCGGACCGGTGGAGGCGCCGGGTCAGCGGATGCCGCTGCTGGGCGTGCTGAGCGCGGCGGCGCTGCTGGCGGTGGGCTTCCTTCTCGCGTTGATCTCGTTCACCTCGCAGTACACCGCAGACCTGCTGCCGCTGCGCATCGCGGCGGTGGTCGCCGTGGTGGCCGGAGCAGTCGTGCTGCTCATCTCAACGCGCCGCGCGCGCAGACGCTGACCCGACCGCAGCTGACCTGAGCTGACCGCAGTCGGTCTCACTCGCCCGCGTCGGCGACATCGGCGGCCTCTGGAGCGGGTGGCGCGACCGGCACCACCACGGTCGTGTACTTGGCGGTCAGCCCGACATCCATGAGATCGAGCGCCGGCGCCTCGTCGAGCCGTTCCGTGGGCGCGGTCTCGTCCAGCGGCTCGCCGGGCAGCGCGGCCCAGGCGCTCGGCTCCTGCGGCTTCTGCGTGAACAGTCCCATGAGCCCATTGTCACCCCGTCGCTGGCATCCGAAGGCGGGATCTCAGAAGTCGGCGATGACGAGCTTCTTCATGTGCATCATCCGCTCGAACGCGCCGGGGCGGGCCAGCAGCTCGTCGGCGTTATCGGGCACGATCTGCCAGCTCACGCCGTAACGGTCGACCAGCCAGCCGCACTGCTCCGCCTCGGGCACGGCCGACAGCGCGCCCCACAGGCGATCGATCTCGTCCTGATCCGTGCAGCGCACCTCGAGCGAGACGCCCGGCGTGAAGCCGAACCGGTGCGCGACATTCGAGTCCATCATCGAGAACCACTGCTCTCCGATGTGGAACTCGGCGAACATGATGCTGCCCGCACCGGCCGTGCCACTGGCCTGCGGATACTCCACGACAGTGCCGAAGCCGGCATCGTCGAACAGCGACATGTAGAACTCGGTGGCCTCGCGGGCCCTGTCCTGCACGGCTCCGGAGAACATGATCTGCGGCATCACGAACGGGCGCGGCTCACCCGCAGGGCCGGTGAGCATGAGCTGCCAGCTCACGCCGTAGCGGTCCTGGATTCAGCCGTAGTATGGGCTGAACGGATATGCGTCCAACGGCATCAGCGCCTGCCCGCCATCCGACAGCGCTGTCCAGGTCTTCTCGAGTGCGGCGCGCGCCGCCTCGGCATCGCCGTCGAAGAGCTCCGGATCGAAGTTCAGCATGAGCGAGATCGCCGGGGTCGGGTGATACGTGTCATCCACGTTCATCAGCGTGATGTGGAATCCGGCGACGTCCACGTCGACGACGACCGGCTCACCGGCGAGATCCGACGGCGGGCCGTCGTCCGGCGTCGGCATGTCCGCCGGGTAGCGCAGGCCGATGTGGGATCGGGTCCACGGCAGGGCGCGGCTGTAGAACTCCCCGGCTTCGGCCGCGTTGCGGTCGCACCAGATGTTCGGAACGATCTTCTGGGTCATCTTCCACTCCGTCGTGGTCTGTCGGTCTTCGTGTCACTGCTCGTCGTGGGATCACTGCTCTTCGTCGTGCGAATCGGCCTCGCGGACGGCGTCGACGAGTTCGCGCCACGCGCCGTCGAGTCGCGTGTCGGGGATCACCTGCTCGAGCTGCTCGTCGCGGATGCGGGCGTGGATGCTCCACACGTACCTATCGGCGCCGCTGCCGTCGGGATCGAGGTGCTCGTCCCACGGGCAGCGCTGCACGAGCCCCAGCCAGGACGGAGCCTGTTCGGGCGCGGGTTCGGCGCGCCAGCGCCGACGCAGCCCGGCGATGCCGCCGGTGCGCACGACGGCGATGACGATGCGACTCTGCGCACCATCGCTGTCGCCCGCCGCGCAGCCGGAAGCGGGCGCCGTGGCATCCGGTTCGGCATCCGCACCGTCAGCGGCGTTCTCGTACTCGCGCATCCTCGATCACTCCGACGGCGATCCACGCCTCGCGGACCGCTGATTCCACGCTAGCCCCGATCGCGGCCGCAGCGGTGACCGTCTCGTCGGCGAACTCGGTGAAACCTGCCGTCGACGACAATCCGCCGGTCAGCGCGCGGTACCAGACCAGCCCGGCGCCCTCCCACGCCGGGCCGCCGAGTGCTCGGGCGGCCAGCGCGAACGCGCGGTTCGGGATGCCGGAGTTGATGTGCACCCCGCCGTTGTCCTCTGTGGTCTGCACGTAGTCGCGCATGTGCGCCGGCTGCGGGTCCTTGCCCAGCTCGTCGTCGTCGTACGCGGTGCCCGGCTCGAGCATCGAGCGCAGCGCGCGCCCCTGCACCTGATCGGTGAACAGCCCTTCGCCGATCAGCCAGCTCGCCTGCTCGGCGCTCTGGCCGAGCGCGTGCTGCTCGGTGAGCGCGCCGAGCACATCCGCGATCGACTCGTTCAGGGCGCCGGACTGGTCGCGGTAGACCAGACCCGCCGTGCTCTGGATGACGCCGTGCCCCAGCTCGTGCCCGATCACCGAGATCGATCGCGTGAAGCTGCCGAACACCTCGCCGTCGCCGTCGCCGAACACCATGCGCGTGCCGTCCCAGAAGGCGTTGTCGTAGTCCTCGCCGTAGTGCACGGTGGCGTTCAGGGGAGCGCCGAGGCCGTCGAGCGAGTTGCGGTCGAAGGCATCCAGCAGCAGGGCGAACGTCGCGCCGAGTCCGTCGAAGGCCTCGTTCACGGTGGCGTCCGCGACCGGCTCGTCATCCTCACCGCGCACGATGATCCCCGGCAGCTTCTCGGTGTTCTGGGCGTCGGAGATCGTGCGCGTGGGCGCCGGCGACACCTCGGCGACCAGCGCGCCGTTCTCGTCGATCGACAGCTCGAGCGTGGAGTGGAACGCGGGCCGCCCGGCGATCAGGGTCTGCCGGGCCGCTCGGGCGGCGTGCGTGTAGCGCTCGGAGTGCGCCAGACGCGCCAGCAGGTAACCGGGAACGATGCCGGGGCACGTCGGCGCGGGTGTCGCTGCGGCGGTGCGGAACTCTGCTGCGGTGCTCATATGCCGACCATACGCCGGGGCGCCGACAACGCCCAGGGGGGTTCAGCTTCGCCGCGTAGAATCGGCCCAATGATCCTTCGACAGGCTCAGGAGCTCAGAGCGTGATGCCCGCATCCGGCATCGATCCCGACGACCTCGCCACCACCCTGCGGGTGCTCGCCTCGCTCGATGAGGTCGACCAGCAGCATCCGGACTACCTCTCGGTGCGCCGGGCGACCGCGAACATGTTCAAGGCCGTCAAGCGGGCTCGGCGCAAGGAGATCCGCGATGCCATCGCCGACGCCGACAAGGCCGTCGTCGCGCGCACGGCCACCGGCGCGCCCGACCGCATCGACGACGAGACCCGCGGACTCGACCTCGCGTCGCGCGTGACCGACGCGCCCAGCGCCGGGGAGCTGCTCAAGCCCCGCAACTGCTACATCTGCAAGCAGCCGTACACGCGCGTCGACGCGTTCTACCACCAGCTGTGCCCGGAGTGCGCGCTGTTCAGCCACGGCAAGCGCGACGCCCGCACCGACCTCACCGGCCGGCGCGCGCTGCTCACCGGCGGCCGCGCGAAGATCGGCATGCACATCGCGCTTCGTCTGCTGCGCGACGGCGCGCACCTCACCATCACCACGCGCTTCCCGCGCGATGCGGTGCGCCGCTTCTCGGCGCTGCCCGACGCCGCGGACTGGCTGCACCGGCTGCGCGTCGTCGGCATCGACCTGCGCGACCCCGCCCAGGTGATCGGCCTGGCCGATTCGGTCGCCGCGCAGGGGCCGCTGGACATCCTCATCAACAACGCAGCGCAGACCGTGCGGCGCTCGCCGGGCGCATACTCGCTGCTCGCGGATGCCGAACTGCAGCCCCTGCCCGACGGCCCGCTGCCCGAGATGGAGACTTTCGGCCACACCGCCGACCCGCACCCGCAGGCGCTGCAGGCCTCGGTCGACGCGCACCCGCTGCTCTCGGTCGCCGCGCTCGGCGGCACGGTCGCCGAGCAGGGAGGTCAGGCGCTCACCGCCGAGGACCTCGCGCGGCTGGCGATGGCGCCCGGATCGTCCTCGCTCGCCAAGCATGCCGACGGCACCGCGATCGACGCCGGCGGGCTCGTGCCCGACGTGAACCGGGTGAACAGCTGGGTGCAGTCGGTGGAGCAGGTCGACCCGCTCGAGATGCTCGAGGTGCAGCTGTGCAACACGACCGCGCCCTTCCTGCTGATCAGCCGGCTGCGCGTGTCGATGGCGGCGTCGACGGCGCGGCGGAAGTACGTCGTCAACGTCTCGGCCATGGAGGGTCAGTTCTCGCGCCGGTACAAGGGCCCGGGGCATCCGCACACCAACATGGCCAAGGCGGCGCTGAACATGCTGACCCGCACGAGCGCGGGCGAGATGCTCGCCACCGACGGCATCCTGATGACCGCGGTCGACACCGGCTGGATCACCGACGAGCGCCCGCACTTCACGAAGGTGCGACTCGCCGAGGAGGGCTTCCACGCCCCGCTCGACCTGGTCGACGGCGCGGCGCGCGTGTACGACCCGATCGTGCAGGGCGAGGCGGGCGTCGACCTGCAGGGCGTGTTCCTGAAGGACTACCAGCCCAGCCCCTGGTGAGGCGAGCCGTCACTACTGCGGTGTTGCGGATCGGGGGCCGACAGTCCAGATGTCGGACGCTTCCCGGCATCCGGTCCGACATCTGGCGTGTCGGACCCCGGAACGCATCCGGATGGGTGCGGACTAGAGTCGGTCGACGCCCGTCACGGTGATGACGGCCTCGCCGGCCTCGTCGGATGGCGCGAGGTCGACCGTCGCAGAGATACCCCAGTCGTGATCGCCGGCGGGGTCGTCGAGGATCTGGCGCACGGTCCACGCATCGGCGCCCTGCTCGATGAGCAGCAGCTGCGGGCTCCGCGCGTCGGCACCGGTGCGGATCTCGTCGTGCTCGGCGAAGTAGGCGTCGAGGGCGTCGTTCCAGCCGTCAGCTCCGAAATCGGCGTCGAGGGATGCCAGTGAATCGACGTCTTCCCGCGCCGCGAGCAGCACGCGGCGGAACATCTCGTTGCGCACCAGCACGCGGAAGGCGCGCACGTTCGAGGTGAGGCGCTTCGGCGCGGGTGGCACGACCGGCTGGTCGCGAGTCAGGGACCCAGCGACAAGGTCCTCCCACTCGTCGAGCAGGCTGGAGTCCACCTGGCGCACGAGCTCGCCGAGCCACTCGATGAGGTCGTGCAGCTCCTCGGTCTTCAGATGCTCGGGAATGGTCTGCGAGGCCGCGCGGTAGGCATCCGACAGGTAGCGCAGCACGACGCCCTCGGACCGGGCGACCTTGTAATAGGCGACGTATTCCCCGAACGACATGGCCCGCTCGTACATGTCGCGCACGACCGATTTCGGGTGCAGCTCGAAGTCGCGGATCCACGGCTGCGAGCTGCTGAAGGTCTCGAACGCAGCACCCAGCAGCTCCTCCAGCGGCTTCGGGTACGTGATCTGCTCCAGCAGCTCCATGCGCTCGTCGTACTCGATGCCCTCGGCCTTCATGGCGCTGACCGCCTCGCCGCGCGCGAGGAACTCCTGCTGGCTGAGGATGGCCCGCGGGTCGTCGAGCGTCGCCTCGACGATCGAGATCATGTCCAGCGCGTAGTTGCCGTTCTGGGCCCCTGAGACCGTCGAAGGGCCTGAGCCCGTCGAAGGGTCGAGCAGCTCGAACGCCGCCAGGGCGAACGGAGAGAGGGGCTGATTGAGCGCGAAGTTCGGCTGCAGGTCGACTGTGAGGCGCACCCCCTTCGGCCGGCTTGCGGATTCAGTGTCGTAGGCCTCCACGACACCGGATTGCAGCAGCGTGCGGTAGATGCCGAGGGCGCGCAGCGCCAGCAGCCGCTGGTTCGCGCGAGACTCATGGTTGTCGTATACCAGGGAGCGCATATTCGCGAAGACGTCGCCGCCGCGCGCGATCACGTTCAGCATCATCGCGCTGGTGATCTGCATGTGCGACGTCAGGGTCTCGGGCTCCGACGCGATGAGCTTCTGGAACGACGGCTCACCCCACGAGACGAACCCGTCCGGCGCCTTCTTGCGGATGATCTTCCTGCTCTTTTTGCTAGGTCCCTGAGCCTGTCGAAGGGCTTCTGCCTTCCTGATCGCCGCGAGGTTCTCGGTCTCATGCTCGGGCGCCTGCGCGACCACGGTGCCGGCGGTGTCGTAACCCGCGCGTCCGGCGCGCCCTGCGATCTGATGGAACTCACGAGCGTTCAGCTGCCGCATCCGCTTGCCGTCGAACTTCGTCAGTGCCGTGAGCAGCACGGTGCGGATAGGCACGTTGATGCCGACACCGAGCGTGTCGGTGCCGCAGATCACCCGCAGCATCCCCCGCTGGGCCAGCTGCTCGACCAGCCGGCGGTACTTCGGCAGCATCCCGGCGTGGTGCACGCCGATGCCCAGGCGCAGCAGCCGCGACAGCGTCCGACCGAACGCGGTGGTGAAGCGGAAGCCGCCGATCAGCTCGGCGATGGCATCGCGCTGCTCGCGCGTGGCGACCTTGGCGCTCGCCAGCGCCTGCGCGCGCTCCATCGCCGCGGCCTGCGAGAAATGCACGATGTAGATGGGCGCCTGCCCGGTCGAGAGCAGATCGTCGATCGTCTCGTGGATGGGCGTCGTCTCGTAGTAGAAGTGCAGCGGCACGGGCCGCTCGACGCCGGTCACGACCGCTGTGTCGCGTCCGGTGCGACGGGTGAGGTCGGATGCCAGCTCCGTCACATCGCCCAGCGTCGCCGACATCAGCACGAACTGCGTCTGCGGCAGCTCGAGCAGCGGCACCTGCCACGCCCACCCGCGATCGGGGTCGCCGTAGAAGTGGAACTCGTCCATCACGACCTGCCCGACGTCGGCGTCCGACCCCTGGCGCAGCGCGAGGTTCGCGAGGATCTCCGCCGTGCAGCACACGATGGGCGCGTCCGCGTTCACCGCGGAGTCGCCGGTGACCATGCCGACGTTCGCCGCGCCGAACACGTCGACCAGCGAAAAGAACTTCTCGCTCACCAGGGCCTTGATGGGCGCGGTGTAGTACGACCGGCGCCCGTCGGCGAGCGCGGCGAAGTGCGCGCCGATCGCCACCAGCGACTTGCCGGTGCCGGTCGGGGTCGACAGGATCACGTTCTGGCCCGAGACGATCTCGATGACCGCCTCGTCCTGCGCGGGGTACAGGCTGATGCCCGTCGACTCCGCCCACTCGACGAAGGCCGTGTACACGGCATCCGCATCGGCACCGCGGACGAGGGAGGGATCGAGAGGCATGATGCTCCGATCCTTTCACGCGCGCCGGGTCAGGTCTCGTCCCGCAGTTCGCCGTGGATGCGGCGCAGGTCCTCCATGAGCGAGCCGACCAGGATCCAGTGATCGGATGCCGGCGGCCGCACGACCAGCGGAGTGGTCAGCGCGGGCACCGCAGAGGTGTGCGGCGCGGCGTCGTCCGCGTCGGGTGCGGCATCCGCTGACTGCACCGCGAGCCGCACGTCGTGCCCCGCGCGATGCAGCTGCTCGGCGATCGCCCGCACGGTCGGATCCGCGGCCAGCGAGTCCTCGTAGTGGTCGATGTACGCGCGGGTCATGCCGATTACCTGCGTCACGGCGGGTTCGAGGCGGTCGAACAGCGCGCGCAGCTGCGTCAGATCGTCGCGGTGCCGGCCCTGCCGAGGGTTGAGTGAGAGCGATTCCTCGGCGGCGGTGAGGGATGCCTCCGCCGCATCCTTCATCGGGCGCAGCAGCCGCGCCTCGAGCATGAGCTCCTGCCGCTGCGGGGCGGTGCGCGTGACGGGAAGGGCGTCGGCGAGACGGTCGAGCGACGCCGCGAGCTCCCCGCCCAGCAGGCCGATGTCGCGACGAGCGGGCGCGGTGAGCACCGGCGGCACCACGGCGACGTTCACGACGAAGCCGATCGCGGCGCCGATCAGCGTCTCGACGATCCGATCGAGCGCGTAGTCGGGGTTCGACGATCCCAGCGCGAGCACCAGCACCGCCGAGATCGCCACCTGGTTGCCGGTACCGGTCGACGCCCGCATCGCCCACGCCGCCAGCAGCGCCACCAGCACGGCGGCCAGCACCACCCAGCTCTGCGCGCCCAGCAGCAGGCT
The DNA here is from genome assembly GCF_037145155.1 of Microbacterium sp. USHLN186. NCBI lineage: Bacteria > Bacillati > Actinomycetota > Actinomycetes > Micrococcales > Microbacteriaceae > Microbacterium > Microbacterium sp. USHLN186. The sequence goes on from NZ_JBBCYA010000001.1 coordinate 712,846, forward strand.
GAGCAGCACGGCGATCACGACGCCGAAGATCACGCCCGCACTGCGTTCGAGTGCCTTCGACAGTGACTGGTTGACGCTCGGCTGCACCACCAGCAGCGCCGCGATCGCCGCGAACACCGGCAGCGGGCCGGGGATCAGCCAGCCCGCGATCAGCCAGGCCGCGATCGTCGCCGCGGCCGACTTCAGCACCTGCAGCAGGGGAGCGCGGCGGGCGGAGCGGATCGCGGCGGGGAAGCGCATGCGTCAACGCTAGCCCTCCGCCTCGAGGCGCAGGAGATCACGCGAAACGCAGGAGAGATCCGGCATCCCGAGCCTGCGTTTCGTGTGAACTCCTGCGATTCGCGCGACGCCGGAGAAGCGGCGGATGATTCGATGGGGTATGGACGTTCGGCGGGCGCTGCGCGAGCAGGTGCGGATGCTGTGGGCCACCGCGATCTGCTTCGCGACGGGCACCGTGATCGGCACGGCCGTGCTGTGGGGCGCCGCCCGGCCCTTCAGCGGCGACGGCTCGGCGATCATCCCGATGGCGCTCGTCGCGGCGGTCATCGCCGCGGCCGCCTTCACCGTCAGCTCCCGCATGCACCGCGCCGGTGAGACCGCGCCGATGCCGCTCTGGCAGTCGCTCGTGTCGCACGTCAGTGCGGTCGCGGTGACCGTCGCCATCGCTGGTGTCGTCGGACTCGGCATGCTGCTCGCCGGCGAGGTGCTCGCGACGGGGCTGCAGCGGCTCACGCTGCCGGCGGTGGTGGGCGGGCTGTTCACCGGCGTCGCCGCAGCCCTGGGCGGCCGGTTCGCGTTCCGTCTGGGGATGCGGCTGAGCACCAAGGACCTCGCCTCGCTGCTGTCGGCATTCCTGGTGATCGGCACGCTGTTCGCCATGCTCACCGCCACCGACGCGGCCTGGTGGGAGCGCAGCTTCTCGGAGCTGGGGATCGGCGCCGGCGGATGGGCGTTCAACGGCACGGCTGTCGTGGCGGGGCTGCTGGTGGCGACGACCGGCTCGTACCTCGGCCGCGACCTGCACCGGATGCTGGGCGATGCCGCTCTGCCGCACATCGCGGCCATCGTGCTGACCTGGGCCGGTGCGGGCGTCGCGCTCGCCGCGGTGGGGCTGCTGCCGCTGGACCGGGTGCCGGTCGCGCACGCTGTCGCAGCCGTGTCGACCCTGGCGCTCATCCTCACCGCGACCGTGCTGACCACTCTGCTGCTGCGCGAGGTGGTGCTGCTGCGTGTGCTGACCATCGTGTTCGTCGTTCTCGCGGTGCTCGCCACCGTGATCGCCTTCGGGCTGCGGATGCTGTCGGTCGCTGCTCTCGAGGCGGTGGTGGTGGGCCTGGTGCTGCTGTGGCTGACCACCCTCGTGCAGGTGCTCGCGGTGCTGGCCCCAGCGGTGTCACGCCCCTCCGCGCGACGTGCGCCGCTGCGCGGGTGAGGGGCGCGCGCTCGCGAGAATCTGCGCTCAGCGCTCGCGCGGCGGCGCGGTCGACGAGCGCACGACCAGGGCCGGATGCACATCCGGCACCGTGCCCTGGATGCCCCGGCCCTCCGGGTAGAGCCCCTCGATGTACTCGATGAGCCGCAGTGCGGCCGCGCGTCCCATCGCCTCGAACGGCTGACGCACGGTCGTCAGTGCGGGTGACGCATAGGCGGCCAGCGCGATGTCGTCCACACTGACCACCGAGATGTCGTCGGGCACGCTGCGTCCGGCCTCGTGCAGGGCGCGGATGAGGCCGAACGCCATCTCGTCGCTGGAGACGAACACCGCCGTGACGTCGGGGATCGCCGCGACGGTGCGACCCGCGCGGTAGCCGGATTCCGGCGTCCAGTCGCCGGGGATCACCGGCGGCGCCACGAGCCCGCGCTCGCGCAGCGCCTGCTCCCACGCCTCACGCCGCTGCTGCGATTCGATCCAGTAGTCGTCGCCGCTGACGTACCAGACGGTCTCGTGTCCCAGCTCGAAGAGGTGCTCGACCGCCAGCCGCGCGATCTCGCGCTGGTCCACCGCGAGCGGCGCGTCGGGCTGCATCGAGCTGACCATGCTGCGGATCGTCGGCGTGCGATCCGTGCGCACCTTCAGAGCGGGGCTGTCGAGTTCGACCGGCAGACCCAACACGATGCCCTCGGCGCCCTGACGCTCGAGGCGGTCGAAGGCGTCGAAGAACGCGTCGGTCGAGGAGTGATCGCGCACGGCGACGGTGTTCACGGTGTAGCCGTTGTCGGCGGCGGCCTGCTCGATGCCCACGGCGAGGGCGGCCGAGGAGTACCGGTCGGTCGAGACCATCATGAGTCCGAGGATGCGGCTGCGTCCGGATGCCAGCGACGCGGCCGCCGCATGCACGCGATAGCCCAGTTCTTCCACGGCGGACTGCACACGGCGGGCGGTCTCCGGGCGCACATTCTGCTGTCCGGACATCACTCGCGAGACCGTCTGCGTCGACACTCCCGCCAGGCGCGCGACGTCGACCTGACTGGGGGCGCGGTCATGCGCGGAGCGACGCGGGGGCATGCGGTCAATGATAGCGATCTCGCCGCGCCATCACGCGGGACGAACGCGGCACCAATACGGTAATGTGAGCGCAAACATTCTGACTCCGGGAGCCGCATGTCCACCCCCACTCCTTCCCTCACCTGGCAAGACGGCCAGATCCTTCGCGACGGAGAGCCGCACCGCATCCTCTCCGGTGCCGTGCACTACTTCCGCGTGCATCCCGACCAGTGGGAGGACCGCCTGCGCCGCCTCGCGGCCATGGGCGCCAACACCGTCGACACCTACGTCGCGTGGAACTTCCACGAGCGCACGGAAGGGGAGTACGACTTCACCGGCTGGCGTGACGTGGCGCGGTTCATCCGCATCGCCGGCGAGGTGGGGCTGGACGTGTTCGTTCGCCCCAGCCCGTACATCTGCGCGGAGTGGTCCAACGGCGGCATCCCGTTCTGGCTCAGCGGACGCACCCGCGCCCTGCGAACCGTCGACGCGGACTTCCTGGCCGCCGTCGACGCCTGGTACGACCAGCTGATCCCGCAGCTCGCGCCGCTGCAGGCCGCGCACGGCGGTCCGATCCGTCTGATCCAGGTCGAGAACGAGTACGGCTCGTACGGCACGGATGCCGGCTACCTCGCGCATCTGCGCGACGGGCTGCGCTCGCGCGGCATGGTCGAGATGCTCACCACCGCCGACGGCATCACCTCCGACATGATCGAGCACGGCAGCGTGCCCGACGCCATGAGCACCTTCACCTTCGGCACCGGCGTGCCTCGGGCGATCGAGCTGCAGCGCGTCGGCGAGCACCTGATGTGCAGCGAGCTCTGGGGCGGCTGGTTCGACCACTGGGGCGAGCAGCACCACATCCGCTCGGCTGCCAGCATGCTCGGCACCGTCGACGAGCTGCTCGACGCGGGCGGATCGGTGAGCCTGTACATGGCGCACGGCGGCACCAACTTCGGGCTGTGGAACGGCTCGAACCACGACGGCGTGATCCAGCCGACCGTGACCAGCTACGACTCCGACGCCCCGATCGGCGAGGACGGCACGCTGAACGAGAAGTTCCACGCGCTGCGCGAGCGTTTCGCCCGCTTCCACGACGGCGAGCTGCCGCCGGTTCCGGATGCCCCGCGCCGCCAGTCTGCGGCCTCCGCCGATCTCACCCGCGACGCAGCTCTGCTCGACGTGGTCGCCGCGACGCCCGTGCGGGCCGAGTCGCCGCAGCCGCTGAGCTTCGAGGAACTCGGCGCGGAGGACGGGCTGGTCGCGTACGAGAGCGACCTGCTCTTCCCCGCGGGGGCCACCCTCGGCATCCTGCAGCTGCATGACCGCGCGACGATCTTCTTCGACGGTGAGCGCCTGGGCACACTCGAGCACGACGGCGAGCACACGCTCGCTCTGCCGGCCGACGGCGGCAGCGGCCGGCTCGTGATCATCGTGGAGAGCCTCGGCCGCATCAACTACGGACCGTTCACCGGCCAGGGCAAGGGCATCCTCGGCGGCGTGGTGATCGACGGGCGCCGCTACCAGCACGGCTGGACGCACCGCGTGCTGGGCGACGGCATCCCCGCGGTGCAGGGCGCCACTGGTGCTGTCGCCGACTCCGCCGGGCTCGCGTCGGGCGTGCTCGAGGTCGCCGAGCCGCTGGACGCGTGGCTGGCCTTCCCCGAGGGCGCGAAGGGCATGGTGTGGCTGAACGGCTTCCTGCTCGGGCGGTACTGGGAGCGCGGCCCGCAGGTCACGCTGTACGCCCCGGCGCCGCTGTGGCGCGCCGGCGCGAACGAGATCGTCGTGCTCGACACCGACCGCCTTCCCGCGCGCGTCGAGATCCGTGAGGAGCCGGAGTTCGGCCCCGTCGAGGAGTTCATCGGCACCTGAGCGCCTCACCCGGCTGGTCATCAGCTGAGACGGAGAGAACCTCCCCCTGCAGCAGGGGGAGGTTCTCTTCGTCTTGGGCGTGGCGTTCGGGCGTTCGTGCTCAGCCCTTGACCGCGCCGGCGGTCAGACCCGAGCGCCAGTACCGCTGCAGAGTGAAGAACAGGATGATCAGCGGCACCACGCCCAGCAGCGCGCCGAGCATGACCGCGCCCTTGTCGGGCGAGAAGTAGCTCATCATGCCGTACAGGCCGAGCGTGACCGGCTTCAGCTCGGCGCTGGACACCATCAGCAGCGGCAGCAGGAAGTTGTTCCAGGTGGCGACGAAGATGAACAGGAAGATCGTCACCATGGCCGGCCCCAGCAGGCGCAGCACGATGGTGAAGAAGATGCGAATCTCGCCCGCACCGTCGATGCGGGCCGCCTCGAGCAGCTCGGTGGGCACCGACGACTGCGCGAAGACCATCCCGAGGAACACGCCGAAGGGCGACACCGCGGAGGGGATGATGATCGCCCAGATGGTGTTGGTCAGCCCCAGCGCATGGAACTCGATGTACAGCGGCACGGTCAGCAGCGCCACCGGCAGCAGCAGGCCGCCCATGATCACGCCCACGGCGATCCGGCGACCGGGGAAGGTGAACTTCGCGATCGCGTAGCCCGCCATCACGGCCACGAGCGTGCCGACCACTCCCGCGCTGACGGAGTAGAGGATCGAGTTGCCGACCCAGCGCCAGAACAACCCCTGCGTCCAGCCCATCAGGCTTTCGTAGTTCGTGTCGAGATTCCAGTCCGCGAACCAGAAGCCGAACGTGGTCGTCAGGTCGGTGTTGTTCTTCGTCGAGGCGACCAGCAGCCAGAACACCGGCACCAGGAAGTACAGCATCGCCACGACGAGGGCGATGACGCCGAAGACGCGCGCCAGCGGTCCCGGGGCGATCGAACGCGGGGGAAGGTCGGCCGGCGGCAGAGCGCGCCGGCGAGGGCTGCGCGTCGCCGCGGTCTCCGCGGCGATCAGAGTGGTGGTGGTCATGCGTCCCCCTTGCGGCGCTGCAGCAGCGCGTAGACGATCGCCAGCACGCCGGCGATGACAGCCATGAGCAGGGAGTAGGCGGATGCCGGTCCGCTGCCCGACGGCGAGATCTCGCCCATCATCGAGTTGTAGGTGAGCATCATCGGCGTGAAGTCCTTGCCCATCCACTGGTTCTGGCTCTCGAGCACGACCGGCTCGTTGAAGAGCTGAATGGTGCCGATGATCGACAGCAGCACCGCCAGCAGCGCGGCGCCGCGCACCATCGGCACCTTGATGCGCGTGGCGACCTGCCAGCCGCTGGCGCCGTCGATGCGCGCGGCCTCGTACAGGTCCCGCGGCACCGCCTGCAGCGCCGACAGGAAGATCAGCATGTTGTAGCCGGTGTAGGTCCAGGTGGTCATGTTCGCCATCGACAGCAGGATCGTGCCGGGTGCGAGGAAGTTCGTTCCCTCGGGCAGGAACTCCAGGAACGGCGAGACCTTGGGCGTGTACAGGTAGAGCCACATCATGGCCGCGATGACGCCGGGCACCGCGTAGGGCAGGAAGAACGACAGGCGGAACAGGCCGGGCCGGCGCACGATGAACGAGTCCAGCAGCAGTGCGAGCGCGAGCGCGGCGATGATCATCACCGGGATCTGGAACGCGGCGTACAGCACGACCCGGCCCATGCCGGCCCAGAATGCGCTGTTGCCGATCGCGAGTGCGAAGTTGTCGAACCCGACGAAGGTGTCGACCAGCTCGCCGCCGCCGTACAGCCCCTCGCCCGAGGGCAGCTGGGCGAAGAACGACGCGCGGATGGAGACGAGGATCGGCACGAGGAAGACGATCGCGAACAGGATCGCGAACGGCGCCAGGAACATCCATCCGGTCAGTCCCTCGCGGCGGATGCCACTGCCGCGTCTTCTTCGCGTCACCGGGCGCTGCGGGCCGGAATGCTCGGCCCTCGCGCTGGGCGGTGCGATGGCGGTGTCGGTCACGGCTGATTCCTCCTGATTCAGAACGACGGCGGAGAGCACAGGTGCTCTCCGCCGTCGGCGTCATACGTCGTAGTGCGCGTCGGTCACTCGGCGACCGGCAGGCCCAGGTCCTTCAGCGAGGACACGGCCGTCTTCTGCGCGGTGGCGAAGACATCGGCGACCGGCACCGAGCCCTCCGCGGCGGCGGCAGCGACCTCGTTCATCTTCGACAGCGTCGAGAAGCCGGGGGCGTAGGGGAAGTCCGGGTTGAGGTTCTCGGTCGCGGTGGCGAGCTCTGCCAGCACATCCTGACCGCCGAACTGGCGCTCCATCTTCTCCGGGGTCTTCACGGCGCCCTTGGCGGCGACCACCAGGCCCTGCGAGGCGAGGTCGTCGACCTGGGTGTTGAACCAGGCGTTGAACTTCATCGCCTCCGCCGGGTGCTCGCAGCCCTTCAGCACCGAGACGCCCGAGCCGCCGTCGGGGCCGCTCATCTGACCGGCGCCGAAGTCGGGTAGCTGCGCCACGCGCCACTGGCCCTCGGCGGGGGTGCCGTCGAGCGAGTCGAGCAGGAAGCCGGCCTCCCACGCCGCACCGACGTGACCGACCAGGCTGCCGTCGTTGAGAGCGGCCGTGAAGCCCTCGCCCCAGCGCTCGGTGGTGAGCGTCTGCTTGTTGTCGATGAGGTTCTGCCAGAACGCGGCGACGCGCTCGGAGCCCTTGCCCTCGGTGTCGACCTTCCACTTGTCGCCGGCGCTCGAGAACCAGGTGTCGCCGGCCGCCGCCGACTGCGCCGAGAGCCAGTTGGACGCCTCGTCGGGCGTGAACGCGGTGACGAACTTGCCGGCGGCCGCGGCGGTCGCGCTGTCGGCGGTGAGGTCCTCGAGCGTGGCCGGCACGTCGAGGCCGAGCTCGGTGAAGGCGGCCTCGTTGTAGAAGTACACCAGGGGGCCGGTGTCCTGCGGAAGGCCGACGATCGCGTCGCCGACCTTCATGCCGCTGAACGCGCCGGCCGAGAAGTCGTCCTCGTACTTCTTCGCCTCGTCGGCGACGTCCTGCAGCAGGCCCTTCACGAACAGCTGGGGCACCTCGGAGTACGCCGTCTGCGCCAGGCAGGGTGCGTTGCCGGCCTTCACATCGGTCTCGAGCTTGAGGATCATGTCGCTGGCCGCGCCGTCGAACTTCGTGGTCTTGACCTGGATGTCGGGGTTCTCGTCGTTCCAGCGCTGCACGATGTCCTTGACGGCGGTCATGTCCTTGCCGTCGGGCAGCCGGTGCATGTAGTCGATGGTGATCGCTTCGCCCCCGGAGGGCTTGTCGCCACTCGTGGAGGCGCCGCTGCTGCAGGCGGCGAGACCAAAGGCCGAGATGGCGCCGACGGCGACGACGGCGGCGGTGCGGATGGTGCGGGACGTGGATGCCATGCTGTGCTCCCCGTTGAGGTCAGATGAGAGGGTATCGGCCCTTCGCGGGAGGAGGGGCTCGAAGTCATTAAAGCGCAAAATGTTTGCGCTCACAAGCGCGTACAAACGCGTTTTCCCGCCGCGTTGGCCGAGGTAGCAGATAGCGCTGACATCGTGCAATGCGCCTTGGTCGGTGAAACCGGCGGTGCGCACGTCGGCGCCCGCCGTTAGAGTGGGGCGAACGCTGGGGGCGGGAAAGGGATGCTGTGAATCGGTTCTTCCAGCGCGCCGTGGGGCTCGTCGTCATCGTCGTCGTCCTCGCCGCCGCCGCCCTGCTGTGGTGGGGTATCGCCGTCACCGATCCGCCGCAGCTGTGGGATCCGGTGCAGGTCTCGCTCGCCGGAGTCTGGCAGCTGTTCTACAGCGCCGAGCTGCCCAACGTCGCCGTGATGGCGGTCGCGCTGGCGATCGCACTGCTCATGGTCGCCTTCGTCGTGATCAGCGAGCGCGTCGTGGCATCCCGGTATCGCCGTGCAGACGCCGACGTCACGCACCTGCCCCTCGCTCCCCGCGTGGTCATGACCCGCACGCGCGGCGTCTTCGCCGGCGACGTGACAGTCACCGTGCTGATCCCCGCGCACAACGAGGAGCAGTCGCTGCCGCACACTCTCACGTCGCTGCAGCAGCAGACCCGACCGCCGCAGCGCGTGCTCGTCGTCGCGGACAACTGCACCGACGGCACCGTCGAGGTTGCTCGCGCGCATGGCGCGGACGTGTTCGAGACCGTCGGGAACACGCACAAGAAGGGCGGGGCGCTGAACCAGGCCCTGGCCGACCTGCTGCCCTCGCTCGGCGACAACGACACGGTGATGGTGATGGACGCCGACAGCCAGATCGGCGACGGCTTCCTCGCGGAAGCCGCCCGTCGCTTCACCGACGATCGCGCGCTGATGGCGGTCGGCGGACTGTTCGAGGGCGAGGACGGCCACGGCCTGATCGGGCAGTTCCAGCGCAACGAGTACACGCGATATCAGCGTGAGATCCGCCGTCGCCGCGGCCGGGTGTTCGTGCTCACCGGCACCGCATCGGTGTTCCGCGCCGCAGCGCTGCGGGCGGTGGCCGACGCGCGTGGCGCGCAGCTGCCCGGCATCCCGGGCGAGGTGTACGACACCCTCGCCCTCACCGAGGACAACGAGCTGACGATCGCGATCAAATCGCTCGGCGGGCTCACCATCTCACCCACCGCGTGCAGCGTCGTCACCGAGCTCATGCCGACGTGGCGGATGCTGTGGGCGCAGCGCCTGCGCTGGCAGCGCGGCGCGCTCGAGAACCTCGGCGCCTACGGGGTCACCCCGCAGACGCTGCGCTACTGGTCGCAGCAGATCGGCATCGGATACGGCGTGCTCGCCCTGTTCGCCTACTTCGCCCTGCTGCTGATCATGCTGCTCGCCATGGACACCTGGGTGTGGTTCCCGTTCTGGATCGGGATCGGACTCGCCTTCGCCGTCGAACGGGTGGTCACCGCGTGGCGGGGCGGATGGCGTGCGCGGATGGTCGCCGCCCTGGTGTTCCCCGAGCTCGTCTACGACTGCTTCCTCAACCTCGCCTTCCTGAAGGGCGTGTTCGAGATCGCGTTCGGGCGCAGCGCCACGTGGAAGCACGTCGACCACGGCTCGAAGGCCGAGGGGCAGAGCGTCGCTCAGGTCGACGGCGCCGCGAAGGGAGCGCAGTCATGATCCGCACCGGCATCCTGCTGCCCGAGTCCATCCTCTACGGCGACTGGTTCGGCGTGCTGGCGACGTTCGTGGCGATCAACACCCTGATCTACGTCGTGCTCGGCCTGATCAAGGTGCTGCCGCAGTGGCAGCGCCCTGGGCACAGCGGCGCGAGCCGGCGCTCAGAGACCCGGAGCATCCACCCCGACGCGCCGCTGTAGATCGGCGAGCATCGCCGGCACCTGATCGGTCGCCGTCGGACGGCCCAGGTGATAGCCCTGCGCCAGATCGGTTCCCAGTGCGCGCACGGCGTCGAGCTGCTCGGCATCCTCCACGCCCTCGATCAGCGACCGAGCGCCCACCTCGTGTGCGGCGGCGAGGATGCTGTCGATCCGCTGCCGCCCGGCGCCGCCCTCCAGCGACTCCCAGAACAGCATCCGGTCGATCTTGACGACATCCGGACGCAGCGTGCGGATGCGATCCTCGTCGGCGAACCCGGCACCGGCGTCGTCGATCAGCAGGAATCCGCCGAGGCGGTCGACCTGCTCGCGCACCGCCGCCGACTCCTCCGGCGCAGAGCCCTCGAACAGCTCCAGTCCCCACTCGCGCTCGCCGCGGTCGAGCACCTCTGCCAGCAGCGGGTCGGTCATCGTGCCGCCCGAGGCGTTGAGGGTGACGAAGCCGCCCACGGGCAGAGCGGATGCCGCCTCCACCGCACCGGCGATCAGATGCATCTCGAGCGCCTCGCGCTCGCCCCGCTCCTCGGCGAGGCGCAGGTGCTCGAGCGGCGAGACGCCGTCGTCGAAGCGGGCGAGGGCCTCGAAGCCCACCACGCGCATGCGGCGCACGTCGACGATCGGCTGGAAGTGCGCTTGCGCACGCGGTGCGTCGGTCATCGGGCTCCGGCCTTGGTGCGCTGATGGAGGGGAGATCACGGTTCAGTGTATGCCCCGCGGTGTCATGGCGGAGAAGGTGCGGATATCCGGAGGTAGCCTGATTCCAGGGGCGTCGGGCTGAGAGGGGCGATTCGTGGTCGTACAGGGGATCCGCGCGGCCGACGCCGACGAGCTGGGCTGGCTCAACGCCTCCTGGCTGCAGCGGACGCGCTCGCGCACCTCGATCTACTCGATCGCGACCGCGGTGGCCTGCGTCTTCTTCTCGCTGCTGCTGCTGCTCGAGCTGTTCGAGACCGACATCTCGCTGTTCGAGATCCTCCTCTCCGCGGTGCTCATGGTCGCGGGGTTCGGCTGTGGGGCGGCGGTGCTGCTGATGGGCGTGCGGCTGCCGCGGTGGGGCGGACTCGTGCTCGTGCTGCTGCACGCGCTCGTCGCGGTGTACTACATCGGGTTCTCCGATGAGCGACAGAACGCGATCGCCAGCATCCAGGAGCTGCCGGTCATGGCGATCTTCCTCGCCTGGTTCTACGGTGCGCGCATCGGCCGGGTGGTGGAGCTGTGCATCCTCGCCTCGGTCGGCACGGCGATGGCGCTGGGACCCTTCGGCGGTGACGCTGTGCCGGGCTCGGTCGCCCCGGGACTGTTCGGGTGGTCGAACCTGTTCGGGGTCGTGGCGATGAGCTGGCTGTGCCTGGAGATCGGCTTCTTCGTGCGGCATCGCATCCGTCTGGAAGCGCACACGGATGCGCTCACCGGTGCGCTGAACCGCCGCGGACTCAAGCACCGCATGGACGAGGAGCTGCGTCGGGCGCGACGCACCGCCCGTCCGCTGGCCATCGCCGTGCTCGATCTCGACGACTTCAAGGCCGTGAACGACGGCGACGGCCACGAGGCGGGCGACGCCGTGCTGAAGACCCTCGTGGCGCAGTGGATCTCGATGTCGCGCGAGCGCGACCTGGTAGGGCGCCTGGGCGGGGACGAGTTCGTCATGCTGCTGCCCGACACCACCGAATCGGGAGCGATGGCGATGGTCGGGCGCATGAGGCAGTACGCCACCCACCCCTGGTCGTGGGGTGTCGCCGAGGTTTACGGCGACGACACGCTGGAATCTGCGATGCGCCGCGCGGATGCCGAGATGTACCGCGACAAGCGTGGGCGGGGCCGCTCCTCCGAATGAGACGGGAATACCCTACGGGGGTATTCGCGTTATCCTGATCATGGGTACCCCTCCCGGGTACGGGAACGGAGAAGAAGCGATGACCACGACCGAGTTCCGAGTGACCGGAATGACCTGCGGACACTGCGAGATGTCGGTGCGCGAGGAGGTCGAGCAGATCGCCGGCGTCGAGTCGATCGACGTCAGCGCGCAGACCGGACGCCTCGTCCTCACCTCGCAACACGCCATCGACGATGACGCCGTGATCGCCGCTGTCGACGAGGCCGGCTACCGGGCGGTGCGTGCCTGATGAGCATCCCGGTCGATGCAGCGCCTACGCGGATCGACCTGCAGATCGGCGGGATGACGTGCGCCTCGTGCGCGCTGCGAATCGAGAAGAAGCTCAACAAGCTCGACGGTGTGAGTGCGAGCGTGAACTACGCGACCGAGAAGGCGCACGTGGACGTGGCCGGCACCGTCGACACACGGGCCCTGATCGCCGAGGTGGAGAAGGCGGGATACCGGGCGACGCTGCCCGTGGCTGCGGTGGAGGAGAGCATCGCTGCGGATGCAACGGATGCTGCGGGTGCAACGGGCGTGGGGGGCGCCGCCGACGCCGGGGACGATCCCGAGCTGCGGACACTGCGGCAGCGCCTGATCGGTTCGATCGTGCTCTCGGTGCCGGTGATCGTGCTCGCCATGATCCCCGCGCTGCAGTTCACCTACTGGCAGTGGGCGTCGCTGGCGCTCGCCGCTCCGGTCATCGTCTGGGCCGCCTGGCCGTTCCACCGCGCCGCGTGGACCAATCTGCGCCACGGCGCGGCCACCATGGACACGCTGATCAGCCTGGGCACATCCGCAGCCTTCGTCTGGTCGCTGTACGCGCTGTTCCTCGGCACGGCCGGCATGCCGGGGATGACGCACGGCTTCGCGTGGCCGTGGAGCGCTGACTTCGGCGCTGGACCGGCCGACGGTGCCGGGAACATCTATCTCGAGGTCGCCGCCGGCGTGACGATGTTCGTGCTGGCGGGCCGCTACTTCGAGAAGCGCGCGAAGCGGCGCGCCGGGGCGGCGCTGCGCTCGCTGCTCGAGCTCGGTGCCAAGGACGTTGCGGTGCTGCGGCCGAACGGCCCCGATGGCGCGCGCACCGAGGTGCGCATCCCGATCGCCGGACTGCGGGTCGGCGACGAGTTCGTGGTGCGCCCGGGGGAGCGCATCGCCACGGATGGCGAGGTCGTCTCGGGCACCTCTGCAATCGACCGGTCGATGATCACCGGCGAGCCGATGCCGGTCGAAGTGGTCGCGGGGGATGCCGTCACCGGCGCCACCGTGAACGCCGGCGGGCGCCTGGTCGTGCGCGCCACCCGGGTCGGCGCAGACACGCAGCTGGCGCAGATGGCTCGGCTGGTCGAGGATGCCCAGAGCGGCAAGGCGGCCGTGCAGCGGCTGGCCGATCGGATCTCCGGCGTCTTCGTGCCGGTGGTGATCGGCATCGCGCTGGTCACGCTCGCTGTCTGGCTGGTGCTCGGCTATCCGGCATCCGCTGCCTTCACCGCCGCAGTCGCCGTGCTCATCATCGCCTGCCCGTGCGCGCTCGGGCTGGCGACGCCTACCGCGCTGCTGGTCGGCACGGGTCGCGGGGCGCAGCTGGGTCTGCTGATCAAGGGTCCCGAGGTGCTCGAGTCCACGCGGCGCGTGGACACCGTCGTGCTCGACAAGACCGGCACAGTGACCCAGGGGCGGATGACGGTCGCCGCGGTCATCGCCGAGGAAGGTGAGGATGCGGGCCAGCTGCTGCGCCTGGCCGGCGCCGTCGAGCACGCCAGCGAGCATCCCATCGCCCGTGCCATCGCCTCCCACGCCCTCCACGAGGGGTCAGAAAATGCCGCATCCGCACCCCGCGATGCGACATATATTGACCCCCCATCTAGGCGGGGCATGCGAGAGGGGTCAGAAAATGCCGCATACGCACCCCTTGATGCAGCATTTATTGACCCCCCACTATCGGGGGAGGGGCTACCGGAGGTGGAGGCGTTCCAGAACATCGCCGGGCGCGGCGTCACGGGAATCGTCGAGGGGCACGCCGTCATCGCCGGACGCCGATCGTTGCTCGTCGACTGGGCCATCCACCCGTCTCAGCAGTTGCTCGCCGCACAGGCCGAGGCCGAAGCCGCCGGCCAGACGGCGATCCTGGTGGCGTGGGACGGCGCGGCGAAGGGCGTCATCGTCGTGGCCGACGAGCTGAAGCCGACGAGCGCCGAGGCCGTGGCCGCACTCACACGGCTGGGCCTCACGCCCATCCTGCTCACCGGCGACAACGCCGCCGCCGCACACCACGTCGCCCGCCAGGTCGGCATCGACGAGGTCATCGCCGACGTGCTCCCCGCCGACAAGGTCGCCGTCGTCGCGCGGCTGCAGGCCGAGGGCCGAGTGGTCGCGATGGTTGGCGACGGCGTCAACGATGCCGCCGCCCTCGCACAGGCCGATCTCGGACTGGCGATGGGCACCGGCACCGATGTCGCGATCGAAGCATCCGACATCACCCTCGTGCGCGGCGATCTGCGGGCAGCCGCCGACGCCATCCGCCTCGCGCGGCGCACGCTGGGGACGATCAAGGGCAACCTGTTCTGGGCCTTCGCATACAACGTCGCCGCCATCCCGCTCGCCGCGCTCGGCCTGTTGAACCCGATGCTCGCCGGCGCCGCCATGGCGTTCTCGAGCGTGTTCGTCGTCGGCAACAGCCTGCGGCTGCGTTCGTTCCGCTGACGACGGCTCGTGGGGAGATAGACACGCCGGCTTCAGTGCATCGTGTCGGGATCCGAGTCGCCCATGTGACCGGGAAGGATGCTGGAGAGCACCCGCTCGACGAAGGCGGCGTACTCCTCCATGTAGTGCGCCAGGAACTTCGCCGTGCCCTCGTCCTTCACCTCGCCGTCCGCGCCGTACGCCTCGGGCCTGAAGGTGATGTACGCCTCGGGGGCGTTCAGCTGCGGTGCGTCGAGGAAGCTCAGCACGCTGCGCATCGACGCCTGCATGACGGCGGTGCCGATCGCGCCGGTCGACGCGCCGATGATGCCCGTCGGCTTGCGCGCGAAGGAGTTCTGCCCCCAGGGACGCGAACCCCAGTCGATCGCGTTCTTCAGCGCGCCGGGAATCGAGCGGTTGTACTCCGGCGACACGATGAGCAGGCCATCGGAGTCCTCGACGGCCCGCTTGAAGTCGATGACCGCTTCGACCGGCGAGTACTCGTCGTCGCGGTTGTACAGCGGAAGATCGCGGATCGGGATCTCGCTGAGCTCGAGCTGATCGGGCGCGAGACGCTCGAGCGCTGCGGCGAGCACGCGGTTGATCGAGTCGCTAGCCAGACTGCCGACGATGTAGCCGATGCGGTGAACCATGTCCTTCTCCGATCTTCTGAGATGACTCAGGTCTACCCGCTCCGCCGCGCAGGGACAACGGGGATCGCGACGCGCCGCGCCTCCGCTCGCCCCGCGTCCGCTCGCCCCGCGTCCGCTCGCCCGACCCTCACCGGTCCGGCGGCCCCGCCGGTCGCTGAGCGCGGCGTCCGTGGGCGGGCGCTCCATACAGCGCGACCGGCCGCCCCGCGCGCTGCTGCCCGGGCAGCGGGCGCGAGCGGCGCCCGTAGATCAGCTCCGACGAGTCCAGCAGCCAGGGCACCAGAGTGATGGTCACGCCGTGCACCATCATCAGCTGCGCCGCGATGCGACGGGCGCGCCGGTTGTGCAGCACGCTCTCCCACCAGTGCCCGACGATGTACTGCGGCAGGTACACCGTCACCACCGACGGCCCGTGCTTCTCGCGATACTCGCGGATGAAGTGCTCCACCGGCTGGGCGAAGGTGCGGTACGGCGAGTCGACGATCACCAGCGGCACGGGGATGCGGTGCTCGGCCCACTGCCGCTGCAGCAGCTGGCCGTCCTCTGGGGTGAGTGCGATGTGCAGCGCGATGGTCTTCTGATGCTGGGCGGCGATGGCGTAGTCGAGCGCCTTGATCACGGGCTTCTGCAGCCGGCTGACGAGCACGATCGCCACATCGCCCTGCGAGCCGAAGTGCGTGGTGTCGTCGATGCTGATCTCGTGCTCGACGTCACGGTAGTAGCGCTTGACGCCGAGCATGAGCAGCGCGAGCACTGGGATCGCGAAGAAGACCATCCATGCGCCGTGCGTGAACTTGGTGATGGTCACGATCACCAGAACGGCGACCGTCATGACCGCGCCGAGCGAGTTGATCACGAGCCCGACGTGCGCCGAGCGGCGCTCGGCGGCCACCTCGGCCAGGCGGCGGTGCGTGGTCTCGCGCAGCAGCCGTCGCCAGTGCCGCACCATGCCGATCTGACCCAGCGAGAACGACACGAACACGCCGATGATGTACAGCTGGATCAGCGCGGTGAGATTCGCCTGGAACGCCACAAGCACGGTGACCGCCCCGATGCCGAGCAGGATCATGCCGTTCGAGAACACCAGCCGGTCGCCGCGGGTGTTCAGCGCCTTCGGCGCGTAGCCGTCGCGGGCGAGCACTGCTCCCAGCAGGGGGAACCCGTTGAACGCGGTGTTCGCCGCCAGCAGCAGCACGCAGGCCGTGGCGGCCTGGATGACGAAGAACAGGATGCTGCCGCCGCCGAACGTTGCCGCGGCGATCTGCGCCATCAGGCTCGGCTGCGGCCCCGAGCAGTCGAAGCCCTGCAGATCGCACGGGTTCTCGGCGTAGCGGACCCCGGCGATGAGCGCCATCGCGGTGAGACCGGTGAACAGCAGCGCGGCGATCGTGCCCATCATGGTGAGGGTCAGTTGGGCGTTGCGGATCTTCGGGCGACGGAACGCCTGCACCCCGTTCGACACCGCCTCGACGCCGGTCAGGGCCGAGCAGCCACTGGAGAACGCACGCAGCACCAGCAGGATGATCGCGGCCTGTGAGATGCTCTCGGCCTGCACCGTGTACGACGCGCTCGCCGCGACGGGCGCGTCGCCGAGGAACGTGCGGATCAGCCCCGTGCCGATCATCAGCACGACCGAGCCGATGAAGACGTAGGTGGGGATCGCGAACACCGCGGAGGCCTCGCGCACCCCGCGCAGGTTGACGATGACGATCAGTGCGACGAAGCCGACGGCCAGCTCGACCCGCCAGGGGTCGAGCGTGGGGACGGCGGAGATGATGTTGTCGACTCCGGATGCGATCGACACCGCCACCGTGAGCACGTAGTCCACCAGCAGCGCGGCCGCCACGACGACGCCGGGCACCTCGCCGAGGTTGGTCGAGGCGACCTCGTAGTCGCCGCCGCCCGAGGGGTAGGCCTTGATGAGCTGGCGGTAGCTGAGCACAACCACGACCAGCAGCAGCACGACCGCCGCCGCTACCCACGGGCTGAGGGTGAGGAACGACACCCCGCCGATCAGCATGATCATCAGCATCTCCTGCGGCCCGTAGGCGACCGAGCTCAGCGCGTCGGATGCGAAGATCGGCAGCGCCATGCGCTTGGGAAGCAGCTGGTCGTTGACCTGTTCGCTGGTCAGCGGCTCGCCGAGGAGTATGCGTTTGGCGAGGAGCGGGGCGTCCGCGTTCTCGCGGCCTTCGTATGCCACGAGCGGCGAGAATACGCCTGCTCTCGCGGGCGCGCAACAGTGCGGTTCAGGACGCCTCGGCGCGGCCCTCCCGCCAATAGCCCATGAACGCGACCGAGCGCCGATCGATGCCGAGATCGCGCACGAGATGACGACGCAGCGCGGTGATCGTGCCCGCCTCACCGGCGAGCCACGCGTACTCGCCGCCGTCGACCGCATCCGGAACCTCCCACAGCACCTCATCGGCGCTCGGGTCGTCGAATGCGACGGGAGCGGCGGACGGATGCCGGTCGGCTGCGCGCTGCCGGCCCCACTCGTGCACGGCGGCGCTGAGCCGCACACCGTGCGCGGCGCCGCCGCGTGCGAGCCACCGCACGCGCACGCCCGCCGGGGCGCGCAGCTCGAGGGCATCCGCCTCGGTGGGCACCTCGATGCACACGTCTCCGACGGCATCCGCCTCGAGGGACTCGACGATCGAGCAGATGGCGGGGGTCGCGGTCTCATCGCCGGCGATGAGCAGGGAGCGCGCCGCACCCGGACGCCATTCGATACCGCCGCCCTGCTCGCTGGAGCGGGCGTCCGGTCCGACCACGCAGAGCGGGTCGCCGATCTGCGCGCTCGTCGCCCACGCGGATGCCGGACCGTCCGTGCCGTGCAGCACGAAGTCCACATCGATCTCGCGCTCGCGCGGGCGTGGTGAGCGGATCGTGTAGGTGCGGATCGGGTTGCGCTGGGCGTCGGGCAGTGCGCGCCAGCGGCGATACCACTCGGTCATGCTCTGCGCCTCGTCGAACTGACCGACGTCGGTGACCGCGCCGTCGGCGAACGGGATGATCAGCTTGATGCGCTGATCCAGCCCGTCAGTGCCGAAGTGCGCGAGCTCGTCCCCGCACAGCGTGATGCGGGTGAAGTGCGGCGAGAGCGGCGTGATGCGCGCGACCGTGGTGCGGAACGTCCGGTAGGGGTGGTGGCTCACCAGACCAGCATAGGTTAGGCTCTCCTAACGTGAGCAATCCGATCAGGGAACCCGGCATGACGAACGGCTCCGCCGCGGCGCCGAGCACGCGCCACGACGAGCTGCACGGACAGTCGCTGGCGCTGAGCTACGGGCGCACCCGCGTGGTGCACGGAGTGTCGCTGCACCTGCGTCCCGGCATGGTCGCCGCGCTGATCGGCCCCAACGGCAGCGGCAAGTCCACCGCGCTGCGCGCCCTCGCGCGGCTGCACCGCGTCGATGAGGGATCGGTGCGCGTCGGCGGAGACGAGGGCGAGCGCGACGCGGCCTCGCTCTCGGCGAAGGAGTTCGCGCGGACCGTCGCGATGCTCTCGCAGTCGCGTCCGCATCCCTCCGGCCTGGAGGTGCAGGACGTCGTCGCCTACGGGCGCCACCCGCACCGCGGCCGCTTCACGGGAGTGCGTGACGCCGATCGAGCCGCCATCGCGCAGGCCCTCGCGCTGACCGGTCTGGACACCATGGCCCACCGCGCGGTCGACGAGCTCTCCGGCGGTGAGCTGCAGCGGGTGTGGCTCGCCACCGCCCTGGCGCAGGACACCGGCATCCTGCTGCTCGACGAGCCCACCAACCACCTCGACCTGCGCTACCAGGTCGAGACCCTCGACCTGATCTGCGACCTCGCCGACCGCGGCACGGCAGTCGGCGTGGTGCTGCACGATCTGGGTCACGCGGCATCCGTCGCCGACGAGGTGGTGCTCATGCACCAGGGGCGTGTGCACGCGTCGGGAAGCCCGGCCGCCGTGCTCACCGCCGAGAACCTCAGCGAGGTGTACGGCCTGCCCATCGACGCGCGGCTCGACCCGCGCACCGGACGCGTGCAGGTCGCCCCCCGCGGGCGGCACCACGATCGCGCGCGCCGGGCCCTCACCGCCCTGTCGGCCTGACCTGTCCGGTCTGAGCCTGTCCTCTCCCACTGCACACCTCCGGAGTCGTCTCTGATGAACAAGTCCCTCGCCGCCCTCGCGACCCTCGGCGCGCTCACCCTCGCCCTGACCGCCTGCGGCACCACGCAGCCCGCCGCGTCGAGCGGTGACAGTGCCGCAGCAGACAAGACCACCTCCGCGAGCGGCGCCGGCTGCGCCGACGACAGCACCAGCACCGCGACCGGCCCGGTCGAGCTCACCGACGCCTTCGGGCGCACCGTGAAGCTCGACAAGCCCGCGACCGACGTGGCCGTGCTCGAATGGCAGCAGGTCGAAGACGTGCTCTCGCTCTGCCTCACCCCGGTCGCGGTGGCCGACGCCGACGGCTACCGCACCTGGGACACCGCCGAGAAGCTGCCCGAGGGTGTCAAGGACGTCGGCACCCGCCAGGAGCCGAACCTCGACGCACTGTTCAGCGCCAAGCCCGACCTCGTCATCGTCGAGGCGTACACGCGCGATGACGCCATCATCGGCCAGCTCGAGAAGTACGGCGTGCCCGTGCTCGCCACTATCGGCGCGAATGCCGAGGACCCGATCGGCCAGATGCTCGACACGTTTGACCTCATCGCGCAGGCCACCGGTCGCACCGAGCGAGCCGACGTCGTGAAGGACGAGTTCGACAAGAAGCTCGCCGGCGCGAAGGCCGAGGTCGCCGACGCCGAGCGCGAGGGCGCACCGTTCGTGTTCTTCGACGGCTGGGTCGACGGTGGCAACGTGTCGCTGCGCCCGTTCGGGCAGGGCTCGCTGATCGGCGAGCTCGGCGAGCAGCTCGGCCTGAAGAACGCATGGACCGGTGAGGTCGATCCCGCCTACGGCCTCGGCCAGACCGACATCGAGGGCATGACCACCATCGGCGACGCCATGCTGCTGCACACCGGCACCAACGACCCCGACAGCGAGAGCTTCATCGACGCGGCGAAGAAGAACCCCGCGTGGGCATCCATCCCCGCCGTGAAGAACGACGACGTGCACGCCTTCCCTGGCGGGATCTGGACGTTCGGCGGACCCCGCTCGGCCGAGCAGATCATCGACGCGTTCGTCCACGTCATCACCGAGTGAGCGCGCGCCGGGGGACCTCGGGTTACGAGATGGGGGCCGACACGCCAGATGTCGGACCGGATGCCGGAAACCGTCCGACATCTGGAGTGTCGGCCCCCGGTCCGGACCGCGCCCCGGCGACCCTCACCGCTGCAGGGACGCTGTTCGCCCTGGTCGGCGTGCTGGTGGCATCCGCTCTCTGGCACCTCACGCAGGGCACCAGCGGGCAGGTGCTCGCCGACCCCGAGATCCTGCTCGGCTCGCGCCTGCCGCGTCTGGCCGCGGGCGTGGCAGTCGGACTCGCGCTTGGCGTGGCGGGCCTGCTCATGCAGTCCCTCGCGCGCAACCCGCTCGCCTCGCCCGACACCCTCGGTGTGACCGGCGGGGCGTACTTCGCGATCACCGCCGCGACGGCGTTCGGGGTGAGCATCCCGTTCTGGGCTTCAGGCCTCGTCGCCTTCGCGGGCGGACTGGCCGCGGCGGCGCTGGTGCTCGGCCTCGCCGGAGGAGCCGCCTCGTCGACAACGCGCCTCGTACTCGCCGGCTCGGCGCTCGCCCTCGCGCTGCAGGCGGGCACCTCGACCCTGCTGGTGCTGTTCGACGAGGAGACGAAGGGTCTGTTCGCGTGGGGCAGCGGCAGCCTGTCGCAGCTGAGCATCGACGCGTTCCTGCGGGCCGCGCCGGTGATCGTCGTGGTCATCGCGCTGGCCCTCGCGCTCAGCCGACGTCTGGACGTGCTCGCGCTCGGCGACGACACCGCGTCGTCGCTGGGTGTGCCGATCCGCTCGACGCGGGTGATCGGCATCCTGCTCTCGGTGGTGCTCACCGCGGCGGCCGTCACCCTCGCCGGGCCGATCGGGTTCGTGGGACTGTGCGCGCCGGTGCTCGCGCGCCTGCTGTCGCGCCTCGTGCCCGCGCTCGGCCGGCACCTGCTGCTGATTCCGACGGCGGCGCTGGTCGGCGCGATCGTGGTGATCCTCGCAGATGCCGTGCTGCGCGCGATCATCGGCGCCGAGGGCGCGATCGCGGTGCCCACCGGCGTCGCGACGACCCTGCTGGGCGCGATCGTGCTGATCGTGATGGCCCGGCGGCTGCGCGATGCGGGCCCGACCCGTCGGCCGCCGAGCATCCGCTTCGGGGTGCGCAGCGGCCGACGGTTCGGCATCGTGCTGGCCATCGGCATCGCCGCGCTCGCCGCGGTCGTGCTGGTCGGGATGCTGGTGGGCGCGACTCCGCTGCTCACCGGCGACATCCTGCTGTGGCTGCAGCGCGAGGCGCCGCCGCTGGTGTCGTTCGCGCTCGACGAGCGCGCGCCCCGGGTGATCGCCGCGGTCGTCGCCGGGGCCGCTCTCGCCCTGGCCGGCACGGTGACGCAGGCGGTGAGCCGCAACCCGCTCGCCGAGCCGGGCCTGCTCGGCATCACCGGCGGAGCGGGGCTGGGGGCGGTGCTCGTGGTCACCAGCGCGGCGGCCTCGACGTTCGGAATGCTCGTCGCCGCGATCGTGGGCGCGCTGCTGGCGTTCGCGCTGGTGTACTCGCTGGCCTGGCGCGGCGGGCTCAGCGCCGACCGGCTGGTGCTCATCGGCATCGGGGTCTGGTACGGCAGCACCGCGCTGACCACCTTCGTGCTGCTGCGCGCGAATCCCTGGGACACCCCGAAGATCTACACCTGGCTGTCCGGAACCACCTACGGTCGCATCTGGGAGCAGGTCGTCCCGCTCGCGGTGGTGCTGCTGATCGCGCTGCCGTTCGTGTTCGCGCAGCGCCGCGAACTCGACATCCTGGCGATGGACGAGGACACCCCACGATTGGTGGGGATCCGTCTCGAGCGCACCCGCCTCGCCCTGCTGGCCGGTGCGGCGCTGCTGGCCGCGCTGAGCGTGTCGGCCGTCGGCGTGATCGGCTTCGTCGGGCTGGTCGCGCCGCACGCGGCGCGAGCGCTGGTGGGCGCGCGGCACCGCCGGGTGATCCCCGTCGCCATGCTGCTCGGCGCGGTGCTGGTGGGCGTCGCGGATGCCATCGGGCGCACGGTCCTCGCTCCCGCGCAACTGCCTGCCGGCCTCGTGGTCGCGCTGCTCGGCGCGCCGTACTTCGTGTGGCTGCTGTGGCGCTCGCGGGACGCGTAGCGTCCGAGCCGGCGGGCATGCCCAGCCGATTCCGAACGGGCGGGCGTAACGTCGACGCCATGACGACCCTCCCCGTCGACGATGCCGCGATCGCGGAGGCCAAGCGACTGCGTGACGCGTTCCAGCGGTTCCTGCGCGAGTACGAGTTCGGGATGCGGGAGGTCGAGACGAAGATCTCGATCCTGCGCGACGAGTTCACCCACCTGCACGCGTACAACCCGATCGAGCACGTCAAGAGCCGGCTGAAGACGCCGGACAGCATCGTCGAGAAGGTCGCCCGCAAGGGCATCGACGCGGACTTCGAGGTGATCCGAGGGGAGATCACCGACATCGCCGGGGTGCGCGTGACCTGCAGCTTCGTCACCGACGTGTACCTGCTGTTCGACCTGTTCACGCAGCAGGACGACGTCACGGTGCGCGCGGTGAAGGACTACATCGCCGAGCCCAAGCCGAACGGCTACCGCAGCCTGCACGCCATCGTGGAGGTGCCGGTGTTCCTCTCCACCGGGCCGGTGCCCATCCCCGTCGAGGTGCAGTTCCGCACCGTCGCGATGGATTTCTGGGCCAGCCTCGAGCACAAGATCCACTACAAGTTCGCCGGGCGGGTGCCCGCGCACCTCGTGCAGAGTCTCACCGAGGCCGCGGCGACCGCCGGTGAGCTCGACGTGCGCATGGAGCGGCTGCACCGCGAGGCGCACGAGATCAATCAGCGCGCGCTGCAGGCCTGACCGCCGGTGCAGCGTCGAGTCGCGCAGTTCAGCCGAGGAACGCCCGTGCCGCGGTCGCCATGGCGGTCACGCCCACCTCGATCGTCGGGTGGATGACCGGCGCGAAGTAGGGCGAGTGGTTGGTGGGGATGTCGCGGTCGATGCTGTCGTTCGCGACGGCGTCGGCGTACGCCTGCGGGTCGACACCACCCCAGAACCAGAACACCAGCGGCGCACCCGCGTCGCGGGCGAACCACGACA
This sequence comes from Microbacterium sp. USHLN186, assembly GCF_037145155.1. Lineage (NCBI taxonomy): Bacteria > Bacillati > Actinomycetota > Actinomycetes > Micrococcales > Microbacteriaceae > Microbacterium > Microbacterium sp. USHLN186. The sequence continues at coordinate 736,009 of NZ_JBBCYA010000001.1, forward strand.
CGTCTTCGCTGCCCGTGAACAGCCCGGGATCGACGACCGCCTGCTCGCCGAACGCCGCGCGGAACGCCGCGACGACCCGGCCGGTCGCGTCGACGTCGTTGATCGTCGCGGGCAGGGTGTGCAGGGTGGAGATGTCGGGTTCGCGCTCGGCGCCGGATGCCATCGCCTCGGCGCGGATCACGCGCTCGACGCGCGACATCACCTTCGCCCGCTGCTGCTCGTCGGGGTAGCGCAGGCTGAGCTGCAGGGTGGCATCCGCGGGGATGATGTTGTTCTTCGTGCCGGCGTGGATCGAGCCCACCGTGACCACGGCGAGCTCGCGCGGGTCGACCTCGCGCGAGACCACCGTCTGCAGGCGCATGATCGTCGCAGCCGCCATCACGATCGGGTCGATCGTGGAGTGCGGCCGCGAGCCGTGCCCGCCGCGACCGTGCAGCACGACCTGGATGCCGTCCGAGGCAGACATCTGCGGACCCGGACGCACCCCGATCGTCCCCGCGGGAAGCGGGGTGACATGCTGACCGAGCACGACGTCCGGACGCGGGAAGCGGTCGAGCACACCGTCGTCCAGCATCGCCCGGGCGCCCGCGCCGTACTCCTCTGCCGGCTGGATGACGACCACCACGGTGCCGCCCCACTGCGCACGCTCGGCGATCAGGCGCTCGACTGCGCCGATCATCGCGGTGACGTGCATGTCGTGCCCGCAGGCATGCATCACCCCGACCGTGTTGCCGTCGGGATCGACGCCGGTCGCGGTGGAGGCATATCCGAGGCCGGTCTGCTCGGTGACCGGCAGGGCGTCCATGTCGGCGCGCAGCCACACAGTGGCGCCCTCGCCGTTGCGCAGCACTCCGATCACGCCGGTCACGCCGACGCCCTCGTGCACCTCCAGACCCAGCTCGCGCAGATGGGCGGCGGCGATGCCGGCGGTGCGCGTCTCCTGGAACGACAGCTCCGGGTGCGAGTGCAGGTCGATGTACAGCGCTTCGAGGTCGACGGTCATGCGATGAGCCTAGCTTCGCCCCGCTCGCGCGGGTGCTGCACGGCCGCTCGCGGCCGCCCCGACGCCGTCGCGTGATACGGTGAACCTGCCCCTCCACCGGAGGGCCCACTCTCAACCGGCCCGCGAACTGCTCGTGTGCGGCCCATCACCCCGATCCCCCTCCCGCGTGTGAGTGCCGCGGGCCGGGATCCCGATCCCGCCGGATCCGCCGCTCTGCGACGTACCCGGCCGGTATCGCCTCACTCGTGCCCGCCGGACGATTCGGCGCGGCGCCCCGGCCGCTCAGCGGCCAGATCAACAGAAAGAAGAAGCACATGGCCACCGGCACTGTGAAATGGTTCAACTCCGAGAAGGGCTTCGGCTTCATCGCTCCCGATGACGGCTCCGACGACCTGTTCGCGCACTTCTCGGCGATCACCGGCTCGGGTTACAAGGAGCTCACCGAGAACCAGAAGGTGGAGTTCGACCCGGAGCGCGGCCCCAAGGGCATGCAGGCGGCGAACATCCGTCCGCTCTGACCTCAGACGCGTAACGCAGAACCGGCCCGGGCATTCGCCCGGGCCGGTTCTGCGTTTCAGCGGCCGCGCTGCTGCACGGGCACCGGTCCGGTGACGCTGAGCTCGTCCTCCCAGCAGTGGATGCCGGTGACCTCCGGCATCCGCTCCCGCGTGAACACCGGGTCCAGCCCTGCCCGGCGCTGGTCGAGGTAGTCGCGCAGCAGTTTGAAGGCCACCCCCGACAGCAGCGCGATGGCGATGAGGTTGACGAGGGCCATGACGCCCATGATGCCGTCGGCGGTGTTCCAGATGAGATCCGCCGAGGCGATCGAGCCGAGGAACACCACGAGCACGACCAGCGCGCGGTAGCCCTGCAGCACTGCGCGGTTCGCGCGGATGAACTCGATGTTCGACTCGCCGTAGTAGTAGTTGCCGAGGATCGAGCTGAACGCGAGCAGGAAGATGATCACGCTGAGAACGACGTTCGACCACGTGCCGAGCGAGCTGACCAGCGCGTTCTGCGTCAGGACGATGCCCTGCTCGGCGTTGGCCAGATCGGGGGTCGCGACGAGGACGATGAACGCCGTGATCGAGCAGACCAGGAAGGTGTCGAAGTAGACGCCCAGCGTCTGCACGAGGCCCTGCTTGACGGGGTGCGTGACAGCCGCGGTGGCACCGGCGTTCGGCGCGGAGCCGAGACCGGCCTCGTTCGAGAACATGCCGCGCTTCGCGCCGATCATGATGATGGTGCCCAGCGCGCCGCCGGCGACCTCCTTGGTGCCCCACGCCTGCGTGTAGATCGACGCGAACACCTCGGGCAGCCGGTCGATGTGGATGCCGACGATCACCAGCCCGAGCACCAGGTACAGCAGCGCCATCAGCGGGACGACCGCCGAGGACACGTTGGCGATGCGACGCACACCGCCGAAGATGACCAGTGCCGTCAGCCCGGCGAGGACCAGACCCACCACCCAGGGGATCCAGCTCACCTCGCCGCCGAAGCTGCCCGACACGGTGGCGCTGATCGTGTTGGCCTGCAGCGAGTTGAACGAGAACGGGAAGCAGAGGATGAGGATGACGGCGAACACGATGCCCATCCAGCGCGCCTTCAGCCCGTACTGCATGTAATACGCCGGGCCGCCGCGGAAGCCGTCCTGGTCGCGCACCTTGAAGGTCTGGCCGAGCGTGGACTCGATGAAGCTCGACGCGCCGCCGATGAACGCCATCGTCCACATCCAGAACACCGCCCCCGGTCCGCCCAGGGCGATTGCCGTGCCGACGCCGGCGATGTTGCCCACGCCGACGCGGGATGCCGCCGAGATCGTGAACGCCTGGAACGCCGACACCGACTGCGGGCGCCCGTCGGCATCCGTCGGGGTGCGGTCGGTGAGCGTGCGGAACATCTCCGGGATCAGCCGGAACTGCACTACCCCCGAGCGCACCGTGAAGTACAGGCCCAGCACGAGCAGGACGGGCAGCACTGCCCACGTCCACAGCTTGTCGCCGAGGAAGAGCACGGTCTCGTTGAGGAAATCCATGGGTACCAGTATTCCTGCGATGCCGGCGATCGCGCGCCACCGGCCTGCCGCTCTGCTTGGATGGATCGGTGAGGACGAGTGACGAAGCGCGACCGGCGGGGTACGGCGCGCTGCTGTGGCTGGCGCTGGCGAACTTCTCGATGGGCATCGACGGGTACGTTCTGGCCGGCCTGCTGCCCCAGATCGCCCGCGACCTCGACGTGTCGCGGGCGGCGGCCGGGCAGCTCGTGGCGGTGTTCGCGCTCACCGCGGCCATCGCCGGTCCGGTGCTGTCTTCGCTGACCGGCCGGTGGGAGCGCAAGCTGGTCATCTCCCTCTCGCTGGCCGTGTTCGTCGCGGGGAACCTGCTCATCGCGCTCGCGCCCGACTACACCGTCGCGATGCTCGGGCGGATCGTCTCCGCCGTGGGCGGCGCGCTGCTCAGCGCCGTGGTCAGCGCATACGTGCTGGCCAAGACGGCGCCCGAGCGGCGCGGCCGTGCGCTGTCGTTCGTGCTCGGCGGATTCCTCGCCGCCACCGCGCTGGGTGTGCCGGTCGGGCTGATCATCGGCCAGCAGCACTGGCGTCTGCCGCTGTTCCTGGTCACCGCGGTGGGCGCGGTGGCGCTGATCGGCATCCTGATCAACGTGCCGCGCCTGCACCTGCCCGCGCTGTCGCTGCGGGAGACGCTGCGCCCGCTCGCGCGCCCGGCAGTGCTGGGCGCGATCCTCGTCGCGACCGGCATCATGTGCGCGAGCTATCTCTGCTTCACGTACGCGACATACATCTTCGGCCCGCGCGTGGGCGAGGGTCCGGCGATCGTGGCGGCGCTGTTCGGGTACGGAGTCATCAGCCTCGCCGGAAACATCCTCTCCGGGCGCATCACCGACCGGATCGATCCGAAGACCGTGATCGCGCTGATCATCGGCATCCTCATCGTCGTGGCGCTGCTCGGGAGTGCGGGCCTGCTGCTGCCCGGCGTCGCCGGCGCCGTCGCCGCTTTCGCGTGGTTCTTCGCCTGCGCGTTCTTCAACGGCGGATCGGGGGTCGCGCTGCAGTCCCGCCTGGGTGACCTCGCGCCGGAGTCGATGTCGCTCGTGCTCGCGCTGAACGGCAGCGGCATGCAGCTCGGCTCGGCACTGGGTGGGATGCTGGGTGGCGCGCTGCTGGCATCCGGACTCGAGGCCGACGGTCTCGTGCCGGCGTCCGCCGTCGTGCTGGCCGTGACCATGGTGCTGCACCTGTTCGTCTCGCGTGCGGGCCGGCGGGTCGCGCTCGCCGCCTGAAGCTCGCCGCCTGAGGCTGGCGGCTCAGGACCGCGGGGGCGCGGTCGTGCTGCGCACGATGAGCTCGTACGGCAGAGCGGCGGCGGCCGTGGCATCCGCCTGCCCCTCCAGCTGCGCGAGCACCGCCGCGGCGGCCCGCTCGCCCTGCGCGAGCGGGAACTGGTCGACCGTGGTGAGCTGGAAGAACTCGCCGAGCTCGTGCCCGTCGATGCCCACGATCGAGAGGTCCTCCGGCACGCGGATGCCGAGGTCGCGGGCCGCCAGCAGCGCTCCGATGGCCATCTCATCCGACGCGGCGAAGATGGCAGACGGCCGTGGCCTGCGCGCATCGAGCAGCCGCGCGGCGGCGCGGTGGCCGCCGTCCACGGTGAAGTCGGCTGGCTCGAGGAGCGCAGGGTTCGCGGCGATGCTCGCCGTCGCCAGCGCCTGCTCGAACCCCCGCAGTCGACGCGATGGCACGCGGAAGTCCGCTTCGAACTCGCCAGCTGCGCCGATGTGCGCGATCTCGCGGTGCCCCAGCTCGATCAGGTGCTCGGTGGCCAGCCGGGCCATTGCGGTGTCGTCGACCGAGAGGGTGCGCAACCGGGGATTCGGGCCGCCTACGCCGATCACCGGCAGTCCCAGATCGAGCAGCTGGCCGGTCTCGTGCTCGTCGAGCTCGATGGCGACGGCGATCACGGCATCCACCCGCTGACGACGCAGGAAGGTGTCGAACACTTCGCGGCGCACATCCGCATCCGCGGTGATGTTGTAGAGGGTGATGTCGTAGCCGGCGCGCATGAGCGCGCTGGACGCGCCCGAGAGCATGGTGCTGAAGAACCACTGGTCCAGCAACGGCACGATCACGCCGACGTTGCGTGTGCGTCCGGATGCCAGACTCGACGCCCGCGACGACACCACGTACCCGAGTGCCGCAGCCGCCGCGCGCACGCGCTCACGCGCGGCATCCGACACCTGCCCGCGCCCGCTGAGCGCGCGCGAGACCGTGGCCGTCGACACCCCGGCCAGTCGCGCGACCTCGTCGATGCTCGCCATGTGGTTGCTCACTCGGGCCTGCCGACGCGAGAAACCACGTCGAGCGTGAGACACCGCGGGAAGCGTGATGTCTCACGCAGGAGGTGGTTTCTCACGGCTGGGCGAGGTCGGGCGGCTCAGGCGCGGGTGAACCAGGCGGCGGTGTTCGGGGGCAGGGCGGTGCCGGTGAACGGCTCGCTCTGCACGACGAAGGTCACGTCCTCGCCGAGCTCGATGGGGCCGTCGCCGAGGTTCGCCACGACGTGCAGCTCGCCGCGGTGGAAGGCCACGGCCCAATCGTCCACGTCATCCCACACCAGGGAGCCGCTGCCCAGGCCGCGTTCGCGGCGCTCGCTGAGCAGCCGCCGGTAGAGGTTCAGCGTCGAGTCCGCGGCTGCCTCCTCCACGTCGCGCGCGTACGTCGCCCACTCAGCCGGCTGCGGCAGCCACGAAGCGCCGGTGTCGTTGAAGCCGAAGGAGGGGCCGGATGCCGTCCACGGCAGCGGCACGCGGCAGCCGTCGCGGCCGTAGCGCTCTCCGTTCGTGCGGAACCAGGTGGGGTCCTGACGGAACTCGTCGGGGATCTCCATCGCCTCCGGCAGACCCAGCTCCTCGCCCTGGTAGAGGTAAGCCGAACCGGGCAGCGCGAGCATCAACGTGGTCGCCGCGCGTCCGCGCGAGAGACCGATCACGGGGTCGGGCTTGCCCTCGGACTTCGGGCCGATGCCCTCGCCCTGCGGGCTGTCGGCCGTCAGCGCGAGGCGTGAGGCGTGCCGGATCACGTCGTGGTTCGAGAGCACCCAGGTGCTCGGAGCGCCCACCTTGCCGAACTCCTCGAGCGACTCGCGGATGACCAGGCGCAGCTCCCGCGCATCCCACGGGGTCATCAGGTACGGGAAGTTGAAGGTCTGGTGCATCTCGTCGGGTCGCACCCACAGCGCCGTCTTCGCCAGCGTCGGAAGCCATGCCTCGCCGCACAGTGCGCGGTCGCCGTCGTACTCGGCGAGCACCCGGTGCCAGTCGCGGTAGATGTCGTGCACCTCGTCCTGACCCCAGTACGGCACGTTCTCCTCGCCGCCGCCCATCGAGTCGGCGTCGGCGACCGGGGCGTAGTCGGGCAGGCCGGCTTCCTTCATCATGCCGTGCGCCACATCCACCCGGAAGCCGTCGACGCCGCGGTCGAGCCAGAAGCGCAGGATGCTGCGGAACTCCTCGCGCACCTCCTCGTTGGTCCAGTCGAAGTCGGGCTGCGTCGGGTCGAAGATGTGCAGGTACCACTGCCCGGGGGTGCCGTCGGCCTCGGTCACGCGCTCCCACATGCCGCCGCCGAACACGCTCTCCCAGTTGTTCGGGGGCAGCTCGCCGTTCTCGCCGCGACCGTCGCGGAACACGTAGCGGGCCCGCTCGGGGCTGCCGGGTGCGGCTTTCAGTGCCTCCTGGAACCAGACGTGCTGATCGGAGGAATGATTCGGCACGAGGTCGACGATGACCCGGATGCCGCGCGTGTGCGCCTCGTTCAGCATCACGTCGAAGTCGGCCAGCGTGCCGAACAGGGGATCGACGTCGCGGTAGTCGGCGACGTCGTAGCCGGCGTCCTTCTGCGGGCTGGTCATGAACGGGCTCAGCCAGATCGCGTCGACGCCCAGGCTCTTCAGATCGTCGAGGCGATCGGTGATGCCGGGCAGGTCCCCGATGCCGTCACCCGAGGCGTCGGCGAAGGAGCGGGGGTAGATCTGATAGATGACGGCGGTGCGCCACCATTCCGAACCGGGGGCCGCCATCTGCTCACGCTGCTGCTCACGCTGTGCCATGCGATCAGGCTACTGCAAGCGCTTGCAGACGTCCGCATCGGCCCCTGGTCAGGACGCCCGGATGACGACGTTGACCGGGTCCTCGCCGGCCAGCATCCGCTCGATCTGGCGGCGCACGAGGCGGGCCATGCGCGGATTCATCGCCGTCGACGCGCCCCCGCCGTGTGGCGTGATCAGCAGATTCGGGGCCGTCCACAGCGGGTGGCCCTCGGGCAGCGGCTCCTCTTCGAAGACGTCGGAGGCCGCACGGATCGCTCCCGCGTGCAGGGCGTCGACGAGGGCCGCGGTGTCGACGAGCGGACCGCGCCCTACGTTCACCAGCAGGGCGCCGCGCGCCATGCGGGCGATGCGTGCCGCGTCGAACAGGTGGCGGGTGGCGTCGTCGGCCGGCAGGCTCAGCACGACGATGTCGGCGTCCGGCAGCAGGGTGTCGAGTTCGTCCATGCCGTGCACCGCGACGTCGCCGGCGCCCTCGATCCGCTCGGTGCGCGCGGTGCGTGCGACGGCGGCCAGCTCGACCTCGAAGGGCGCTAGCCGCCGGGCGATCGCGGTGCCCACCCCGCCGAAGCCGACCAGCAGCACTCGCCGGTCGGCGAGGCTCTCGGCGAACACCGGCGCCCACTCGCCGCGCTCCTGTGCGTGCACGAAGCGCGGCAGCTGCCGCTGCGCGGCGATCATCATGCCGACGGCGAGCTCGGCGGTGGACGCCTCGTGCACACTCGCGGCGTTGGCGAACGTCAACCCGACCGGCAGCGTCTCAGCGACGCCGTCGTAGCCGATCGACTGGCTCTGCACGAGACCGACGTCCAGCCCCTCCAGCGCCGACAGCGAACCGGCGGTGCCCATGTAGGGCGGTACGACGATGTCGAGGCGGTCGGCCGGAGCGGGGGAGCGGAAGTCCCACACCCGCAGGTCGACCCCGTCGGGCAGGGGGCCGATGCTCTCGGCGAGGCGGTCGGTCGGCACGGTCACGAGCAGGCTCACGCCTTCGATTTTAGTCGCCGCGGAATCCGCATCACCTGGGCCTTGCGGTTCATCCTGAATGCTGTATTCTGCATACAAGAAGCGACGGCGCTTCCGATAGGTCGACGCCGCTGAGACCGCCGAGCGAGAGAGCCGACTTGACCACGACGATCTTCGAGAACGCTCGCGTGCATCTGGACCTCGATGCCGAAGCATCCACGTCGGAGCCGGAGGCCATCGTCGTCGTCGATCAGCGCATCGCTGCGATCGGGTCTGTCGCTGACTGCCGGGCGGCAGCTCCTGCGGCAGCCGCCCGCATCGACCTGCAGGGCGGGCACGTCACTGCGGCGTTCATCGACGCGCACGTGCACACGGTGCAGCTCGCCACACGCTCCCTCGAGGTCGATCTCTCTGCCGCCGACGGCTTCGAGCGTCTCGCGCTGCAGGCGGGGGCCGCGCTGCGCGCCGGCGGCCCGGGCCGCACAGGCAACGGCTGGCTGCTCGGCGCCGGGTGGAATGCCGGTGCCTGGGACGACCGCCGCCCAGCGGATCTCTCCGCTCTCGATCGCGCTACCGGTGCCACGCCCGTCGCGCTGCACTCAGCCGATCTGCACGCGTACTGGCTGAACTCCGCCGCCCGGGACCGCCTCGGGATCGACCGCAGCCTCGCGCCGGACGGGATCGTCGCCGAGGCGCCTGCTTTCGCCGTGCAGCATGAGATCGAGCGCAGCATCCGCGGGAGCATCGAAGACCGCGTCCTCGGCGTTCTTCACGAACTGACGAGGGCGGGTGTTGCGGGTGTCCACGATATCGACGATCGGATTGCCCGAGAGATCTTCCAGCGACTGGCTGCCGAGCGCGCGCTGCCTCTGCGCGTGCACAAGCTCACGATCGACGCGGAACTCGACGAGGTCGCAGACGACGGCATCCGCACCGGCAGTGGCGATGCGTGGCTGGACTACGGCGGCGTGAAGCTGTTCTCCGACGGCGCTCTGGGCTCTCACACCTGCTTCCTCAGCGAGCCGTTCACCGATCGCCCCGACAGCCGCGGCGTCGAGGCGATCAACATGATGGAGCTGCGGCAGACGATCGTTCGTTGCGCAGATCGTGGCTTCTCCACGGCAATCCACGCGATCGGCGACGCCGCGGTGCGCAACGCCGCTGACGCCCTCGCCACATCGCGGAGCGCCTTGGTCGGCGGGGCCGTGCCGCACCGCATCGAGCACGCCCAGCACGTCCGACGCGAACACCTCACTCTGCTCGCGCGCAGCGGCGCCTTTGCAGTGATGCAGCCCGAGTCGTGCACCTCGGACATCGACATGGTCGAGCGCCGACTCGGAAGTCGGGAGGTCCTCTCGTACGGCTGGCGCACTCTCCTCGAGCACGGGGTGCCGATCGCATTCAGCTCCGACGCACCGGTCGAGGGCATCCGCCCGCTGCACGGCATCCACTCGGCCATCACACGCGAGCGGCCCGACGGCACCCCGGCCGGCGGGTGGCAGCCGCACGAGCGGCTGACACGTTCCCAGGCATGGCGCGCGTACACCGTCACCGCCGCACGAGCGGCCGGGCACGTCGATCGGGGACGGCTCGCGCCCGGCATGCTCGCCGACTTCATCGTGCTCGACCGTGATCCCCGCACCGTCGACGCCGCCGCCCTTCGGGATGCCCAGGTGGTGCGCACCGTCCTCGGCGGAGCGACCCGATGGGACGCGCACGACCCGCACCAGCCATCCGTCACGCCGTGACGGCCACACAGAGAGATGAACACATGAACACCACGCAGGCCAGAGTCGTCCTGACCGCCGCCGCCGTAGCCGGCGCCCTCATGCTCGTCGGATGCGGCGGCAAGCCGGTCGGCGCCACCGATGCGAACGGCGGGGTCGACACCGCCCCTGCGGCCGTCGACATCCCCGCCGGCGATCTCGCGTCCGACGTGCTGAAGGGGCTCGAAGCCGACCCCGAGCTGGCCGAGCGCGTTCCGGCCGACATCAAGAAGAACGGGCTGACCATCGCCACCGCGGACGGATATCCGCCGATGGAGATGTTCGACGAGGACGGCAAGGCGATGATCGGCGTCGACATGTCTTTCGCCCGCGCCATGGGCGCGCTCTGGGGCGTCGAGGTGAATATCGAGAACTCCGACCCGAATGCAATGGTGCCCGGTGTGGCCTCCGGCCGCTACGACATGGTCATCTCCGGGCTCAACGACACCGAGGTGCGCCGCGAGAAGGTCACGTTCGTCGACTACGCCAAATCGGCCGGCGCCTTCGTCGTCGCCAAGGGCAACCCGAAGGGCATCAAGTCGCCTGACGACATGTGCGGCAAGACGCTCGCGGTGCTCGACAACGGCTACTACATGCAGCTCGCGGAGACGTACAGCGAGGACTGCGTCGCGGCCGGTGCCGAGAAGATCCGGATCCTCGGCTTCGCCAACGACCCGGAGGCGCTGCTGCAGCTGCAGAACGGGCGCGCGGATGCCGGGATGAACGACTTCCCCGTCGCGCAGTACCGGGTGAGCCAGTCGGACGACAAGCTCGAGGCCGTCGAGATCCCTGGTGAGGCGCTGTTCGGCATCGGCATCGCACCTGACGCGGAGGAGCTGATCAGCCTGACGCAGGACACCATGAACCAGCTCATGGACGACGGCTCCTACGCCGACATCCTCGATGCCTGGGACCTGAGCGGAATGGGCATCGACGAGGCGACGATCAACAAGGGGAACTGAGATGACCTCCTCGTCTCCGGATGCGAGGCGTGCGGCCTCCTGGCCGCACGCGGGCAACATCGTGCGTCTGCGCCACCCGGGTCGCGTGGTCATCGCGCTCATCTGCGTCGCGGTCGTCGTCGGGTTCGCGTACGCGCTGGCCGTCAATCCGCACCTGTCGTGGGTCGATGTCGGCTACTACATCTTCTTCCCGAAGATCCTGGCGGGAGTTGGGGTGACGATAGCGCTGTCGATCATCTCCACGGTCATCGGTCTCGTGATCGGCGTCGTGCTGGCCGTGATGAAGCTGTCGTCGAACCCGGTCGCCCAGCTGCTCAGCACGCTGTACATCTGGTTCTTCCGCGGCACACCGGTGCTGGTGCAGCTGATCTTCTGGTTCAACCTCGCCTTCCTATTCCCCACGCTGGTGCTCGCGATCCCCGGAACGAGCATCGGCTACGAGTGGGACACGAACACCGTGATGACCGGATTCAACGCCGCCGTGCTCGGTCTCGCGCTGAACCTCGGCGCGTACGCGGCCGAGATCGTGCGCGCCGGCATCCAGGCCGTCGATCTCGGGCAATCCGAGGCCGCGAGCTCGCTGGGGATGACCTCCTCTCAACGCCTGCGCATCGTGGTGCTGCCTCAGGCGCTGCGGATCATCATCCCGCCGTTCGGCAATGAGTTCATCGGCATGCTGAAGACGACGTCGCTGGTCTACGTGGTCGCGGGCAACGATCTGATGACCAACGCGAGTCAGATCTACAAGGAGAACAGCAAGATCATGGAGCTGCTCATCGTGGTGAGCCTCTGGTACATGCTGTTGACCGCGATCGCCACCTACCTGCAGAGCAAGCTCGAGAAGAAGTTCGGCAACAGCACAGCCGTGCCGACGGCGAGGCGGCGCACGTCGCTTCGGTCCGGAGACGGCGGGCTGTTCAAAACCGGTGTGATCCGAGTGCCGACGGAGGACCTGAAATGACCGAGAAGATCATCGTCGCAGAGGGCGTCCGCAAGTCCTTCGGTCATGCCGAAGTGCTGCGTGGCATCGACTTCACGGTCGATCGGGGGGAGGTGGCTTGCATCATCGGGCCATCTGGATCGGGAAAGTCCACATTCCTGCGCTGCCTGAATGCGCTCGAGCGCATCGATGACGGCGTGATCCGCGTCAACGGCGAGACGGTGGGGTACACCCGACGCGATGACCGATTCCACGAATGGCGCCCGAAGGACTTCGCGCGCTTTCGTCGCGACATCGGCATGGTGTTCCAGCGCTTCAATCTGTTTAACAATATGAATGCTCTTGAGAACGTCATCTGTGCGCAGGTCAAGGTGAAGGGGATGCCGCGAACGGATGCAGTGGAGAACGCGCACTATCAGCTCGAGCGGGTGGGCATGCGCGATCATGCGCACAAGTACCCGAGCCAGCTCTCGGGCGGGCAGCAGCAGCGCGTCGCCATCGCGCGATCGTTGGCGATGCAGCCCGCCGTGATGCTGTTCGACGAGCCGACCTCGGGTCTCGACCCGGAGCTGGTCGACGAGGTGCTGGAGGTCATGAAGTCGCTCGCCGAGGCCGGCATGACGATGGTGCTGGTCACGCACGAGATCGGGTTCGCGCGTGAGGTGGCCGATTCGCTGACGTTCGTCGACGGAGGGGTAGTGGTCGAGACCGGGATGCCGCGCCAGGTGCTCTCGAGCCCGTCCAGCGACCGCACGCAGCGCTTCCTGTCACGGGTGCTCTGAGGGCGTACGCGGTCTCTCTTCATCTCGAGTATCGTGTATTGTATTCAATATCCAAAATGTGACGAGGAGGTCATGATGAAGCGACGCGTGATGCTGACAGCCGCACTCACCGCGACTGCGGCGGTGGCGCTGGCCGGATGCGCATTCGGAGGCGGGGCGCCCGCATCCGACGGTGCGGAGCTCGAGAAGGATGCCGCGGCGTCCGGGGAGATCACCATCTGGTCATGGGATGTCGCCGCGACCGCGCTCAAGCGCCTCGGCGCTGAGTACGAGAAGAAGCATGACGGCGTGACGATCGATGTCGTCGACATCGGCTACGACAACGCATACGACAAGATCTCCGTCGGCCTGCAGGCTGGCACAGGCTTGCCCGACATCATCACCCTCGAGACCGACAAGAATCAGAGCTACCTGAGTCAGTTCCCCAAGGGGTTCACAGATCTGTCTCCTGTGTTCGGCGACGCGGAGGATGACTTCGATCCGTTCAAGTGGAACACCGGTACCGATGGCGACGGCAACCTGCGCGTCGCGCCCTGGGATTCCGGTACTGTCGGCCTGTTCTACCGCACTGACTACTTCGATGCGGCCGGCGTCGACCCGCTAGACATCGCCACCTGGGACGAGCTCGTGACGGCGGGCGAGGCGATCAAGGCCAAGACTGGAAAGACGCTGCTCACAGCCGATCTATCGGATGGGGGGCCGTTCTTCATGATGCAGCAGCAGCAAGGTCAGGGCCTGTTCGATGAGAATGGCGACATCACCGTGAACAGCCCCGAAGCCGTGCAGACGCTCACCCTGCTGCAGACCATGCAGCAGAAGGGTCTGATCAAGAACGCCAAGGGCTGGGACGCCAGTGTCACCAGCGCCAAGGACGGCGACTCCGCCGTCACCCCCGAGGCGGTCTGGTGGATCGGCACCCTCGAGGGCGAGGCCCCCGAGCTCTCGGGCAAGTACGCCGTGCGCGACCTTCCCGTCTTCGAGGAGGGGGGAGCGGCGACGTCGAACAACGGCGGCTCCGGCCTTGCCATCCCCACGCAGGCGAAGAACCCGCAGCTCGCCGCCGACTTCATGGCGTTCGTGCTCGCCGACGCCGACAACCAATCGAGCATGATGCAGCAGGAAGGCCTGTTCCCGTCGTACCTGCCCGCGCTCGAGTCCGAGTACTTCCAGCAGCCGAGCGAGTACTTCAGCGGCGAGAAGGTCTTCCAAACGTTCGGCGAGCTGACGAAGCAGATCCCCACGATCACCTTCACCTCCGACCAGTCGGTGGCAGCTGACGCCGTCTCGAACGCGGTGGCCGCTGCGGTGCTCAACGGCGACGACCCGAAGAAGGCGCTCGACGACGCCGCATCGCAGATCGCCAACTCGACAGGCCGGAAGATCGCGGACTGATGTCTGTCCTCAGTCCCGCCCGGGGTGACGCCGCGACGTTGCGCACCCCGGGGGATGCCGACGAGCGGCGACCCAGGCGCCGCTTCGGTGCGCGCATGCAGCGGCCCGGAATGTGGTTCGTGCTGCCAGCCGCCGCGCTGCTGCTCATCTTCTTCGCCTATCCGCTCGCGGTGTCGCTCATGCAGAGCTTCTTCCGCACCGAGGGCGGTGTCTCGACCTTCGTCGGGATAGACCAGTACACCCGGATGCTGCGCGATCCGCTCATCGCGAAGAGCCTCGGCAACGCGCTGCTGATCCTGGTGGTGCAGGTGCCGCTGATGATAGCCCTCGCGGTCGGCCTGGCCTACCTGCTCAACCAGTCGTGGTTGCGCTTCCGCTCGGGATTCCGGCTGATCACCTTCCTGCCGGCGATCACCACGCTCGTCGCCTACTCGGTGGTGTTCCGGGTGATCATGACGACCGACGGCGGGCTGCTGAACCAGGCGCTCGGGCTGCTGGGGGTCGCGCCGATCGACTGGCTGAACAACGAGTTCTGGGCGCGAGTCGCGCTGATCGCCTCGATCACGTGGCGCTGGACCGGCTACAACATGGTGATCATCCTCGCCGGCCTGCAGGCGATCCCGCCGGAACTGTACGAGGCGGCGCGGATCGACGGCGCCGGGCGGTGGCAGACCTTCTGGCACGTCGTCGTCCCGCAGCTGCGCCCAGTGCTGATCTTCACCAGCGTGACCTCCACGATCGGCGCGCTGCAGCTGTTCGATGAGAACTTCATCCTCACCGGCGGCGGGCCGAACAACGCGACACTCACGCCGGTGCTGTACCTGTACAAGATCGGCTTCCAGCAGTTCGACTTCGGCTACGCCAGTGCGATCGCCTGGATGCTCGTCGTGCTCACCGCCATCATCGCCATCGTGCAGTTCCGCATCATGAGGGAGAAGCCGTGACCACTCAGCTGATCACGACCGGCAGGGCCCGGCGCGCGGGCGTTCCGGAGCGCCGAGGCGAGCCCCTCGCACGCAAGGTGGTGCTGCGCGCCCCGGTATACGCACTGCTGGTGTTCGCCGGCATCCTGGCGCTCGTGCCGTTCCTTTGGATGGTCATCGCCTCGACGCACCGCACATCCGACCTGTTCGTCACCCCGCTGCCGCTGCTGCCCGGCGGCGAGCTGTGGCAGAACCTGGGGCGGCTGCAGGAGAGCATCGGATTCGGTCAGGTGATGCTCAACAGCGTGCTCGTCGCGGTGATCTACACCGCGTTCAGCGTGGTGGTCAGCGTGATGTGCGGGTACGGCCTCGCCACGTACCGGTTCCGCGGGCGCGGGGTGCTGCTTGGTGCCATCCTCGTGACGATGATGATCCCGATGCAGGTGCTGCTCGTGCCGCTGTTCCAGATGATGGCGAGCCTCGGCTGGATCGACAGCTATCAGGCGCTGATCGTGCCGTTCCTAGCGAACGCGTTCGGCATCTTCCTCATGCGTCAGGGCTTCCTCGACTTCCCCACGACGCTCATCGAGGCGGCGCGCATCGACGGCGCGTCCGAGCTGCGCACCTTCTATCGGGTCGTGCTCCCGGTGGCGAGGCCGCAGATCGCGGCGCTGATCATCTACACGTTCATCAGCCAGTGGAACTCGTTCATCTGGCCCCTGCTGATGCTGAACACCGAGGCGAATTACACGATCCCGGTGGCGCTGAACACGATGATCGGGCTGAGCCGGGTCGACTACTCGGGGCTGATGCTGGGTTCGCTGCTGGCCACGCTGCCGCTGCTCATCCTGTTCCTGGTGTTCCAGAAGCAGTTCGTCGCCGGTCTGCTCGGCGGCGCGGTCAAGGGCTGACCGCCTCGCCTTGCCCCGCTGTTCGCTCCGGTATGAGTTTCAGCCGTCCACCTCGCGTTCAGGCGGCACCAACTCATACCGGAGCGAGAGGCGGGAGGTGGTCAGGCGGTGAAGTACGCGGTGGAGGCGTTGTCGAGGATGCGGCGCATGCCTTGCATCCAGTTGGTCCTCAGCGCCTCGGCTGCGGCCGGAACGTCCCCCGCCGCCAGGGCGCGGGCGATCGCGGCGTGCTCGGCAGCGACGCGCTCGACCTTGACGTCCTCGGCCACGAGCAGCGACTCGTAGCGGTGAAACGACCCGCGCACGCTTTCGATCACGTCGAGCAGGCGCTTATTGGGGCAAACAGACAGCATGACCGCGTGCCACTCGTCGTCACGGCTGATCACGAGCTTGTGCTCGACGAGCTCGTCGCTGAACGCGTCTGCCAGCTCGACCAGTCGCGCTCCGACCATCTTCAGCTCATCAATTGGCGACAGTTCGAGGGCCAGGCTCTCGAGTGCCGCCATGACGGGAGCGAGGTCTTCGAACTCGCCGGCGCTGAGCGGCACGAACCGGAAGCCCTTGCCGTTCTCGCTGGTGATCTGTCCTTCGGATTCCAGGGCGATCAACGCCTCGCGCAGAGGCGTGCGGCTGACGCCGAGCTCTGCGGCCAGCTGTACCTCATTGATGCCCTCGCCCGGCTTCGCCAGCCCGGTGCGCATGCGTTCGAGCAGTTCGCTGCGCACCTGCGAGCGGAGGTTCTTTCTTTCGATCGCCATGTGGTTCCCTCCTGAGCGTCAGCCTAGGGCTTGACCCGGTTGCCGATTCGCCATAGTGTGTTGTATACAGAATACATTGAACAGTCTGTTCCGTCTATTCATCTCACTGAGGAGTTCGAGTGACCCAGCACCGCGACGATGAGCGCATTCGCGCGGTCCGTATCGACACTCTCGCTTACGGCGGCGACTACAACCCCGATCAGTGGTCGGAGGAGACCTGGCGCGAGGACATCCGCCTCATGAAAGAGGCCGGCGTCACGATGGTGAGCCTGCCGATCTTCAGCTGGCCGCAGCTAGAGCCCGAGCCCGGCGTCTACGACTGGGGCTGGCTCGACCGCATCCTCGACCTGCTGCATGAGGCGGGCATCCGCATCGACCTCGCCACCGCGACCGCCACCCCGCCGTCGTGGCTGCTGCGCGCGCATCCCGCGATGGCCCCATGGGACTCGGAGGGTCACCGGCTGGAGTTCGGCTCCCGCCAGACCTACTGCCCGTCCTCGCCGATCTGGCGCGAGAACGTCGCCCGCATGACCCGCGCGATGGCTGAGCGCTACGGCGACCATCCGGGGCTGGCGATGTGGCACATCTCGAACGAGTACGGCGACCACATCTCGCGCTGCTGGTGCCCCGAGTCGGCCCGCCACTTCCGCCGCTGGCTGCAGAACCGCTACGGCGACCTCGACGGACTCAATGAGGCGTGGGGCGTGAACGTGTGGGGTCAGCGCTACACGTCGTGGGACCACATCGAGACGCCGAAGAAGGCGCCCGGCCCGATCAATCCCACCCAGCTGCTCGACTTCGAGCGGTTCTCGTCGGATGCCATGCTCGAGCTCTTTCAGATCGAGATCGACGTGCTGCGCGAGGTCACGCCCGACATCGCGGTGACCACGAACTTCATGAGCATGTTCCGCGACCTCGACTACTGGGACTTCGCCGCCGTCGAGGACATCGTCACCGACGACGCCTATCCGGAACCCGCCGACTCGACCTCGCACGTCGGCGCCGCACTGAACTACGGTCTGATGCGCTCGCTGAAGGGCGGCCGGCCCTGGCTTCTGCTGGAGTCGTCGGCCAGCGCCACCAGCTGGCGCGACATCAACGTGCCCAAGGCGCCGGGGAAGATCCGCGTCGAGAGCCTGCAGGCCGTCGCGCACGGCTCGGATGCGGTCATGTTCTTCCAGTGGCGCCAGGCCAAGTACGGGCAGGAGAAGTTCCACTCGTCGATGCTCGGGCACCGGGGCGAGCGCTCCCGCAGCTACCAGGAGACCAAGGTGCTGGGGCTCGAGCTGAAGAAGCTCGAGGCGGTGCGCGGCACCCGCGTGCGCTCCCGCGTCGCGCTTGTCGTCGACTGGGACTCGTGGTGGGGGTCCAGCGCCGTCGAGTCGCTGCCGTCGCAGCGTTTGCAGTGGGCGCAGCAGGCCCGCGCGTGGCACCGTGCGCTGCACACGCTCGGCCACCCGGTCGACACCGTCCGAGCCACCGGCCCGTTCGAGAAGTACGACGTCGTCGTCGTGCCCAACTTGTATGTCGCCGAGCAGCTGCAGGCCGAGGCCATGCGATCCTTCGTCGAAGGCGGCGGACACCTGGTCGTCGGGCCGTTCTCGGGGGTCGTGGACGCGACCGAGAAGGTGCACGACGGGGGTGCTCCCGGCCCGCTGCGCGACCTCCTCGGCATCGAGGTCGACGAGCAGTGGCCGATCGCCGACGGCCTCGTCGAGCGCATCCACTACGGCTCGGCGGATGCCGGCGCCGGCACGGTCGACGTGCCCGGCTGGGCGGAGTGGATCGAGGCGGAAGCCGATGTCGAGGTGCGCGGTCGCTACGCGTCGGGCGTTCTCGACGGCCTGCCCGCCGTCACTCGTCGCGCACACGGCGAGGGCTCGGCCAGCTATGTCAGCGCCATGCTCACCCCGGGCGGCTTGCTGACCGTGTTCGCCGACCTGCTCCGCGCGGCCGGCCTCCCGGTGCGCGAGCACACCGACGTGAACGCCGAGGCCGTCACCCGCTCCGACGGCGAGACCGACTACACGTTCCTGCTCAACCACGGCGCTGAGCCTGTGGCGTTCCGTCTTCCGGCATCCGGCACCGACCTGATCACCGGCGCCGAAGTAGCCGACGTCATGGATCTCGACGGCTACGGCGTCGCGGTCGTCGCCGCGCCCCGCGCGACCGAGATCCCCTTCATCACCCTGACCACACCCACTGCGAAGGAGCAGGCATGACGCATCCGTTCGTGCATCCGTACATCCCCAACACCGCCCCCGAGTCGCGCGCGGCGATGCTCGCCGCCGTCGGCGCCGAATCGGTCGATGAGTTCTACGCCGACGTGCCGGAGTCGCTGCGTCTCGGCCGTCCGCTCGACCTGCCGGAGCCGTTCGTCGCCGAGCAGGACCTCGCCCGGCACGTGCGCGGCCTGCTCGCGAAGAACCGCTCCACCCACGAGCGCCTCAGCTTCCTCGGCGCGGGCACGTACAACCACTACGTGCCGGCGGTCGTCGACGAGGTGATCAACCGCAGCGAGTTCCTCACCGCCTACGCCGGCGAGCCGTACGAGGACCACGGCCGCTTCCAGGCGCTGTTCCAGTACCAGTCGCTGATGGCAGAGCTCCTCGAGATGGACGTCGTGAACGTGCCCACCTACGACGGGTACCAGGCCACCGCCACGGGGCTCGCCATGTCCGGTCGGATCACCGGTCGCTCCCGCGTGCTCGTCGCGAGCGACGTGCTGCCGGCCAAGCTCGCCAAGGTCGCCGACTACGTACGGGCGCACCTGACGCTCGAGCACATCCCGGCCGCCGACGGCACCGCCGACGTCGCCGCGATCACGGCGGCGCTCGGCGACGACGTCGCCGCGGTGTGGGTCGAGACCCCGAGCGCGACGGGAGCCGTGGAGGCTGCCCTGCAGCAGATCGCGGATGCCGCGCACGCAGCCGGCGCCGTGCTCGTCGTCGGCACCGATCCGATCGGCTACGGCGTGCTCACCCCGCCGGCGCTGCACGGTGCCGACATCGTCACCGGAGACATCCAGTCGCTCGGTCTGCACCAGTGGTTCGGCGGCGCGCACGGCGGCTTCATCGCCGTGCACGATGACACGCGCTTCGTCATGGAGATGCCTTCGCGTCTGTTCGGGCTCGAGTCGACCGACGTGCCCGGCGAGTACGGGTTCGGCGACGTGGCCTACGACCGCACCTCTTTCGCGCACCGCGAAGAGGGCAAGGAGTGGGTCGGCACGGCCGCGGCCCTCTGGGGCATCGCCGCGGGGGTCTATCTCGCGCTCATGGGGCCCGAGGGGATGGCCGAGCTCGGCGAGACCCTGCTCGCGCGCACCCGTTACGCACAGCAGGCGCTCGCGGCGGTCGACGGCGTCACCCTCGACGACGAGGCCGTGCACCTGCGCGAGTTCACCGTCACGCTGCCGATCCCAGCATCCGACGTCGTCGGCGCTCTGCGCGAGCAGGGCATCGAGCCCGGCGTCGTCGTCGACGAGCACCGCCTGCTGGTCTGCGTCACCGAGGTGACCACGCAGTCCGACATCGACACCCTGGCCGCGGCGCTCGCCGCAGTCACCGCACCCGCTCTCGCAGAGGAGACGAAGTGACCCTCCCCGTCGCACCCAAGCCCGCACTGCGCCGCTTCCAGCAGGCCCGCTGGGACGAGCCGATCATCTTCGAGCTGTCCACCCCCGGTGAGCGCGGCGTGCTCGTCTCGCAGGTCGAGCCGGGCGTCCGCGAAGCCGTCGGCGACGTCGTCGGCGACCTGCCCGAATCCCTGCGCCGCCCATCGAAGGCGAAGCTGCCCGAGATGGGCCAGATGCGCGTGCTCAAGCACTATCTGCGCCTGTCGCAGGAGAACCTCGGCGCCGACTTCAACGTCGACATCGGCCAGGGCACCTGCACCATGAAGTACGCCCCGAAGATCAACGACCAGCTGGCAGGCTCCCCGCAGGTGACAGCCATGCACCCGCACCAGGACCCGGCCGACGCGCAGGGCCTGCTCGAGATCCTGTGGCAGCTCGAGCGCATGCTCGCCGAGATCTCCGGCATGGACGAGGTCTCGCTGCACACCCAGGGCGGCTCCGCCGCCATCTGGTCGAACATCGCGATGATCCGCAAGTACCACGAGGCCAACGGCGAGGGCGAGCAGCGCCGAGAGGTCATCACGACCATCTTCAGCCACCCGTCGAATGCGGCCGCTGCGAAGGCCGCCGGCTACGAGGTCATCACGGTGTACCCGGATGCCGAGGGCTACCCGTCGCTGGATGCGCTGAAGGCCGCGCTCTCGCCGCGCACCGCCGCGATCATGGTCACCAACCCTGAGGACACCGGCATCTACAACCCGGCGATCCGGGAGTGGGTCGACGCCGCGCACGCGGTTGGCGCACTCGCGTCGTACGACCAGGCGAATGCCAACGGCATCCTCGGCATCACCCGCGCCCGAGATGCCGGCTTCGACGTGTGCCACTTCAACCTGCACAAGACGTTCGGCACCCCGCACGGCTGCGGCGGTCCCGGTTCGGGTGCCAACGCGGTGAGCGCGGCGCTCGCGCCGTTCCTCCCCGGCCCCCGCGTGGTGCGCGAGGACGACGGCACCTTCGCCGTCGCCGAGGCGGGCACCCAGTCGATCGGCGCCGTCGGCCCGTTCTTCGGCGTGATCCCCGCGCTGGTCAAGGCGTACTCGTGGATCATGGCGCTCGGCGCCCCGGGCCTGCTCGCGGCCGCCGAGACCGCGGTGCTGAACAACAACTACCTCATGTCGAAGGTGCTGGCGATCCCCGGCGCCTCGGCACCCTACGCGACCGGTCGGCGACGCATCGAGCAGGTGCGCTACTCGTGGGAGGAGCTGTACCAGGAGACCGGCATCTCATCGGAGGAGATCGGCATCCGCATGTCGGACTTCGGCATGCACTACTGGACCAGCCACCACCCGTACGTCGTGCCGCAGCCGTTCACTCTCGAGCCGACTGAGTCGTACTCGATGGCGGAGCTCGACGAGTACGCCGATGCTCTCGCCGAGGTCGCGCGTGAGGCACGCGAGACGCCCGAGGTGGTGCGCACCGCGCCGCACAACCAGACGGTGCACCACACGCACCATGACGCGCTCGACGACCCTGAGCGCTGGGCGGTCACGTGGCGCGCGTACGAGCGCAAGTACCCGATGACCGAGTCGGGGCACCGCGTCGCCGCAGCCGGGGCCTGACCCCGTGATCGGACTGGTCGTCAACCCTGTCGCCGGAGTCGGCGGGCCCGCTGGCCTCGCCGGCTCCGACGGCGCGGACGTGCAGCGCCTCGCGGTCTCGCGCGGCGCGCACTCGCGCGCACAGGAGCGGGCGACCGTCGCTCTGCGAGTGCTCGCCGCCAGGCATCCGGCTCTCGTCATCGCCACCGTTGCCGGGGCGATGGGAGCGGATGCCGTGCGCGCTGCCGGGCTCGAGGCATGGGTCGTCTACGATCCGGCATCCGCCTCGCAGTCCCCGACCACGGCATCCGACACCTCCGCAGCCGTTGCTGCGCTCGCCGCGGCCGGTGCGACGCTGATCCTCGTCGCCGGAGGCGACGGCACACTGCGGGATGCTGCCGCCGGGCTCGCCGGCGCAGCGCCGCAGCCGGCCGTTCTCGGCATTCCGTCGGGGGTCAAGATGTACTCCCCGGTGTTCGCGGTCAGCCCGCGCGCAGCCGGCTCGCTCGCGGCCGACTGGGTGGACGGAGACCTGCCCACCACTGAGCGCGAGGTGCTCGACATCGACGAGGCGGCGATGCGCCGCGCGCGCGTCGATCCTCAGCTGTTCGGGATGCTTCGGGTGCCATTCCGCGTCGGTCGCACGCAGGCGCGGAAGGCAGCGACACCGGCATCCGAGGCGGCGGCTGTCGCGGCCGCCGCCCGCGGTGCGGTCTCGCGGATGCGGCCGGGCGTGCGCTACCTGCTCGGCCCCGGCGGCACGACCGCTGAGATCGCCCGGCAGCTCGGGATCGCCAAGTCGCCGCTGGGCGTGGATGTGATCCTCGACGGTCGGCAGCTGCTGCGGTCCGCGAGCGAGGAGCAGCTTCTCGAGGAGATCGCCCGCGGTCCAGCACAGGCCGTCGTCACCGTGATCGGTGGGCAGGGCTTCCTGCTCGGTCGGGGCAACCAGCAGCTGTCGGCAGCGGTCATCAACGCACTCGGCGACGACCCCCTGCTGGTCGTCGCGCCCGAGCAGAAGATCATCGACCTGCAGGGCCGTCCGCTGATCGTCGAGACCGGCGATCCGGTCGTCGACCAGAAGCTGTCCGGCCACATCAGCATCATCACGGGTGCCGTGACGACGAGCCTGTACGCTGTCGCCGCGCCCGACCTCGTCACCTGACCACTCGACCCTGACCTGCAACCAAGTAAGGAACTCCCATGCGTCTCGAGAACAAGAAGGCCATCGTCACCGGCGGCGCCGGCGGCATCGGCCGCGCCACCTCGCTCGCGTTCGCCGACGACGGCGCCTCGGTCGCCGTCGTCGACCTTAACGCCGAGGCCGCGGAGGCCGTAGCCGAAGAGATCCGCGCGGCAGGCGGAACCGCCGTCGCGATCGCTGCCGACGTCTCGAACGAGGACGACATCGTCCGTGTCGTCGAGACGGCGAACGAGTCCCTCGGCGGGATCGACATCGTTTTCAACAATGCCGGCATCATCCGCCGCACCACCGCCGTCGAGACGACCGTCGAGGAGTGGGACCGCGTGTTCGGCGTGAACGTGCGCGCCATCTTCCTGATGTGCAAGCACGTGGTGCCGATCATGAAGGCGAACGGTGGCGGATCGATCGTCAACACCGGCTCCGGATGGGGGCTCAAGGGCGGCGGCCAGGCGATCTCGTACTGCGCTTCGAAGGGTGCCGTCGTGAATATGACCCGCGCGCTGGCCATCGATCACGGCCCCGACGGCATCCGAGTCAACTCGGTGAACCCGGGCGACGTCGACACCGGCATGCTGCGCGATGAGGCGCGCCAGCTGGGGCAGGATCAGAACGGCTTCCTCGCAGAGGCGGCGGAGCGCCCGCTGAATCGCATGGGGCAGCCGAGCGAGATCGCCGCGGCTGTCGTGTGGCTCGCCAGCGATGAGGCGTCGTACGTCACCGGTTCCGCGCTAGTCGTCGACGGGGGCGGCATAGCCTGACGACTGCCGCCTTCGCTCCTCGTTCGTTGCGGCCAGGGAGTACCCTGACGGCAACCGAGCGAGGAGGCGTCATGGTTCCCGAGATCAACTACTGGGCGGTGCTGGTCGCGACCGCGTCGAGCGTGCTGGTCAGCGCTCTCTGGTACAGCCACGGGGTGATGGGGGCGCGCTGGTCGCGGCTGGCCGGTGTCGACCTGGACCATCCCTCGCGCCGGCCGCTGTGGCCGATGCTCACCACGGTGCTGCTGGCCTTCATCACCGCATGGGTGCTCGCCGGTGCCGCCAGCATCGCCTGGCACTTCTACGGCGGCGCGTACTTCTGGGCGTCGGCGGTGACCGCGGTCACGCTGTGGGCGGGCTTCACCGCCGCGCGCCTGATCACCCACGACGCCTTCGAGGGCCGCTCGACGCGGCTGACCACGTTGAACATCGGCCACGAGCTGCTGACGATCGCCGTGATGGCGATCATCATCGGCGTGTGGCCGCCGAGTGGCCTCTGATCGGCACCGGCCGCACCGGCCGCACCGGCCGCACCGGCCGCACCGGCCGCACCGGCCGCACCGGCGCACCGGCCGCCCCGACCGGCGCCGCGACTGCGCTACGCGGCGACGCGTGCGACGGCGGCGATGGCGCTCTCGAAGAAGCCGAGTCCGTCGACACCCGAGCGCATGGCGGCCGAGGTGTCCGGGCCGAATCCCGCCTCGGTCGCGTGCTCGGGGTGGGGCATGAGGCCCACGACATTGCCGTGCTCGTTGGTGAGTCCCGCGATGTCGCGCAGCGAGCCGTTCGGGTTGACCCCCGCGTAGCGGAACGCGACCAGCCCCTCGCCCTCGAGCCGGTCGAGGGTGTCGTCGGCGGCGATGTAGCCGCCCTCGCCGTTCTTCAGCGGGATGACGATCTCCTGCGCCTTCGAGAACGCGTTCGTCCACGCGGTGTCGTTGTTCTCGACGGTGAGCCGCTGGTCGCGGCGCACGAAGTGCTGGTGGTCGTTGCGGATCAGCCCGCCGGGCAGCAGGTGCGCCTCGACGAGCATCTGGAAGCCGTTGCAGATGCCGAGCACCGGCATCCCCTTCGCCGCGGCGTCCTTCACCTCGGCCATGATCGGCGACAGTGCCGCGATCGCGCCCGAGCGCAGGTAGTCGCCGTAGCTGAAGCCGCCCGGCAGCACGAGCGCATCGACGCCCTCCAGGTCGTGCGAGCCGTGCCAGAGCGCGACAGGCTCCGCCCCCGCGATGCGCACCGCGCGCTGCGCGTCGCGGTCGTCGAGCGAGCCCGGGAAGGTGATGACGCCGATGCGCACGCTCACTGCGCGACCTCGACTCCCACGACGTCCTCGATGACAGAGTTGGACAGCACGTCTTCGGCGAGGCGGCGCGCCTCGGCGAGCACCTCGTCGGTGACCTCGCCGTCGACGGTGAGCTCGAAGCGCTTGCCGATACGCACCTGGCTGAAGCTCTCCACCCCGAGTCGGGCGAAGGCGCCCGAGACGGCCTTCCCTTGCGGGTCGAGCAGTTCGGCCTTGGGCATGACGTCGACGACGATGGTAGGCATGGGGGACTCCGGAAGTCGCGGGCGGGATCGCGCTCAGTCTACCGTCCGTCGCCTCCCGCGGACGCCGTGAGCGCGGATACCACCGACTCAGGACGCGGTTTGTCAAGGGGATCGATGCGGCTGGATGCCGGAAGCGCGCCCTCGCTATTGTCAGGCCATGAGAAGACGTCGGAGGACACGAGTAGGGACGGCGGCCGCGGGCGTGTCGCTGCTGCTGCTCGCGCTGACCGGATGCGGGATGCAGATCCCGGCCGATCCGCACGGCAGTCTCGAACGCATCCAGGGGGGCACGCTGCGCGCAGGGGCCACTGAGCAGCCTCCGTGGGTGGATGTGCGTGACGCGGGTGCGCCCATCGGGTCGGAGCCAGAGCTGGTCGAGCGGTTCGCCGCGCACCTCGACGCGCAGGTGCGCTGGAGCACCGGCAGCGAGGCGGACCTGCTCACGGCGCTGGAGCGCGGTGAGCTCGACATGGTGGTCGGCGGGTTCCTCGACGACACCCCGTGGACCGACCGCGGCGCGGTCACCCGGCCCTATACCGAGCGCAGCACGAAGCACGGTGTGCAGAAGCACGTCATGATCGTGCGCATGGGCGAGAACGGCCTGCTCACCGAGCTCGAGACCTTCCTGCACGAGGAAGCCCGCTCATGACCACGAGATTCGGACGGAACGAGCTGCCGGAGCGGCAGGAGAAGGCGCTGCGACGGGCGATCCGCTTCGAGTGGTACACGCTGGCGTTCCTCGCCGTGGCGATCACGATGGTCTACCTCGTGATGGGCAGCTCGCAGGCCATGAAGGCCGCCTGGATCGAGGATCTGCTCTCGCTCGCGCCCCCGATCGCGTTCCTCGTCGCCGTGCGGATCGTCAACCGCAGCCCCAACGGCCGCTACCCGTACGGCTACCACCGCGCAGTCGGCGTCGCTCACCTGGTCGCGGGCGTCGCCCTCTTCGCCATGGGCACCTTCCTCATCATCGACTCGGTGACGGGACTGATCGGCGGCGAGCACCCGCCGATCGGCACGGTCGTGCTCTTCGGGCAGCCCATCTGGCTCGGCTGGCTGATGGTCGGCGCGATGGCGCTCACCATCCCGCTGCCGATCTACTTCGGGCGGGTCAAGATGCGCCTTGCCGAGCAGCTGCACGACAAGGTGCTCTACGCGGACGCCGACATGAACAAGGCCGACTGGCAGACCGCCGTCGGCTCGATCGTCGGCGTGCTGGGCATCGGCATCGGGTGGTGGTGGACGGATGCCGCGGCGGCGCTGCTGATCGCCGCCAGCATCCTCTGGGACGGCGTCAAGAACATGCGCGCGGCGATCACGGACCTCATGGACACCGCCGCGACGACGTTCGACGACGACGAGGTGCACCCGCTGACGGGTGAGATCGACGAGCTGCTGCGCGCGCAGCCCTGGGCGGCGGAAGTCGGCTCGCGGGTGCGCGATCAGGGACACGTGCTGCACGTGGAGTCGTTCGTGGTGCCGCGCGAGGGACAGATGCCGTCGCTGGACGAGCTCACCGCGGCCCGCGACGCCTGCATCGATCTGGACTGGAAGGTGCAGGACATCGTGATCGTGCCGATCGACGCCCTTCCCGAGGAGGTGGGTGGCGCTCACCGGCGCCAGTCCGAACGGAATCAGTGAGAGCGGAACACCGTGTGCAGATCGCCGATCAGCTCGCGCCCGCCGAGGCCGTGGATCTCGAACAGCACGCTGATGCCCGCGAGAGTGCAGCCCAGACGCCGCACGATCTCGCGGCCGGCGGCGAGCGTGCCGCCGGTGGCCAGGACGTCGTCGATCAGCAGCACGCGGGTGCCCCGCGGGAGGTCGTCGTGCATCTCGATCGTGGCCGTGCCGTACTCGAGCGCGTAATCGACGGCGGCCGCCGGGCGCGGCAGCTTGCCGGCCTTGCGGATGGGCACGAACCCCACGCCCGCAGCGATCGCCGCGGCGCCGGCGAGGATGAAGCCGCGTGCCTCGACGCCGGCGACGACGTCGAAGCGGCCCGCGAACGGCTCGACGAGCGCCTCGGTGGTGGCTCGCAGCGCCTCCGCGTCGGCGAGCAGCGGAGTGATGTCGCGGAACAGCACGCCGGGCTGCGGGTAGTCGGGAATCGACGCGATGAGCGACTCGGCTCTGGCCAGTTCGGGTGTCACCCGCCAAGGTTAGCCGACACGTCGGCGCCCGACATCTGGGAGCGCTCCCACACTTGTCGTGGCATCATGAGAGCATGACCCGCTCCTTCCCCGACGACTTCCTGTTCGGCGCTGCCACCGCCGCCTATCAGATCGAAGGCGCGGCCTTCGAGGACGGCCGCACAGCATCCATCTGGGACGCCTTCTCGCGCGTGCCGGGCGCGGTCGTGCACGCCGAGAACGGCGACGTCGCCTGCGATCACTACCACCGCTACGCCGACGACGTGGCGCTGATGAAGCAGCTGGGCCTGCAGGCCTACCGGTTCTCCACCTCGTGGTCGCGGGTGCGGCCCGACGGCGGACCGGTCAACGCGAAGGGCCTGGACTTCTACAGCCGCCTGGTCGACGAGCTGCTCGACGCCGACATCGTGCCGTGGCTGACCCTGCACCACTGGGACATGCCGCAGGCGCTCGAGGAGCAGGGCGGCTGGACGAATCGCGACATCGCCGAGCGATTCACCGACTACGCGCTCAGCGTGCACGACGCGCTCGGCGACCGCGTGCACAACTGGACCACCATGAACGAGCCGTGGTGCTCGTCGTTCCTCTCCTATACCGCCGGCGTGCACGCGCCGGGCCGCACCAGCATCCGCGACGGCCTGCTCGCCTCGCACCATGTGCTGCTCGCGCACGGGCGCGCGGTGCAGGCCCTGCGCGAGCGCGACGCGAAGCTCTCGCTCGGCATCACACTGAACCTCACCGTCGCCGATCCCGCCGATGTCGACGATCCACTCGACATCGATGCCGCACGGCGCATCGACGGGCAGTTCAACGGCTGGTTCCTCTCGACGCTCTTCCACGGCGAGTACCCGGCTGACATCGTCCGCGACTTCCGCGAGGTCGACCCGGCTGCGGTGAGCGAGTGGCAGGCTGCCGTGCGGCCCGGCGACCTCGATGTCATCTCCGCTCCGCTCGACGCGCTGGGCGTGAACTACTACCACGGTGAGCTGCTGTCCGGTCATCCGCAGCCCGGCGTCGGAGACCCGCACCAGACCGAGGGCCAGCAGCGCGAGACGCGCTCGCCGTTCCCCTCGCACGAGGGCATCCACTGGGTCGAGCGCGGGCTCGCGCGCACCGGCATGGGCTGGGAGGTGCAGCCGGACGGGCTCACCCGGCTGCTCGAGCGCGTGGCGAAGGACTACAGCGGCGCCGTGCCGCTGTACGTGACCGAGAACGGCGCCGCGTACGACGACGTCGTCGGCGCCGACGGCGAGGTCGCCGACGAGGAGCGCACGGAGTTCCTGCGCGCGCACCTCGCCGCGACCCTGGATGCGATCGAGCACGGTGTGGACGTGCGCGGCTACTTCTACTGGTCGCTGATGGACAACTTCGAATGGGCGTGGGGGTACGCCAAGCGATTCGGCATCGTGCGCGTGGACTACGACACGCAGCAGCGCACCCTCAAGCAGAGCGGACGCGAGTACGCGCGCATCATCGCGGACCGCGCGATCTGAGATGGCCGCCCGTCCCACCATCGAAGAGGTCGCCGCGCTCGCGGGTGTCTCGCGCTCCACGGTTTCGCGGGTGGTGAACGGGTCGTCGTCCGTCAGCCCGGAGGCCCTCGCCGCGGTGCAGCAGGCGATCACCGCGTTGAACTACGCTCCCAACCGCGCCGCCCGATCGCTCGCCAGCCGGCAGACGCACGCGATCGGCCTGGTCGTGCCCGAGGACACCACGCGCTTCTTCGGCGACCCGTTCCTGGCATCCGTCGTGGCGGGCATCAGCGACCGGCTCAGCGACTCGGACTACATCCTCAACCTGCTCATCGCCAGCGACGACCCCGACGGCAAGATGACGCGCTTCGTGCGCAACGGCGGGGTGGATGCGGCGATCATCGTCTCGCATCACGCCAGCGACTCGTTCATCGAGCGGATCGCGGAGTCGGTGCCGGTGGTGTTCGGGGGGCGGCCGCTGCGCGTGCGTGACAGCGACATCGTCGTCGACGTCGACAACGTCGCCGCGGCCCGTGAGGCGGTGCAGCATCTGCTCGCGCTGGGACGCCGGCGCATCGCCACCATCACCGGGTCGATGTCGATGTCGGTGAGCGTCGATCGTCGTGAGGGGTTCCGTGCGGCGCTGGAAGATGCCGGACTGCAGCCGGCCGGCGAGGCCGACGGCGACTTCAGTGAGCAGGGCGGAGCGGCTGCGGCCCGCCGCCTGATCGCGCAGGACCCGCGCCCGGACGCCCTCTTCGTCGCCAGCGACCTGATGGCCCGCGGCGCGCTCGAAGTGCTGCGCGAGGCGGGACTGCGCGTGCCGGACGACGTCGCGATCGTCGCCTTCGACGACTCCCCGCTCGCGGTCGCCGCCGATCTCACCAGCGTGCGACAGCCGATGGCGGAGCAGGGCGAGATGCTGGCCGGGATGGTGATAGACCTGCTCGCCGGTCGTGCGCCGGCGGCGCTGACGATCCTGCCCACCGAGCTGATCGTGCGGGGGTCGGCGCCGGCCGTCTGAGCGCCGTCTGGCAGTCTGGTGGTGCCGGCGCGCGCCGGCGCACGGGACGGCGAGAGGAGTGCCATGGCATCCGTCGACCTGAACTCCGACCTGGGCGAGAACAGCGCCGACCGTCGCGTGAGCGATGACGCCGCGATGCTCGACATCGTCAGCAGCGCGAACGTGTCGTGCGGTTACCACGCGGGTGATCCGGAGGGTATCCGCGACACCCTCACCGCGGCGGTCGAGCGCGGCGTGGTGATCGGCGCCCACCCCTCGTACCGCGATCGCGAGAACTTCGGTCGCGTGCCCCTCGACGTCGACTCCCGCACGCTGCAGGCGCAGGTCGAGTACCAGCTCGGGGCGCTGGCCGGACTCGCGGCGGCGGTGGGCGGGCAGGTCGCCTACGTCAAGCCGCACGGCGCCCTGTACAACAGGATCGCCGAGGATCCCCACCAGGCGGCGGCCGTCGTCGCCGCCGTCCGCGCGGTCGACCCCTCGCTGGTGCTGCTGGGACTGGCCGGCGGGGTCGCGCTCGACGTCGCAGAGCGGGCCGGACTTTCCGTGGCGGCGGAGGCCTTCGCGGACCGGGCGTATCTGCCGGACGGTCGGCTGGTGCCGCGCAGCGGCGCGGCGCAGGGCATCGAGCCGGAGCTGAGCGACGCGCGCGCCGTCGCGGAGCGGATGCTGCGCTTCGCTGAGACGGGCCGGATCCGCTCGGTCGACGGCACCGATGTGCGCGTCGCCGCGCAGTCGATCTGCGTGCACGGCGACAGTCCGGGTGCGGTGGCGATGGCGGGCGGGATCAGGCGCCGTCTGCAGGATGCCGGCGTGCGGATCGCGCCCTTCGTACGGAGCGCGTGATGCACATCCGCACTGCCTCGGACCGGGCGCTGCTGGTGGAGGCGGCCGGGTTGGACGAGGCGATGAGCCTGCATCGGGCATGGACGGGGATGACCGGCGTGGTCGAGCTCGTGCCGGCCGCGCGCACGGTGCTCGTGCACTTCGATCCGCTGGTGATCTCGGCAGCGGATCTGGCCGCGCTGCTCGCCGCGACGGTGCCGGATGCCGCCGCGTCGGGTGCGGCCGGCGAGGTGACCATCGCGGTGCGCTACGACGGCGCCGACCTGGCCGAGGTGGCGGGGCTGCTCGGCGTCTCGGTGGAGGAGGTGGTGCGCCGGCATGTCGCTGCGCACTGGACGGTCGCCTTCACGGGCTTCGCGCCGGGTTTCGGGTACCTGGTCGGCGATGATCCGCTCTGCGATGTGCCGCGCCGGGCCTCGCCGCGCACTCGCGTGCCGGCCGGGTCGGTGGGGCTGGCCGGACGCTTCACCGGCGCGTATCCCCGTGAGAGTCCCGGCGGCTGGCAGCTCATCGGAACCACCGACGCGCGGCTGTGGGACGTGCACCGGGAACCGCCCGCCCTGCTCGTGCCGGGCACCCGGGTGCGCTTCGTCGCGGCCCCGCATACCGCGCCGGCGGCGCCTCCCCGGCAGCCGACCTCCTCGGCGGCGGCGCCCGCTGCCACTTCGGCTCGCCGCCTCGAGGTGCTGCGACCGGGGCTGCAGCTGCTCGTGCAGGATCGCGGCCGGCCGGGCCTCGCGCATCTGGGCGTCTCGCCTTCCGGCGCCGCCGATCGCACCGCCATGCGCGACGCCAACCGCGCCGTGGGCAACGACCGCCACGCCGCGGTGCTGGAGTGCATCCCGCCCGTCGCGCTGCGCGTGCACGGCGAGGGCGTCGTCGCGGTGACCGGCGCTGTCGCCGAGATCCTCGTCACGGGGGATGCAGGGCAGTCGCGGGCGATCCCGCACGGCATCCCGTTCGCCGTCGCGGACGGCGACGTGATCGAGCTCGGGCCGCCCGTCCGCGGCGTGCGCTGCGTGATCGGGGTGCGCGGTGGCATCCGGGCGCCCGTCGAACTCGGCAGCCGGGCCACCGACACCCTCTCCGGGCTCGGGCCGGCCCCGCTCGCGGCCGGCGACGTCGTCGAGATCGGAGCGGATGCCGCGCACGCGGTGGAGCCGCAGCCCCTGCCGCGCGCGCTGCCGGCATCCGGTGACCTCGTCGTGCTGGACGTCACCCTCGGTCCCCGCGACGACTGGTTCACCGCTGCGGCGCTGCGCGCCCTGAGCGATCAGGAATGGACGGTCACCACGCGATCGGACCGTGTCGGCATCCGCCTGCTCGGGAAGACCGCGCTGGAGCGCTGCGTCGCCGGAGAGCTGCCGAGCGAGGGCGCGGTCACCGGTGCGCTGCAGGTGCCGCCGGATGGACAGCCGGTGCTCTTCCTGTCCGATCACCCGCTGACCGGCGGATATCCCGTCATCGCCGCGGTCGTCGATGCGTGTCTGGACGAGGCGGCGCAGCTGCCGCCCGGGACGCGCGTGCGCTTCCGGGTGGTCGACCCGGCCGGCTGAGCGCTGTGACGGGCGCGCGGGGGTGCGCGAGGGCTCAGGAGGCGTGGACCGAGCGCGCGCGGTCAACGAGCAGGTCGATGGCCGCCTCGACGGTGTCGGTGAGCACCTGCTCGGGCTCCCCGTCCAGCGCGAGGCGCCGATGCCCGTGACCGGCGCGCGTCGCCCAGCCCAGGAACACCGTTCCCGGCGGGTGCCCTTTCTCATGCGCGGGCCCGCCCACACCCGTCGTCGACACGCACAGGTCCGCGTCGAACAGTTCTCGTGCCGCGCGCGCCAGCTGCTCTGCGCACTCCGCCGATGTCGGGTCATGATCGGCGGGGAAGTCGAGTACCCGCTCCTTCACATCGGGCAGATACGCGACGATGCCCCCGGCGAACCAGCTGCTGGCGCTCTCACCGGCACCGACCGCGCTCGCCAGAGCACCGGAGGTCAGCGATTCGGCGACGGCGATGCGCAGGTCGCGGTCGCGGGCGAGGTCGGCGAGCGGGGCGATGTCGTGCATGGACCGACGTTATCCCCGTGGACGGATGCCACGGTGGGGCCTTGACAGCGATTGCCCCGCGACTCGGTCGCGGCGCGGGCTCCCGTGAGTCGCGCCGAGGAAGGCGATCACGCCGAGGAAGGACGAATTCACGACAGTTCATCCTTCCTCGGCGTGATCGCCTTCGCCGGATGAAGCCGGCCGCCGCGCGCGGGGGCCGGCTCAGGTGGGGATGCTTCTCAGGCGGGGTCGCCGCCCGGTGCACCCACGCCGGTGAGCGGTCGCGGGTCGTCGGCTCCGCTGCCGCGCAGCCGGGCGACGAGATTGCCCAGATGGTAGATGAGGATCGCGGCCACGGTCGCCAGCACGATGCCGCCGAGCTGGAAACCCGAGTCCGGGTCCTTGATCATGAACCCGCCGACAGCGACGATCAGCCCGACCGCGGCGGTGTACTGGTTGACCGGGCGAGAGAAGTCGACGCGGTTGTCGACCCAGATCTTGATGCCGATGACACCGATCAGGCCGTACAGCGCCGTCGTGACGCCGCCCAGCACGCCCGCCGGCACGGAGTTGATCACCGCACCGAACTTCGGCGACATGCTCAGCAGGATGGCCGTGATACCCGCCACCCAGTACGCCGCCGTGGAGTAGACGCGGGTGGATGCCATCACGCCGATGTTCTCGCCGTACGTGGTCGTGCCAGAGCCGCCGAAGAAGCCGGCGAGCGAGGTAGAGATGCCGTCGGCGATGAGCGCCTTGCCGGTCTGCTTGTTGATCGAGGGGTCTTCGACCATGGTCGCCACTCCGCGCACATGCCCGACGTTCTCGGCGATCAGCACGAGCACCACCGGCAGGAACATGGCCATCGCCGACCAGGAGCCCGCGCTGGCGAAGTCGGGGGCGTGGAACGTGGGCAGGCCGAACCAGGAAGCCGCGTCGACCTTGCTGAAGTCGAGCTCCCCGCGCAGCCCCGCGAAGATGTAGCCGGCGATGACGCCGAGGAAGATCGAGATGCGGCCGAGGAATCCGCGGAAGACCACCGCGAACAGGATCGTGATGGCGAGTGTGAACGTCGCCGTGATCGGCGCGAGCTCGTAATTGCCGCGCGCCGCGCCGGCGAGGTTGAACCCGATCAGCGCCACGATGGTGCCGGCGAGCACCGGTGGCAGGAACCGATCGACCCACTTCACTCCGGCCACGTGCACGACCACGCCGATGACGGTCAGCAGCACGCCGACCGCGACGATGCCGGCCAGCGCCGCACCGATCCCGTCGTCGGCACCCGACGCGTTGGCCGCGGTCGCTGCGGTCACGGGCGCGATGAAGGCGAACGAGGAGCCGAGGTAGCTGGGCAGCCGGTTGCGGGTGACCAGCAGGAACAGGATCGTGCCGATGCCGCTGAACAGCAGGGTGGTCGGCACCGGGAAGTTGGTGAGGATCGGCACCAGGAAGGTCGCGCCGAACATCGCCACGACGTGCTGGACGCCGATCGCGATGGTGGCAGGCCAGTTCAGGCGCTCCTCGGGGCGGACGACGGCGCCGGGCGCGACGGTGTGGCCGTCTCCGTGGATCTTCCACAGCGGCATGGGGACTCCTCGGAATCAGGTGGCGGGAAGGCGGCATCAGGGCCGAGGAAACACTACCGCCCTGGTCCGCCTACCCCTGCAGATCTGGGTCCCTGAGCCTGTCGAAGGGTCAGGCCTGCAGTCGCGCGATCAGTTCCCGGTAGCGGTCCGCCGTCCGTGCCACGACGTCATCCGGCAGCACCGGCGGCTCACCCGAGCGATCCCAGTGCGCCGCCAGCCAGTCGCGCACGATCTGCTTGTCGAAGCTCGCCATCCGCTCCTCCGGCGTGCTGCCGGTGCGCCACGCCTCGGCGTCCCAGTACCGGGAGGAATCGCTGGTGAGCACCTCATCGGCGAGCCGCAGTGTGCCCTCGGCATCCACTCCGTACTCGAATTTCGTGTCGGCGAGGATGAGGCCCTTCGCCTCGGCGATCTGCGCGGCACCGCGGTAGACCGCGAGCGAGACGTCGCGCAGCTCGGCGGCGCGCTCCGCGCCCACGAGCTCGACCACCCGCTCGAAGGTGATGTTCTCGTCGTGCTCACCCAGCGGCGCCTTGTAGGCGGGCGTGAACAGCGGCTCGGGAAGACGGTCGCCGTTCTGCAGGCCCGCCGCCAACGGGATGCCGCACACCGTGCCGTGCTCGGCGTACTCCGCCCAGCCCGAGCCGGTCAGATAACCCCGCACGACGCATTCGATCGGCAGCATCTCCAGCGCCATGGCCAGCATGGCGCGCCCGGCGACGGCATCCGGGATCTCGCCTTCGGCGAGGTGGTTGGGATGATCCGCCAGCTGGTCGAACCACCAGAGGCTGAGGCTGGTGAGTAGCTCGCCCTTGTCGGGGATGCCGGGGCGCAGCGCGAAGTCGAAGGCGCTCACCCGGTCGGAGGCCACCACGAGCATGCGCGTGTCAGCGGGGTCCTCGGAGGCGTACAGGTCGCGGACCTTGCCGGAGTAGATGTGCCGCCAACCGGGGATGATCTGTGCTTCGCTCACGCAGCCCATCCTCCCACCACGCTCATCGGGATGACGCACGCACGTCGACGAAACGGGGCGCGGTCCCCAGCCGCGCCCCGTTCCTGCCCGCTGTCCCCAGTCAGCGGGCGCCGACAGTCTCGAGGTCAATCACGCTCGAGAGTGAGGGTCCGGGACTCCGAGGCGACCGCCGCCGGAGTGGAAGAGCTGCGTCCGTCAGTGCGCATTGAGTACCGCCCAGGCGATCAGGCTGTCGATCCGGCGA
The DNA here is from genome assembly GCF_037145155.1 of Microbacterium sp. USHLN186. Lineage (NCBI taxonomy): Bacteria > Bacillati > Actinomycetota > Actinomycetes > Micrococcales > Microbacteriaceae > Microbacterium > Microbacterium sp. USHLN186. The sequence continues at coordinate 771,554 of NZ_JBBCYA010000001.1, forward strand.
ACGTCGGCGCCCTTCGCCAGCTTGACCTTGATGTGCCCGGCCTTCGTCCACAGCTCCAGCTCGGAGTTCCAGTCGAGGGTGCCGGCGTTCTCGGACGACCACATCAGGATCGAGCTGTACGGCAGCGAATAGATCTCGACCTTCTTGCCGGTGAGGCCCTGCGCATCGCGCACGATGAGTCGCTTCGTCGTGAAGGTGGCGGAATCGCGGAAGGTCTTGAACGACGTGATGGCCTGCTCGCCCTGGGCAAGCAGCGCTTGCACGTCGTCGGGTACCGGTATCTCGTGCTGCAGAGTCCAGCTGAGGATGGCGTTCGTCTCCATGATGGCTCCGTATCTGTCTCAGTAGCCGACGGCAGTCAGAGCGAACTCGATCTGCTCAGGAGTGAACTTCTCGAACGCGAGCTGGTCGTAGAGTCCCTGACGCGAGAAGGAGGTCATGTCCATGTAGCTCTTCGCCTTTTCGGCTGCTTCGGCGTTCCAATCCGCGCCGGCGTTGTCCGCACCGAACGCCGCTGCCTCGGCCGAGAACCCTTCGAACTCGAGCTGAGCGATCAGTCCCTCGCGAGAGAACCCAGCGAAGCTGAGATAGTTCTGGGCCTTATCGATCGCGTTCTGCTGCTCGAGCGTGAACGTCGGCTTGGGCGGCTCGACGGTGACGGCGACCTCGGTGCCTTCCTCGACCTTCGTCCCGGCCTTGATTGATTGAGAGGCGATGATGGAGTCCTTGGTCGCATCTGCCGGTGCGGAGAATTTCAGGCCATACGCCTCGGCGATGGGCTGCGAGATGCTGACCGGGGTGCCGACCATCTCGGGAACGACGACCATTATGGGCTCTGCCTCCGTGGCCGCCTCCTCTACCTCTGCTTCATCCGCCACTTCGGTGGCGGGCGCGGAGATCGGGGCGACATCCGATGCAGGTGAGGACAGTGCGGGCTTGGGTGTCACGAGGTTGATCAGGATGCCGAGCGCCATGACGGCGCCTGTGACGATCCACGCCACCTTCTTGTGCTGGTCGTATCCGGCGAGAGGCCTGCCTGCCTTGTCGCGGGTCGCGCCGGTGAGGACCATGATGAGGTCGATCAGCGCCCAGACGCCGATTCCACCGAACGAGATGAGCTTCAGGATGCCCGTGCCGACCTTCCCCAGGTAGAAGCGATCGACGCCGAAGACGCCCACGAGCATGGCGAGCAGCCAAGTGGCGAGGAAGGACTTCTCGCCGCTCGCCACAGGGGCGATTCCCGCTGTGGGCGCGCCGGCCGGCGTGACAGTCGCGGTGGGCGGCGGCGGCACGAGTCCCGCGGCGTTGGGAGCTGAGCCCGTCGGGTGGGGGGCGGTCGGCCCCGGGAGCGGCGGAGGTGTGGGCGTGCTGTTGTCGAAGCTCATGAGGGCTCTCTTTTCTAGGGAATCTACGCGAGTAGCTATGCCGGCGGGTAGTGGCGTTCCCATCTGGGTATCGGTCCATCGATACCAGAACACCTGACTGCCGACTGTTCACCTGAGTATTTCGGACCGGGCGCGGTTGACTCCTCCGCCACTCGGGTAGAACGGCCACCGTCATTCGGCGGATGGGGCATCGCCTCACAGCGGAGTCGCAAGGTCGCGGCCCGCAATACTCTCGTGGTGTGACAGTTCCGACCATCCGCAATGACGCTCCACGCCGGCGGGCGATCGCCGGAGGCGCCACCACCGTCGGCATGGTCATCGGAGGGTTCTTCTTCGACGCCGCCGCACTCCCGAACGTGCCCGGGGCTTCGACGCTCGACCGCGTCGGCGACATCAAGATCACGGGCGTGGGAACCCTGCTTATGTTTCTGGTCCTGATCGCGTGGATCACCGTGATCTGGCGCCACCGGCTTCCGGCCATAGCGCTCGCGGCTGGCGCACTTCTCTCAGCGATCGGTGTGTCATACGTCCTGGTTCTGGTCGGTGCATTCGCTTTCGCGCGGCGTTACCCTCACCATGTTCGAAGACTGGGACTGCTTGTCGGCGGACTGATCGCCCTTTACGTGCTCCGGGAAGTGACGACACCTTGGGGCGGTGCGCTCCCGTGGTATTTCACAACGCGTACACACGCACAGTTCGAGGGTTCGTGGATCATCGCGTCCATCGGCTGCGCTGTGATGTCGTTTGGCGTGACGGTAGGCCTCGTGCTCTTATGGCGCACTCGCGAAGAGGCACAGCAGAGCGTGGCGAGGGCCGAACGAGAGCACCATCGGGCGGACGCGCTCACTGAGCAGATGGTCCGACAGGCAGAGCGTGAGCGCATCGCTCGCGATATGCACGATGCGCTTGCGCACCGTCTTTCTGTGGTCTCGCTCCATGCGGGCGCCCTCGAAGCGGCAGCCGCGGTCGGCGCCGAGGTGGACGGTGTTGCGCAAACCGGACAGATCGCTCGCACGGTACGAGAACAGACACATGCCGCTCTGCAGGACATGCGCGGCCTCATCGGGGATCTGCGAAGTGGCGCCTCCGCTGGTTCGACTTCGCCGGCCTCCATGCGAGCGATCGGAGCTCTGCTCATGGAGTTGCGTGCGGGCGGTGCGGACGTACGTGCGTACATCGTGATCGAGGGGGCGGAGCGGGCATCGACGCTGCTTGACAACGCTGTGTTCCGTGTCGTTCAGGAAGCGCTCACGAATGCCATCAAGCACGCACCGGGTGCGCCGGTCGAGGTCTTCCTGCAGGTCGACCCTTCCGACGGCGCGCGTATTCGCGTCTCCAACCCTGTGCATGCGAACGTGGAATCGGGAGTTCCGGGTGGAACCAACGGAATCCTCGGCATTCGCGAGCGGGTCGCAGCTCTGGGCGGGCGGGCATGGCTCGGAGCGTACGAAGGTTCTTTCATCGTGGATGTGTCCCTGCCCTGGCTCGAACGAGGCTGAAGTGCTCGCTAAGCTCGGGGCGTGGGCCTCGCTGACGAATCTGCAGTCGTGCGCGTCCTCATCGTCGACGATGAAGCGCTCATCCGAAGCGGATTCCGTTTCGTGCTCAGCGTCGACCCGTCGATACAGATCGTGGGAGAGGCTTCCGACGGTGCGGGCGCCGTCGCCTTCGTACGCGCCCACCGTCCGGATGTCGTCCTGATGGATGTGCGGATGCCAGGCGTTGGCGGCCCGGAGGCCACGGCCGCGATCGTGTCACAGTGCGACACTCGCGTGCTCGCCATGACCAGCATCGATTCGGAGGATCAGCTGCTGCACATGCTGTCCGCCGGTGCCAGCGGTTATCTGCTTAAGGACGAATCTCCCGCACGAATAGTTGATGCAGTGCATCGCACAGCAGCCGGAGACACCGTCGTATCAGGCCGCAGCACAGCCCACCTCGTTCGCCGCGCAGTGGCGAGCGAGGGAGGGCCGGGCAGACTTGACGCTGAAGAGCGCGTATCAGTGCTGACCGAAAGGGAGAGAGACGTCGCGAAGGGAGTTGCTCGAGGAGAGACGAACCAGCAGATCGGAGCAGCCCTACACATCTCCGCGGCGACTGTGAAGTCCCATCTCGAGCAGGTGTTTGTCAAACTCGGCGTTCGCAGTCGCGTCCAGGTCGGAATCATCCTCGAACGAGCCGGGCTCGGGCCGACGGATCTCTGAGCGTCCGGCATCCCGGGCCGACCCGCATGTCGGTGAGGGGGAGTAGCGTTACCGGGTGACTTCCGCCCCCGCATCCGGTACTCCGCAGCGCAGTCCCTGGCCCGCCCTGTGGGCGCTGGTCATCGGCTTCTTCATGCTGCTCGTCGACACGACGATCGTCTCCGTCGCGAACCCCGCCATCAAGGCCGCGCTCGACCCCGACACGAACAATCTCGACAACGTCGTCTGGGTCACCAGCGCCTACCTGCTCGCCTACGCCGTGCCGCTGCTGATCACCGGCCGCCTCGGCGACCGTTTCGGGCCCAAGGTCATCTACCTGCTCGGTCTCGCCGTGTTCACACTCGCCTCGCTCGGCTGCGGACTGTCGACCACGCTCGACGGGCTGATCATCGCGCGCGCTGCGCAGGGCCTCGGCGCCGCTCTGATGACCCCCCAGACGATGGCCGTGATCACCCGCACCTTCCCACCCCAGCGCCGAGGGGCGGCGATGGGGCTGTGGGGCGCGACCGCGGGTGTCGCGACCCTGGTGGGCCCGCTGCTGGGCGGCGTGCTGGTGGACGCCTTCGGCTGGGAGGCGATCTTCTTCGTCAACATCCCCGTCGGCATCGTCGGCTTCGTGCTGGCATGGATCCTCGTGCCCTCGCTCGAGACCCACGCGCACCGCTTCGACCTGGTGGGCGTGGTGCTCAGCGCACTGGCACTGTTCCTCATCGTGTTCGGGCTGCAGGAGGGCGAGGCCTACGACTGGGGCACCATCGTCGGGCCGATCTCGGTGTGGGGGCTGATCATCGCCGGCCTCGTCGTGCTCGCGCTGTTCGTGGTGCAGCAGGCCCGCACCCGCAACGAGCCGCTCGTGCCGCTCGCCCTGTTCCGCGACCGCAACTTCTCGGGAGCGAACGCGGCGATCGCGGTGGTGGGCTTCGCGGTGACGGGCATGTCGCTGCCGTTCATGTTCTTCCTGCAGCTGGCGCGGGGGCTGAGCCCCACGCAGGCGGCGCTGCTGCTCATCCCGATGGCGGTGCTCTCGGGCATCCTGTCGCCGGCCGCGGGCCGGCTGCTCGACCGCGTCGACCCCCGATGGATCCTCGTGCCGGGTCTGCTGTGCGTCGCCGGCGGGCAGCTGTGGAATGCCGCGCTGATGAACCTCGACACCCCCACCTGGATGTTCCTGCTGCCGTCTGCGCTGATCGGCATCGGCAACGCCGGCATGTGGGGTCCCCTGGCCACCACCGCGACGCGCAACCTGCCGCCGCGGCAGGCCGGCGCGGGTGCGGGCATCTACAACACCACGCGCACGATCGGCTCTGTCGTGGGCTCCGCATCGATCGCCGCGTTCATGCAGGCGCGTCTCGAGGCGAACCTGCCCGGGCTGTCCGCGGCGCCGGCGGGACTGGCCGGTGGCGGCGAGATGCCCCGGCGGATCGCCGAGGGCTTCTCGGCCGGCATGGCGCAGGCGATGCTGCTGCCGGCGTGCGTGCTCGTGCTCGCGCTGGTCGCCGCGCTTTTCCTCGACCGCTACCAGGGCGACGAATCGCACCCGGGGGAGGGCAGGCATCGTGCGCCTGAGCAGGCGCCGCAGAGGGATGCGCGGGCGGAGCGGGCGGATGCCACCGCTCAGCGGAACAGCGAGACGCCCGCCTGACCGATCGCGGCGAACACGACCGCCCACACGATGATCGAGATGACCTGCCAGAGGATCACCGCGTTGCGGCTCGCGCCGAACGAGACCATCATGCCGGAGGTGATCTGACTCGGCAGCACCGTCTGGCCCAGCAGGCTCACGCCCGGCACGCCGAAGCGGTCGAACATGCGCTTGACCTTCTGCCGGCGCGGGGAGGGCTCGGCTTCGGCGTCCCCTCCGCGCCGTGCGAGCACTTTGCGCCGGGCCGCTGCGGCGGTGAATACGAAGGCGAGCATCGACGCGGCGTTGCCGATGATCGCGGCCAGCACTGCGATCGGCACCGGCACGCCGGCGACGATGCCGATCAGCGTGCCGAAGTACGACTCGACGAACGGGATGGCGGCGGCCAGCATCACGCCCGCCCACTGCAGCCAGAGCGGCAGGGACTGGGTGAAGTCGACGAGTGCGTCCTGCATGAGATCCTCCGTAAGGTGTAAAGCGTGTTTGACATGACAAGCATGCTTGACATCTTCACGATGTGTCAAGTGCGCTTTACATGAGCCGCAGCGTCCCCTACTTTGGAACTGTGCGCAGCAGGGTCAGGGAGCTCAGGGCCGAACGCGGCCTCTCTCAGCAGGCTCTCGCGAGCGCGGTCGGCGTCTCGCGGCAGACCATCAATGCCATCGAGACCGGCCGCTACGATCCGTCGCTCGTGCTCGCCGTTCACCTCGCGCGCCACTTCGGCTCGACCGTTGAGGAGGTCTTCGATGTCGATGGGTGATCCTGACGAAGAGCGCGTGGGCGGCCGTGTCTGGCCGATGTCACGCACCAACACCGTGCTGGTGGTCGCGTGCACCGTCGGCGCGGTCGTATGCTTCGCTCTGGGGCAGAACGTGGCGGCCCTCGCTCTGCTGGTGGGGGCGATCGGCGGCGGTGTCGGCGCGGTGTTCGCGCGCCGTGGCGGCTCCGGAGACCTCGAGCGTGTCAACGCCCTGGAGTACGCCGACGAGCGCGACCGCGTCGCGGGGATGAAGGGCCTCGCCACGGTCGGAGTCGCGGCGCTGCTGCTCAGTGTCGGTCAGCTGGTCCTGCACGCCATCGTCCACACCGACCCGACCTCGCGATGGGCGGCCGTCGTGATGTTCTTCGCACTGGTGATCTGCTGGTTCGTCGCCAACTGGTACTTCGTGCGGCGCGGCTGAGCGGAGCCGGCACTCGATCAGAAGCGCGGTCAGCGCGTCGCGAAGGCCGAGTCGAATGCCGCCCCGGACGGCTCGTACGACGACAGCTTCCGCACGAACGCGAGTGCCTCCGGTGCGCCGACGAGCCGGTCCATGCCGGCATCCTCCCACTCCACCGAGAGCGGACCGGAGTAGCCGATGGCATTCAGCATCCGGAAGGCGTCCTCCCAGGGCACGTCGCCGTGCCCGGTGGAGATGAAGTCCCACCCGCGGCGCGGGTCGGCCCAGGGCAGGTGCGACGAGAGGCGGCCGTTGCGGCCGTTGCCGAGCCGCTTCTTCGTGTCCTTGCAGTGCACGTGATAGATGCGGTCCTGGAAGTCCCACAGGAACGCGACCGGGTCGAGGTCCTGCCACACCATGTGCGACGGGTCCCAGTTCAACCCGAAGGCCTCGCGATGGCCGATCGCGTCCAGCGTGCGCTTGGTGGTCCAGTAGTCGTATGCGATCTCCGAGGGATGCACCTCGTGCGCGAACCGCACGCCGACCTCGTCGAAGACGTCGAGGATCGGATTCCAGCGGTCGGCGAAGTCCTGGTACCCGGCCTCGACCATCTCATCGGTGGCGGGCGGGAACATCGCGACGTACTTCCAGATCGATGAGCCGGTGAACCCGGTCACGGTCCGCACGCCCAGCTTCGCCGCCAGTCGCGCGGTGTTCTTCATCTCCTCCGCGGCGCGCTGTCGCACGCCCTCCGGGTCACCGTCGCCCCACACGTGATCGGAGAGGATGTTGCGGTGCCGCTCGTCGATCGGGTCATCGCACACGGCCTGACCCTTGAGATGGTTCGAGATCGTCCACACCTGCAGGTTGTTGCGCGCGAGGATCGCCTTGCGATCGGCGATGTACTCCTCGTCATCCCAGCGCCACGGGTCGAGGTGGTCGCCCCAGCAGGCGATCTCCAGGCCGTCGTAGCCCCATTCGCCTGCCAGACGGCAGATCTCCTCGAACGGCAGGTCGGCCCACTGGCCGGTGAACAGCGTGACTGGTCGTGACATCTTCGTCCTCCTTCTTCTCGGCTCTCGCCGGCTGCTTCTGACCCGGTGGCCGGGCCGGTTCTCAGACCTCGGTCCAGGCGGATCCCTCGGCGGAGCTGCGTGCGACCGCGTCGAGCACGCGCTGCACGCGCAGTCCCTCGTCGAAGCTCGGGCTCGGCTGGGCACCGACGGCGATGGCCTCGACGAAGTCTTTCACCTGGTGTGAGAAGCCGTGCTCGTATCCGAGCATGTGTCCGGCGGGCCACCAGCCGGACAGGTAGGGGTGCTGCGGCTCGGTCACCAGGATGCGGGTGAAGCCCTGCTCGCCGGCATCCGCCGTCGCGTCGTAGAACTGCAGCGCGTTCATGTCCTCGAGGTTCCAGTACAGGGCGCCGCGGTCTCCGGAGATCTCGATCTCGAGGGCGTTCTTTCGCCCGGTGGCGAAGCGGGTGGCCTCGAACGAGGCGAGCGCGCCCGACTCGAGACGGGCGTTGAACAGCGCGACGTCGTCGACGGTGACGGTGCCGCGTCCCGCTCCGGCGGTACCTCCCAGGCCGACGGATGCTGCCAGCAGCGGACGCTCCTTCACGATGGTCTCGAGCACCCCCGAGACCGAGGTCAGCGACTGGCCGGTGACGAACTGACACATGTCGATGGCATGCGCGCCGATGTCGCCGAGCGATCCGGAGCCGGCGCGATCCTTGTCCAGGCGCCAGGTCATCGGCGCCTCGGCGTCAGCGAGCCAGTCCTGGCGGTAACCGGCGCGCACCTGACGGACGGCGCCGATGCGCCCGTCTGCGACCATGTCGCGCATGAGGGTCGCCGCCGGCACCCGGCGGTAGGTGAATCCCACCATCGATCGGATGCCGGAGCGGGCCGCCCGCGTGGCGGCATCCGCCATCTGCTCGGCCTCGGCGACCGTGTTCGCGAGCGGCTTCTCGCACAGCACGTGCTTCCCCGCGGCCAGGGCCGCGACGGCGATCTCCGCGTGGGTGTCGCCGGGGGTGACGATGTCGACGATGTCGATGTCGTCGCGGGCGATGGTCTCGCGCCAGTCGGTCGACGTCTCCTGCCAGCCCCACCGGTCCGCGGCGGCGGCCGTGGTCTCGCGGTCACGGCCGACCAGGGCAGTCATCACCGGCTGAGCGGGGAGGGGGAATGCGGCCGGGGCCTGGCGCCACCCCACCGAGTGGGCCGCGCCCATGAATCCGTGGCCGATCATCGCCACGCGCAGCTGTGCGGACATTGCTTTCCTCCGGTGTGGGAAGGGTGAGGCGGCGATGACCGCCGCCCCACCCGGGATGGTCAGGACTCGAAGGCGAGGTCGATGAACTCGTCGACGTTGTCCTTGGTCACCACCGGAGCGTCCAGCACGATGCGGTAGGGCACGCTGGGCGTGATCAGGTCGCTCATGGTCTTGCCCTGCGCGATCAGGCGCGCCAGCGCGATGCCATCGGCCGCCTGCGTGGACGGGTAGATGACGGTCGCCTTGATGACGCTGTCATCGGCCTTGATGCGATCCATCATGTTGACGCTGCCGGCGCCGCCGACGAGGAAGAAGTCGTCACGGCCGGCCGCGTCGATCGCCGCCATCACGCCGACGCCCTGGTCGTCATCGTGGTTCCAGATCGCGTCGATCTTCGGGTTGGCGGAGAGCAGCTGCGAGGCCGCGCTCTCCCCGCCGGCCACGGTGAAGTCCGCGGCCACGCGAGCCGAGACGTCGAGTCCGCAGTCCTCGAGGGCGTCCTTGAAGCCCTGCGAGCGGTCCTGCGTCAGCGGCAGCGAGTCGATGCCGGCGATCTCGGCGACCACGGCGTCGGACTGGCCGTCGAGCTGCTCGCAGATGTAGGTGCCGGCGCTGACGCCCATGCCGTAGTTGTCGCCGAGGATGGTGGCGCGCGATGCGAAGGTGCTCGAGAACTCGCGGTCGACGTTGATCACGGGGATGCCCGCCTCCATGGCCTTCATCGCCACCTCGGTGAGAGCTGCGCCGTCGGTCGGCAGGAGCACGATCGCGTCGACCTTCTCGTTGATGAACTGCTCGACCGCGGCGATCTGCTGGCTGGCGTCGTTGGTCCCCTCCGCCTGGCGCAGCTCGACGTCGTCGAAGCCGTCCGCCGCCGCGATGGCGCCGGAGTTGATCGCGCCGAGCCAGCCGTGGTCGGCCTCGGGACCCGACCAGCCGATCACGACGTTGTCGCCCTTCGCGGCGTTCTCGTCGCTGGTCGTGCCCTGGCGGTCGGTAGCGTCTCCCTCGGACCCGTCGCTCGTGCAGCCGGCGAGCAGGCCGACTGCGAGCAGGGCGGCCGTTCCGGCCAGGATGGGCCGCAGTCGACGTGTGCGGATGCCGTGCATGTCTTTCCTCCTTGAAACGCGATGCAGTGGGTGCGGTGGTGCGCGGTGACCTGTCAGACCGAGGGCATCCGTGCACTGGCACGCTCACGCTAGCAGAAGCGGTGTTCGACCGCACGGCTTTTGTCAGTTGATCGGCACAAGTGTGGAGAAAGGCCTGTTCCTGCTTATCACCAACCAGACCGCAACTGCTTCCATCCCGGATCTACCGGGCTTGGCACCGCAGAGATCGACCCTGGATCAGACCATGTCGAGCATGTTATGTTCCTGATGTGATCGAAGATGACCATGTTCCGGCATTACTGCGCATGCGCGATGTGCAGAAGAGCTTCGTCGGCGTCCAAGCGCTGAAGGGCGTCGACCTCGACGTGCGCGCAGGAGAGGTGCACTGTCTGCTCGGACAGAACGGCGCCGGAAAGTCGACCCTCATCAAGACGCTCGCAGGGGTGCACACTCCCGACGCCGGTGAGATCGAGTGGATGGGGGAGGTCGTCGAGATCACCGACCCCCAGGCTGCGATCTCGCTCGGCATCTCGACGATGTACCAGGAGCTGGATGTGGTCGACGGGCTCACCGTCGCCGAGAACGTCTTCCTCGGTCATGAGTTCGACCGCTTCGGGCTCACCCGTCGCCGCGAGCTGACGCGCGAGACGCAGCGACTGCTCGAGCGGCTCGGTCATGGGCGCATGTCACCGCACGCCGAGGTCGGCTCGCTGAGCGCTGCCGAGAAGCAGATCGTCAGCATGGCGCGCGCGCTCTCGCACGACACGAGGCTCATCATCATGGACGAGCCATCGGCCGTCCTCGACAGCGAAGAGGTGCGCAACCTCTTCGCAGTGATCGCCGAACTGACCTCCCAGGGCATCGCCGTCGTGTACATCACCCATCGCCTGGAGGAGATCCGCGCGATCGGCGATCGCATCACGGTGCTCAAAGACGGTGCGACCGTCGCCAACGACCTGTCGGCGAAGCAGACCAGCACCGCAGAGCTCATCCGTCACATGACCGGCCGCAGCGTCGAGAACGTGTTCCCCCCGGCGGCGCCGGTCGCAGACGACGCCCCCGTGCTGCTCGAGGTCGATGGTCTCGGGCTGGAGGGCGTGTTCGAGGACGTGTCGTTCTCGGTGCGGGCGGGGGAGATCGTGGGACTCGCTGGGCTCGTCGGCTCGGGTCGCAGCGAGATCCTCGAGACCGTCTACGGCGCTCGTCGGGCGACCTCGGGCACCGTCGCCGTCGAGGGGAAGCCGATCCCCCGCGGCTCTGTGCCCGCTGCCGTCGCCGCCGGACTCGGCCTCAGCCCCGAGGAGCGCAAATCCCAGGGGCTGGTGCTCGGGGAGCCGATCTACAAGAACATCACGATGTCCTCCTTCGCCCGCTTCGCCAAAGCATCCTGGCTCGACGAGAAGCGCGAGATCGGCATCGCTCGAGAGCAGATCACCGCTCTGGACCTGCGGCCCGCCGACCCCGAGCGGCCGGCAGCGACCCTGTCCGGCGGAAACCAGCAGAAGATCCTGCTGGCGCGCTGGCTCGTGCACGGCAGCCGCGTGCTGCTGCTCGACGAGCCCACGCGCGGCGTGGACGTCGGCGCGCGTGCCGAGATCTACGCGCTCATCCGGCGCCTCGCCGCTGCCGGCGATGCCATCGTCATCGTCTCCAGTGAGATCGAGGAGGTGCTCGGTCTCGCCGACACCGTCCTGGTCGTCGGCGACGGGCGCATCCTCGATCGTGTCCCCGCATCCCAGATCGACGAGCACGGTGTGCTCGACCTCGTCATGAAAGGGGCATCCGCGTGAGCGTCCAGCCCGCAGCCGCCGAGGCGGCACCACAGAACGCCGACACCCGCGACTCGCTGATGAGCCGCCTGATGGCGGGATCGGCGGGGCGCAACCTCGGCCTCGTTCTCGCGCTGATCCTGTTGATCATCGTCGGTGCGCTGACCTCATCGAACTTCGCCAACTTCGACAACGCCCTCGTCATCCTGCGGCAGGCGTCGATCGTGGGCGTGGTGAGCGTCGGCGCAACCTTCGTGATCATCGCGGGCGGCATCGACCTCTCGGTCGGTGCGGTCATGGCGCTCTCGTCGGTGGTGGCCTCTCTCGCCGCCGTGCAGACCGCGGCCAAGGGCAGCCACTGGATCGTCACCGTGCTCGTCGCGGTCGCGGTGGCCCTGGTCGCCGGGATCATCAACGGCGTTGTCATCGCGTACGGGAAGGTGATCGCCTTCATGGCCACGCTGGCGATGCTCGTGGGGGCCCGGGGCCTTGCCGAGATCCTCGCCAACAACCGCACGCTGGTGATCTCCGACCGCGACTTCATCAAAGCGCTGAACGCCGACATCCTCGGCGTCGACATGCTGATCTGGATCTTCGCGATCGTCGCGGTGCTCGGATGGCTGCTGTTGAATCGCACGACGTTCGGCCGGCGCACGGTCGCGATCGGCGGCAACGCCGAAGCGGCACGTCTGGCCGGGATCAAGGTGAAGCGGCACACCATGTGGCTGTACGCCCTCGCGGGACTCACCGTGGGCATCGCCGCGGTGATGATCATGGGTCGAACCACGGCCGGCACCTCGACGCACGGCACACTGCTCGAGCTCGACGTGATCGCGGCGGTGGTGGTCGGCGGCACACTGCTCATCGGCGGGCGCGGCACCATCGTCGGCACGGTGCTGGGCGTGCTGATCTTCGCCACACTCACGAACGTGTTCGTGCAGAACAACCTCAGCTCCTCGATCCAGTCGGTGACCAAGGGCATCATCATCGTCGTGGCGGTCCTGCTGCAGCAGCGTTTCGCCGTGAAGCGCAGCGGGCGCTCCTCCTGACCGGCCCGGGGCGAGCCCGGGCGTTCCGCGTAGACTTCGGCTTCGAAGGCTGCCCTCGCGGATCGTGCCGAAACAGTGCCGGCGGGCCGAGAGACGCGGGGAGATGAATGGGATCCAACGGGAGTGCGGTCGGCGTCGGCGAGCTGTTCCAGCTGCTGCGCGACGGGATGCCGCGCACGCGAGCCCAACTGGCGAAGGCCACCGGTCTGGCGCGTTCCACGGTTGCCGCTCGGATCGACGAGCTCATGCAGGCGGGGCTGGTCACGGCGGTCGCGGATGCCACGTCGACCGGCGGTCGGCCGCCTTCGCAGATCGCCCTCAACCCGGCGGCGAAGGTCGTCCTCGCCGCCGACATCGGCGCATCGCACACCACGGTCGCGGTGACCGACCTCGCCGGGCGGATCCTCTCGGAGCGCACCGGGCAGATCGAGGTGGCGCAGGGGCCGGAGCCGGTGCTCACCTGGGTGGCCGAGACGGCGCTCGCGCTGCTGAGCGAATCGGGGCTCGGCAGCGGCCGCCTCGCCGCTGTCGGCATGGGCGTGCCCGGGCCGGTCGAGTACCCGGCAGGGCGGCCGACGAATCCGCCGATCATGCCCGGGTGGGACCGTTTCGATGTGCCCGGGTGGGTGCAGCAGCATCTGCAGGTGCCCGTGCTCGTCGACAACGACGTGAACATCTCCGCCCTGGGTGAGCGCTCGGTGGCGTGGCCGAAAGCCGACCACCTCATCTTCGTCAAGGTGGCCACCGGGATCGGCGCGGGGATCGTGTCGGACGGCCGCCTGCTGCGCGGTGCGCAGGGCATCGCGGGTGACATCGGGCACGTCCGTGTCGCGCGCGGGGCGGACGTGCCCTGTCCGTGCGGCAACCGCGGATGCCTGGAGGCGCTGGCATCCGGCCCTGCCATCGCACGTGCGCTGACTGCACAAGGGGTCCCGGCGACGTCCGGCACAGACGTCATCGAGCTCGTGAAGTCGGGCAACCTGGAGGCGATCCAGGCAGTACGCCAGGCAGGTCGCGACATCGGCGAGGTGCTCACCGCGTCGGTGAGCCTGCTGAATCCCTCGGTCATCTCGATCGGCGGCGCCATGGCCAGGGTCGGCGAGCATCTCATCGCCGGAGTGCGTGAGGTGGTCTACACCCGTTCCACGCCCCTGGCGACCGAGCACCTCACGATTGCGCCCGCCGTGACGGCCGGTCGGGCCGCGGTGATCGGCGCCGGCATCCTTGCCGTGGAGCACGCGCTCTCGCCGGCGATCCTGCCGCAGAGCTTCGCGCTCAACGGCTGACCCTTCCGGGAGACGCACGGGCGTAGGCGCGGAGTACAGATGTCGGCGCGAATCGCGCCGATCGACCGGCATCCGGGCATCCTGCCGACATCCGTGTCGAGCAGCACCGCGCCGAAGCGACCCGCGCGACGCCTACTCGGCCACCCGCGCGGCGATGTCGTGCCGGTAGTGCGCGCCGTCGAGTGCGATCCGGCCGATCGCCTCGTACGCCCGGGCGCGGGCGTCGGCGAAGTCGGCCCCGGTCGCCACGACGTTCAGCACGCGGCCGCCGGTCGCGATCAGCGATCCGCCGGGCGCATCCGGTGCCCCGGTCGCCGCGTGCACGATCGTCACACCCTCGATGGACCCTGCCTTGGCGAGCCCCTCGATCATCCGGCCGGTCTGGGCGTTCTCGGGATAGCCCTCGCTGGCGAGCACCACGGTGATCGCCACGTCGTCCGAGAACTCCGGCTGCGGTTCGTCCTCGAGCGTGCCGGAGGCCGCCGCCAGCAGCAGCCGCGACAGCGGCGTGCGCAGGCGCGGCAGCACGACCTGCGTCTCGGGGTCGCCGAAGCGGGCGTTGAACTCGATCACGCGCACCCCATCGGGGGTCAGGATGAGTCCGGCGTAGAGCAGACCGATGAACGGGGTGCCCTCGGCGTCGAGCTGGCGCACCACCGGCATGGCCACGGTCTCGGTCACCTCGGCGACGAACGCGTCCACGCTGCCGAAGTCGTCCGCGAGCCAGGGCAGCGGCGAGTACGCACCCATGCCGCCCGTGTTCGGGCCGCCGTCGCCGTCCAGCGCCCGCTTGAAATCCTGCGCCGGGCTGAGCGCGCGCACCGTGTCGCCGTCGCTGAGGAAGAACAGCGACACCTCCGGACCGGTGAGGAACTCCTCGATCAGCACCGCGCCCGAGGGCAGATAGCGCTCGGCGTGCGCGAGAGCCTCCTCGCGGTCGGCGGTCACGATCACGCCCTTGCCGGCCGCCAGCCCGTCCGCCTTCACCACGTGGGGGGCGCCGAGCGCGTCGAACGCCGCCGCCACCTCGTCCAGCGACGCCGCGCGCACCGCGCGCCCGGTGGGCACGCCTGCCGCATCCATCACCCGCTTCGCGAACGTCTTCGATCCCTCGAGCTGGGCGGCAGCGCGGCCCGGGCCGAACACCGG
This sequence comes from Microbacterium sp. USHLN186, assembly GCF_037145155.1. Taxonomy (NCBI): domain Bacteria; kingdom Bacillati; phylum Actinomycetota; class Actinomycetes; order Micrococcales; family Microbacteriaceae; genus Microbacterium; species Microbacterium sp. USHLN186. The sequence continues at coordinate 786,587 of NZ_JBBCYA010000001.1, forward strand.
GATGCCGCGCTCGCGCAGCACGTCGGCCACGCCCGCCACCAGCGGCGCCTCCGGACCCACCACGACCAGGTCGATGTGCTGCTCGTTGGCGAAGGCCGCCACGGCCGCGCCGTCGAGCTGGTCGAGGTCGACCAGCGTGGCATCCTGCGCGATGCCCGCGTTGCCGGGAACGGCGAAGATCTCGTGCGCGGCGTCTTCGGACCGCAGGGAGAGGATGATCGCGTGCTCGCGCGCGCCGGAGCCGAGGACCAGGATCTTCATGCCGCCAGCCTACCGGCGGGGCTGCGCGCGGCTCAGAGCGTGACGGGCCGCTCGCGCGCGCGGTCCCACGGCAGCGCCCAGCCGGTCGCATCGAAGAGCGCGTCGAGGATCCCGGCCGTGAACCCCCACACCAGCGTGCCGTCGACTTCGAACGCCGGGCCCCGATACGTGCGGCCATCGCGGGAGAGCGTGCCGGTGTGCCGGTGAGCCGGGTCGATCAGCTGCCCGACCGGCATCCGGAACACCTCGACCGTCTCGGCGTGATCCACGGCAGCCACCCGGGAGGGCCGCCGCCACCACCCCAGCACCGGCGTCACCAGGAAGTTGCTCACCGCGAGAGGGATCTCGGGCAGGGTGGCCAGCACCTCGACACCGGACGGATCCAGACCGGTCTCCTCCTGTGCCTCGCGCAGGGCGGTGGCGACGGCATCCGCGTCCTGCGCCTCGCGCCCGCCGCCCGGGAACGCGACCTGCCCCGGGTGGGAGGAGAGGGTCGCGGCGCGGCGCTGCAGCAGCACGTCGAGGTCGGCGCCGACCGTGTCGGCGTCGCTGCGCGCCGGGATGCTGTCGAGCCGCCCGAACAGTATCAGCACGGATGCCGGCGACGGGTCGTCGACGCTCATCGGGAAGCGCGGCGTCCACTCATGCGCACGCGCGGCGGCGGCGAGCAGGTCGGCGCGCGCGCCACGCAGCGTGCCGTCGGGAGTCGAGGCGGGATCCGTCATCGCTACCGACCCTATGCCCGTCCGCGCCGGAGCGACGCATAGCCTGGGGGCATGCCCGCCCGCAGGATCGACGTCGCCGACGGCAGGGCCGCGCTCGCCGCCTTCGCCGCCGGGGCGGCCCCCCGACCCATCACCGCCACCGCCGTGCGGTACCTGCTGCAGCTGCTCGACGAGAAGGCGCCGGGCAACAGCGTCGAGGTGCGCGTGCCGCCCTTCGGCGCGGTGCAGGTCGTGCAGGGCCCGCGGCACACCCGCGGCACGCCGCCGAACGTCGTCGAGATGGACGCGGCGACTTGGGTCGCCCTCGCCACCGGAGCGGAGCAGTGGACGGATGCCGTCGCCGCGGGCCGCGTGGTGGCATCCGGCATCCGCGCCGACCTCTCCGACCTGCTCCCCCTGCGCCCCTGACCCGGCGCTCCTTCGCCTACCCTCCCCTCCCGTGCTCTCGACGGGGGAGGGGGAGGGAGGGGGAACCCGCGACCTGGTGGGTGGAGCGTGGGAGAATGGGAGCATGTCCAGCAGCACCAGTCACTCCACGGTCGAGGCGACCGTGCGGCCCGTCCCGCGGTACGGCGTGTTCATGGTCGCCGGCGCGGTGCTCGGTATCCTCGTCGCCGGAATCCTGACCCTCTTCGGTTCGTACGAGCCATCGACGGCGCTCGGCGTCGTCTACCCGCCCGGGCAGGTGTTCGGCTTCGCGCTGCTGTGGACAGCGCCGGTCGGTGTGGCGCTCGGCGGCCTGCTGGCGCTGGTGCTGGACCGGGTCGCGCGCAAGCACACTCGCATGGTGCGCGTCGAGCGCGAGCGCGTGGTGCAGGACGATGATCTGCGCTGAGCGCCGCTAGGCGAGCTCGGCGATCACCGGCCGCATCGCGGCATCGAACGCGACCACGTCCCGGCGCAGCCCGTCGGTGACGGCCACGCTGAGTGCGCCGATCCACCAGATGCCGCGCTGTGTGAAAGGCAGCACCTGCACGTTCAGCTCGAAGGAGTGCGCGCGGCGGCCGATCTCGCGTTCGAACTCGGCGATCGCGCTCGCGTAGGCACGGTAGGCGCCGCCAGATGAGCTGACCGAGTCGACGTAGCGGTTGTGCGCGTTCTGGGCGTAGCGCAGCACAGCAGGAGCGTGCGGCACGATCGCCTCGCGCAGCTCCTCGGCGCCCGTCGTCGGCAGCGCGATGAGCGTGTCGAAACCCTCGACCAGATCGAGCGGCACCTCGGAACGGTGCGCGCGGGGCTCGACGGTCATGTCCCAGTAGTCGCGCCACTGCTTCTCGAGCGCGTCGTCGACCTCGGTGGCATCCGGACGGCGCACTTCGAGCCCGCGCAGGGCGGGCAGCTCCTCCGGCGCACGGATGCCGAGCAGCTGTCGCAGCGCGAGCGCGACGAGCACGGAAGTGCCCGCGTCCTCGCGGATCAGCCACTGCGGCTTGTCGACCATGGCCCCCATCGTAGGGTCCTTCGTCATCTCGTGCGGGGAGCTTGGCCGGGTGGCCTCGTAGGGTCGCGCTGCTCGGTTCCGTCGGTCAACGCCGTCGGTCAACGCTGTCGGTCAGCGCCGCCGGGCGAGGATGCGCCGGCGCAGTCTCTCGCGGCCGCGCGACGGGGGACGGGTGGCGTCGACGAGCGCCTGACGGGCGGCCGCGAGGCTCGAATAGCTGCCGATGCGGCGGCTGTGGCTGTCGTGCACGATGTGCGTGCTCTCGTCGACGGTCACGAAGCCGGCGAACTCGCCACGGCTGGTGGCCACGAACACGTCATGGTCGGCCTGCTGCCAAGCCAGCTCGGTCGGGTTCTGGTCGTCGGGGAAGGGCGCGTCGGAGCGCGCGGGCATGTCGGTACTGCTCATGATCTCTGATCTGTGTCTGCGGGTGGCAGGCTGCCACCTGGGTGCGGCCGGGGCGCCAGGACCCGCATCGGTGCGGATCGGCCACTCGTGCCCGGCCGGGGTGTGCGCTGCGCCGGTGAGATTCGGCGGAACTGAGCGCAACCTCCGATACTAGCACACCGGCGATCCCCGACCTCTACTCGGCTGCGTCATCCGACCTCGGTGCACTACGCGGGCCGGTAGGCTGGAGGGGTGGCAGACTCTCCCACCAACCCCTATGCCCAGGCCGGTGTCGACACCGCGGCCGGCGATCTCGCCGTCGAACTCATGAAGGCGTCCGTGCGCGCGACGCACGGGCCCGAGGTGCTCGGCGGTGTCGGCGGGTTCGCGGGCATGTTCGACGCCAGCGCGCTGCTCGGCTACACCCGGCCGCTGCTGGCCAGCAGCACCGATGGGGTGGGCACGAAGGTCGCGATCGCTCAGGCGATCGACAAGCACGACACCATCGGCCAGGACCTGGTCGGGATGGTCGTCGACGACATCGTCGTCGTGGGCGCGAAGCCGCTGTTCATGACCGACTACATCGCCTGCGGCAAGGTCGTGCCACAGCGCATCGCCGACATCGTGCGCGGCATCGCCGAAGCGTGCTCGGCCACCGGCACGGCGCTGGTCGGCGGCGAGACCGCCGAGCACCCGGGGCTGCTCGGGCCGCGAGACTACGACATCGCGGGAGCGGCGACCGGCGTGGTCGAGGCGGACGCCCTGCTCGGCGCGCATCGCGTGCAGGACGGCGACGCCGTCATCGCCCTCGGATCGAGCGGTCTGCACTCCAACGGCTACTCGCTCGTACGGCACATCGTCGCGGGCGCCGGCATCGGGTACGGCGACAACGCCGCGGATCTCGGCACCACGTGGGGTGAAGCGCTGCTCGAGCCTACTCGGCTGTACACTCTGCCGCTGCTGAAGCTCATCGAGACCCTTCGACCGGCTCAGGGCCCCAACCCGGTGCACTCGCTCAGCCACGTGACCGGCGGCGGCATCGCCGCCAACCTCGCCCGCGTGCTGCCGCAGGGCAGCTGGGCAGAGGTCGACCGCTCGACGTGGACCCCCAGCCCGGTGTTCCAGGTGCTCGCGGACGTCGCGGGCACGCCCCTGGTCGACACCGAGGGCACGTGGAACCTCGGCATCGGCTTCCTCGCCGTCGTCGCGGCGGAGTCGGCGGATGCCGCGATCGCCGCCATCGGCTCGCAGGGGATCGCCGCCTGGCAGGTCGCCACCGTGCGCACCGGTGCACGCCCCGAGGGTCATTTCGAAGAAGGCGCCAAGGGCGTCGACGGCGGAGCAGTGCGTCTGGTGGGCGCCTACGCGGACGGAGCGAAGTAACACCCATGTGCGGCATCGTCGGAATGGTCGCAGGCGGCCCCGTGAACCAGGACATCTACGACGCACTGCTGCTGCTGCAGCATCGCGGACAGGATGCCACGGGCATCGCCACCGCGGAGCCGAACGGCGTCATGCACATGGCGAAGGCCGAGGGCATGGTGCGCGAAGCCTTCCGCACCCGAGACATGCGCTCGCTGCTGGGCAGCATCGGCCTGGGACACGTGCGCTACGCCACCAAGGGCACTGCGTCGAGCGAGGAGGAGATGCAGCCGTTCTACGTGAACGCGCCGTACGGGATCGTCCTCATCCACAACGGCAACCTCACGAACACCCGGGAGCTCACGGCCGACATGGCCGAGCGGTACCGGCGGCACCTGAACTCCTCGAGTGACACGGAACTGCTGCTGAACGTGCTCGCCGGCGAGCTGCAGGCGACGACATCATCGGTCGACCTCGACGCTGACCGCATCTTCGACGCCGTCGAGCGCACCCATGAGCGGATCGAGGGGGCCTACGCCGTCATCGCGATCATCGCCGGGTACGGTCTGCTCGCGTTCCGCGATCCGTTCGGCATCCGTCCGCTCATCCTCGGGCGTCGTGCTGCGACCACGCCGGGCGGGCAGGACGAGTGGGTCGTCACCAGCGAGTCGCTCGTGCTCGAGAACGCCGACTACGAGATCGTGCGCGAGGTCGAACCGGGTGAGGCCGTGTTCATCTCCAACGACGGCGAGCTGTCCACGCGGCAGTGCGCCGAGAACCCCCAGCTCGTGCCCTGCGCGTTCGAGTACGTGTATCTCGCGCGTCCCGACTCGGTCATGAACGGCGTCTCGGTGTACGAGTCCCGGCTGCGCATGGGCGACAAGCTCGCGGACACCATCGCCGAGCACGTGCCGCTCGACGAGATCGACGTGGTCATGCCGATCCCGGACTCCTCGCGTCCGTCGGCAATGGAAGTGGCCCGCAAACTCGGCAAGGAGTACCGCGAAGGGTTCTACAAGAACCGCTATGTCGGGCGCACGTTCATCATGCCAGGGCAGGCCGTGCGCAAGAAGAGCGTCCGGCAGAAGCTCAACGCCATGTCGGCCGAGTTCCGCGGCAAGAACGTGCTGCTCATCGACGACTCGATCGTGCGCGGCACCACGAGCAAGCAGATCATCCAGATGGCGCGCGACGCGGGCGCCAAGTCCGTGATCTTCGCCTCGGCCGCGCCGCCCGTGCGGCATCCGCACGTCTACGGCATCAACATGCCCTCACGGCACGAGCTCATCGCGCACGGGCGCACCATCCCCGAGATCGCCGCCGAACTCGGCTGCGATCGGATCGTCTACCAGGAGGTCGACGATCTCAAGGCGGCGATCATCGACGGCTCCGACCTGACCGACCTCGACATGAGCTGCTTCGACGGCCGGTACGTCACCGGCACGGTCACGCCCGATTACCTGGCCTGGGTCGAGCAGTCCCAGTCCTCGTGACGCGGGGTCGGTCCCTCAGCCCGTCGCCTGTCCTGAACAAGCGAAGCGAGACGAGATGAAGGGCCGAGTGCTGGCCCTGCTGGGCATCGTCCTCTGCGCCTTCTCGCTGCGCTCGGCGGTGGCCTCGCTGTCGCCGGTGGTGGAGCTGATCGGCGAGGACTTCGCGGTCCCGTCGGCCGTGCTCGGCGTGATCGGCACGCTGCCGCCGGTGTGCTTCGCGCTGTTCGGCATCCTCACGCCGCTGCTCGAGCGGCTGCTGGGCATCGAGAAGCTCACCGTGATCGCGCTCGTCGCGATCACGGCCGGCCTGGTCGGCCGCGGCTTCGCGGGCGACTCGATCGGTCTGCTCGCCGCCACCGCGCTCGTCTTCGCCGGTGTGGGGATGGGGAACATCCTGCTGCCGCCGCTGGTGAAGAAGTTCTTCCCCGAGCGCATCGGGCTGATGATGACCCTCTACACCACGGCGATGGCGGTGTCGACGTTCCTGCCGCCGCTGGTCGCGGTGCCGGTGGCGGATGCCGCGGGCTGGCGCTTCTCGCTGGCGATGTGGGCGGCTTTCTCGCTCGCGGGTGTGATCCCCTGGATTCTCATGCTGGTGCGCCCGCCGGCAGTCGCGGCGGCCGAGCGGACATCGCCCAGGGAACGGGTCGACGACGCCGCATTCGTGGAGACGGGCCCGGTGGCCACCGCGCCGACCACCCGCCGGCTCTTCTCGCGACTGGTGCGGATTCCGCTGGTGTGGGCGCTGGCGCTCACCTTCGGCACCTCGGCCACGATGGCCTACGTGTCGTTCGCATGGCTGCCGTCCATCCTGGTCGACTCCGCGGGCGTCGACGCCGCGACGGCGGGCTTCCTGCTGTCGCTGTGGGCCTTCATCGGGCTGCCGGCGTCACTCATCGTCCCCGTGCTGGTGGTGCGGTTCCAAGCGACTCGTGCGCTGTTCGTGTTCGGCTCGGTATGCGCGCTGGCCGGTCTGCTCGGGATCATGCTCGCCCCGCTGCCGCAGCTGCTGTGGCTGTGGATGGTGCTCTTCGGCCTCGTCGGACTGCTCTTCCCGCTGTCGCTGGTGCTGATCAGCATCCGCTCGCGCACGTCCGAGAGCGCGGTGCTGCTGTCGAGCTTCGTGCAGAGCGCCGGCTACGTGCTCGCCGCCATCTTCCCCGTGCTGGTCGGCATCCTGCATGACGTGACAGACACGTGGATCGTCCCGCTCATCGCCGTCGCGGCCGTGCTCGTGCTGACCTTCCCGGCCGGGATGATCGCCGGACGCCGTGGCACGATCGAGGACGAGTGGGAGCGCCGTCACGGGGCATGGTGAGGCCCCACGCACGACGAAACCCTGGTCGACGAGCGGATGCTCGACGCCAGGGTCTCGATCAGCGGACGAGGGAGGGTCAGGCCTTTTCGAGCTCGTCTTCGTCTTCGTCCGCGTACATGTCGGCCCACTTGTCGACGTACTGGTCGTCGGACGACGGGTGCCCGAGCTCACTCTCCAGTGCGGAGAAGTTCACGTCGGGACTGTACGACTTGAGTTCGCGGGCGATCTTGGTGTGCTTCGCCTTCTGACGGCCACGGCCCATGCGCGAGACCCCCTTTTACGAGTTCAGCAGCGGGCTGTGCAACGCCCGATGATATTCACGGCACCGGCCTGAAGCCGGTAAGAGTAGCATTCAGGATAGCACGCACGCCAGAGCATCCGGCCGTCCTGCGGCCGGCCCGCGGAAGGATCGGACATGACGGATTCCACGCCCACAGCATCTGAGGAAGCGACGCAGAACGCGGCACTGCAGAAGGCGGTGATCGTCGGACTGCAGCCCGGCCAGCCACCGCACGTGCTCGAGGAGGCGCTGCGCTACGCGCGACTGCTCGGCGCTCCGCTGGTGGTCGTGCACGTGGACGTCACCCGCTTCGTCACCTACGAGGACCCGGACGGCTACGTGCACTCCGCTCCCATCGATCTCAATCTGGACGCCGGCGCCGCGGAGTTCGAGGACGTGCAGCGCGCTGCCGAACGGACGCTCGCCGACGTCGATGTGCCGTGGACGGCACGGCAGCTGGTGGGTGACCCGGCCCTCGCGATCAAGCAGCTGGCCAACAAGCTCGACGCCCAGCTCATCGTCGTCGGCACACGCAAGCGCGGCATCGGAGAGTCGATCCGCGAGTTCTTCACCGGGTCGGTCGCCGCGCGCCTCGCGCACCGGCAGCACCGGCCGGTGCTGGTGATCCCGCAGGGCGAGTCGGTGCCCGACGAGCAGAAGGACATCTGGACGGAGTGAGCGCGACGGCGGCGCGGAGAATGGAACCGATTGGCGAGCGCCGCCGCCAGCGGCGTTCAATGGAGAGGTGAGACTCCCGTCCCGAGGTGCCTTCGCCCTCATGCTGACCGCGCTGCTGCTGCTCGCCGTCAACCTGCGGCTCGCCGTGACGACGGCGTCCGTGCTGCTGCCGCTGCTCATCGACCAGGGGGCGCTGAGCCCGCAGGCGGCGATCCTCGTCCCCGCGCTGCCGACCGCGATGTTCGCGGTCGGCGGCGTGCTCACTCCGTGGCTGAGCAGGCGCATCGGCGCGGTCGCCGCCGTGACCTGGGCGATGGCGGCGGTGTCGATCGGGATGCTGGTGCGCTTCGTCCCGCACTCCCTCGCCGTCGTCGGAGGCACGGCCCTCGCCACGGCCGGCATCGCCGTGATCAACGTGCTGCTGCCGGCGCTGGTGCGTGCAAGCAGCGGCACGCGCATGCGCGCGGTGACCACCGCCTACACGACGGTGCTCTCGGGGGCGGCGGCGATCGGCGCCGCCGCGGCCGTGGCCCGCGCGCCCCCCCGCGGGGCGGCGGGGGGGCGGGGGGGGGGGGGGGCGCGGGGCGCCGCCGCGGCCGTGCCCGTCGCGCACGCCTTCGGGTCGGCGTCGCTCGGGCTGGGATCGTGGGCGCTGTTCGCGGTGCTCGCCCTTGTCATCTGGGTGGTCGCCGCGCGCGGCGCCGGTGTGGATGCGGCGCTCGCGCCGTCGGCATCCGAGGGGCGGGTCCCGCTGCCGCAGGGCACGTGGGCGCTCACCGGGTTCTTCGCACTGCAGGCGCTGCTCGCCTTCGTGATCATGGGTTGGCTGCCCACGATCGCCGTGGAGAGCGGGATCAGCCCGGCGCGGGCGGGAGTGCTGCTGGGAATCGTGATCATGGTGAGCATCCCGGCCGGCATCGGCGCAGTGAGCATCGCGCACACGCTGCGCGGCGTGCGGATCGGGGTCGTCGTCGTGTCGCTGGGCACGGCGCTCGGGGTGCTGGGGCTGTGGCTGGCGCCGGCGGCGGCGCCCGAGCTGTGGGCGGTGCTGATGGGCATCGGCATGGCGGCGTTCCCGCTCACCCTCGCGCTCATCGCCCGAGCCGGCAGCGGTGCCGCCGAGGCGACACGGGTCTCGGGCGTCGCGCAGGGCCTGGGGTACGCGCTCTCGACCGTCGGCCCGCTGGGAGCCGGTGCCTGGTACAGCAGCGGCGGCGCATGGGGCCCCGTCCTGGTCGGCATGGCCATCGGGGCCACCGTGCAGGGAGTGATCGGCCTCGTGCTGGCCTCGCCACGCGAACAGCGCAGCCGGGCCGGGACCACGCGGTGACAGCGCAGCCACGCCGAGACCACACGATGACGCCCCGCCCGCAAGAGGACCTCACGGGCGGGGCGTCGAGCGGGCAGTGCCGGTGCAGCCGGCACTGCCGGATCGCTATTCGGACGACAGCGTGCTGAGGGCGCGGGTCAGGGCTCGCGCCGCCTCGTCCATGGCGTTCTCCAGCTCGGTGACCACGGACGCCGGCAGCGTTCCGCCCCGCGCCACGTGGGTGCGCAGATCCGTGCGGACCTGGGCGCGGAACGCGTTGACGGCGGCATCCGCCCGCTGCAGGTGCTCCCGGCTGGTGGTGCGCTCGTCGCTCATCCCGTCGAAGCGCGGACGCGACTTCGATGAGCGCTTCTCCTCGTGCGCGGCGGCCGCGAGGTCAGCCCGCAGGCTGCGCATGGCATCCTGCACGCTCTGGCGCACCTCGTTGGCGATCAGGCGCACGGAGTCGGCGAGGCCCTCCTCGATACCGGCGAGATCCGACTCGCGGGCGGCGAGCTCGGCCCGGCCGGCGTCGGTGATGGCGTAGATCGCGGTGCGACCGTCGACGGTCTTGGTGACCAGGCCCTCCTCCTCGAGCTTGGCCAGACGAGGGTAGATGGTGCCCGCGCTGGGCGTGTACGTGCCGCCGGTGCGGTCGGTCAGCGCCTGGATGATGCCGTAGCCGTGCTGCGGCTCCTCCGCGAGCAGTGACAGCAGGTACAGGCGCAGGTCGCCGTGCGAGAAGACGGCGGGGCTCATGATTCCCACTCCGCGTCGTCGGCGACCGACACCTGCGGGCGTCGCAGCACCGTCACGCCGCCCGAGACCGAGTTCGCGCGCACGTCGACGAAGCTGCCGGCGAGCTCGCCGACCTGCCCGGTGTAGCTGCCGGGGCCGCCGCTGGAGCGCTCGACGCCGTCGACGGTGAGCCGGCCGCTCATGCTGCGCAGCACGTAGTTGGCCGGCAGAGTCTCGTCCAGCCGGATGGTCGTCGCGCCCGAGACCGTGTTGAGGTTGATGGTGTTCATGTCGCCGACCGCGTCGACGAGGATGGCGCCCGATACGGTGTCGACGGTGGCCTTGCGCATGCTGCCGGTGACTGCGACATCGCCCGAGACGCTGTTGGCGTTGATCGATCCGGTCAGGCCGCGCACCTGCACATCGCCCGACACGGAGTTGGTGGTCAGGTCGCCGCTGATGCCGTCGGCGATGAGGTCGCCCGACACGGTGTTCAGCTTCGCGTCGTTGCGGATGCCGGAGATCAGCGCGCCCGCGCTGACGACGCCGAGGGTGAGCGCGATCGCACGGGGGACGGCGATGCTGACCTCGGCCTTCGGGCCTCCTGCGCCGAAGTTGCGGAACACGTCGAGGAAGTTGTCCCACCCGATCTGCGGGTGATCGATCTCGACCTGTGTGCCGTCGGACTCGACGCGCAGATCCTTTACGGTGACGTTGTGCACCTCGATGCGGATGCCGGCTTCGTCGTGCGCGATGACGTCGACCTGTCCGCCCACGAGCCCGACCTTCAGCCGGGACGCGGAGTCGATGTCGATGACGCGTGATTCGCCAGGGGCGATGAGCCACTTCTCGGTCATAGCGGTTCTCCTTCTGAGGATCTGAATCGAGATATATCGTGTTGTGCGACGGTAACACGATATATCTCGATTTGGAAGACGCGTCTGCGAGTCGTGCTTGACCTTTCCGTTGCGTCAACTTCTACCGTGGTTCTCATGACACACCGGGAGAGCACCGACTGGTCGATCCAGCAGATCGCCCGATTCGCGGGAACCACCAGCAGGACGCTGCGCCACTACGACGAGTTCGGTCTGCTGTCGCCCACTCGCATCGCTGCGAACGGCTACCGGCGCTATGACGAGGGGGCGCTCGTGCGCCTGCAGCGGATCCTGCTGCTGCGCCAGCTGGGTCTCGGCCTGCCGCAGATCGCGCGCATTCTCGACGCACCCGAGGGCGGGAGGCCAGCTGAGGGGCGGATGCAGCGCGAGACGGAAGCGCTCGAGGAGCACCTGGCATGGCTGCGCAGCGAGCAGCAGCGCATGCGGAGGCAGATCGCCTCCGTCGAGAGAACCATCACCGCATTGAGAGAAGGAGTGCCGATCATGGCCGAGAACATGTTCGACGGTTTCAACCACACGCAGTACAAGGACGAGGTCGAGCAGCGCTGGGGCGAGAAGGCCTATGCCGACGGCGACCGCTGGTGGCGGGGGATGTCGGACCAGGAGCGCCAGGACTGGACGCAGCGGGTGTCGCAGCTGGCGCGCGAGTGGTCCGCCGCCGCCGAGAGCGGCGCCGACGCGGCATCGGACGAGGCGCAGCAGCTCGCGCGGCGCCACGTCGAGTGGCTGCGCGGCATTCCCGGTACCCCCGCCACCACTGCGGGCGGCGACATCAAGGGCTACGTGCTCGGCCTGGGTGAGATGTACGTCGCCGATCCGCGGTTCGCGGCCAACTACGTCACCCGCGCAGGCGGCACGGCAGGCGCGGAGTTCGTCCGCGACGCCCTGCAGATCTACGCCGAAGCGCACCTGTGATCGAGCGCGGAGGGGACGAGTGCGGCACCCGTCCCCTCCGCTCTGCTCATGACGCGTCGTCGAACACGCGGCGCCCCACCGCGGTGTCGCTGAGCCGCCAATCGGTCTCCTTGACGGTGTGGAAGAAGTTCACGAACGACGCACCCGCGTCACGCGCGCGGCGGATCAGCATGCGCGACCACCCCTCCTGGGTGATCCAGTCGTCCGCCGTCGCCTCATAGGGCGGATTCTCGGGCCACTGGAACACCCACGTGCCCCACGCCGCGTACTGCGAGCCGCCGGCAAGGAACGACGCCGGACGGTCGGGTGCTGACGCCGCCTCGGCGATGCCCCACGGCTTGCCGGCGGCGAGCGCCTTCAGCCGAACGACCGGCCCGTCCGCGCGGTGGAAGCCGAAGACGTCCTCGGTGCTCTGCCAGCCCGGCGAGCTCGCGCGTGCCTCACCCCAGTTGAATCCGTCCAGGGCCAGGGCATCGACGTATGCCGCGCCCGGGTAGTAGGACTCGAACGGGTAGGGGCCCGCGCCGTAGTTCAGCGGGTTCCAGAGGAAGACCACCTTCGGCGCGATGGCCTGCTTGAGCGCGTACACGTGCCGCCACATCGCGATGTAGTCCGTGGGCGTCGTGGCCGCCTTCTTCCCCGCCTGGCTCGACCATGGCCGGGACGAGTCGTCCATCTCCGGCGCGAACCGCACGATGATCTCCGCGTCGGCGGTCCGGGTCGCGGCATCGCGCAGCCACGCCTTCAGCTGCGCGTCGAAGGCGCCGGCTGCGATGCGACGCGGTGCGAACTCGGGCTGCTGGTCGGCCGGTCGGCTCCAGTCCCACGGCTCCCATGCGATGAGCAGGGCGGATCCCCGGGCCGCCGCCGCGTCGACGTAGGAGTGCGGGAACTGCGGCGCGCGCACGAAGTCGACGTACGTCGAGAGCATGCCGTTCGCACGCCCGAAGGCGGTTTCCTCCGCCGCCATGGTCGTGAGGTCATGCGACGCCCAGCCCAGCAGCATCTGCGGGTCCGCATCGCGGATGCTGGCAGGTGCCGTTGTCTGCGCCGTCGCGGCGCTCGTGGTGGACAACGCCAGGACGAGGGATGCGACGAGCGCTCCCATCATCCGGGCATGACTGTATCGGCCTGTTCTGGCCATGTGCTTCCTCCGGTGTCTGCGCGCTGCGCCTGCAGCGCGCGCTCCATTCTCCGGCCGGAGGGCCGCGCTGTATAGAGTGACCGGGCGCGAGTAGTCTGGCAGCACGATGAGCATCACTCGCCGCACCCTGCTCGTCGGCGCGGGAACCGGCGCCGTCGCGGTGCTTCTCGCCGCCTGCACGCCCGAGCCGCAGCCCAAGCCCACACGCACCTCCACGCCTGCGCCGCGGCCCTCCGCGCCGGCTGACGTCCCCAAGCCGGAGGGCTGGCTGCGCAGCACGTGGGCGAGCGACCCCTACTCGTTCGGCTCGGTCAGCTACCTGCCTGCCGGAGCCGATCCGGGCGAGCGTCAGAAGCTCGCCGAGCCCATCCTCGACCGGCTGTTCTTCGCCGGGGAGGCGACCGACAGCACCCGTCCCGGCACCGTGCTCGGCGCCGTGGACGCCGGACGCCGCAGCGCCCTGGCGCTGATGTCGAGCACGACCGAGAACGAGCGCATCGCCGTCGTCGGCGCGGGGGTGGCGGGCGTGATCGCCGGACGGATGCTGGCCGACGCCGGACACGAGGTCACGATCTTCGAGGCGCGTGAGCGCATCGGAGGACGCATCCACAGCGATGCGGACGCGCAGCAGTGGCCGATGCCGCCGCAGCTGGGGGCATGGCTGCTCACCGAGAAAGATCTGGCCGCCCTCGGTGACCGCCTCATCGACGTCGGCGAGGACACCCTCGCCCTCGAGACGCCGACCGGCTGGTCGAAGGAGGGCGAGGCGCCGACCGTCGAGGGGCGGCAGATCGCCGACGCGTTGCAGCGCGCTGAGTCCCAGCCCTCGGATCTCCCCATCACCGAGGCTCTCGAAGCGAACGGCGTCGATCTCGACGACCCGGCGCTGGCCGCTTCACTGGCCTGGCTGTCGGCCATGACCGGCGTCGATCCCACCCGCGCGTCCAGCTGGTACGCGCCCGAGTTCCCCGCCGACAGCCTGCACGGCGCCACCGGCGACCTCGACTCGTTCCTCGACGACTACCTCGACGATCTCGAGGTCACCCTCGCCTCCCCGGTCGTGCGCGTGGCGTACGACGACCGCGGGGTCAGCCTCCGACTGGGCACGGGGGAAGCGCTCTCGTACGATCGCGTCGTGGTGACCGCTCCTCTGGGCGTGCTGCAGCAGCAGGGCATCGAATTCGCGCCTGCGCTTCCGTTCGCGCATCGCGGGGCGATCACGGCTCTCGCCTCGGGGTTCATCGAGACGGCATGGATGCGGTTCGCGGAGCCGTTCTGGAGCACCGACGCCACGATCTGGCACGTCGTCGGCGGCGACGGGCTGATCGGCACCTGGCTCAATCTGCAGCCGCTGACGGGCGAGCCGGTGCTGGTGGGCATCGTCGGCGGCGCGGATGCCGAGCAGTTCGCGGGCCTCAGTGAACGCGATGCGCAGGTCGCGGCGCGCGCCTCGCTCGTCTTCTTCGCAGAGCCGGCAGCGGACGAGGGCTGAGCTCACCCCACGGCGGCATGGCCGGACGCACGCGGCTCAGCAGCACCAGCGCCGAGGCCACCAGGGCGAAGATCGACAGCGCGAGCGCACAGCTCAGCGCCATCTCGCCGACGCCCGACACCTGACGCAGGTCGAGGAAGTAGTAGGGGTACCAGCCGATGAGGTTGCCGCGCCAGATCGTGAAGACCCCCCACACGATCGGGTACAGCAGCACGAACGGCACCACTCGCCACGATGCCGCGCGCCGGCCGGGATCGAACACCCACGACATCACCGTCCACGCCGGCAGCACGAAGTGCAGCACCACGTCCGACCAGGGCACCGTGATGGGGATGCCGCGCAGGCCCGCCTGCCAGACGATGAGCGCGAAGGCGACTCCTGCTGTCGCGGTCCAGCTCAGCACCAGCGCCCGGGCGGTGGTCAGCCATGCGGGGTCCGCATCATGACGCAGCGCGAAGATCCCGGCGACGACCGCGAGGACGGCGTAGACGGTGTTCGACTGGATCGTCAGATACGCGAAGAAGTTGTCGCTGGCCACGGTCTGCGACCCCATGCCCCACAGCATCCGGTGCACGAGCGCGACGACGCACAGTGCCGCGGCCAGCAGGCGCAGCCAGCCGAATATCCTTCGCGTGAGCACTCGAGTGTCGTCCTCCCGGCGGTGTTCGCTCTTCGGGTGCGGGGCCGTACCGTGTCCCCGAGTCTACGTAACCCCGGCTGAGCCGCCTGCGGCCGCCGGACTAGAGTGGCGCAGGTGACCACCCCGTCCGCCGCGCGCGTCGTGCTGCGACGCGCCCTGCTCGCCGCGGCCGGCGGCACGATCGGCACCGCTGCGCGGCTCGCGCTCGGCCTGCTGATCCCGGACGCACCCACGGGGGTGCTCGTCGCCAATCTCC
Source organism: Microbacterium sp. USHLN186 (assembly GCF_037145155.1). Lineage (NCBI taxonomy): Bacteria > Bacillati > Actinomycetota > Actinomycetes > Micrococcales > Microbacteriaceae > Microbacterium > Microbacterium sp. USHLN186. The sequence continues at coordinate 801,922 of NZ_JBBCYA010000001.1, forward strand.
TCGGCGCTCTGGCGCTGGGGATGCTGACGGCGCGGCTGCCCACGCCGGACCTGCGGATCCTCCTCGGCACAGGACTGCTCGGCGGTTTCACCACCTACAGTGCATTCGCCATCGACGCGGTGGGGCTGTGGGGCGCGTCACCGGTCCTGGCCCTGGGCTACGTGCTGCTCAGCGTCGGCGGGGGAGTGGCCGCCGCCGTGCTCGGGCTGCGCCTGGGCGCCGGCGCGGGTCGCCGGCGGCGGATGCCATGATGCCGCTCGCCTTCCTGCTCGCCTCCCTCTGCGGCGGTCTCGGTGCGGCCACCCGGTATCTCGTCGACGTGGGCGTGGCGCGTCTGAGCGGTGCACGGTTCCCCTGGGGTGTACCGATCATCAACATCACCGGGTCGTTCGCGCTCGGCCTCGTGGTGACGGCACTTCCCGGCGCCGCATTCGTGCTCGGGGCCGGTTTCCTCGGCGGATACACCACCTTCAGCACCGCGATGCTCGATGCCGTCTCGCTGTGGCACGAGGGGCGCCGCGCCGCGTCGGTGGCGGACGCGGGGGGCATGCTCATCGCCGCGCTCGCCGCCGCGGGCCTGGGCCTCATTGTCGGCACCACCCTCTGAGGTCCTTGCCGAGCCGCCCTCCAAGCCCGCACACAGCGATGGCTGCCAGGATGTACAAACGTACATGTACTCGCGTACATCCGTCGTCTGCGACCTGCGGAGTGCGGCGTGGTGCACGACACCGAATGCAGGAGAGCCGATGAGCGAGGGCGCGCGCCGACGCCGCGATCCTCAGTCGCGTCGCCGTGAGATCGTGGCCGCCGCAGCCGAACTCATCGTCGAGGTCGGCGTGGGGGCCGTCACCCATCGACTGATCGCCGAGCGCGCCGGCGTGCCGCTCGGAGCCACGACGCAGTACTTCACGACGCTCGACGAGCTGCGCTCGGAGGCGCTGCTGTGCCTGGGTGCCGAGGTCGACGCGCGCATCGCCCACATCCGGGCGGTGCTCGAACAGCACGGGGCGACGCCCGCAGTGCTCACCGAGCTGATCCAGCAGGGACTCGCGGATGCCCGCGCGCTCGCCGCCGACGGCGCCGTCGTCACCGCGGCCGTCGACGACCCCCAGCTGCGCGCGCTGGCCCGCCGCTGGTCGGAGCAGCTGACCGGCTTCCTCGTGCCCGTCTACGGCACCCGGCGCGCCACGGCCGCCGCCGTCTTCATCGACGGCGTGCTGTGGCACGCGCGCATCCACGACGAGCCGCTGAGCGCGGCGCTGCTCGAGGACGCCCTCACCGGCATCCTCCGCCCCCGCACCGACCCCACGACCACGAGCGACTGAAACGAGCACCGTGTCGAATCTCGCCATCCTCAGCCTGCGCAATCGTGCGCTGATCGCCCTGATCACCATCGTCTCCGCCGTCTTCGGCGGACTGGCGCTGAGCAACCTCAAGCAGGAGCTCATCCCCTCGCTCGAGCTTCCCGCCCTGGTCGTGATGACGAACTACCCCGGCGCCTCACCCGAGGTCGTCGAGAACGACGTCTCCACGCCCATCGAGAAGGCGATCCAGGGCGTGCCGGGGCTGGAGTCGACCAGCGCGACGAGCACCACGAACGCCTCGATCGTGCAGGCGATGTTCGACTACGGCACGAACCTCGCGACGGCAGAGCAGAAGATGCAGCAGGCGATCAACCGCGTCGCGCAGCAGCTGCCCGACGACGTGAGCCCCCAGGTGCTCAGCGTCTCGATCGACGACTTCCCGGTGATCCAGATCGCGGTGACCGGCTTCGACGACTCCCAGACGGCGCAGCGCGACCTGGAGACGACGGTCATCCCCGACCTCGAGGACGTCGACGGTGTGAACGCCGCCGAGATCGTCGGCGGCGTCGGGCAGCGCATCACCATCACACCTTCCGCCGAGAAGCTGCTCGCCGCCGGCCAGAGCACGCAGGCGATCACCCAGGCGCTGCGGCAGAACGGCATCCTGCTGCCCGGTGGTGCGATCACCGAGGGCAGTGAGACGCTCACCGTGCAGACCGGCGACAAGGTCTCCTCCGCGGAGGAGATCGCCGCGCTGCCCCTGGCCGGCACCGACCTGCACATCGGCGACGTCGCCGCCGTCGCGCAGGTGGCGGACCCCGTGACCTCGATCTCGCGTGTGGACGGCGAGGACGCCGTCTCGATCGCGGTGACCAAGCTCCCGGCCGCCAACACCGTCGACGTCTCGAAGGGCGTGCTGGCAGCGCTCGACGAACTCGGCACCACGTTCCCGGATGCCGAGTTCACCGTGATCTTCGATCAGGCGCCGTACATCCAGCAGTCCATCGAGACCCTCGCCACCGAGGGTCTGCTCGGGCTGGCGTTCGCGGTCATCGTCATCCTCGTCTTCCTGCTCTCGATCCGCTCGACATTGGTCACCGCGATCTCGATCCCCACGAGCGTGCTGATCACGTTCATCGGCCTGCAGGCGTTCGGATACTCGCTGAACGTGCTGACCCTCGGCGCGCTCACCATCGCGATCGGGCGTGTCGTCGACGACTCGATCGTGGTGATCGAGAACATCAAGCGCCACTACGTCGAAGGTGCCGAGAAGGGCGCCGCGATCCGCCTGGCGGTGCGGGAGGTGGCGTCCGCCATCACCGCCTCGACCATCACCACCGTCGCGGTCTTCCTGCCCATCGTCTTCGTCGGCGACATGGTCGGTGAGCTGTTCCGGCCGTTCGCGATGACGGTGACGATCGCCATGGTCGCCTCGCTGCTGGTCGCGCTGACGATCGTGCCAGTGCTGGCGTACTGGTTCCTGCGCCCTGGCCGTCCGCTGGTCGCCGAGGACGGCAGCCGCATCGACCCCGAGCATCCGGATGCTCCGCCCACGCCGCTGCAGCGGCTGTACCGGCCGATCCTGGGCTGGACGCTCCAGCACTCGGCGGTCACCGTGGTCATCGCAGTGCTCGTGCTCGCCGGCACACTCGCCGCGGCCCCTCTGATGAAGGTCAACTTCCTGGGCGACACCGGGCAGAACACCATGACCGTCACCCAGGACATCGGTGCGACCGCCAGCCTCGACGCGGAATCCAAGGCGGCGCGCGAGGTGGAGGACGCACTGCAGGGCCTCGACGGCATCACGCACGTGCAGGCGTCGATCGGGTCGAGCGGTTCGGCGCTGCGCGATGCGTTCTCGGGCGGGGCGGGGATCACCTACTCCATCCAGACCGACGACGACGTCGACCAGCAGAAGCTGCGCCAGGCCGTGCAGAAGAGGCTCGACGGCCTCGAGGACGCCGGCGACGTGTCGGTGTCCGCTAGCTCCGGGGGCTTCGGCTCGAGCGACATCGAGATCACCGTCACCGCGCCCGGCGCGGAAGACCTGCAGAGCGCCACCGCCGCTCTCGTGAAGGAACTGGATGGTCGTGCCGGGGTGGGCGAGGTGACCGACAACCTCGCTGCCTCGCTGCCCTACATCGCCGTGGTCGTGGATCGCGACGCTGCCGCCGAGCGCGGCCTGTCCGAGGCGGCCGTCGGCTCGATCGTGTCGAACACGATGCGTCCGCAGCAGATCGGCTCGATCGAGGTCGATGACTCCAGCCTGACCGTCTACCTGGTCGACGCCGCACCGCCGACCTCGGTCGACGCACTGAAGCAGCTGACGATCCCGACCGCCACCGGTCCGGTGCCGCTGCAGGAGCTCGCGACCGTCGAGCAGCGCAAGGGACCCACGGCGATCTCCACCGAGCAGGGTCGGCGCACCGCGACCATCACCGTGCCGCCGGCATCCGACGACCTCGCGGTCGCGACATCCTCGGTGCAGGCCGCGCTCGACGCGGTCGACCTGCCCGAGGGCGCTCGCGCCGAGGTCGGCGGCGTCGCCCAGCAGCAGGCCGACTCGTTCTCGCAGCTCGGACTCGCGATGCTCGCGGCCATCCTCATCGTCTACGTGGTGATGGTGGCGACGTTCAAGTCGCTGCGTCAGCCGCTGCTGCTGCTCGTCTCGGTGCCGTTCGCGGCGACCGGTGCGATCCTGCTGCAGATCGTCACCGGCGTGCCCCTGGGAGTGGCCTCGCTGATCGGTGTGCTCATGCTGATCGGCATCGTCGTGACGAACGCCATCGTGCTGGTCGACCTCGTCAACCAGTACCGCGCGAAGGGCCTGTCGACGCCCGCGGCGGTGATGGCCGGTGGTGAGAAACGTCTGCGGCCGATCCTCATGACGGCCCTCGCGACGATCTTCGCGCTCACTCCGATGGCCCTCGGCATCACCGGGCACGGCGGGTTCATCTCGCAGCCCCTGGCGATCGTCGTGATCGGCGGGCTGGTCTCATCGACCGTGCTGACCCTGATCGTGCTGCCCACGCTCTACAACCTCGTCGAGGGGGCGAAGGAGCGGCGTGCGGCCAAGCGGGCCGGCCGGGATGGCGCGGCGCCGACGGATGCCCCCGGCGCGGACGCCGACGGCTCAGACGGCGGCGTCGCCCTCACCCGACGTCAGCTGCGTGCCGGCGGCGTGAGCGACTGAATCCCGGCATCCGGACTCGCACGAAACGCAGGACGACACACGAAACGCAGGAGTGGATCGCCGGATCCATCCTGCGTTTCGTGCGAGATCCTGCAGATTCAGGAGAAGCGGATGCCCCAGTGCAGCGTCCACGACTCGCCCGCGGCGAGCCGCCGCAGGCCGCGTCCGGAGTTGAACGCCTCGGCCGGCGCGGTCATCGGCTCGATGGCCACCGCGAGCGGCTGACCGGGGTACTTCGTGGTCGTGAACGCCTGCACGTAGTCGAACCCCTCGCCCTGCTGCAGGGTGATCGTGCGGCCGTCGGGCGCGGTGAGCGTCGTGCGCACGAACCCGTCGGCGTCGCGATGCAGGTTGGCGTAGCCGGTGTCGAGCTGCACGTCGCCGATCCGGCATCCCTCGCGCAGGTCGGTGCCGGATGCCACCGGGCTCTCGCCGATCGGCAGCATCCGGTCGTCGGTCTCGAAGTACGTCTCCGCCGGCAGCCGCAGCACGAGCTCGCGGGCATCGACGCCGGCCATCACGAAGTACGGATGCGTGCCGAGAGCGACCGGAGCCGGGTCGGCCGAGCGGTTCGTCAGCGTGTGCGTGACGTCGATGCCGGCATCCGTCAGCGCGTACGTGACCGACGTCGCGACGAGGTACGGGTATCCGGTCTGCGGCACGATGGCGGCGCGCAGGGTCACCGCCTCGTCGCTCTGCTCGGCGATCTCGTAGGCGGTGTAGCGCAGCAGACCGTGGCTGGCGTTGCCGAACTTCGGCTCGGTGATCGCCAGCGCGCGGGTGACGTCACCGTCCTGCCACACGCCGTCGCGGATGCGGTTCGGCCAGGGGGCGAGCACCACGCCCGAGCACGACGGTGTCGGCTGATCGACGGGATAGGGCGGCATGATCTCGACGCCGCCCACCGTCAGATGACGCAGCGAGGCGCCGACCTGCGCGACCTGTGCGGTGACCTCACCGCGTCGCAGATGCAGCTGGATGCCGGTGGGGGAGTCGATCACGTCGTCAAGAGGCATGCGGCCATCGTACGGCGGGCACTCTCCCAGCAAAGGTCGGTATCGTGGAGCCAGTCGGCTTCGGGCACCCGCATCACGCGGTTTCTTCCGAGCAGCACACGCGCTCATTGTGAGCCCAGGGGCCGATGGTTCATCACCATCACATGAATGGCCCCGGCCGACGGATGCCCGGGTATGTCCCACGCGCGCTGACCTCTGTGCCCGCGGAGCGGACGCTGTTCTCGTGTCAGAGACAGTCAGGAGACACCATGCCCAAGAACGGCAAGCCCAAGGGCGGACGCCCTTCGCGCAACTTCGAGCCGCGGTATGCGAAGAGCGGACCGTCGTTCCACGAACGCCACTCCGGCGGACGCCCCGCACGTGACGACGATCGGGATGCCGGCCAGCGCCGCTCCTTCTCGTCCGACGGCCGCGCCGGCAGCCGCCCCGGCAGCCTCAGCCCCAAGCACCGCGGGTACCGTCCTGCCGAGGCCGATGGATCCGCTCCGAAGGGCCGCTGGTCGGACGCACAGCGCGCCGGCCGCGACGAGGCACGCTCGATCCGCAACCGGGCCGAGTCAGGACGCCGCGAGGCTCCGCATCACCGCGCCGACCGCGACGACCGTCGCGGTGGTCGCGACTTCGAGCGCAACGACCGCTTCGGTCGGGATTCGCGTCCGGCTCGTGACGACCGCTTCGGGCGGGACTCGCGTCCGGCTCGTGACGACCGCTTCAGCAGGGACTCGCGCCCGGCCCGGGACGACCGCTTCAGCCGGGATTCGCGTCCGGCTCGTGACGACCGTTTCGGTCGCGACTCGCGTCCGGCTCGGGACGACCGCGGCGGCTACGGCAGGGATTCGCGTCCGGCTCGTGACGACCGTTTCGGGCGGGACTCGCGTCCGCCTCGTGACGACCGTTTCGGTCGGGACTCGCGTCCGGCTCGTGACGACCGCGGCGGCTACGGCCGGAGCGAGCGTCCTCGCTTCGACCGTGATGCGCGTCCGGCTCGTGACGACCGTCGCGGTGGGTTCGAGCGCAGCGACCGCCCCCGCGTCGACCGCGACGCCCGCCCGGCTCGCGGCGACCGCTTCGACCGTGACGCGCGCCCCTCGCGACAGAACCGCGACGACCGCCCGAACCGCAGCGACTGGAACGCCTCCGCGAACGCGAAGGCGCACGAGGAGCATGTCGATGTCGTGCACGAGCGACTGGAGGCGGAGGCCGTGCAGGCCACCGAGGTCGCGGATGTGACCTTCGGTGATCTGGGGATCGGCTCGAACATCGTCGAGATCCTGAAGAACATGGGCGCCGAGACGCCCTTCCCCATCCAGGCAGCGACGATCCCCAGCATCCTGCAGGGCCGCGACGTGCTCGGCCGTGGCCGTACCGGCTCGGGCAAGACGATCGCCTTCGGCGCGCCGCTGGTCGAGAGCATCCTGCTGTCGCAGAAGGGCACGCGCCGCGAGTTCGGCCGCAAGCCGCGCGCGATCATCCTCGCGCCGACCCGCGAGCTCGCGCTGCAGATCGACCGCACCGTGCAGCCGATCGCCCGCAGCGTCGGCCTGTTCACCACGCAGATCTACGGCGGTGTGCCGCAGGCGCGCCAGGTGGGCGCGCTGAACAAGGGCGTCGACATCATCATCGGCACGCCCGGCCGCATCGAAGACCTCATCGAGCAGCGCAAGCTCGACCTCTCGGAGGTGCGCATCGCCGTGCTCGACGAGGCCGACCACATGGCCGAGTTGGGCTTCGCCGAGCCGGTGCAGCGGATCCTGCGCAAGACCGGAACCGCCCTCGATGACGGCGCCACCAGCCAGAAGCTGCTGTTCTCGGCCACGCTCGACCGTGAGGTCGCCGCGATCGTCGACGAGTTCCTCGTCGACCCGGCCGTGTACGAGGTCGCCGGTGAGGACCAGGACTCCAGCACGATCGACCACCGTGTGCTCGTGATCGAGCACCGCGACAAGGCCGACGTGCTCACCTCGCTCGTCGACCGCGAGGGCCAGACGCTGGTCTTCGCCCGCACCCGGGCGTATGCCGAGATGCTGGCCGAGCAGTTCGAGGACGCCGGCATCGCCGCCGTCTCGCTGCACGGCGACCTCAACCAGGCCAAGCGCACGCGCAATCTGCAGAAGCTGACCGCCGGCAAGGTGCAGGTGCTCGTCGCCACGGATGTCGCCGCGCGCGGCATCCACGTCGACGACATCGACCTGGTCGTGCAGGCCGACGCTCCCGACGAGTACAAGACGTACCTGCACCGCTCGGGTCGCACCGGTCGCGCCGGCCGCTCGGGGCGCGTGGTGACGCTGATCACCCGTCAGCGTCGTCGCCGCATGGAGGACCTGCTCGGCCGCGCCGAGATCGACGCGCCCTTCGAGCAGGCCGCGCCCGGCGACGATGTGATCGAGGAGATCGCCGGTCGGCAGCTGAGCGAGGCCGAGCTCACCGCCTGAGCCGCTCAGAACTCCGGAGAACCCGCCGGTATCCGACCTGTGAGGGTCGGATACCGGCGGTTTCGCCATGTTCTTCCGGAGTTCTGGACGGCCGCACCCGAGAGAAACCGGTGATTCCACCTGGCGAGAGCACCGGCACGGGCGCGCGATCCGCGTCCTATATTCGTCTCACCACGAAGGGCGAACATGAACAGCATCCGTCTGCCGCGCCGCGCCGCCGCCGAGTTCCTCGGCACGGCTCTGCTGGCCTGCATCGTCATCGGCTCAGGAGTCACCGCCGAGCGGCTCTCGGATGACCACGGCATCCAGCTGTTCACGAACACCGTCGCCTGCGTCCTGGGCCTGGGTCTGCTCATCGTGGTGCTCGGACCGGTCTCGGGCGGCCATCTGAACCCCCTGCTCTCGCTCGCCGATCGCATGCTCGGGCGCAGCGAGCGGAGCGGTCTCACGCGGTCGGATGTCGCGGTGTACCTGCTCGCGCAGCTGCTCGGCGCATTCTCGGGCATGCTGCTGGCGGCCGTGATGTTCCAGCTTCCCGTGGCGGTCTCGGGTGCGGACCGGGTCGCGCCGCACACCTTCGTCGGCGAGCTCGTCGCCGCCGCCGGGCTCGTGTTCGTCTTCTCCTCGCTCGCACGCGCCCGGCAGAGCCTGCCAGTCGTCGCGGTCACCATGGCCGCCTATCTCGGCGCGGCGAGCTGGTTCACCAGCTCATTCGGATTCCTCAACCCGGCCATCACCCTCGCCCGCGTGTTCACCGACACCTACGCCGGCATCGCGCCGGCATCCGCTCTGCTCTTCATCGTCGCGCAGCTGATCGGCGGCGCCTTCGGCGCGGTGGCCGCCGCCGCGCTGTTCCCCGGCGAGCCCACTGCAAGACGCGATGAGGCCGACGAGGTGATGGCGATCGGCATCGCCGCCTGAGTCCTGAGCCGGTGCGCCGCCCTCAGAACAGCATCGCCGCGCTCTCGTCGACGCTGAACCGGGGCCCGGCGCCGCGGCTCGCGTCGCGCACGCGAGAGAAGCTGCGTCGAGGGGCCGGCACCTGCTCGGCCTCGGTGCGCACGTCCAGGCCGTGCACTCGCACCAGCGGGCGAACGCGGCGCGCCAGCCACTGGCGATATGCCTGGGCGGCCTCGGCGGAGGTGCCCGGATACAGCCCCCGATACGACGAGACCAGCTGCGGATGCTCGCGCTGCAGCCATTGGAAGAACCACGGCTTCACTCCCGGCCGCAGGTGCAGAGCGCCGTAGATCACGTGGTCGGCGCCGCTGGCCTTGATCCGTCGCAGCGCCTCGTCGATCGCCGCGACCGAGTCGGTCAGATGTGGCAGCACCGGCATGAGGAACACGCCCACCCGGAAGCCGGCGTCGGTGAGCGCGCGCACCGTGTCCAGCCGTGCCTGCGTGGACGGCGTGCCCGGCTCGATCGACCGCTGCAGCGCATCGTCGTACATCGCGATCGACATCTGCACGTCCACGGGCACCTGTTTCGCAGCCTCCACCAGCAGAGGGATGTCGCGCCGAATCAGCGTCCCCTTGGTGAGGACCGACATCGGCGTGCCGGCATCCGCGAGGGCCCGGATGATCCCCGGCATGAGTCGGTACCGGCCCTCCGCTCGCTGATACGGGTCGGTGTTGGTGCCCAGGGCGACCGTCTCGCGCTGCCAGGACCCGCGCTGCAGCTCCTTCCGCAGCACGTCGACGACGTTGGTCTTCACGACGATCTGCGAATCGAAGTCGGCTCCGCCGTCGAGGTCGAGGTACTCGTGCGTGCCGCGAGCGAAGCAATATGAGCACGCATGGCTGCAGCCACGGTAGGGATTGATGGTCCAGCGGAACGGCATGCGCGAGGCGGCGGGAACCGCGTTGAGCGCGGACTTCGCGAGCACCTCGTGGAAGGTCATCCCGGCGAACTCGGGGGTGTCGACCGATCGCACGATCCCGCTGCGGTTCTCCAGGCCCGGCAGCGCGTCCGCGTCCTCGTCGTCGATCGTCTGTCCCTGCCACCGCATGTCATCAATTCGAACACATGATCCAATCTCCGGTCAAGCACTCGTTCGTATATTTGTACAGCGCGATGCGTCGCGCTCGTGTGGGCGAGAATGGTTCAGTGAGCGCAGCGCAACCCCGTCACGCCGCGCGCGGTTCGCTCGCCGTCCGGATCGCGACTCCGATCGGCGTGCTGTTCACCGCGGCGGCGTCGCTGGCGACCCTCTGCGCAGTCATCGCCGGCCAGTCGCTCGATGTCGCCGCGCTGCCGGCGCCCGCCGCGGCGATGGCGATCCCGAAGGTGCAGGTCGAGGCATCCGTTGCCGCGAACCCGTGCATCGACGAGCAGGTCCGCGCGTCCCTTGCTGGTGGTGACGACGCCGCCGTCGTGCAGGCATTCGGCGGCGGGGCGGAGTTCCGCGAGGCGGTGGTCGGCGGCAACGCGCCGTGCATCTCGCTGGACGATCCCGAGCGCAGCTGGGTCGTCGTCAACAAGCAGCGGCCGCTGCGGCCGCTGAGCTTCGCGCCGGCATCCCTGGCGGATATCGCGCTGCGCGCGACCACGCGCTCGAACGAGCTGCGGCCAGAGCCCAAGGCGGCGCTGGAGGCGATGGCCCGCGACGCGCGGGAGGCGGGCGTCGGCGTGCTCGGCATCAACAACGGCTACCGCTCGTACGCCGTGCAGGAGCGCACGTACGCGGGTCACGTGCGCGACCGGGGTCAGGGTGGAGCGGATGCCGTCTCAGCGCGCCCCGGCTTCAGCGAGCATCAGACCGGTCTCGCTTTCGACCTCGTCGCGTGCGGCGACGGCTGCGGCGGAATCGAGGCGTTCGGGCCCACCGCCCAGGGACGCTGGGTCGCCGAGAACGCGTGGCGGTACGGGTTCATCGTCCGCTACGAGCACGACCGCACCGGCACCACCGGGTACGACCCCGAGCCCTGGCACATCCGCTACATCGGGGCCGAGCTCGCGAAGGCCTATCACGAAGGCGGATTCCACACCCTCGAGGAGTTCTTCGCGCTTCCGGAAGCACCGGATTACGCGCCCTGAGGCATCCCACAAACGCGAAACGCAGTACCAGGGTGGGTGAGACCTGTTCCCACAAACGACTGTCCGCGGGTGCCGCATCGCGCCTAGACTCGCGGGTGCGAAGAGGCACAGATCGTCAGGAGGATGCCATGGAACGCGACATCTACGAAGAGGACCACGAGGCCTTCCGTGACCTGGTGAAGGACTTCGTGAAGCGGCACGTCTCGAACGAGTCGATCGAGCGCTGGGATGCCGCCGGAGAGATCGACCGCGAGACCCTGCGCGCCGCCGGGGAGGCCGGCATCATGGGTCTGTCCGTCCCGGAGGAGTTCGGCGGCGCGGGGATGCTGCAGGACTACCGCTTCCGCGCGATCGTGAACGAGGAGGTCATCGGGGCCGGCGCCGGATCGCTCGCCGGCGCCCTCGGCATCCAGGACGACCTCGCCGTGCCCTACCTCGTGCACATGGGCACGCAGGAGCAGAAGCAGAAGTGGCTGCCGCGCATGGCGACCGGCGAGGTCCTCGGCGCGCTCGCGATGACCGACCCCGGCGCGGGCAGCGACCTGCGCGGCATCAAGACCAACGCGAAGAAGGTCGACGGCGGCTACATCCTCAACGGCGCCAAGACCTTCATCTCGTCGGGAACGACGGCCGACATCGTCGTCACGTTCGTCAAGACCGGCGAGGGCAACCGCCCCGATGCGTTCAGCCTGCTGGTCGTCGAGAAGGGCATGGCCGGATTCGACCAGGGCAAGAAGCTCAACAAGATGGGCTTCCACGGCTGGGACACCGCCGAGCTGAGCTTCACCGACGTCTTCGTCCCCGACGACAACCTCATCAGCGGCAAGGAGGGGCAGGGCTTCATCCAGCTGATGATGAACCTGCCGCTCGAGCGCCTCTCGATCGCCGTCTCCGCCGCCGCCGTGATCGAGGCGGCGGTGAAGTGGACGGTGGGGTACACCAAGGAGCGCGATGCGTTCGGTGAGCGCGTGATCGACTTCCAGAACACCCGCTTCCGCATCGCCGACATGGTGACGTCGCGCGACGCCGTGTGGGCATACGTCGATCAGGGGCTGCGCGCCTACGCCGCGCAGAAGCTCACCGCGGAAGAGGCCGCGCAGCTGAAGTTCTGGACCACCGAGCGCGAGTGGGAGGTGCTCGACATGGGAGTGCAGCTGCACGGCGGTTACGGCTACATCATGGAGTACCCGATCGCGCGCGCTTTCACCGACGCACGCGTGCACCGCATCTACGGCGGCACGAACGAGATCATGCGCGAGATCGTCGGGCGCCAGGTCGCCGGCAAGCGCTGACCCTCGGCCGCTGCCCGCTCAGGCGGGCTGCCAGGGGAACGTGAGGCTGAGAATCAGCGCGGATGCCACGATCACGCCGACGGTGAAGACCGTGTCGCGCGTCCGCCACGGCACGAGGTGGCGCTCAGTGCGGGTCGGGTGCGCGCCGAAGGCGCGGGCATCCATCGACAGCGCGACGCGCTCGGCATGCCGGATGCCGGATGCCAGCAGCGGGACGATGTATCCCCAGGCCCGCACGAGGCGAGCGAACGGACCACGGCCGCGGCCGTGCCCGCGCACCCGGTGCGCCGCGCGGATGATCGAGAGCTCGTAGCCGAAGCGCGGCACGAACCGGTAGGCGGCCAGCGCGGTGTAGCCGATCCGATACGGCACGCGCAGCTGCTGCACGGTGGCCCGCACCAGGTCGGGGCCCGCCGTGGTCAGCCCGCCCACCAGAGCGAGCGTCAGCACCGCCGCCAGGCGCAGTGCCGTGGCGAACCCGATCGCCAGCGCGCCCGATCGCAGCATCCAGTCCCCGATCTGCAGCACCATGGGCGTGTGCGCGACCTGATCCGGGGCGATCCACACCCCGAACCCGACGGTCATCACGGCGACGCCCAGCGGCACGCCGAGCAGCAGCACTGCCGCCGCGCGCGCGGTGAGCCGGGCCCCGGACAGCACGAGCGCGTACGCCAGAGCGAGGAACAGCGCCGGGGTGAGCACGTCGCGGGTGGCGACCAGCAGTGCCATCGCCGGCAGCACGGCGCCGAGCTTCGCGAGCGGATTCAGGTGGTGCAGCCACTGGCGCGGCGCTGCCGGCATCTGCGCATAGGGGTCCGTCGGGACGGGCTCGGTCACCGGTGCGGCGGCGCGCGCGGCCGGGTCTGCTGCCGAGTCGGCGGCATCCGGCGCCTCCGCCACCGCGAGCACCTCTGCGGCCGGCCCGGCGGCGCGCACCGCGCCGGCGTCGACCAGCACCGCGTGCGTGGCGTACTCGGCGACCAGGCGCAGATCGTGCGTGACGATGACGATGGTCGTGCCGGCCTGCTGCAGGTCCTGCAGCAGACCGAGCAGCTCCGCCGCGCGCGCGCGATCCTGCCCGAAGGTGGGCTCGTCGAGGGCCACGATCGCGGGGCGCGTGATGAGTGCGGTGCCCACCGACAGGCGCCGCTTCTCGCCGCCCGAGAGCAGGAACGGGTGCACGTCGGCCTTGTGCGTCAACCCGAAGCGGGCGAGCATCTCGTCGACCCGCCGGGCGATCTCGACCTCGGCGACCCGCTGCAGGCGCAGCCCGTGCGCCAGCTCCTCGCGCGCCGTCGCGGACACGAACTGGTGCTCCGGGTTCTGGAACACGAACCCGACGTGCGCGGCCAGCTGCCGCGGCGTCGCGCGCCCGGCATCCACTTCGCCGAGCATCACCGCACCATGCGGCGGCGCGACCACCCCACCCAGCGCCTGCAGCAGCGTCGTCTTGCCGGCGCCGTTGGGCCCGATGATCGCCGTGAACGATCCGGATGCCACGTCGAGCGCGGGCACCTCGAGCACGGGTGTGCCGCGCTTGCCGACCACGAGATCCCGCACGCGGATGGCCGTGCGCGCGGGGTCGGCGGCGACCGGGTGCGCGTGGCGCGCGGTGTCGAGCCAGGACGGCAGCCACACGCCGAGTCCGCGCAGCAGATCCACGTGAGAGCGGATCGTCGCCTCCGCCGGCCCGTCGAGCACCAGCCGCCCCTCCGCGTCGAGCACGATCACGCGGGTGGCGATGCGGATCGCGGCATCGATGTCGTGCTCGATCAGGATGACGGCGCGCTCGCCGGCATCCGCCGCCAGCGGCGTCAGTGCCGCGTAGACATCGGCGACGCCGCGCGGGTCGAGGTTCGCGGTGGGCTCGTCGAGCACGATCACCCGCGACTGCATCGCCAGGGCGCAGGCGATCGCCAGCCGCTGCCGGCCGCCGCCCGAGAGCAGATCCGGATTCCAGTGCCGCCGTCGCCAGAGGTCGACGCGGCGCAGCGCGCCTTCGGCGCGCGAGAGCACCTCGGATGCCGGCAGGCGCAGGTTCTCCAGCGCGAACGCCACCTCGTCGAGCACCGTGCCGGTGACCAGCTGCGAGTCCGGATCCTGGAACACCATGGAGATGTCGGTGCTGAGCGCGGCGACCGGCGTGCGGCGGGTGTCGCGCCCGGCCACCTCGACGACCCCTTCGAGCTGCGCCTGCACCGACTGCGGGATCAGTCCGTTCAGAGCCAGCGCGAGAGTGGACTTTCCGCATCCGCTCGGGCCGAGCACGAGCACCACCTCGCCGGCGTGCACATCGAACGAGACTCCACTCGGAGCCGGGCGCGCAGCGCCGGCGTGCGTGATGCTGAGATCGCGCACGCGCAGCAGGGGCCGGGAAGTGCGCGCGGACGGGTCGTCTGCCGGCGAGGCGTCCGGCGAACCCGCCCCGCGGTCGTCCTGCGCGTGGGGAGTCACTTCGGCGCGACGCCCGCCCGTCGCAGGGCGTTGCCGATGGCGATCCCGATCGCGGTCCAGGCCACCGGGCCGAGAACCGACACGATCAGGTACGCCAGCTGCACCCACAGCGCGAACCTGCCCAGGTCGACGACGAAGGCGACCACTGCGGCGACGATGACGCCGATGATCGCCGCTGAGACGAAGAAGCGCCAACGCCCCCACAGCCGATAACGGGTGAGCGCGGCCACGCCCTCCTGGATCGCACCGAACAGCAGCGCGGTGCCGATGAAGCGCATCGCCCACATCGGTGTGAACGCGCTGGAGATGAGGGCGGCGATCACATGGGTGATGAGCGCGACCAGGGGGCGGCGCAGCACCTCCTGGGCGATGATGCCGGGCAGCACGTGCACGCCGAGCACCAGGCCGTACACGTAGGGGACCACGGCGATCACCCCGACGGTGACCAAGCCGGCGATGCCGCCCAGGATGCCGGTCGCGACGCCGATCGCCGCGCACACGAGAAGCGTGCGCGTGCTCAGGGCAGAACGGAGGCGGGCCACCCGTCAAGGGTATCGGCAAGCCCCGCCGGCACGGCGGCCGGTGGGGCCGTGCAAGATCGTCAGGGGGCCAGCGGCAGCAGCTGCGCGATCACCGTATCGCTGACCACGCTCGGCCCGCCCAGCACCACCACCCGCTTCGGCTGCAGGCGCCTCAGCTCGGCGAGCACCGTCGTGGGCAGAGCGCCCTGCGGTGTGAGCAGCACCGGACCGCCGCGTCGTCCGGCGGCTGCCGCACCCGCGAGGGCGTCCGGGAACGCCTGGCCGCTGGCGACGTAGACCACCGGTACGCCCGCTCGCGGGAAGGTCGCCTGCGATACGGCGACGGCCGTGGCATAGCGGTCCGCGCCGGACAGGCGCTGCACGGTGGTGGCGACGCCGGTGGCAGCGGCGGCGAGCGCCGCCGTCTCGTCGCTGACCACACCGGTTTCGCCCAGCACGACGATCCTCGACGGACGAAGTCGGGCGAGGGCGCTCGCGGTGGCATCCGGCAGGGTGGCGCGGCGCGTGAGAAGAACGGGTGCGCCGGTCGACCCGGCCGCCGCCGCACCGGCGAGGGCATCCGGGAAGTTCATCCCGTCCGCCAGATACACGACCTGCGCCGACGGCCACAATGCGGAGACGTCCGCCGCCGTGGCGAACCGGTCGACGCCCGAGAGCCGCCGCGGGGTGCCTCCGACGATCGAGCCGATCTGGCGTTCCACGGTCTCGCTCACCACGCCGGGGCCGCCGACGACGACAGTCTGGCTCGGTCGCAGGGCACCGAGTTCCTTCCGCGTCTGGTCGGGCAGTCCGGTCGGGCGCGTGAGCAGCACCGGGGCGCCCGCTCGTGCGGCTGCCGCAGCAGCCGAGAGCGCGTCCGGGAAATCGCTGCCGGCGGTCACGTATGCCGCTCCGATGCCGTGGAACGGGTGCGCGCGGAACGAGACCCGAGCGGCCGTCGCGTAGCGGTCCGCCCCGAACT
Organism: Microbacterium sp. USHLN186; assembly: GCF_037145155.1. Classification (NCBI taxonomy): domain Bacteria; kingdom Bacillati; phylum Actinomycetota; class Actinomycetes; order Micrococcales; family Microbacteriaceae; genus Microbacterium; species Microbacterium sp. USHLN186. The sequence continues at coordinate 818,155 of NZ_JBBCYA010000001.1, forward strand.
GCCGCTCGACGAAGTCGAACGGCGTGGTGAAGCGCACCGGAGCGGTGTACGCTCCGGTGCCCGAGGCGTTGACAGCGGCGACGCTGAACTCGTACGTCGTCTCGGGATCCAGCCCGTCGATGAAGATGTTGGCCGCCGACCAGGCCTGCTCGCGCACGACCTTGCCGTACGCGGTGAGACGGATGCGGTAGCCGGTCGCCCCTGGCACGTCCCGCCAGGTGAACTGCACTTCGGCGTCGCCGAGGGCGATGCGCACGGGGGCGGACGGGCGCTGCGGCGCAGTCGCCAGCGGGCGGGTGGCCGGCACGCGATCGACTGCCATCGCCGGGGTGGTCACGCCCATGGTGAGCGCCAGCAGAAGGGGGAGCAGGATGAGATTGCGCACGAGTGCAGGCGTCGCCGTCCGAGCGGGCATCTGCTCCTCCTTCTCGATGTCCGAACCCAGCGTAGTCAGCCGTGGGGCGTCGTCCGCGCCGGGGCTGACGTCGGCGGCCATGGCTACGCTGGACGGATGGCGCAGTCGTACCCGTATGAGCCCTTCGACGAACCCCCGCCGGAGGACATGGACTGGATGCCGCCCGAGGACGGCTGGGAGCCGCCGCTGGACTGGGGCTCGGCGCCGATGACGCCGGTGCTGGCATCCGCCTCGCCTGCCGCGGCGCCTTCTGTCGCGCGTTCTGCCGCGCCGTCGCGCTTTCCGACGGCGATCGACGCGCTGCGCACGGTGTTCGGATACGACGCGTTCCGCGGTGACCAGGCGGCAATCGTCGAGCACGTGATCGGCGGCGGCGACGCGGTCGTGCTCATGCCCACCGGCGGCGGCAAGTCGATCACCTACCAGGTCCCCGCCCTCGTGCGGGAGGGCACGGGTCTGGTCATCAGTCCGCTGATCGCCCTCATGCACGACCAGGTCGACGCGCTGCGCGCCAACGGGGTGCGGGCGGCGTATCTGAACTCCACCCAGGCGCCCGACGAGCGGCGCGAGGTGGAGCGCGCGTACCTCGCGGGCGAGCTCGACCTCATCTACGTCGCACCGGAGCGGCTGTCATCGGGGCAGACCACTCAGCTGCTGCAGCGAGGGGCGCTCAGCGTCATCGCGATCGACGAGGCGCACTGCGTCTCGCAGTGGGGCCACGACTTCCGCCCTGACTACCTCGCGCTCGGCGAGCTCGCCGAGCGATTCCCGGGCGTGCCGCGCATGGCCCTCACCGCCACTGCGACGCGCGCGACCCATCAGGAGCTCAGCGAACGGCTCCGCCTGGACCGTGCGGCGCATTTCGTGGCGAGCTTCGACCGCCCCAACATCCAGTACCGCATCGTGCCGAAGGTCGAGCCGCGCAAGCAGCTGGTCGAGTTCATCCGGTCGCAGCCCGACGGCGCTGCGGGCATCGTCTACGCGCTCAGCCGCAAGTCGGTGGAGCAGACGGCGGAGTACCTGGCATCCCGCGGCCTCGACGCCCTGCCGTACCACGCCGGTCTTCCCGCCGAGGTGCGCGCCGCGAACCAGTCCCGGTTCCTGCGCGAGGAGGGCGTGGTGATGGTCGCGACCATCGCTTTCGGAATGGGCATCGACAAGCCCGACGTGCGCTTCGTCGCGCACATCGACCTGCCGAAGTCGGTGGAGGGCTACTACCAGGAGACCGGTCGCGCGGGTCGCGACGGCGAGCCCTCGGTGGCATGGATGGCGTATGGTCTGGGCGACGTCGTGCAGCAGCGCCGCCTGATCGATCAGAGTCCCGGCGACCGCACCTTCAAGATGCGCCTCGGCCAGCACCTCGACGCGATGCTCGCGCTCTGCGAGACCGTCGAGTGCCGCCGGCGGAACCTGCTGAACTACTTCGGGCAGAGCCTCGCAGCGGATCAGGCGGAGGGATGCGGGAACTGCGACACCTGTCTGGAGCCAGCCGACACGTTCGACGGACTCATCCCAGCCCAGAAGCTGCTGTCGACGATCGTTCGACTCAAGCGCGAGCGCAACCAGGCGTTCGGCGCCGGCCATCTGATCGACATCCTGCGCGGGGCGTCGAACGACCGCATCCGCAAGATGCGGCACGAGCACCTCGCCACGTACGGCATCGGCGCCGACCTGTCCGACCAGGACTGGCGCAGCGTCGTGCGTCAGCTGCTCGCCCGGGGCGTCCTCGTGGCGCAGGGCGAGTACGGCACGCTGGCGCCGGGAGACGCCGCCGGCGCCGTGCTGCGCGGCGAGACCCCGGTGCCGTTGCGCAAGGACACCATCGGGCGGGTGAGCGCCGGTCGGGTGCGCAAGGCGAGTGCGGCGGATGCTCTGGATGCCGGTGACCGCGGCCTCTTCGAAGCGCTGCGCGCCTGGCGCGCCGAGACCGCGCGTGCGCAGGGGGTGCCCGCCTACATCGTCTTCGGCGACGCCACGCTGCGCGCGCTGGCCGAGCACCGTCCGTCGTCGGTCGGCGAGCTGGGCGGGATCAGCGGCATCGGCGAGAAGAAGCGCGACGCGTACGGAGACGCCGTGCTCGAGGTCATCGCCGGGCACTGAGGCGCGTGGCGGCGCAGACCCTTCTCGTGAGAGTTCGGAAACGTCAGACGGTTCGTTTCGGTCGACGGCATCCGCGCAGCTGCCGAGAACGATCGTTTTCCGCAGGGCGCACACCTCTGCCGCCGCACCCGGTTGGAGAGGCCTCCGACGGCTCATGAACCGTGACCTTTCCGTGACCTTATGGGTGTGGAATCCGGGTCCAGAGCCCCGCTCAATGTCGGTACCCCTCTCCACAATGGAGTCATGGCCCTCTTCACCGACATCGACGCACAGGTCGCCGCGCTGCGCGACTTGTTCGGCGCAGAGGTGACGCCTGAGGAGCTGGCGGGGCGCATGTCGGCGTTCAGCAGCGAGAAGCTCGTGGACGCCATGGTCGCCGCCGCCGCGCTCGCGCGCTGCGCGGAGCGGATCAGCATCATCGGCGCGGGCGTCGCCGCGACGAGGTCCAGTCGCGACGCGGGACAAGACGGACTCGCGCAGCGTCGCGGTCACCGCACACCCGCCGCGCTTGTGCAGCAGATCACCGGCACCACTCAGGGCGAGGCGCAGCGGCAGGTGCGGCTGGGACAGTCGATCCTCGACGCGGAGTGCGGGGCAGGGGCGGATGCCGGCGCAACGGACTCTGCGGGCGCGGCGGGCGGCGCAGGGGCGGATGCCGGCGATGCTGCGCCCGGAAGTGACGACGCGCCACGCCGAGAGTCATGGCACGCGCCGCTGTCGGCGGCGCTGCTGCAGGGGCGGATCTCGTCCGCGCAGCAGGATGCGATCCAGCGCGGGCTGGGGCAGCCAGTCGACGACGGTGACGACACGCATGCGGCCTGGTGTGCGGCGGCGGAGCAGCTGGTCCTCGAAGCATGCGAGCGCACCGTGGAAGAGCTGCGGATCCAGGCGCGGGCGATCCGCGACCAGCTCGACCCGGAGGGCGCCGAGCGCCGCTTCCTGGAGCGGTACGAGCGACGCTCATTCCGCATGTGGACCGATGCGGACGGCATCGAGCGCGGGCGGATCGATTTCGAGGACGACGGCGCCGCCTGGGTGCGCGCCATCCGCGACGCAGCGCTGCGACCGCGGCGTGGCGGACCGCGATTCGTGGACTCCGCCGAGGCTCGCCGCGCCGAGGACCTCACCGCCGACCCGCGCACCAACGACCAGCTGGGCTACGACCTGCTCCTCGATCTGCTGCGAGCCGGGGCGCTCGCAGAGTCCGGCGCGGTATTCGGTACCCGGCAGGCCGGAGTGCGCATCGTGCAGGTCGTCGACGACGCAGGCGGAAGCGTCGCCGCACGCACCGAGGACTATGGCCACCCGCTTCCCCCGGCAGCTGTAGATCACCGCATCTGCGAGAGCGGCGCTGTGACCGTCAGGGTCGACCGGTGCGGCAACCCGCTGGATGTGGGGCGTGAGCATCGTCTGTTCACCCCCGCGCAGCGGATCGCGCTCGCCATACGCGACGGCGGATGCCGATGGCGCGGCTGCGACCGCCCGGCGTCATACGGCGAAGCGCATCACATCGACGAATGGCACCGCGACGGCGGTCGCACCGACATCGACCGCGGCATTCTGCTCTGCCGGCACCACCATATGCAGCTGCATCACGGAGGCTGGCGCGTCACCCGGGACGGTCGCGAGGACTTCGTCCTGCGCCCGCCCGGCGGTCGATCGCCTGTTCCGCTCGCCCCGCGGGCTGCCCTCGTCGCGGCATGGGCGGGCATCGATCCGCCACCGGGCCGATTCCGACCCGGAGCCGCGTGAACGAGGGATAGCCCCGGCGGGTCGTGCAGCCGGGCTGAGACGAGCCGGCTCAGGAGCCGGAACGCACTGCGCTGAACTCCTCGGCGTGCACGCGCACCGTGCTCGCCGCGTGCAGCAGCTTCGAGACCGGGCAGCGCGCGTGCGCGGCGGCGAGAAGCTCCTCGGTCTCCGCGAGCGACAGGCCCTCTGCCGACAGATACGTGTCCACGTGGAACTCGTACCCCGGTCCCGGCTCCGCGTCGTGCAGGCCCACCTCGATGCGCACCGCCGTGCGCCGCTCGCGCTTGACCAGCGACTGCGCCGTGGCGTTCAGACACGTCGACCACGCCAGCGCCAGCAGCTGCTCCGGGTTGGACGCCTGCGGATCAGGATCCGCCGACAGGGGAGAGGCGACCGGCACCGCGATCCCTTCGGTCACGCGAGCCGTCCCCGTGCCGCCGTCGCTGTTGATCGCTTCCGTCCGATACCTCAGGCTCATACCCTCACTATAATTTGGATCACGTACAGAAAAGGCCGCTCGGCTCAGCGCCCGGCACCTTCCCCGACGAGAGACCCGATCCCCGCGATGCCCACCGAGCAGCCCGCGATCGTGCAGTTCCGCCATGTCACCAAGCGGTTCGGCGCGGACGCCACCGAGCGCGCCGCGCTGGACGACATCTCGCTCAGCATCCGCTCCGGTGAGATCTTCGGAATCGTCGGCGAGAGCGGCGCGGGCAAATCCACCCTGCTCGAACTCGTCAACGGCCTGACCGCCCCCACCGACGGCCAGGTGATCGTCGACGACGCCGACGTCGCGGACCTCGACGCTGCCGGACTGCGAGCACTGCGTCGCCGAGTCGGCGTCGTCTTCCAGGGCGTGCACCTGCTCAGCAACAGCACCGTCCGCGACAACGTGCGCCTGCCGCTGCGCCTCGCGCGCCGCGGCGCCGAAGGCGCCTTCGACGCCCGCGCACAGCGGAAGGCCGTCGACGAGATCCTCTCGTTCGTCGGCCTCTCCGACCGAGCGAGCCACTTCCCCGCCCAGCTCAGCGGCGGCGAGCGCCAGCGCGTCGGCCTCGCCCGCGCACTCGTCTCGCGACCGCCCCTGCTGCTGTGCGACGAGCCCACGTCCTCCCTCGACGCCTCCACCACAGCCGGAGTGCTGCGCGTGCTGGCCGACGCGCGCGACGAGCTGGGCACCACCGTCATCGTCATCACCCACGACCTCGACGTCGTCAAAGCCATCTGCGACCGCGCCGCGCTGCTCGAGAGGGGCCGCCTGCGCGAGGTGTTCGAGATCGAAGCTGCCGGTCCGCGCTCCGTGCCCAGCTACTACGAGCAGGTCAGAAGAGAGCTGATGCCGTGACCTGGCTCACCGACCTGCTCGCCGAGTACGGCCCCGACATCGCCGAGTCCATGGCCGAGACCGGCTACATGATGCTCGTCTCGCTGCTCGCGGCCGTGCTCCTCGGCCTGCCCCTCGGCGTGATCGTCACCATCACCGCCCGGGGAGGCATCGCCGAGAACCGCGTGGTGAACACCATCGCCGACCTCTACATCAACATCGTGCGCTCGTTCCCGTTCCTGCTGCTGGTGGTCTTCCTCATCCCGTTCACGCGCGCGGTGATCGGCACCAGCTTCGGCACCCAGGCCGCGACGCTGCCGCTGTGCTTCGTCGCCGTGGCGATCTACGCCCGACTCACCGAGCAGATCCTCCGCGAGATCCCACCCGGCGTCTCGAAGGTCGCGCTGGCCAGCGGCGCGACGGTACCGCAGGCGGTGTTCCGGATGCTGCTGCCCGAGGCCCGCTCAGGACTCGTCTACGCCCTGACATCCGCCGCGATCAGCCTGCTCTCATACTCCACCGTGCTCGGCGTCGTGGGGGGAGGCGGCATCGGCGACTTCGCCATGCGCTACGGCTATCAGGTCTACAACGACAGCCTCATGTACCTCACGATCGTCATCATCATCGTCTGCGTGCTGGCCATCCAGGCCGTCGGTCATCGCACCTCGGTCCGACTCGACCACCGCTGAGCGACGCGCCCCGCAATCCTGTACCCCCGCCCCGCAATCCTGTACCCCAATCGAAACGGAAGACACCCATGAAGAAGTCACGCGTCGCCTTCGCCGCAGCCGGCCTCGGGCTCGCGCTCGTCGCCGCGGGCTGCGCACCCGCAGCCGAAGAGAAGGCGGATGCCGGTGCCGGCCACCCGACCGTGCTCAAGGTCGCCGCCGTCACCTCGCCGATGACCGACGTCGTCGAGGCCGCGGGCGACGCGATCGAGGAGGGCTACGAGGTCGATCTCGTCGAGGTGGGCGACTACATCACCGCCAACACCATCCTGAACAGCGGCGATGTGTACGCGAACTTCTCGCAGCACATCCCGTACATGCAGGCCTTCAACGAGGGCAACGACGCGAAACTCGTCGGCGTGCAGCCGGTGTACAACTTCGTCATCGCCTTCTACTCCAAGACCCTCGACGATATCGCCGATCTGCCCGAGGGTGCGAAGGTCGCCATCCCCGACGACCCCTCGAACACCGGTCGCGCGCTCAAGCTGCTCGCGGCGAACGACGTGATCACGCTCGACCCCGCGGTCGACCCCTATGCCGCCACCGTGAAGGACGTCGTCGACAACCCCAAGGACGTCGAGTTCCTGCAGGTGGCCATCTCCTCTCTCAACGCCGCGTACGAAGAGGCCGACCTGGTCTTCCAGTGGCCGTCGCACATCATCGCCCTCGGGCTGACCCCGCAGGAGGACGGCCTGATCACCGAGCTCGACGACCGCTTCGCGCTGAACCTGGTGGTGCAGCAGAAGGACGCCGACTCGAAGGCCACCGAAGCGCTGCGCAAGGCCTTCACCAGCGATGAGGTCCGCAAGGTCATCGAGGGCAACGGCACCATCGAGACAGCCTGGTGACTGTCGTCACATGACAAGGCAGCCGGGGGCGCTGCCCGGGCGGAGTTGTCGAAGACTCACAGCCGACTTCGTGTCACGTTGTCGGACTTCTACCGTTGACAGTGCCCCCGCTTTGATCTGAGAGGATCCGTCATGGTCGATGCCGCCATCCGCCCCGCCGTCTCCGATGCCGCCGACACCCCTGAAGGCGGTATCGACGTCGCCCGTGTGCATGAGCTGCTGATGGGCACGTGGGCCGACACGCGACGTCAGGCGCGCGAGATGATCAAGGACCCGGCGTTCTGGCGCGACGACAGCCTCCGCATGGACGAGCACCGTGAGCGCGTGCTCACCCAGCTGCACCTGCTGGTCGAGAACGGCGCGGTGCATCGGGCCTTCCCCAAGCGCTTCGGCGGCGAGGAGAACAACGGCGCCAACATCGCCGGGTTCGAAGAGCTCGTGGTGGCCGACCCCAGCCTGCAGATCAAGTCGGGAGTGCAGTGGGGTCTGTTCGGCTCGGCGATCCTGCAGCTGGGCACCGCCGAGCACCACGACAAGTGGCTGCCCGGCGTGATGGATCTCTCGCTGCCCGGCGCCTTCGCGATGACCGAGATCGGCCACGGCTCTGACGTCGCGTCGGTGGGCACCACCGCCACCTACGACCCCGAGACCGAGCAGTTCGTCATCCACACGCCGTTCCGCGGCGCCACCAAGGAGTACCTCGGCAACGCCGCGCTGCACGGCGTCGCGGCGACAGTGTTCGCCCAGCTCATCACGAACGGCGTCAACCACGGCGTGCACTGCTTCTACGTGCCGCTGCGCGGCGACGACGGGCAGGACCTGCCCGGCATCCGCCGTGAGGACGACGGGCTCAAGGGCGGGCTGAACGGCATCGACAACGGTCGGCTCAGCTTCGACCACGTGCGCATCCCGCGCACCAACCTGCTCAACCGCTACGGCGACGTCGCCGCCGACGGCACCTACTCGAGCGAGATCGACAGTCCCGGCCGCCGCTTCTTCACGATGCTCGGCACCCTCGTGCAGGGCCGCGTCTCGCTCGACGGCGCCGCCTCGTGGGCATCCGCCCTCGGCCTGCACATCGCCATCACCTACGGTTCGCAGCGTCGCCAGTTCGACGGCGCCGACGGCTCCGAGACCGTGCTGCTCGATTACGGCAAGCACCAGCGCCGCCTGCTGCCGCGCCTGGCGACCACCTATGCGCACATCTTCGCGCACGACGAGTTCCTGCAGAAGTTCGACGGAGTCTTCTCGGCTCGCATCGACACGCCGCAGGACAGGGAGGACCTCGAGACGCTCGCCGCCGCCCTCAAGCCGCTGTCGACCTGGCATGCGCTGGACACCCTGCAGGAGGCCCGTGAGGCCTGCGGCGGCGCCGGCTTCATGTTCGAGAACCGGCTGGTCGGGCTGAGAGCCGACCTCGACATCTACGCCACCTTCGAGGGCGACAACAACGTGCTGCTGCAGCTGGTCGGCAAGCGCCTGCTCACCGACTTCGCACGGCAGTTCAAGGGCAAGGACGCCGCAGCGCTGGCGAAGTACGCGGTCGGCCAGACTGCGGGCAAGGTGTTCCACGGTGCGGGACTGCGCGCGCTCGGCCAGACCGTCGCCGACTTCGGACAGGTCGCCCGCTCGGTCGAGCTCGGCCTGCGCGAAGAGCAGCAGCACGAGATGCTCACCGAGCGCGTGCAGCAGATGGTGGCCGACATCGCCGGGCGACTGCGCGCCGCAGGCAAGGACCGGGCGCGTGCCGAGAAGCTGTTCAACGAGAATCAGGCGCAGCTCATCGAAGCCGCCCGCGCGCACGGGGAGCTGCTGCTGTGGGAGGCCTTCACCGACGCGGTCAACGCGATCGAGGACGCCCGCACCCGCACGGTGCTGACCTGGCTGCGCGACCTGTTCGGTCTCTCGCTCATCGAGAAGCACCTCGCCTGGCACCTCATCAACGGACGCCTGTCGACGCAGCGCGCAGCGGCCGTCTCGCGCTACATCGATCGGCTCTGCGCGCGGCTGCGTCCGCACGCTCTCGAGCTCGTGCAGGCCTTCGGCTACGAGCCCGAGCACGTGCGCGCGCCGATCGCGAGCGGCGCCGAGCAGCAGCGTCAGGACGAGGCACGCGCCTACTACGCGGCTCTCGAGGCGTCCGGCGAGGCGCCGGTGTCGGAGAAGAGCCTGCGCAAGGCCCAGAAGCGCTCCTGATCTCACCTCGGGGTACGGCAGCCCGAGGTGCGGTCACAGGTAGCGTGAGGTGGTGAGCTCATTGCGCATCGGACCCGACGACCGTGCCCGCTGCGCGTGGGTGGGCGACGACGCCGAGTACCGGCGCTACCACGACGAGGAGTGGGGCCGCCCACTGCACGGAGACCGCGCACTCTTCGAGAAGATGGCGCTCGAGGGATTCCAGGCCGGGCTCAGCTGGATCACCGTCCTGCGCAAGCGCCCGCACTTCCGCGAGGTGTTCGCAGGCTTCGACCCGGCACGAGTCGCCGGCTTCGGTGCGGACGACGTGGAGCGACTGATGGCGGATGCCGGCATCATCCGCAACCGCGCGAAGATCCAGGCCACGATCTCCAACGCCGCCCTGGTACGCGACATGGCGGAAGGGGAGCTGGACGCGCTGATGTGGTCATTCGCGCCGCCGGCATCCGACCGCCCGCGAACGCTCGACGACATCCCCGCGGTGACCGACGCGTCCAGCGCGCTCAGCCGTGCGCTGCGCTCGCGAGGATTCCGCTTCGTCGGTCCGACCACGATGTACGCGCTCATGCAGTCCGCGGGCATGGTCGACGACCACGTCGAGGGATGCTGGCGCGCCCACTGACCCGCGCGCGACACGAAGCGGCGCCGCATGGGCACCTCTCCCCATCGCGCCCCGCGGAGGCATCTGCGACCCTTCTGTAGGATTATCCACGGCGTTTCGCAATGCCCGAGGGGGGAATGAGGCGATATGAAGGCGTTGTCCTGGGTGCGCTCGCGACCCAAGACACTGGCATCCGTCGCCGGTGTGGCGATCGGCGCCGTGGCCTTGACGACGATGGCCATCGCCTATGACGGTCTGCCCACCACGAAAGTCGACCTGAACGACGCCGGCGTCTGGCTGACCAAGTCCTCGAGCTTCCTCGTCGGGCACTTCAACCACGAGTCCACCGTGCTCGACGGCGGCACGCGCGCCGCGAGCGAGGACTACGACGTGCTGCAGGACGGCGGCACGGTGCTCATCGCCGACCGCGGCGAGGGCACGCTCAGCTCCGTCGACCCCGCGCGCATGGCCATGAACGACAGCGCAGCCGTCCCCGGCAACGCGAAAGTCGCGCTCGGCGCGAACACGGTCGCCATCCTCGACGACCGCTCGGGTGACCTGTGGGTCACCTCTGCGCAGGCGCTGGGCGGCTTCGACATCAAGGCCGCCGACCCGACCGTCGAGCTCGGCAAGGGCAGCGACGTGACCGTGGGCCGCGACGGCACCGTGTACGCGCTCTCTGGCGAGCGCGGCGAGGTGGTCACCATCCCCGCCGACGCCGAGGGCCAGCCACTCGAGCCGAGCACCGCGTCGGTTGGCGAGGTCGACCTCGCCACGCCCCCGAGCATCACCGCGGTCGGCACCACTCCGGTCGTCCTCGACGCCGCGGCGGGCGTCGTCACCACGCCCGGTGGATTCCGCACCGAGATCGAGCAGGTGGCGGACGCGGTGCTGCAGAAGGCGTCTGCGGAGTCGGATGCCGTGGCACTGGCCACACCCACCGAGCTGATGATGATCCCGCTCGACGGCTCGAAGCCGACGACGATCGGGGCCGACGGCACCGGCACGCCGGCAGAGCCCGTGCAGCTGCGCGGGTGCACCTACGGTGCCTGGGCGGTCTCGGCGACCTTCATCCGGGACTGCTCCGGAGAGTCGCTCGACGTGAAGGACACCATCCCCGGCGCGGAGAACTCGGCCGCGCTGACCTTCCGCGTGAACCGCGACGTCATCGTGCTGAACGACATCATCGGCGGCGCCGCGTGGCTCGCGAACGAGAGCCTGCGCCGCGTCGACGACTGGAGCGTGCTCGTGCCGCCGGAGGGCGACAGCGAGGACGACGAGAACACCAGTCAGGAGACGGTGGAGACCTCCCTTCCCGAGCGCAAGGAGGAGAACACCCCGCCGACCGCCGAGAACGACGACCTCGGTGTGCGCCCCGGTGGCACGACACTGCTGCCGGTGCTCGACAACGACAACGACCCCGACGGCGACGTGCTGGTCGCCCGGGTCAAGGGCAAGCAGCCGTCCGTGGGCGAGGTGACGCCCATCCTGAACGGCGCGGCGCTGCAGATCTCGGTTCCGGAGAAGGCGACGGGCACATCGTCGTTCACCTACGAGATCGAGGACGGTCGCGGCGGCAAGGACACCGCGACTGTGAGCCTGACGGTGTACGACGACAAGGTCAACAGCGCCCCGCGCCCGCAGCGCGCCAGCAAGCTCGCCGTCGAGGTGGGCGGCATCGTGTCGTACAACGTGCTGCCCGACTGGCGCGATCCCGAGGGCGATGACCTCTACCTGCGCAGCGTCACCCCCGCTGACGGCGACGAGGTGGAGTTCACCACCGACGGCAAGATCACCTATCGGGCCGTCGCGAGCCTGCAGGGCCGCAAGGAGGTCCAGGTCGTCGTCTCGGACGCGCTGGGCAAGGTCGCCGAGGGCAGGATCCAGCTCGATGTGCGCCCCGAGGGCTCGACCAACCCGGTCACGAACGCCGACCACGTCGTCACCCGCGCCGGTGAGACGGTCACCATCTCGCCGCTCGCCAACGACACCAGCGCGGGTCGCGAGCAGCTGCGCCTCGCCCGCGTCGAGGACACCCCCGGCGCGACCATCGACCGCGACTATCCCAACCGCACCTTCACGTTCAACGCCGCCCGACCCGACACCTATTACGTCCAGTACCTGGCGACGGCGGGCCCCAAGCCCGCCAAGGGGATCGTGCGCGTCGACGTGCTCGACAAGCAGGAGAGCGAGCTGGCTCCGGTCGCCGTGCGCGACGTGGCGATGCTGCCCAGCGGCAGCGAGGCGCTGGTCGGCGTGCTCGGCAACGACAGCGATCCCGCCGGCGGTGTGCTGGTGGTGCAGTCGGTGTCGGTGCCGCCCAGCAGCGGGGTGAACGTGTCGGTGCTCAACCACGAGACGCTGCGCATCAGCGACCAGGGTGCGCTCGACGAGCCGGTGCGCATCACCTATCGCATCTCGAACGGCACGAGATCCGCCGAGGGCGACGTCATCGTCATCCCCATCCCGGCGCCCACCAAGCTGCTGGCTCCGGTCACGAAGGACGACGAGGCGACCGTGCGCGTGGGGGACGTCGTGACGATCCCCGTGCTGGACAACGACGTGCACCCCAACGGCGACGCGCTGCACGTCGCCCCCGAGCTGGTGGAACCGCTCGTCGACCCGGAGGACGGAGAAGCCTTCGTCTCGCAGGATGCCGTGCGCTTCCGCGCCGGGCAGAAGCCGGGCACCGTGTACCTCACCTACGAGGCCGTCGACTCGCGCGGTCAGAAGGCCGGCGCGCACGTCGCGGTGCAGGTGCTGCCCATCGATGAGGACAGCGCGAACGCCGCCCCGAGACCGCGCGACCTCACCGCGCGCGCCCTGGCCGGCTCCCGCATCAACATCCCGGTGCCGCTGGACGGACTCGACCAGGACGGCGACTCCGTCGAGCTGCTCGGCGTCGACACCGCGCCCGCGAAGGGGCGCATCGTCGAGCAGGGTGCGAACTTCCTCACCTATGAGGCGTACGAGGGGTCGAAGGGCGTCGACACCTTCAGCTACCGCGTCCGCGACCGCCTCGGCGCCGAGAACCGTGCAACGGTGCGGGTGGGCATCGCGCCGCCCGAGGCCGTGAACCAGGCGCCCTACGCGGTCAACGATGCGGTCGTGGTGCGGCCCGGCCGTTCGGTTGCCGTGCCGGTGCTGGCCAACGACTCCGACCCGGAGGGCGACCGCATCGGTCTGCTCGAATCCGGCCTGACGCTGCCCGCCGACGTCGACGGACTCACTGCACGCATCTCGGGCGACCGGGTGATCATCGACGTGCCGGACGAACCGATGCAGACGTCGCTGCAGTACACGATCAGCGACACCAAGGGCGCGCGGGCCACCGCGGCGATCTTCGTGACCGTCGATGAGGACGTGCCGCTGATGCACCCGATCGCCCGTGACGATCGCGTGCAGATCGAGGACATCGAGGAGGACCTGACGGTCGACCTCGACATCCTGCGCAACGACGAGGACCCCGACGGCACCATCGAGGGCGTCGACGTCACGCTCGAGGCGGGTGCCGAGCTGCTCGGCGACGGCAAGGTGCGTGTCACCGTGGGTGAGCAGCGTCAGCTCATCCGCTACACCATCACCGACCAGGACGAGCTGAGCGCGTCCGCCTTCATCTTCGTCCCCGCGATCGACGAGCTGCGCCCGCGGCTGAAGTCCACCAAGCCACTCGAGGTCAAGAGCGGGGAGACGAAGGAGCTGCCGCTCGAGAAGTACGTGATCGTCGCCGGCGGCGACGCCGTGCGCATCACCGAGGCCGCCAAGGTCAGCGCCTCCTTCGCGAACGGCGACCCGCTCATCAAGGACGCCACCACGCTGGTGTACACCTCGAAGGACCGCTACCACGGTCAGGACGCGCTGACCTTCGAGGTCACCGACGGCGACGGCCCCGACGATCCGAAGGGTCGCAAGGCCACGCTGACCATCCCGATCACCGTGCTGCCTCCCGACAACCAGCCGCCCACGCTCACCAGTGCGCAGGTGCAGATCGCACCCGGTGAGGACGCCACGGCGCTGGATCTCTCGGGGCTCGCATCCGACCCCGACGGCGACGAGCTGCGCTTCTCGATCGAAGGACAGCCGGGCAAGGGAATCGAAGCCCGCGTGGACGGCAGCGTCCTGTACGCCGAGACCGGCGCCAGCACACCCAAGGGCACCACCGTCACGGTGCCGATCTCGGCGAGCGACGGCGAGACCGAGCCGGTGCAGGGCACCGTGCAGGTCACCGTCACCGCATCCACCCGATCCCTGCCGGTGGCCAGCCCCGACTCCGTCGACAGGGCCGACCAGGGCGAGACGATCACGGTGCCGGTGCTGCGCAACGACATCAACCCGTTCGCGGCCGAGGGCAAGCCGCTGAAGCTCCTCTCCGCCGACGTGGAGAGCGGGTCGGGCAGCGCCGGTCCCGACGGCGATCAGGTGCGGATCACGTCGACGAAGGACTTCGTCGGTGTCATGGTGGTGCGCTACCGGATCCAGGATGCCACCGAGGACCCCGACCGCGAGGTGGAGGGGCGCGTGACGGTGACCGTGCAGGGTGTGCCGGAAGCCCCCGGAAAGCCGACCGTCACCGCCGTCGAGGACCGCACGGTCGTGCTCAACTGGTCCGCGCCGTCGAACAACGGCGCGGAGATCACCGAGTACACCGTCACCTCGGTCTCCGGCAGCCCGTACAGCAAGACCTGCCCGTCGACGACCTGCACGCTCGAGGGCCTGACCAACAACGTCGAGTACACCTTCCAGGTGACCGCGAAGAACCGCGTGGGCGACGGCCCTGCATCCCCGGCATCGCAGGTCGCCCGTCCCGACACGCGGCCCGACACCCCCTTGCCGCCGAAGCTCGTGTTCGGTGACAAGGCGATCGACGTGTCCTGGACCACGCCGACCTCCAGCGGCTCGCCGGTCGAGTCGTACACGCTCGAGATCTCACCCACTCCGCCCTCGGGCATCGGTCAGAAGAGCGGAGTCAGCGGCAACTCGCTGCGCTGGGAGGGGCTGGAGAACGGCACGAGCTACACGGTGCGCATCAGGGCGCACAACCGCGCGCCCGACCCGTCGGGCTGGAGCCAGTACTCCGCCGCCGAGATCCCCGCCGGACCTCCCGGCGCAGTGGGCGCTCCGCGCGTGAGCAGCGCGCCGGCGGTCGGCAGCCAGGCGCAGATGTCCGTGCAATGGGACCGCGCCGATCCGAACGGCGACGCGATCCGCGAGTACGAGCTGGTCGTGTACCAGGGCGGCAGCGAGGTGCGTCGGGTCAAGGCCGGCACCGCGACCTCGCAGACCGTGACCGTGCCCACCAGCTCAGCCGACTACACGTACGCCGTGCGCGCGAACAACAAGGCGGGCTGGAACGGGGTCGGGGCGCAGTCCGCCCCGCAGCGCGCCTTCGGTCAGCCCGGCGCGCCGTCGAGCGTCACCGCCACGCCGCGCGATCGGGCGATCCACGTCGAGTTCGTCATGCCGGACTCGTCGCTCAACGGCGCGCGCCGCGACGAGCTGCGCTATCAGTACCAGCTGAACACTCAGACGTGGCGGGACTGGGACGGCCGCTCGGACATCGGGGCGGACAACGGCACGACCTACACCGTGCGGGTGCGCGCGTATTCGGTCGTCGGCGGGCAGCACTCGAACCCCGGCTCCTCCGCTTCCGACTCCGGAGTGGTGCCGTTCGGTGCGCCGTTCGCGCCGACCGGCTCCGCATCGAGATCCGGCGACAGGTCGGTCGAGCTCACCTGGAACGCCGGCGGGTCTGACAACGGCCGACCCATCACCACATACATCAGCGTGGATGGCGGCGCCTGGCAGCAGGTCGACATCAGAGGCAGCCGGATCGTCGGAGACACCTACAGCACGCAGCACAGCATCAAGGTGCGAGCCACTGCGGCGGAGGGGGGCTCGGCGGAATCCGGCACCTACAGTGCGACCTCCGGGCCCAAGCCGGACACGACTCCGAAAGCGTGGCTCTCGGCGGGTGCGCCGGTGGCGGGATGCACTGCGGTGGGCGGTGGGCAGTGTCACTACTACAAGGTGACGACCAACCAGTTCTTCAAGGCCGGCAGCTACAACGTCGAGTGCCGGGTGGGCGGCCGGTTCCTGGGTGACAACGCCGGGTTCCCGGTCAAGATCCCGTCCGGCGGCAGCGCAGAGATCAAGTGCTACTCGGGCTACTCCAACGACAAGCACCTCGTCATCAAGGGCGGCGACCCGGGCAACGCCTACGGCACGTTCTACTGACCCGCGCGAATCCCGCCGACCCAGACTCATCACTCGAGAAGACGCAAGAACGGAAAGAACGAACATGACGATGACCCCCGAGCAGGCCGCCTGGTTCCAGGGCACCTTCCAGCGCCTCGTCGACAACGTCGACAAGGCGCTGCAGGGCAAGAGCGAGGTCGTCGGCCTGGTGATCGCCGCCATGCTCGCCGAGGGGCACGTGCTGCTCGAGGACGCCCCGGGAACGGGCAAGACCAGTTTGGCCAAGGCGCTCGCCGCCACCGTGCAGGGCACCAGCTCCCGGATCCAGTTCACCCCCGACCTGCTGCCCTCGGATGTCACCGGCGTGACCATCTACGATCAGCAGGCGCACCGCTTCGAGTTCCACAAGGGACCGATCTTCGCCTCGATCGTCCTCGCCGACGAGATCAACCGCGCCTCCCCGAAGACGCAGTCGGCGCTGCTGGAGGTGATGGAGGAGTCGCGGGTCACCGTCGACGGCGTCACGCACGAGGCGGGCCGGCCGTTCGTCGTGATCGCCACTCAGAACCCGGTGGAGCAGGCCGGCACCTACAAGCTGCCCGAGGCGCAGCTGGACCGCTTCCTCATCAAGACCTCCATCGGCTACCCCGACCTCGCGGTGGCGGAGCGCATCCTCGCCGGAGCCGCCCAGCGCAACCCGTCTGCGGCACTCAGCGCGGTGATCACCACCAGCGCCGTGGCCGACATGGCGGACCTGGCGGCGAGCGTGCACGTCGAGCCGGCCGTGCTGCGCTATACCGCCGAGCTCGCGGAGGCCTCGCGCAAGGACTCCGCGATCCGGCTCGGGGTGTCGGTGCGCGGCGCGATCGCGATGATCCGCATGGCGAAGGTGTGGGCCGCCGCGCACGGGCGGCACTACGTGCTGCCCGACGACATCAAGGCACTGGCGCGCCCGGTCTGGCAGCACCGCGTGCTGCTCGACGCCGAGGCGGAGTTCGCCGGCACGACGGCGGAGAGCATCATCGGCCGCATGCTCGAGGACGTGGCCGCGCCGCAGGCCCGCATCGCGACGTGATGACCGGGACCACCGTCGCCACGGGCTCCGCGCCCGGGCAGGAAGCAGGCTGGCGGGAGATCACGGCCGTGCTCGGCGCGCGCGCGCTGACGCGACTGCGCACGGCGGCGGCGGCAGTGCGCCCGCTCGGCTGGATGCTGATGGCCCTCGCCCTGCTGTTCTTCGTCGTGGGCGTCGCGCAGGGCTGGCGCGAGCTGGTGGTCGCCGCCGCGGTGCTGGCGTTCGTGCTGGTCATCTGCGCGCTGTTCCTCATCGGCCGCACCCAGTACGACGTCTCGCTCGACCTCGCCCGCACACGCGTCGTGGTCGGGGAGCGGGCGATCGGCGCGCTCAAGCTCGAGAACCGCAGCACCCGGGCGATCCTGCCCTCGCGGGTGGTGCTGCCGGTGGGCGGCGGCCGCGGCGAGTTCGCCATCCAGCGACTGGCCGCCGGCCAGAGCGCGGAGGAGCTGTTCACCATCCCCACTCAGCGGCGTGGCGTGATCGAGGTCGGCCCGGTGAGCGTGGTGCGCGGCGACCCGCTCGGCGCTTTCGAACGCGCGCACAATCGCGACGAGCCGGTCGACCTGTACGTGCATCCGCGGACCGTCCTGTTCGGCGGACAGTCCCTCGGCTTCCTGCGCGACCTCGAGGGACTGCCGGCCGCCGACCTGTCGCGCGACGACGTCTCCTTCCACGCCCTGCTCGAGTACCAGCCCGGCGACGACCTGCGCCACGTGCACTGGCGCTCGACGGCGCGCACCGGCACCATGATGGTGCGCCAGTTCGAGGAGACCCGGCGCTCGCACTTCGTCATCGCGCTCTCCTGCTCGCGCGGCGACTATCGCTTTGAAGACGAGTTCGAACTCGCCGTATCCGTGGCCGGTTCGATCGGCCTGCGCGCCCTGAAGGACTCCCAGCGCGTCGACGTGCGCGTGCAGGGACGTGAGCTGGCAGCCGGCACGGGCAAGCAGCTGCTCGACTCGCTCGCCGCGGTCGAGCAGTCCCCTCCGCGCGACGGCGGCATCGCCGAGCTGGCCGGGGTGGTGTCGGCAACGATGCCCCTCGCCAGCGTGGTCGTGTTGGTGTGCGGCGCGAAGGCCGACGTCGACGAGCTGCGGCGCGCCTGCTCGCGGCTGCCGTTCGGGGCACGCGTGCTCGCCGTGGTGGCGGAGCAGGGCGCGGAGCGCCCCGAGCTGCGCCGTATCGGCGACGCCGACGTGGTCACCGTCGGCGCGCTCGACCAGCTGCCCGTCGCACTGCAGCGGGTGCTCGCATGACCGGGCATCGCGATCCCGGTCACCTCGCCGCAGCCGAGCGCACCTCGCCCGCAGCCGTGCTGCGCGCGCGCCTCGGGCGCAGCTGGGCTGTCGACCTCGGCGCGGTCGGCCTGCTGCTGCTCGCCACGCTCATCGGCTTCTGGCCGACCTTCGGCGGTCCTGTCTTCCTGCCCGCCGCGATCGGCGGCATCCTGCTGGGCCTGTCCGTGTCGGTGCTCGGCGCCTGGCGGAGATGGGGCGTCCTGCCGGTCACCGCCGCGGCGATCGCGGTGTATTTCGTGTTCGGCGGCGCGCTGGCCCTGCCGCACACGACGCTGCTGGGCGTCATCCCCACTCTCGACACCCTCCTCGGCCTCGCGGTCGGGATCGTCACCTCGTGGAAGCAGCTGCTCACGACGGTCGCTCCGGTCTCGGCATCCGACGGGCACCTGCTCGTGCCGTACCTCGTCTCGCTCGTCGCTGCGGTGCTGGCCGGGTCGCTGGCGCTGCGCCTGCGGCGCGCGGCGTGGGCACTGGTGCCGATCGTGGCCGCGCTGTTCCTGGTGATCGCGCTCGGCGTGCCGACGCCGGCGTTCCCGCTGGCGCAGGGCGTCGCGATCGCCGCGGTCGCGGCGGTCTGGCTGTCATTGCGCGCGTGGTGGGCGCCGCACTCCTCGGCCGTGAACGTCGCCGAAGCCGACCCGGCCCGCGCCCGGCAGATGCGCGTCCGCCGGGTCATCGGCAGCGCCGTGATCGTCGCCGTCGCCGCCGGGGCGGGAGTGGGCGCCAACGCTCTCACCGCGGATGCCGGACCCCGCAACGTCTTCCGCGACGCGATCATCCCTCCGTTCGACATCCGCGACTACGCCAGCCCGCTGCAGTCGTTCCGCAAGACCGTGCGCGATCAGAAGACCCGCACGCTGTTCACGGTGACCGGGATGCCGAAGGACGCCCGCATCCGCCTGGCGGCGATGGACGGGTGGAACGGCGTCGTCTACAACGTCACCGACGGCGGTCCCGGCTCGTCGAGCGCGTTCCTGCCGCTGCGCAGCGACATGGCGATCGGCGTGGACGGGGTTCCCGCGCAGGTGCGCGTGGAGATCGCCGACTACGCCGGCGTCTGGCTGCCGGGGGTCAGCGTCGCCGACGGCATCCGCTTCGAGGGCTCGCGCGCCGACGCGCTGCGCCGCAGCACCTACAGCAACGCCGCCACCGACACGACGGTGGTCACCGGCGGGCTGCGGCAGGGCGACGCGTACACCGTCGACGCGGTCATCGCCGGCCAGCCCAGCGACGCGCAGCTGAAGGACGCCGACTTCGCGAACATCACTCAGAAGACCTCGCCGTACGCTCCGCAGGATCTCGCCGCCACCGCGGCGGAGATCGTCACCGACGCCGAGACGCCCATCGAGCAGGTGCGCGCCCTCGAGACGTACTTCGCCGAGGGCGGGTTCTTCAGTCACGGACTGGAGGGCGAGGTGCTCTCGCGCGCCGGTCACACCGCCGAGCGCATCAGCACGCTGCTCGGCGGCGACCAGATGATCGGCGACGACGAGCAGTACGCCGTCGCGATGGCGCTCGCCGCGCAGGAGGTCGGCATTCCGGTGCGCGTCGTGATGGGGTACTACCCGGATGCCGATCGCCGCGGCGACCCGGTGTTCGAGGCGACCGGCGACGACGTGCACGCGTGGGTGGAGGTCGCATTCGAGGGCTTCGGCTGGCTGCCGTTCGACCCGACACCGCCCGAGGACAAGGTTCCGCAGGACCAGAACACCAAGCCCCGCGTCGACCCCAAACCGCAGGTGCTGCAGCCCCCGCCCCCGCCGCAGGAGCCGGTCGATCTGCCGCCCACGGTGCCCGACGACCGCAAGGCCGAGGATGACAGCCTCAACGTCCTGGGTGTGCTCGGCGTGATCCTCGCCGTGCTCGGCGTGTCACTGGGCACGCTGCTGCTGCTGGCCTCGCCGTTCATCGTGATCGGCGCGTGGAAGGCCGCCAGGCGACGCGCGCGGCGCAACGCCGAGACCAACTCCGATCGCATCAGCGGCGGCTGGGATGAGCTCACCGATCGGGCGATCGACCACGGTGCGCGGCTCGCTCCCGGAGCGACGCGCATCGAGGAAGCCGAAGTCGTGACCGCCGCGCTGGCGCTGCCGGCCGCCACCGCGCTCGCCGACCGCGCCGACGGCCAGGTGTTCGGTCCGGGCGAGCCGTCGACCGAGGAGGTCGAGGCGTTCTGGCGCGAGGTCGAAGAGGCGGTGAGCGGCATGCGCGGCAGCGTCGGGTTCTGGGCGCGCACGCGCGCGCGGCTGAGCCTGCGTTCGCTGATGGGGCAGGGGCGCCTCAGCGCGCGCATGCAGGGGCTGCGCGACGCCGCGGCCGCGCGCGTGCGACGCGAACCTGGCAACATCGACACCACGATCCCGACCTCGGAGAGCGAGACGACATGACGATGACTCCCCTCGGCGAGATCGCGCCGATCAGCCGGCGGATCATCGCGTACCTGATCGACGCGCTCCTCGCCGCCGTGCTGCCGATCATCGGCATCATCGTCGTGGCGACGATGACGGTCGGCGCACTGCGCAATCCCGAGGCCGCGGCGAGCGCGGGCCTCGGGATCGTCGCGGTCGCGCTCGTCGTGGGGGTGCTGAGCGTGGCGTGGTTCGTCGTGTACACGGTCATGCAGACCGGAGCCGGTTCGATCGGCATGCGCGCGCAGGGGCTGCGCCTGACGGATGCCGCCGGCGCCGGGCGTCTGTCGTTCGGGCGGGCGCTGCTGCGCAACCTCGTCTTCGGGGTGACCGGCGCGGTCGTGATCGGCATGTTCTCCCCGCTCTTCGACGGGTCCGGACGATTCCAGGGCTGGCACGACAAAGCCGCGAACGCGGTGATGCGGGATGCCCGGAGCGTCGCCCCGGCAGCGGATGCGGAGGTGCCGGCTGTCGAGCCGTTCGCGTCGCTCGCGGCCGCGCCCCCGACCGCGGCCATCTCCGCAGCGCCGCCGCCGTCTTCCATGTCTTCTCCGGCGCTCGACGTGAACGAGCTCCCGGAGCAGACGGTGGCCGCAGCCCGCCCGCCCGCCGCTGCGCCGGCTGACCCGCTGATCTCCTTCGTGCCCGGCGTCACCCGAGCCGATCACGTCCCGGAGCCCACCGCGGCGCCGGCATCCGCTCCCCCTGTCGCCGCTGCCGCGTCGACCCCCGCCCCCGCGACGCCCGCCGTACCGGCACCCGCTCCCGTACCGCCCGCGCCGGCCCCCGCCACGCTCGTGGACAGCGGCGACGAGGACGACATCGAGGCGACGCGCATCAGCATCCCCGGGCACCGCCTCGTCTTCACCTGGGACGACGGGCAGCGCGTGCCGGTCTCGGGCCGGACCGTCTTCGGGCGCAACCCCGAGCGGGAGCCGGGCGCCATCGTGATCGCCGTGCGCGACGAGACCCTCTCGCTGTCGAAGACCCACTTCGAGGCGGCGGCCGAGCCCACCGGCGGCTGGATCATGGACCGCCGCTCGACCAACGGCACCGTGGTGGTGCGCGAGGGCGTGCGCATCGCCTGCCCGCCCGGCCAGCGCATCCCCGTCCGTCTCGGCGACGCCATCGAGATCGGCGACCGCATCGTCACCATCGGAGGCTTCGCATGACCGCCCCGGTGCTCGTCAACTGCGGCGCCGTCACGCACACCGGGCGGCGGCGCGCGCTCAACGAGGACGCGCAGCTGGCATCCGCGCCGGTCTTCATCGTCGCCGACGGGATGGGCGGGCACGAGGCGGGCGAGCGCGCGAGCGCCGCTGTGGTGGCGGAGTTCTCGGCGCTCGTCGGGCGCGAGTCGCTCGGGCTGGACGACGTGCGTCAGGCGCTGGCGCGCGCCCGCACCGCCGTCGAGCACCTCACCACCACGGGCGCCGCACGGGCGGGCAGCACCCTCAGTGGTGTGGTGATCTCGTCGGTCGACGGCCTCGGCTACTGGCTCGCGGTGAACATCGGCGACTCGCGCACTTACCGGCTGGCCGACGGCGAGCTGGAGCAGATCACCGTCGACCACTCCGTCATCCAGGAGCTGCTCGACTCGGGTGAGATCAGCGCGGACGACGCACAGCACGACGCCCGCCGCAACATCATCACCCGCGCGATCGGCGCGGGCAGCACCGGGGACGCCGACTACTGGCTCTTCCCCGCCGAGCGCGGCGACCGGATGCTGGTGTGTTCGGACGGGCTGACCTCGGAGCTGGGCGAGGAGCGCATCCGCGAGGTGCTGCGCAGCGAGCCCGACCCGCAGCGCGCAGCCGCGCAGCTCGCCGCCGAGGCCGTGGACGCCGGCGGACGCGACAACGTCACCGTGGTCGTCGTCGACGCCGTCTCGGTGGCCACCCGGCCGGGCACGATCGTGCTCGCGGACGACGTCGACGATGACACCCGGCCACGCGCAGCCGTGGACGCACGAGCAGCGGATGGAGGGGCCCGATGAACGAGTACACCTACCGACCCGGCACCTGGCAGGTGGTCGTCGAGGACGCCGGCCTGATCGCCGTGTCGGCCGACGCGCCCGCCGAGCGGGTGGACGCCCTGCACCGGATGCTGCGCGGCGGCGCGGTGGCGCTGACCGACGTCATCGACGTGCTCGCCGCCGGATCGCTCTCGACCCTCGGCTCGTTCGCGGTCGTGCTGACCGACGCCGCAGCAGCCCGCATCGCCGTGCGCGGCCAGGTGACGGTCGGACTGAGCGCAGCCGACGGCGACGAGAGCGTCTCCGGCGGTGAGGTGAGCACCTGGGTCGAGCGCGTCATCGCCGCACCGCGCGCCTTCGAGCTCACGCTCGAGCCGGACACCGCGCCCACGACCCTGCCGATCCGGTCGGGCGTGGTGCTCGCGTCGGTCGTACGCGGCGCGCTCGCCGAGGCCACGGCCCCGGCGCCCACCGCGCCGGAACCCGCTGCCGCGGAACCCGCTGCCGCGGAACCCGCCACACCCGAGGTCGAGCACGCCGCACCCCGCGCGGGGGAGGCATCCGAATTCCACACGCTGATGCCCACCGAGTTCACGTTCGCCTCGGAAGCCGAGGCGACCGGAGACGGCCCGCAGACGGCGGACGCCGACCTTCCCGACGCGACCGTGCAGGTCGCCCCGGCCCCCGTCGCCTCCGAAGCTGTCGGACCTGCGGTTGCATCGCCCTCCGGGGTCGGCGTGGAGGACCTCGGCGACCACGACGGCTCGACCATCTCACTCGCCGAGCTGCGCCGCCTGCGCGGCGAGGGCGGCGCCGAGAACGCCCGCGTCGACACGGCAGCCCTGCCGGCCACCGCGGCCGAGCAGATCGTGCGCGACGATGCAGCACCCGAGCCGGCGACGCCCGCTGCCGACGGGGCCGAGCAGGACGAGCGGCAGACCGCCGCGCCCGATGCGCCCACGGCCCTGCTGCCCACGGTGGGGGAGGCGAGCGGCGGGCACGGCGTCGCGCGGCTCTCCACTGGCCAGACGCTCGCGCTCGACCGCACCGTGATCATCGGACGCCGGCCGCGCTCCACTCGGGCGAGCGGTGAGAGCATGCCGCACCTCGTCGCGGTCGAGAGCCCGCAGCAGGACATCTCCCGCAGTCACCTCGAGATCCGACCGGAGGGCGACTCCGTCGTCGTGATCGACCTGCACACCACCAACGGCTCGACGCTGCTGCGGCCGGGCGCGGACCCGGTGCGACTGCACCCCGGCGAGCACACCCTCGTCCTCACCGGCGACGTCGTCGACCTCGGCGACGGCGTGACCGTCAGCTTCGAGGGGCTCACATGAGCCGCACCCCGTCTCCGCCGCCCCAGCTGCCCGGGTTCACCTACCTGCAGCCCCTGGGCGCCGGCGGCTTCGCCGACGTCTTCCTCTACGAGCAGGAGATGCCGCGACGCCGGGTCGCGGTGAAGGTGCTGCTCGCCGATCGCATCACAACCGGGGCGGCGGAGGAGTTCAGCGACGAGGCGAATGTCATGGCCATGCTGTCGACGCATCCGGCCATCGTCACGATCTATCAGGCCGGGGTCGCCGGCGACGGACGCCCCTACCTGGTGATGGAGTACTGTCCGCGCCCGAACCTGCAGGCGCGCGCCCGCCGCGAGCCGTTCTCGGTCGCGGAGGCGCTGCGTGTCGGCATCCAGGTCGCCGGCGCCGTCGAGACCGCGCACCGCGCCGGGGTGCTGCACCGCGACATCAAGCCGGCGAACATCCTCGTCACGGAGTACAACCGGCCCGCACTGACCGACTTCGGCATCGCGTCGACCACGGGAGCCGTGACCGAGGCCGCGGGGATGTCGATCCCCTGGTCGCCACCGGAGTCGTTCGCGGAGCCTCCGCGCAGCGGGCCGCGCACGGACGTGTATGCGCTGGGCGCGACCGTCTACACGCTGCTGGCCGGACGCTCGCCGTTCGAGCGCCCGGGGGAGCGCAACACCAGCGCCGATCTCATCGAGCGCATCGAGCGCATGGCGGTGCCTTCGCTGGGCCGCGCGGATTCGCCGGCGAGCCTGCAGAGCGTGCTCGAACGGGCGATGGCCAAGAACCCCGTCGACCGCTATCCCAGCGCGGTGGCGTTCGCCCGTGCGCTGCAGAAGGTGCAGATCGAGCTGGCGCACTCGGTCACCCCGATCGACATCGTCGACGAGCACCCGTCGGCCGACGAGCTGCGCGACGACGACGACGGGCTCACCCGGGTGCGCGAGGTGCAGTCCATCAGCCCGGAGTCGCCCACCTCGACCCGGCCCTCGGCCGCCACCGAGCCACGGGTCGCCCCGGCCCGGATGCCAGGTATGCCGCGCTTCGACAGCCCGGCTCCCGCAGCGGCACCCGTCGAGCAGACCCAGCGACGGGCCGCGTCGCAGCCCGCGCCGTCCGACGACGAGCGCACCCTCTTGCGTGCGCCGCGTGTCGTCTCGCCGACGGCGTCCGCACCGCGCGCATCGGCGCCTGGCGCGTCGGCGACCACGGCCTGGGCGGCGCCAGCACCGATCGCTGACACCGTATCGGCGCCCGCGCCTCTTCCCGCGGCGGCTGACGGCGACGCCGCCGCCCCCGCCGATGACACCGCAGCCGACGCCGCATCGCGGCGCGCTGGTCGCGGGCGATGGCTGGCCGCGGCCGCCGCGGTCGTGCTGGTCGGAGCGGGAATCTGGCTCGTCGGCACCCGCGCCCTGCTGCCCGCACCGCAGCCGACCGCGACCGAGCAGTCGCCGATCGCGCAGGACCCGCTCTCGGGCATCGTGCCGCCGGTGACCGAGCTGACCGGCGCGCGCGAGGGCGACACCGTCCGCTTCAGCTGGACGAATCCCGACCCGCAGGCGGGCGACACGTACATCTGGGCGCCGGTGACGCTGGACGGAGCCGGGCAGGCGCAGAGCACCGAGAGCACCACGGTCACGCTGCCCGGGAGGCATCCGGACCGCACCTGCATCGAGGTCACCCTGGTCAGAGCGGATCGCACGTCGGCGCAAGAAGTGAGGGAGTGCGTCGAATGACGACTGTCACCGTCGAGTTCGCGGGGGAGTACTTCCCCGTCGATCCGGATGCCGTGTTCACCGTCGGCCGCGAGGGCAACCTTGAGCTCGACGACAACCTCTTCCTGCATCGCAGCTTCCTCGAGATCGCCAACAGCGACGGGCTGTGGTGGCTGACCAACGTCGGCAGCCGCCTCACCGCCACGGTCACCGACTCGGCGGGCGGCGTGCAGGCGTGGCTCGCCCCCGGCGCACGACTGCCCCTGGTGTTCGAGCGCACCACTGTGGTCTTCACCGCGGGCCCGACCACGTACGAGCTGACGGTGCACGCCTCGGAGCCGACATTCGTCGCGACCCGGCGCGAGTCCGACAGCGACGGCGCGTCGACGATCGGTGACGTGCCGCTCACCGAGAGCCAGAAGCTGCTCATCCTCGCGCTCGCCGAACCGCAGCTGCGTCGCGACGGCACCGGCATGAGCGAGATCCCCACCTCGGCGAAGGCCGCACAGCGCCTGGGCTGGACCGTCACCCGCTTCAACCGCAAGCTCGACAACGTGTGCGACAAGCTGGACCGCGTGGGCGTGCCCGGCATGCGCGGGGGCCAACGCAGCTTCGCGACCAACCGCCGCGCCCGTCTGGTCGAGCACGCCGTCGCGTCGCGACTGGTGACCCGGCACGATCTCGCCCTGCTGGACGCGCCGCAGAGCGACGCCGAAGGAGAGCTGGATTGATCTGGGAGATCGACGACGGCGCCAAGCATGTCGAGGGCCTCGACGCGGCTGGACGCCCTGACCCCGCCTACGCTCACGCGCTCGGGCTGCGACCGGCTCCGTTCGGCCGGCGCGCGCTGGCCACGCTCGTCGAGCTGGTCATGCTGCTGCTGCTCGCGCTGCCCGCCGTGGTCGCCGCAGTGCCTCCGGTGCTGGCCATCGCGGACGGCAGAGCGGATCCTGCCGCGATGCTCGGGCGCGGCGAGCTGCTGTGGCCGATCATCCTGGTCATCATCGGCAACGTGCTGGTGACGGTGTTCGTCATCGTGCAGCTCGTGCTGCACGGGCGCAGGGGCGTCACCGCCGGCAAGGCGATCTTCGGATTGCGCACGGTGAACGTGCGCACGCTGGAACGGCCGGGGTTCTGGCGCGGTGCGGTGGTGCGCTATCTGCTGCTCGGGCTGTCGTTCCTGCTGCCGGTGCTCGGGCCCCTGCTCGTCGTCGCGCTCTCGCCGCTGTTCGACGCCGAGCGACGCGGGCGGGGCTGGCTCGACCAGGCCGGCGCGACCTGGCTCGTCGACGCGCGCCGCGCGCTGAACCCGTATGACGCGAAGCGCATGCGCATCGCCCGCAAAAGCGTGAAGACGCCGCAGTACGGCCAGCGCGCCCCGCTGCCGTCACTGGCCACCCCGGTGGACCGCGACGCCCCGGCGCAGTACACGCCCTCGGGCCGGTTCTCCGGCGGGGTGATCGGTGCGCATCGTGCCGCGGCGACGACCCCGGCCACGCCCGTCGCCTCCGCTGCCGCCGCGATGACGGACGCCGTGCCGCCACCGCTCACGTCCGCGGCTCCTCCTGCCGCTGCTGCAGCAGCCGCTGCCCCCGACCTCGACGCGGTCCCGCCGTCGGACGCCGGTGGCATCCGGGCCGTGCTGCGCCTCGACGACGGCAGCCGCATCGAGGTGCGCGGTGCCACCCTGCTCGGGCGCGCCCCTGCACCGGTCGCGGGCGAGGGCGCGGTGCAGCTGGTCCCCGTCGCCGACGACACGCGTTCGGTGTCGAAGACCCACCTCGCCGTCCTCCCGGCACGCCGTGGCGTGCTGGTCGTCGACCGCGGGTCGACGAACGGCAGCAGCATCCTCCGCGAGGGCGCCGAGATCGCCCTGCGCCCCGGCGACCCCGCTCCCGTGCAGCCCGGCGACACGGTGCGCTTCGGCGACCGCACGCTGACGGTGGAGCGCGCATGAACGTCGATCCTCAGGAGAACCGATGAGAGTCAAGCTCACCCTGCGCCGCCCCGGCGCACCCCTGACCGACATCGTCGTCATGGCCGACTCCACCGCGACCGTCGCCGACGTGGCCGGGCAGATCGCGGCCACCGACCCGCTGCGCACGAGCACCCCGGCGGTGGGAGACGTGCTGAGCCTCGCCGTCGCCCCACCCACCAGCCAGGACCTGGTCACGCTCAACCCCGACCTGCTCATCGGCGACGCTCCGGTGGGCTCCGGCTTCCTCGCCGAGGTGATCAACTTCGGCCCGAACCGCGCCGCCACCGTCCCCCTCAGCAGCCGCCCCGCCGCGCTGCTCACCGTCGTGTCAGGGCCGGCCGCCGGCAAGGAGTTCTCCCTGCCGGTCGGGCACTTCTTCATCGGCCGTGACGCCGCCAGCGACGTGCTGCTCGCCGATCCGCTCGTCTCGAAGCGCCACGCACGCATCGAGGTCGCCCCGACCTTCGTCGAGCTGGTCGACCTCAACTCCGCCAACGGCATCGTCGTCGACGGCGGCATGGTGCAGCGCCTGCGTGTGATCCCCGGGCAGACCTTCACGATCGGCGACTGCGAGCTCGTGGTGCGCCTGGTCAGCGACTTCGACGGCTCGGCCGCGAGCGATCCGGTGCTCGAGCGCGGCGGGGCGCTGCTGTTCAACCGCAGCCCGCGGGTAGAGGAGCGCTACGTCGGCGACCAGCTCGACGAGCCGCGCTACCCCAAGGACCAGGTGCAGCGTCTCTTCCCCTGGCCGATGCTCGTCGCGCCGGTGCTGCTGGGCGCGGCGATGTTCTTCATCTTCGACAACCCCCGATCCCTGCTGATCATGGTCATGTCGCCGATGATGATGTTCGGCAACTTCATCTCGCAGAAGACCAACCTCGGCCAGCGCCTGCGCAAGGAGGTCGAGTCGTTCGAGGAGCAGTTCGAGCGCCTCGAGGAGGGCCTGTACCACGCCCAGCCCCGCGAGCGGGAGGTGCGCCAGGCCGAGGTGCCCGCCGTCGCCATCGTGTTCGACGAAGCGATGCGGCTCGGCCCGATGCTGTGGACGCGCCGCCCCGAGCACTGGAACTTCCTCGCCGTGCGTTTGGGTACCTGCGAGGACGAGTCGCGCACGAAGATCAAGCGCGGCGAATCCGCCGAGGCGCTGGTCGAGTACGTCGAACGCGTCGACCGCCTCGAAGAGCGCTACCGCATGATCAGCGACGTGCCGATCCTCGAGTCCCTGCAGAGCGCCGGATCGATCGGCGTCGCCGGTCCCACCTCGATCGCCAGCGACGCGCTGCGCGGGCTCGCCGTGCAGCTGTTCGGGATGCACTCCCCGAACGAGCTCGTCGCGGTCGCACTCACCGAGCCGGGCTGGGCGAACGAGCTGGACTGGCTGAAATGGCTGCCGCACACCTCGAGCGAGCGCAACCCCTTCAAGGAGGTGCCACTCGCCGACTCCGCCTCGACGGGCACCGCGCTGCTGAGCGGGCTGGAGGAGCTGGTCATGCGCCGGGCCAAGGCGGCGGCCTCACTGCGCCCGCCGTACGGCGACGACTGGGACCCGACCTACTACGGCACGGACGTGAAGCGCGCGGCCGAAGAGGCCAGCTTCCCGGGCCAGACCGCCGTGCTGGTGATCATCACCAACGACGCGCCCGTCGACCGCGCCCGACTCACGCAGATCCTCGAGCGCGGCGCCGATGTCGGCGTGTACGGACTGTTCGTCGCCCCCGTCGTGGAGGCGCTGCCGGCCGCGTGCCGCAGCTTCGTGGACGTCGCCGACGGGCTCGAGAACGCCCGCGTCGGCACGGTCCGCAACGGCGCCGCCTACACCGGCGTGCAGGTCGAGGGCGTCTCGCACGCCTACATGACGATGCTCGCCAAGCGCCTCGCCCCGGTCGTCGACTCCAGCACGGTGATCGAGGACTCCTCCGACATCCCCAATTCGGTGATGTTCCTCTCGCTGGTCGGGTCGGAGGTGGCATCCGATCCCGCCGCCGTGATCGACCGGTGGCGGCAGAACAACACGATCATCGACCGCTCCGGCGCGCCGCAGGCGCGGCTGAAGAAGGCGGGGAATCTCCGCGCGATCATCGGACAGGCGCAGACGGATGCCATGACCCTCGACCTGCGCACGCAGGGCCCGCACGCACTCGTCGGCGGCACGACCGGCGCCGGCAAGAGCGAGTTCCTGCAGGCGTGGGTGCTCGGCATGGCCGCCGCGCACAGCCCCGACCGGGTGACGTTCCTCTTCGTGGACTACAAGGGCGGCTCGGCGTTCGCGGACTGCGTCGATCTGCCGCACACCGTGGGCCTGGTCACCGACCTCAGCCCGCACCTGGTGCGCCGGGCGCTGACCAGCCTGCGCGCCGAGCTGCACCACCGCGAGCACCTGTTCAATCGCAAGAAGGCCAAGGACCTGCTCGAGCTCGAGAAGCGTCGGGATCCCGACACCCCGCCCGCGCTCGTGCTCGTGATCGACGAGTTCGCCGCGCTCGCCGGCGAGGTGCCGGAGTTCGTGGACGGAGTGGTCGACATCGCCCAGCGCGGCCGCTCGCTCGGCATCCACCTCATCATGGCCACGCAGCGACCGGCCGGCGTGATCAAGGACAACCTGCGCGCCAACACCAACCTGCGCGTCGCGCTGCGGATGGCCGACGAATCCGACTCGAAGGACGTCGTCGACGACCCCATCGCGGCGTCCTTCCCGCCCTCGATCCCCGGACGCGGCATAGCCAAGACCGGGCCGGGGCGTCTCGTGCGCTTCCAGTCCGCGTACGCCGGAGGCTGGACGACCGACGAGGAGCAGGCCGCGGAGGTGCGAGTCGCCGAGCTGCGCTTCGGCTCCACCCAGCTGTGGGAGGCGGAGCAGGCTCCGGAATCCGACTCGCACGATGAGGACCTCGGCCCCACCGACCAGAAGCGCATCGTCGCGACCCTCGTGCGCGCCGCCGCGGAGGCCCGCATCCCCGCGCCCCGGCGCCCCTGGCTCGACGACCTCGAGCACGCCGTCGATCTGCGCGACCTGCCGCTGCGCGGCGACGGCGAGATCCTGCTCGGCAAGACGGATGTGCCCGTGCGCCAGCTGCAGGAGCCCACTTACTTCGTGCCCGACAAAGACGGCTCACTGCTGGTCTACGGCACCAGCGGCTCGGGCAAGTCGACCGTGCTGCGCACGCTGGCGATCGCCGCCGGCAGCGACCCGGGCGCGAGTGTGGAGGTGTACGGCCTGGACTTCGGGTCGGGATCGCTGCGCAGCCTCGAGGCCCTGCCGCACGTCGGCTCCATCATCGGCGGCGACGACGCCGAGCGTGTGCAGCGCGTGCTGCGCTCGTTGGCGCGCGTGCTCGACGAGCGCGGTAAGCGCTTCACCGCCGCCAACGCGGCGAGTCTCACCGAGTATCGCGAGATCACCGGGCGCGACGAGCCGCGCATCCTGCTGCTCATCGACGGCTTCGCCCAGTTCCGCTCCGAATGGGAGTCGACCACGGCGCGGATGCCGTTCTACCAGACATTCATGCGCATCCTCGGCGAGGGGCGCCCGCTGGGCGTGCACGTGGTGATGACCGCCGACCGCTCCGGATCGGTGCCCACCGCCGTGAGTGCGAACGTGTCGCGCCGCGTGGTGCTGCGTATGGCGGAGGAGTCCGCGTACGCGATGCTGAACGCCCCGAAGGACGTGCTCGACGAGCGCTCCGCCCCCGGACGCGCGATCGTGGACGGCCTGGAGGCGCAGATCGCCACCCTCGGCGGCACCCCCAACGTCGCCGAGCAGACCAAGCTGCTCGAGAAGCTCGCCGCCGAGTTGCGTGCGGCGGGCGCGCGCGAGGTCGCCGAGATCGGCGCGCTGCCGGTGCGGCTCGCGCCGCGCGAGCTGCCCGACCGCATGGGGGAATTCCCCGTGCTCGGCATCGCCGAGGACACGCTCGCCGCCCGCGACTTCGATCCGGTCGGCACGTTCGTCGTCGCCGGCCCGCCGATGGCGGGCAAGACCACGGCCCTCAAGGCGATGATCACCGCGATGCGCCGGTTCGATCCCGATGTGAAGCTGTTCCATTTCGGCGGACGGCGCTCTCAGCTCAAGGAGTGGGCCGACTGGACGCGCAGCGCCGTCACCCCCGACGACGCGAAGGAGCTCGCGAAGGAGCTGGCCGAGATCGCCGCCGACGAATCGGTGGCGGTGCGGATGATGGTCGTCGTCGAGGACGTGCCGCAGTTCGCCGACAGTCCCGCGGAGCGGGACATGAAGGCGCTGTTCCAGGCGATCAACCGCAGCGATCACTTCCTCGTGGGCGACGCGGACGTCACGCAGGTGACCAGCGGATTCGGCTTCATCGGCGACTTCAAGGCGGGGCGCAAGGGCATCATTCTCAAGCCCGACTCGTTCGACGGTGACGCGGTGTTCAAGGTGCCGTTCCCGAAGGTCAAGCGCACCGACTTCCCCGAGGGGCGCGGCATCTTCGTGCAGGCCGGCCGCCAGGTCACCGTGCAGCTGCCGCTCGTCGAGAGCGGGGCGTTGGCGTGAGAGGTAGAGCCGCCGCGGTGGGGAGAAGTCCCCATCGCGGGAGCGGGAGCGGGTCATCTAGCGTGGACGCTGATCGCCCGGCTTCCACGACGAGGAACAGATGATGGACGTACTGCTCGACCGAGCCCGCCTGCGTGACGCACGTGACACGCTGAAGACGGCGAAGGCGGACTTCGACGACGCGGCGTCGATCAACGACCGGCTCGAGGATGCCATCGGCAACCCACAGGGCAAGTCCCGGCTGCGGGACCGGGTCGGCTGGTTCGAAGCGAACTGGTCGGGCAACCGCGACGACCTGAAGGAGGCCGTCGAGAACGTGTACAAGCGCCTCGACGGGATCATCGACGGGTGGGACGAGTGGGAGGCCGAGGCAACGGCGTCGCTCGAGGTCAAGGAGGGTGGCTCGTGAGCCGATCCCCGTTCACCGGGCACGTCCTGCGCCAGTTCGAGGGGACGCCCGACACCATCGCCGAGACCGCCGAGCAGTACAAGGAGCTGGGTGCGGCGATGAAGCGCACCGCCGACACGCTGCGCGACATCGCGTCTTCGCAGGTCAGCAAGGGTACGGACAAGCTGAAGGAGGACGCCGAGAGCATCGAGTCCGAGCTGCGCCAGGCGGGCATCCGCTACGAGGGCACCGGGACGGCGCTCGCGCCCTACGCGACGGCGCTGGAGACCGCCCGCAATTGGTACACGCAGAACCACGACGCGCTCGAGGCCGCGGAGAGCGCTTACGCGACAGCCGTGAGCGAGCAGCAGGGCGCCCTCTGTGCCCCGGCCACCGACGCCGACGAGCAGTCGAAGAACCTCGAGGACGCCGCGAATGCCGTCGCCGCCGCTGACGATGCACGTGACCCGCTGTGGCGCGCGTACGACAGCACCTACGAGGCCTGGGAGGCGGCGTTCGACACGGCTGCCGACGGCGTCGCAGACGCCATGGACGCGGCGGACAACGACGACAGCTTCTGGGACGGACTCTCGGAGGCGTTGACCTGGATCGGTCGAGCGATCATCGTGCTCGCCGTCGTCGCGCTGTTCGTGGTCTCGAGTCCGTGGTCGGGGATCCTGCTCGCGGCGACGCTGGCCTTGTCGGCCGTGCATCTCGCCGGCACCGTCTACCTCTACGCCAACGGCAAGGCCAACCTCTCGGACGTGCTCTGGAGCACCTTCGGGCTGCTCACCGCCGGAGCGGGCGGGCTGGCCGCCCGGGCGCTCAAGCCGATCGCGGAAGGCGGCAAGGGACTGTTCGCCGCGTCGCAGAGCGCGTCGAAGCTCCCGGTGTTCGCGAGCGGCGTCCGCACAGCCTCGATGCCACGTCTCGGCGGGTTCGTGAACCCGTTCTCGACGCTCGCGCGCGGCAGCGAGTGGGCCGCGCTCAGCAGATGGGGCACGGCCCTGTCGGACTGGACGGCGAAGTCGGCGCCGCGCAGCGCCACCATCGCGGACGCCTGGGCGGATGTCGTCCTGCAGAGCGTTCCGAAGATCGGCGGAGCGGGGATCACCGCGCAGGGTGCCTGGTGGGGCGGGGTGCTCGGCGGTCTCTTCAGCGACCGGGCGAACCCGTTCGGGTTCTCGTTCGGCCGTCCGTAGACTGACCCCGTGCCCTTCTCGACGCTGCCCAACTTCGGCCTGAACCGAAGCGGGCTGCCCACCCGGCTGGGCGTGCTGCGGCTCGTCGCCGTCCTCGCCACGCTCGCCACCTTCGGGCAGTGGATCGTTCCCGTCGTCGCGAGGGGCATCTTCAACGGCGGACGGATCTATTACTCCAACGAGCCATCGAAGCTCTACGACTCCCTGCTGCCGTGGCCCGTGCTGAGCGTACCCGCGTGGCTCACGATCGTGACCGGACTGCTTGCGATCGGATCCGCGTGCGCCTACCTGCTGCTCGGCGGGCTGGAGATCTCATCCGATATCTCGTTCATGTTCTTCGCGACGTCACTCGCGGGCGTGTTCCCGATCTTCATCGCCGCGTTCGAGAAGGACCCCACCGGCGTGATCCGCACGCCCGGCGCCGACGGGTACCCGATCGGGTGGCACTGGGTGGTCACGCCGTTCCTGCTGGTGCTCCTCGTCGTGACGCTCGTCGCCGCCGCGCGCATGAAGCGCCTGCGCGCGCAGCGGCGACGCAGAAGGGCGCAGCATGGCGCTGCGGGATGAGCTTCTCGGAACCGCAGCGTCCGCCCCTGTCGGGTACACGCTCCTGGTCCCGCCGGACTGGGGCCGATTCGTCGCTGACGAGTCGGGGCGCGACCAGCTCATCGGGCTGATGCGGTCGCGTTTCCTGGAGGTGCACCGTCCCGACCTGTTCGCACAGGCGCGCGCGGCTGTGCACCGGCAGTGGGAGCAGCTTCGCGGGCGCGGAGCGATCGAGGTGTACCTGCCCATCGTGCCCGCCGAGGGCGCTCCGCCGATGAGCATCGTCACTGTCCCGTGGCTCGCCCAGGGGGAGTTCGCCGACGACGTGTCCCGCCGCGCGGGCGGGGCGACTGTCGAGACCCTGGATGCCGGTGACGGCGGATCGATGTACCGCTGGCAGAGCGATCGCGAGGGTCGCGCCGAGACCGAGGGAGTGTTCTCACGCGAGATCTGCTACGTGCGACCGTTCCCGGGTTCCGGGCCGCGCAGGGGCATCCTCGTCATGGCGTCGATCGTGCACCCCGGCATCGACGCGGCGGGGCCCGCGCTCGACGGGTTCAGCGCGCTCGCCGACGCGGTGGTGTCGACCCTGGTGTGGAGATATCGGTGACCGATGCTCTCCCCGAGGGCTGGCTGCCGGTGCCGTTCGGAGTGGACGAGGGGGAGGCGACCGCGCTCGCGGCGGACCTCAGCCGCGCCGCTGCGGAGTCCTTCCCGGGTTTCGTGGACGGCGAGGAGGCGCGCAGCGCCATCGCGCGGGTGGTCGCGCAGCCGCGCGCCACGTCGAGCACGATCGCCCGAGTGTGGCACGTCCTCGGCCCGGGCGCGACGGGGGCCACTGCCGATCTCAGCGTCGCCGAGCAGGCCGGCCCGGTACCGGATTCGCCCTTCCCGCTCAGCCTCCCGCAGCGCACATGGCACTTCGATGCGGGATGTGCCGTGCTGTCGCTGGTGGCGCCGCGGGAGGGGATGCCGATGGCGATGGGACTGCGAGCCCGGCGATCCGACGGCTCGCGTACGCTGATCGCCGACGTGCTCGGTGAGCCGGCGGTGCTCGGCCTCGTCCTCGACGACGTGATCGCCCTCGTCGGCGGGGCGCGGCCGTCGGAGTAGGTGCGGACGGCCTTTGCCGCGGTGCTGGGAGCCCCATGGGGAGTTGTCCCCATCGACGGGTTCTGCGGCTCGCCCTACTGTTGAGGGTGTCGGGCCGGGGTGGTCCGGTTCGATCGATTTATCGGAGGTGTTGACGATGGCCGATTTCGGTGCGTCTTATGCGGAGATGGAGCAGGTGGCGTCGTCGCTGTCGCAGGCTCGTGATGACATCCAGGGTCAGCTGGACACCCTGAAGGGTCAGGTGGACACGCTGCTGGGCGAGGACTTCAAGACGCAGCACGCGTCGGGCAAGTTCGGCGAGGGCTACGGGGAGCTGACCACGGGTCTGAAGACCGCCGTGGACGGCATCAACGACATGTCCGAGTCGCTGCTGGGCATGATGCGTGCGATCCAGGACCTGGATCAGCAGCTCGCCGGCGGCTGAGTCGGCGCACGCAGTCTCGAGGGGGCCGACCGGTGATCGGTCGGCCCCCTCTTCTGTTCCACGAGGGTCGACACGACGGGAGGGGTCGCCATGGCCGACGGGATCTGGGTCCGCTACACCGAGCTCAGCGAGGTCAACGAGCAGCTGAAGGCGATCGTTCAGGAGCTGAACGACGCGGGCTCGCGCACCGCCACCGTGCAGGATGCCATCGGCTCTCCGTACGGGCGTACGACGCTGCGCAGTCGCGTGCACGACTTCGAGGCCCGGTGGGACGACAAGCGCCAGGAGCTCAGCACCGACATCGACAAGGTGCAGAAGCATGTGCAGGGCGTGCTGGAGGGCCTGCGCGACTGGGACGTCGAGACCGCGTCGCAGATGGACATCGATGTGACCGGTGCGCACACCGAGGGACGCCCGACCGCCCCCGTGGGCGGCGTGCCCGCGTCGGCGCGGTGACGGGAGACGGACATGCTTTCACCCAAGGGACGCCAGGTCGTCGCACTCGAGGGCGAGTCAGGCGCCATCCGCGCGCGGGGAACCGAGATCACGACGCTGGGCGAGCAGATGCATACCAGCGCCGCATTCCTGCGGCGACTGGCCGACCAGGCATCGGGGATGAAGGGCGAAGCCGTCGAGAAGCTGCAGGAGATCGTCGGCGAGACTCACATCGAGCTGGGTCGTGCCGCAGCCCTGTACCAGCCGACCGGCCCTATCCTCGTCGGCTACGCCGACGCGCTCGACGAACATCAGCCGCGTGTGCGCCTGAGGGTGAGTTCTTGCGAGCAGGCGAAGGCCGCCTATGACGCGGCACCCGGATATCTCGACCGGCCGTTCTGGGCCGAGCCCGCTCCGTGGCGCAGCGACGACGAGAAGCAGAGCATGGGGGAGGAGAACGCCCAGGACGACCGCGAGAAGCAGCGCCTGCACGAGGAGTACCTCGACGCGCTGCGTGACTTCGACACCGAGGTCGACTCGTGGGAGGAGGTCTTCGACAGCACCGCGGACGCCATCGAGGACGCGTTCGACGGCAAGATCGAGGACAGCTTCTGGGATGACGTCGACGGCGGTGTGGCCGTCGTCGTCAAGGTGCTGCAGGTCGCCGGGACGATCCTCGCCGTCGCCGCGATCGTCATCGGCGGCCCCATCATCGCCGCCCTCGGCGCCGTGGTCGCCGTCGCCACACTCGTGCTGGTCGCCTACCAGTTCTTCCGCGACGACGCGAGCGGCATGGACCTCGCGCTGGCGATCGTCGGGGTCATCCCGTTCGGCAGCGCGGGCAAGCTGTTCCAGGGCAAGAGCGGACTGCTGAACTTCGCCGGCGACGCATTCCCCGCCTTCAAGCCCTCCACCTGGAGCGCGGCGGCATCGCAGCTGGACGACATCGCGATGGCAGGACGCTTCGCCGGCGGCGGGATGAAGGGCCTCGCTCAGAGCGGGCGCACGCTGTGGCAGCTGAACAACCCGGCCGGCGTCGGCGATGTGCTCAGCCGCCTCATGCTCGGCAAGGACACCACGAAGCTCACCGGTGTGATCGACACCATGACGGCCGGTTCGCGTGGCTGGGCGCATTCGACGACGCTGCCGGCGGCCTGGGAGTTCACGCACATGATGATCTCCGGACCGATCAAGATGACCGACAAGATCGCGAACTGGACCGGCCACGGTGATCAGTCGATCAGCAAGCGGGTCCCGTGGCTGGGAGTGCTGCTGTGATCTCCTTCCCGGACGGCTGGGCGTCAGGCACCTGGCGCATCACCGGCACCTCGCTCGACCCCGGCTGGTTGCCCGTCCCCGCCATCGACAGTGCACCCGCCGCAGAGGCCTGGGTGCACGAGAACACCGAACTGCTGCGCCACGCATGGGCACCGACGTGGACGACCGAATCGGCGCAGGCGGTTCCCGAGGTGCTGCGCGCGGGGCTCGCACACCGGCGCCCGGATGACGCGCTCGCCTTCCAGCTGTGGCCCGCGCAGCATCCGCTCTGCGTGTTCGTGCATGTCGCGATGGGCCGCGGCGACGGCGTGCGACCCGGTCCCGGCGACGGCATCCTGTTCGTGTCGGAGGGACTCGGACCGGGCGTGCTGATACCGCGCAGCGCGCGGATCGGCGACGGCGACGTGCTCGGCTACGACATCGTGTTCTCGTTCGAGGGTGACGTCGTGGTGATCGTGTCGGTCGAGCCGACGTTCGCCGACCTGCTCGGCATCGTCTCGGCGTCCATCCACACGTTCACGGCGTCGCTGCAGCTGGTCGCCCCAGATGGCCTGCCGCGCCGGGCCCTCCAGCCGGAGCTGATGGAGGCGCAGCCGGCGAACAGCTGGATTGATAGCCTGACCGCATCATGACGCTCACGCATTCGAACGCGCAGTCCTGGGCCCGTGCCCGCTCCGCAGCGGAGGAGCCCCGGCTGGGGATGCTGGAATCCGTCGCCTGCCAGGCGCACCCCGAGGTGGTGGCCACCTTCGGTGACGATGGCGCTGCGATCGCCGAGATCCTCGGCCGCCGCGAGCCGCGTGCCGGGCAGCGCGGGATGACAGCCGTCGCGGCCGTCCTGGGCGTGCTCGCCGTCCTCTCCCCGGTGGCCGGGATGGCGGTGCTCGGCGCCGAGTCGTACCTGATCGACCGCGTGCCGGCAGAGATCGCGGTCCCGCTCGCCGCCGGGGCGTTCGGTGCGGGGGCGGTGATGCTGCTGGTCACCGCGCTGCTCTGGCTGCGCGGTGGCGCGCGCTGGTCGGGCATGGTGTGCGGGATCGCGTCGGTCAGCGCGATCGCGGCCGGCTTCGCCTCGGCCGCGATGCCGACCGTCTCGGATCGCGACGGCTACGACCTCTCCCCGACGATGCTGATCCCGGTGTGGGCGACCCTCGTTCTCGGCGTGCTGCTCACGCTGGGCGTGCTGGCGCGCTTCAGGGTGCGCGACGACGAGCCGGAGGCCGCACGTGCTCTGCCGGTGACCATCACCGACCGTGAGAGCGCGGCGCGCGCGGTCTCCGCGTTGCCGGCGGACCAGCGCGCTCCCATCCAGGACGACCGCGACGCGGCCCTGCGCATCCTGCACGAACGCGGCTTCCTCGATGATGCCACGCTGGCTCAGGCGCTGTCGGCGCCCCTGGGGACGCTGTTCACGCTCGATCCGATCCGAAGGAGCACGCCGTGACGGACGTTTCCCAGGACTGCCCGGTGCGCATAGGCCTGCGCGAGCTGCTCGGCGGCGAACCCGACCCCGACTTCTCGCTCGTGCTGCCGCCCGGGTGGGTGCGCCGCGGCGTCGACGAGGACGAGCAGGAGCGGATGCTGGCGCAGATCCGCACCCGCACGATGCAGGCGCACCGTCCGGACCTGCACGCGCGGCTGCGCGGGATGGTGGACGAGGCGTTCACACAGATGCGCAAGGTGTCCACCGTGGCGATGTTCACGGCTGCTGATGAGGCGCCCGAGAGCGCCTACCTTCCCGCCTCGCTCACCGCCAGCATCCAGCACGCCGAGCCGGGCCAGACCCTCGATTCGTACGTGCGCGCGGCCATCCTGACGGACGGAGCCACGCCCCTGCTCGGCGATAAGCGGATCATGCGGGTGGAACGCGAGACGAGCGACACGCTCGACGGCGAGCAGCTGCGGGTCACCACCGTCGCATACCTCACCCCGGTCCCCGGCAGCGGGCGCCGACGCGCGCTGCTGCTGACGCTCGTCCTGCTGCGCGGAGCGGACGTGCCGGCCGACGACCCGCCGCTGCTGCAGATGAAGGCGCTGTTCGATCTGTGCGTGTCCACGCTCACCTGGATGCCCGGGGAGTGACGTGCCCCTGGCATCGCCCCTGAACTTCGGAAGAAGTCAGGCGGTCGGCGTCTCGGCATCGGCGAGATGCCGGGCATGGTGGCCGAGCACCTTCACCATGATGCCGCGCCGGCGCAGCTCGGAGATCGTGCGCGACTCCTCGTCGCGGTCCCGGCCGAGGGCGTGCACGTTCGCGACCACCAGCACGTCGCCGGGGCGCAGTGTCTCGATCAGCCGGGCCAGGCGGTCGCCCCAGCTCTCCAGGATCTCGGGCGCGGGGTGACGGAACCCCTCGATCGGCACGCCGAAGCGGGTGAGGTCGTCACGCTGCTGGGTCACCGACGGCATGCCGTCGCGCGCGACCACGAGCCCCACCAGGCGCGTGCCCTCCGGCCGCGCCGACCACCAGCCGTGATCGTCGTTCGCCAGGCACTTCGGGCAGTTCGCGGCGGCGTGCGGCAGATGCAGTGGGCTGGTCAGCGCAATCTCCGCCTCGCCGCCGGCCGGGTTCATCGCATCGGTCATCGCCGCACCTCCGGCATCCATTCTGCCCGAGTCCGCCGTCCGTCGCGGCCCGACTCCGGGCTGCGGAGTCGGCGACGACCCGCTCAGATCAGCCCGAGCGCGCGCACCGCCTCGCGCTCCTCGACGAGCTCGGTCACCGACGCGTCGACCCGCGCGCGTGCCCAGTCGTCGAGTTCGAGACCGTCGACGATGCGCCAGGTGCCGTCGACCGCGCGCACGGGGAACGAGCAGATGAGCCCCTCCGGCACGCCGTACTCCCCGTGCGAGACGACGCCCGCGCTCGTCCAGTCGTCGGTGCCGTGCACCCAGTCGCGCACGTGATCGATCGCCGCGGATGCCGCCGAGGCCACCGACGACGAGCCGCGCACTTCGATGATCTCCGCGCCGCGTTTCGCGACGCGTGGGATGAACGTCTGCTCCTGCCAGGCCCGCACATCGCCGAAGGCGGCGGCGAGGCGCTCGGCGACCGGTTCGCCGTCGAGTGTGGCGTGCGAGATGTCGGGGAACTGCGTCGCGGAGTGATTCCCCCAGATCGGCACACGACGCACCGCACCGACCGGCGTGTGCAGCGCCTGCGCGAGCTGCGCCCTCGCCCGGTTCTCATCGAGCCGAGTGAGCGCGGTGAACTGCTCGGCGGGCACCCCGTCTGCTGCCGACGAGGCGATCAGCGCGTTCGTGTTGGCGGGGTTGCCGACCACCGCGACACGCACATCGGATGCCGCGTGCGCGGCGATCGCACGGCCCTGCGGGCCGAAGATCCCGCCGTTGGCGGCGAGAAGATCACCGCGTTCCATGCCGGGCCCGCGCGGGCGGGCGCCCACCAGCAATGCGATGTTCGCGCCGTCGAACGCCACGGCCGGGTCGTCGGTCACCTCGACGCCGTCGAGCAGCGCGAACGCGCCGTCCTGCAGCTCGAGCGCGGCGCCCTCGGCGGCGCCCATTCCCTGCGGGATCTCCAGCAGCCGCAGCCGCACGTGCTCGTCGGATCCGAGCATGTCGCCCGCGGCGATGCGGAACAGCATTGCGTAGCCGATCTGTCCGCCGGCGCCGGTGATCGTGATCGTCTTGGTCATGGAACCCTCCCGTGTCAAGGTCGAGCCTATTGCGGGCGTGCGCCACCCGTGAGGGGTACCTTTTCTGCATGACGTTCAATCCAGACGCCGACATCTCGGGCAACACCACCCGTCGTCGTGGCCGCGGCGCGGCGATCGCCGGCGGCGGGGCGGGCGTGCTCGGGCTGGTCGCCCTCGTCGTCGCGATGCTGGGCGGGCCAGATCTCACCGGACTGGTGGGCGGGGTGCCCGGTGGCGAGAACCGCCCCGCGTCCAGCGGCGAGAACACGCTCGCCGAGTGCGACACCGGGCAGGATGCCAACACGCGCGACGACTGCCGTATCGCCGGCGCGGAGATCGTGCTCAACCAGTACTGGTCGAAGCACGTCGACGGCTATCAGCCGCCGACCATCACCGTCGTCGACGGGCAGACGCCCACGCAGTGCGGCACGGCCTCCAACGCCGTCGGCCCGTTCTACTGCCCGCCCGAGCAGGGTGTCTACATCGACCCCACGTTCTTCCAGCTGATGCGTCAGCAGTTCGGCGCGTCCGCCGGTGAGCTCGCGCAGCTCTACATCGTGGGACACGAGTGGGGCCACCACATCCAGAACATCACCGGCATCATGGACGCGCATCCCAACAACGGCACGGGTCCGGACAGCAACAGCGTGCGCACCGAGCTGCAGGCCGACTGCTACGCCGGCGCCTGGCTGGGCGCCATCACCGAGCAGAAGGATGAGAACGGCGTCGCCTATGTGCAGCGGCCCACCGAGACGCAGATCGAGGATGCCCTGAACGCGGCCTTCGCCGTGGGCGACGACCACATTCAGGAGCAGTCCGGCTTCGTGAACCCGGAGAGCTTCACACACGGCACCAGCGAGCAGCGCCAGGCGTGGTTCGCCAACGGCTACAAGAGCGGCCTCGGCGTCTGCGACACCTTCGCGGTGCCGGGCGACGACCTCTGAGCGCCCGCCGGGGTCGTCAGATCAGCGACAGCTCGCGCAGCTTGGCCTCGACGTCGGCGTTGCTCGGCTCGACGTGGTGACTCGCGTCGGGGTAGACCACGACGGGGATGTTCGTGCGCCCCGAGATCTCCTTGGCCACATCGGCGGCCGTGGGCTCGGCCACGAGGTCGACGTAGGTGTACGCCACGCCCAGCTCGTCGAGCTGCGACTTCGTGCGACGGCAGTCGCGGCACCAGTCGGCGCCGAACAGGGTGATCGTGTCTGATGCGGGAGTGCTCATGATCCCAGCCTACGACCGCCCGGAGAGGCGGGATCCGCCGTGGTGCATACGCACGGCATCCCGTGAAACGATGGGGGCTGCGTCGCGACGTCCGCACGGGAAGGAGCCCACGTGAGCGCCCTCATCGTCCCGCCGGTCACCGTCATCGTGCCCACCTTCAACGAGCGCGAGAACATCGCCGAGCTCGTCGACCGCATCGTCGCAGCGCTGCACGACGCGACCGCTGAGATCCTCTTCATCGACGACAGCA
Organism: Microbacterium sp. USHLN186; assembly: GCF_037145155.1. Lineage (NCBI taxonomy): Bacteria > Bacillati > Actinomycetota > Actinomycetes > Micrococcales > Microbacteriaceae > Microbacterium > Microbacterium sp. USHLN186. Next base: position 861,105 of record NZ_JBBCYA010000001.1, read on the forward strand.
CGGACGGCACGATCGACGAGATCGCGCGCGTCGGCGCCTCCGCTGCCCTTCCCGTGCGCGGGATCCACCGCGACGACAACATCGGCGGACTCGGTGGCGCGGTCACCCTGGGACTCGCCGAGGCCGCGCATGACGTGTGCATCGTGATGGACGGGGACCTGCAGCATCCGCCCGAGCTCCTGTCCGCGATGCTGGCGCGCTACGCGCGCGGCGACGCGGACGTGGTGGCGGCGTCGCGATACATCGGCGGCGGCGACTCCGCGGGGCTGGGCACCGCCGTGCGGCTGGGCGTGTCGAAGGCGGCCACCGCGATCACAAAGGCGATGTTCCTGCGTCGGCTCTGGCGCAGCACCGACCCGATGACCGGATTCTTCCTCGTCGACCGATCGCGCATCGACGTGCCGGATCTGCGTCCGCAGGGGTTCAAGATCCTGCTCGAGATCCTCGTGCGCGGCGGGGAGCGGCGCGAGCTGCGCATCGCCGAGGTGCCGCTGGAGTTCGCCTCGCGCCGCCACGGCGCCTCGAAGGCGAGCCTGCGTCAGGGCGCGACCTTCCTCGCCCACCTCGCGCGGCTGCGCTTCGGCAAGATGGGTCTGTTCGCCGTGATCGGCGGCGTCGGCGCGGTCGCGAACGTCGCCATCATGTGGGCCCTCACCCACCTCGGCATGGCGTACGTGTCCGCAGCGATCATCGGCGCGGCGGCGACCATCGTCGGCAACTTCGTGCTGCAGGAGCTCTTCGTCTTCCGCGATGAGCGCCGCGACGCCCCCCGGCTGTGGGTGCGGCTGCTGGCATCCCTCTCGTTCAACAGCGTCGAGGCTGCGCTGCGCATCCCGGTGATGGCGCTCATGGTCGAGTCCTGGCACATCTCCAGCGTCCTCGCGACCGCGATCTCGCTGGTCGTGGCGTTCTTCGCCCGCTTCCTGTTCCACGCGCTGGTCGTGTACGCGCCCCGTCGGCGGCGGGCGGATGTCGCGCAGGAGCCGACCACCGACACCGCGGCGGTGCGCATCATCCGCGCGATCGACGCCGAGGCGATGCGTCCCGGCGAGCTGTGAGCACCGACTCCGGGCTGTCCATCGCGCGCTCGAGAGGCAGTCCTGCTCAGTCCTGCTCGGCGAGCTGGTCCTCCAGCGGGTCGACCGCCGGCTCGACGAGCTGCTCGTCGTGACCGACACTGCGCGCCTCCAGGAAGGCGCAGAGCTCTGCTGCCACGGCCAGCTCGCTGGCGAACGTGTGCAGCTGGTGGCTGTTGAGCTGCAGGGTCTCATCGGTCGGTTCGACCGTGACCTGCCAGCGGACGTCGCCGATCGCCTCGGGCTGCATGAAGATGCTGACGTTGGAGTTCTTGACCGGCACGATCACCAGACCGGTGTCCGAGCCGTCGGAGCCGTCCTGGATGATCACGCGGATCAGGTCACCGGCCTCACGGGCGTCGCGGAACTCCTCGACCCAGTTCTCCAGAGTCTGCTTGCTGCGAAAATTCACAGGCCCCCCTTTCTCGACAGTCGTGCGGCGGCCGATCGGGCCGCTTCTCACAGTCATCTTCTATCATGACCTGTGCGGGCGCACTCGGCGCCGCTTGAAGGAGTACCTGTGGCAGAGTTCCAGGCCGGCGACGAAGAACGAAGTGCTCGTTCGGACAGCGGACACGCCGGAGGCTACTGGTACGACCAGGCGCCGTCCGGTCACCGCGAGCGTGCGCGCGAGGTTCTTGAGGCGCTGCGCCTGTACCGCGCGGCCGAGCGCGCGATGCGCCGCCGCACCCGCGACGAGATGTCGATGGGCGAGAACGAGCTGCTCGCGCTGCGCTTCCTGTTCCGCCAGCCCGAGCACGCCGCTCGTCCCGGTGAGCTGGCGTCGTACCTCGGCATCTCGACCGCAGCCGTGACCGTGCTCGTCGACCGTCTCGAGCGCTCCGGCCATGTCCGCCACACCGCGGATCACGCCGACCCCGCGCTCACGCTGGTGCGCACCACCGAGCACGCCGACGAGGACGTGCGGCACACGCTCGGGCAGATGCACGAGCTGATGTACGGCGTCGCCTCGCGCATGGACGCTGAGGCGCAGCAGCACGTGTCCGCGTTCCTGCGTGAGATGGCGGATGCCGTGGACGGCGTCGCTCCTGCCGGTCACGGCGCCTGACCCGCCGCATATCCGCTCGTCCCGCATGCATCGGCGCGTTGTCAACCCCGTTCTGCGGGAGTCGGTCGGGTCGGCACTCTGAGGAGACGGCACGCCGCTCGGCGTGGCCGCTACGAAGGGAGCAAGAGATGACCATGGGCACCGGAGTCGTTCTGTTCGTCATCGGCGCGATCCTCACTTTCGCGCTCAACCTCGACGTCGGCTGGGCGGATCTCGACATGATCGGCTACATCCTGATGGGCGCCGGCGTGGTGGCCTTCATCGTGGGCCTCGTGCTGATGGCGCGCCGCCGCCGCACCGACGTCGTCACGCGCACCGACGCCGCCCCTGGCGCTTACGAGACGCGCCGTACGACTCGCACGGCAGGAGACGACGAGGTCTTCTGACCGCAGAGACGTTCGCGCCCGGGCTCTGAGTGAGGCCCGGGCGCGAACTCTGTCCGCTTCCGATCGGTCGGGCTCAGGGCACGATGACGAGCTTGCCGCGGATGTGACCGCCCTGACTGGCGCGGAAGGCATCCGCCACCTGCTCCAGGGGAAAGCTCTGCGCGATCTCCACGCGCAGCCGACCCTCGTCTGCGAGCGCACCGAGGCGAGCCGTCTGCGTGCCGTCGGGGCGCACCCAGATGTACCTGCCCCCGTGCTGGGCCACCGCGCCGTCGGTGATGGACACGTGTGGGCCGCCGGCGTCGAGCACCGCGAGGGTCGCCGGCAGCACGCCGCCGACGAAGTCGGCGACGGCATCCACCGACCCACTCGCCATCTCGCGCACCCGTTCGGCCAGACCGTCGCCGTACACGACCGGCTCGCCGCCCAGGCCGCGCACGTACTCGTGATTGCGCTCCGAGGCCGTCGCGATCACGCGCGCACCGGACGCGACGGCGATCTGCACCGCGAAACTCCCGACGCCGCCCGCACCGCCGTGGATCAGCACCGTGCGGCCGGACAGCTCCCCCAGGGCGTCCAGGGCCCGCAGAGCCGTGCCGCCGGCGAGGGGGAGCGCGCCGGCCTGCTCCCACGACAGCGATGCCGGCTTGCGGGCGACCGCCGACACCGGCACCGCGACGCGCTCGGCGAACGTGCCACCGCTCACGGTCTCCTTGCGCGCGTAGGCCATCACCTCGTCACCGACCTGGAACTCCGGCGTGTCCAGGCCGACGGCGGCGACCATCCCGGCGACATCCCAGCCGGGGATCACCGGGAAGCGGGCCGGCATCAGGGCATCCAGGCCACCGGCCATCACCTTCCAGTCCACCGGGTTCACCCCGGCGGCACGCACCTCGATCAGCACGGATGCCGGCGCGAGCCTGGGATCGTCGAGCTCGCGCACCTCCAATGCGTCGAGATCCGGGGTGTACCGGTCGTAGACGACAGCGCGCATGAGGCCTCCTGAGGTATGCGGATGGCATCCACTCTTCCACTCCCGCAGGGCGCGGGGGCGGCTTCAGAGACGCGGACTTCAAAGACCCTGGCCGGCGTCCCACAGCCGCTCGGTGCGACCGGCCAGCAGGGCGTCCAGCGAGATCGCCTGCGCGTCGGTGAGCGAGGCGACGTAGTCGATGATCCCGCGGCCCCGCCCGAGCGTGGCGAGGTCGGCGTCGCTGCGCGAGCCGACCAGCTCGGGGGCGTGCTCGCGCAGGCGGCGGTGATCGTCGGTGGCCAGCTCGACCAGGTCGATGAGCCGTCGCGGCGCGCGACGCGCGTCGTGCGGGTCGTCGAGCCACGCGGTGAAGCCGTCGACGAGCCGCTCGAGCACGCTCGCCTGTCCGCGCTGGTAGACGGCGAGGTCGGGCCGCTCGAGGATGAAGCGCGCGTGCAGGAACTTCAGCACCGCCACCTCGTGCCAGGCCTGGCGGTTGAGGCTCACGTGACCGGAGCGGATGTCGGGGTGGCGGTGCACCTCGATCGAGGACTGCAGGCGCGCGATCCACGCGGAGGTGAAGCGGGCGAGGCCGCGCTCGCTGGCCAGAGACCCGTCGAACGGCTCGGCGACGAGGCCGTCGATGACCTCGGATGCGACCTTGGCGACGGCTTCGCTGAACCCGTCGGGGTCGGCGATCCAGGCATCCTTCACCTGCAGGCGCCGCCAGAGCAGTTCCAGCGAGTGCCCGGGCGTGCGGGTGTCGGTGGCCAGGCGCTCGGCGTCGGCGGCGCGCAGCTGGGCGAGGTCGCGCCGCCACGACCGGAACTCCGCCGAGAGGGTGGCAGGGTTCAGCAGCCCGGCGCGGTAGAAGTCGTCGAGGTCGTGCAGCGAGTAGGCGATGTCGTCGGAGATGTCCATGATCGAGCATTCGACGCTCTGCTGCCCCGGCTCGATCAGCGGATACGCGGCGAGCGCTGCACGCGCGTCCTGCTCGTCGATCGCGTAGAAGCTGTACTTGCTGCCACCGCCGCGGCGCGCCCCGCCCCGCCCGCGCCGCCACGGGTACTTCAGCACTGCCGCGCGCACCGCTGCGGTGAGGTTCAGGCCGACGCCCGGGCGGTCGTGCTCGTCGAGGCGGGTGAGGATGCGGTACGTCTGAGCGTTGCCCTCGAAGCCCTCGGCCAGACCGAAACGCATCCGGGCGATGCGGTCGAGCGTCTGCTCACCGAGATGACCGAACGGCGGGTGGCCGAGGTCGTGCGCGGCGGCGGCCGCCTGCACGACGACGGGGTGCGCGCCGCCCAGCTCCTCGACGATGCGGTGCGCCTCGTCGGTGCGGGTGGACAGGTGCGTCGCGATCGCCCGCGCGACCGCCGCCACCTTCACCGAGTGGGTGAGGCGGTTGTGCACCGCGAGACCGGCGCCCGCCTGCGAGATGACCTGGGTGACGGCGGAGAGGCGGGAGTAGAACGGCGAGAACCGGATGCGCTCCACGTCGACGCGGAACTGCGGATGCCCTTCGGCCTGCTGGAACTCGTTGAGCGTCTCGGCCAGACGTCGAGCCTGGCGGGGGTCGTCGGCTGGTTGGGGCATGGATGCCAGTGTGGCACGGCCCGAAGGCGGAGACCTTCCAGGGGAGGGTGACCGGGGCTACAGGCGCGCGGCGATGCGGTGCAGCGCGGCGGGGGGGCACGAGGCCGGCCGTGACCGTGGCGATCTGCACGAGGGTCATGCCCAGCGCTTCGTCGGGCAGCGGCCCGTCGACGATGGGGCCCAGCTCGTCGCGCAGCACACTGCGGGCCCGCTCGTCGGCGAGCAGCTCACGCACCGATCGTATTCCCACCGCCGACTCGCTCAGCGCCGACAGGTCGGCCTGCGCCGCAGCACCCGCAGAGCCCTGCGCCGCCTGTCGCCCGAGCACGAGGTGCTCGGGGCCGGGCTCGCCCGTTTCAGGCACCCCGAGCCGTTCGTACTGCTCACTCGGCGCGTCGTTCGCGCGCATCAGCTCGACGAGCAGACGGGTCATGCGCAGCTCGAGCTCATCGTTGACGAGCGGGTTCAGCTGCTGTGGATCGCTTTCGAGATCGAACAGCTGCGAGCCGAACGCCGCGGGATTGGTCGGCGCGACGGCGGGCACTCTCAGCACCGGCATCCCCTTCGTGAACGGCAGCGGCGCGACCAGCTCGGCTCGGCGCAGCGCATCGGCGCCGAAGCGCCCCCGCATGCTGGTGGGCATCAGCGTGTAGTCGAACAGCGGCTGATTGTCGGGGGTCACGCACGCACGCATGTACACGAAGCGTCCATCGGTGACGTTGGCGTGGCCGCCGTGCAGTCCGAACAGGGCAGCGTCATGCAGCGCGCTGCCCGCATCCAGCACGGGCAGCAGGGAGCGGCCCTGCATGTCCGCCGTCGTGTCAAGGCCGAAGTGGTCGAGCAGGGTGGGGCCGAAGTCGATCGTCTGCACGAGGGCGTCCCGGCTCTCACCGGCGACGCGCGAGCGCGGGTCCCACACGAACAGGGGCGTGTGGATGGTCTCCTCGTAGAACGGCGGCACGTTCTTGCCCAGCCAGCCGTGCTCACCCAGCAGCAGGCCGTGGTCAGTGCACACGATCAGCATCGTGTCGTGCCACAGGTCGTGCTGGTCCATCGCATGGAGCACGCGCCCGAGCGAACGGTCGCACATCGACAGCAGCGCGAGGTAGCGGTCGCGCAGGTGGGTGAGCTCGGCGTCGGTCTCGCTGACCTGCTTGTAGTCGGGCCAGTCGAAGTCGACGCCCTCGGTGACCGTAGGTGTGCCGTAGAGCTCGTGGTACTGGGCGTAGCTGAAGAACGGCTCGTGCGGATCGAAGGTCTCGATCTGCAGCATCCAGCCGTCGTCGGCGTGGTTGGTGTCGATGAACTCCAGTCCCGCGTCGAACGTGCGGGTCTGCGGATGGTCGGCCTCGTCGGTCAGATGCTGCCGGTTGACGGCATCCTGCCGGCGCAGCGCATGATTGCTCGCGTGCGGGGTCACGTTGGTCATGTCGGGGTCGGCGACCTGGCCCTTCCACTCGTCACCCTCCTGGCCGCGGAAGAATTCGAACGTGCGGAAGCGCGGGTGGTACGTCGCTCCGCCGTCGAGCCAGTAGTGCTGGTGGTCGGTGACGAGATGCGTGTGCACGCCGGCCTCGTCGAGCATCTGCGGCACCGAGTCGTCGAACGGCTCGAGCGGGCCCCAGCTGCGGTGCAGGAAGTTGTAGCGACCGGTGTGCATCTCGCGGCGCGCGGGCATGCAGGGCATGCTGCCGCCGTAGCAGCGGGTGAAGCGGGCGCTGCGCGACGCCAGCCGCTCGAAGTTCGGCGCATGCACGCCCTGCGCGCCGTACGGCGGCAGGAACGCGCGGTTGAGGGTGTCGAACAGCACGACGATGGCTTTCACGGGTTCTCCTTCGACGGCGCCGGGATGACGGGTGCGGTTCGGGCTCGCGGGTGCTGTTTCAGCGCACCGAGCGGATGCGGTAGACGGCGATGCCGCCGAGAGCCATGACGACGGCGGCGATGATGTACAGCTCGGTGTATCCCGCCACGCTCAGCACCAGCCAGCCCATCAGCGCGGCGATCGGCAGGTGCTGGGCGGAGTTGACGATGCCGAGGTCGCGGGCGCGGGTGGTCTCATCGGGCAGCACGTCGGTCAGCAGGGCCTGATCCACCGAGAGGAAGACGCCGTAGCCGACGCCCAGCAGCACCGCGGCGGCGATCGACGCGGTCCAGGTCGGCACGAGGGCGAGCGTGAGGGCGGCGGCGACCTGCAGGCCGGCCGAGGCGGCCACGAAGAAGCGCCGCGAGCGCAGCCGGTCGCTCAGCGCGCCACCCGCCCACGATCCCAGCCCGCTGGCGACGAGATAGACGAGGATCAGCGCCGTGAGCGCCGACTCCGGATTCGCCAGCCCCAGCGAGTCGGAGAGGAAATAGAGCAGGTAGGTGGTGCCGACGAGGTTGCCGGCGTTCACGAGCACCCGCGAGATCCCTGCCCAGCCGAGGTCGTGGTACGTGCGGGCGATGCTCCGGATGCCGGGCCGCGCGGCCGCGGAGGCCGCCGGATCGGTCGCCGCTGCAGCGCGGGCATCCGCTGCGGGGCGGGCGTGCGCGGCGGGCTCACGATGGCAGAGCAGGAACGGCAGCGGTGCGAGCAGGGCGAGCACGGCGATCACAGCCCAGCTCCAGCCGAGGTCTGTCACCAGCTCCGTGACGATGATCATGCCGCCGGCGAGGGCGATCACCTGCGGCACGCCGACCGCCGCCGAGGCCCGGCCGCGCTGGGCGGGCGGCACCTGGTCGGCGATCATGGCCGACAGCGACACCAGCGCGGCCGACTGGCCCACCGCGACGATGGCGAGCAGCGCCGCGGCCGGCTGCCACGACGGCTGCAGTCCGACGAGCGCGAACGGCACGGTGGCGGTGACGAACCCGGCCAGCGCCCAGGTGCGGCGCCGGCCGAAGCGGGGGCTGCTGCGGTCGCACAGCCAGCCGATGACCGGCACCGAGACGACGATCACGATCGCCATCTCGGCGATGAGGAACGAGCCGACACCGATCTTCTCGGCCGGGTCGAGTGCGCTCGCCAGGCGTACCAGCATGAACTGCCCTGGCAGCATCACCAGCAGCCAGAATCCCAACCAGGCGAGCCCGAACGTCCACAACCACCCCTGGCTCACCGCCTTCTGCGGGATGGCCGCGGCAGAAGTCTGGGCGGTGGGCAGGGCATCGGCCGTCATGAGCTCGCGGGCCGATCGGTGAGGGTGTGCTGCTGGAACATCGTCGTCTCCCATCGCGGACCTCGTCGTCCGGGGGCATCAAGTGGGTCGGTTGCCCCACTTCTGTGGATGATATGACCGCAGTGCGGCGGATGCAAACCCGAAGTGCGTCAGCGTCCGCGCACCATCAGCCGAAGCAGCAGCGCCTTGACGCGACCGCGGTACGGCGGATACGCCAGGCGCATCGAGTCGGGCCGCAGCGGCTTGTCGAGCACGCTCTTGCGATGGCTGAACGTGCGGAACGACTGCTCGCCGTGATAGCTGCCCATGCCGCTGGCTCCCACGCCACCGAAGGGCAGCTGCGGCGCACCCAGGTGCGCCGCGGGCACCCCGAAGCTCAGCCCGCCCGAGCTCGTCTCGGCGAGGAACGCGCGACGCACGCGGCGCCGGCGGCTGAACACGTAGGCCGCCAGCGGCTTCGGTCGCGCCCGGATGAAGGCGCGCGCCTCCGCCGCCGAGCCGACGTGCACGATCGGCAGGATCGGCCCGAAGATCTCCTCCTGCATGAGGGGGGAGTCCGCGGCGACTGCGTCGACGACGGTGGGGGCGACGTAACGGTCGGCGACCGAGACGTCGCCGCCGAAGGCGGGCTCGGCATCCGCCAGCATCCCCGCGAGGCGCTCGGTGTGCCGCGCGGTGACGATGCGTCCGTAGTCCGGGCTCGTCTTGGCATCCGCTCCGTACAGCTCCCGTGCGGCGCGTTCCAGGTGTGGCAGCAGCCCACGAGCGGTGGCGGGGGCGGCGAGCAGGTAGTCCGGGGCGACGCAGGTCTGGCCGGCGTTGAGCAGCTTGCCCCACATGATCCGCCGCGCGGCGACGGCGAGGTCGACCGAGCCGTCGATGTACGCCGGGGACTTGCCGCCGAGTTCGAGGGTGACCGGAGTTAGGGTGCGCGCGGCCGCCGCCGCGATGATGGCGCCCACCTTCTCGGATCCGGTGAAGAAGATGTGATCGAAGCGCTGCTCGAGCAGCTCGCCGGTGACATCCGCGCCGCCCTCGACGACGGCGACCGCCCGGCGATCCAGATAGCGCGGCAGCAGATCGGCGAGCAGGGCGCTGGTCGCACCGGCGAGCTCGCTGGGCTTCACGACCGCAGCGTTGCCGGCCGCCAGGGCGCCGACCAGGGGGTTCAGCACCAGCTGCAGCGGATAGTTCCACGGACCGATGATGAGCACCACCCCGAGCGGCTCGGGGGCGATGCGACCGCGCGCAGGTGCGAGGGTGAGGGGCAGTGGCACCGTGCGGGCGCGCATCCAGCGCCGCAGGCGCGGCAGAGCGTAGTCGATCTCGGCGATCACCATCCCGATCTCCGTGATCACCGCCTCGGTGGGGTGCTTGCCGAGATCGGTGCGCAGTGCCTGCTCGACGACCGGCCGGTTCTCGACCAGCATCCGCCGCAGCGCGCGCAGCTGATCGCGCCGCCACCGGCGCGAGCGGGTGATGCGCGCGTCGAATCCGGCGCGCAGCGCGTCGGCGACCGGGGCGACGGGAGCGTCGGCGACTTGGGTCATGGGGATCATGCCGCCGCCTCTGCGCTGTGGCGTGCGGTGCCGGCGGGCACCGGTTGGGCGAGACTGGCCACCGCCTGCGCGGCGGCGCGCGCCGCCTCACGGCTCGCCTCGTCGTCGCGGTTCACCAGCCAGTTCAGGGTGAGCCCGTCGGTGAGGGCGACCAGCAGCTGGGCGACGGTCTCCAGCGGCGCGGTCCAGCGCGAGCCGGAGTGCGCGGCGGCGAGCGTGAGCGACTCCCGCGCGATGCGCAGGTACTGCGCGTACTGATCCTGCGCGAGCGGGCGCCGTGTGCGCAGCGCGTGCTGGGTGAGCTCGAGCATCGCCTGCTCGCGAGTGGGCTCGGCGCGCAGGTGGTCGAGGTAGCCCATCAGCCCGTCGGTGAGCAGTTCGGTGAGGCTGCGCCCTTCGAGCGCGTCGGGCAGCACCGCCTTCTCCTCCTTCGCGAGCACGTCGATGATGAGCCGGTCGATGAGCTCGTCTCGGGACTCGAACGCGTAGTGGAAGCTGGCCAGCGACATGTCGGCCTCGGCGACGATGGCGCGGGTGGAGGCTTCGTGCAGTCCCCGGGAGGCGACCACGCGCAGGGCGGCGGCGATGAGTTCTCTGCGGCGTACGTCGACGGGAGTCCGGGCCATTTCTCCTCCTTAGCATGGATGCGGCGCGGGCGGGTTGCTCGGCCACCGCCGCAGCCCTACTATATTCCTCGTGTGGGACATTCGACCCACTTGTCGAGATGCGCGGTCGTCGATGCCCGCGAGAAGGCCCGAGGATGCCTGTGACCCACTCACCCTGGCGCGAATGGGAACGCGCGACCGCCGACGAGCAGCCGCCCTACGCGGTGCTCGACCGGGCCGCGCTGCAGGCCAACGCCGCCGATCTCGTCCGCCGTGCCGGGGGCGTGCCGCTGCGCATCGCCAGCAAGTCGCTGCGGGTGCGGCCGGTGATCGAAGAGCTGCTGACCATGCCCGGATTCGCAGGGGTGCTCGCGTTCACCCTTCCCGAGGCGCTGTGGCTGTCGCAGACCTGCCCCGACGTCGTGGTCGGCTACCCGACCGCCGATCGCGCCGCGATCGCCGCGCTCGCGCAGGACGAGCGCGCGGCGCAGGCCGTGACGCTCATGATCGACAGCACAGCCCAGCTCGACCTCGTGGACGCCATCGTCCCCCCTGCCCGTCGGCCCCCGATTCGGGTGTGCCTCGAACTCGACGCGGCCTGGCAGGGCCCGGCTCCGCTCGGGCGGCTGGGGGTGGCGCGCTCGCCGCTGCGCACGCCGGCGCAGCTGCGCGCGCTGGCGGTGGCCGTGCAGCGTCGCCCGGGCTTCACGCTCGCCGGCGTGATGGCGTACGAGGCGCAGATCGCCGGCGTCGCCGACCGGGTGCCGCACCGCCGCGCCATGAACGCGCTCGTCGGCTGGGTCAAAACGCGCTCGCGAGAGGAGATCGCCGAACGACGCGCGTGCGCCGTGGCCGCGGTGCGCGAGATCGCCGACCTGGAGTTCGTGAACGGCGGCGGCACCGGGTCGATCGAGAGCACCGCCGCTGACGCGTCGATCACCGAGATCGCCGCCGGGAGCGGGCTGTTCGCCGGGCACTACTTCGACGACTACCAGGCCTTCACGCCCCGGCCGGCCACCGGGTTCGCGCTGAGCGTGGTGCGCAAGCCCCGTCCGGACTGCGTGACGGTGCTCGGCGGCGGCTGGATCGCCTCCGGTCCGCCCGGGCCCGATCGGCTGCCGCGGGTCGTGTATCCGGCCGGACTGCGGATGCTGCCGCGCGAGAGCGCCGGCGAGGTGCAGACGCCCCTGACCGGGTCGGCCGCGCGCAGCCTGTCGATCGGCGATCGCGTGTGGCTGCGCCACGCCAAGTCGGGCGAGCTGAGCGAGCACGTCAACGAGTTCCTGGTCGTCGACGCGGGACGCGTCGTCGACCGGCATCCCACCTACCGCGGCGAGGGGAAGGCCTTCCTGTGACCACCATCAGCACCGGCTTCGAGGCGGGCGCTCTCTGGCAGAACTGGGGGCGCACGGTACGCGTCCGGCCGCGCGAGGTCGTCGCGCCGGCATCCGTCGACGAGGTGTGCGAGATCGTCTCGCGGGCCGCTGCGGCGGGCCGACGCGTCAAGGCGATCGGCGCCGGACACAGCTTCACCGCGATCGCCCGTGCCGACGACGTGCAGATGACGCTCGACAACCTCCGCGGCATCCGCCGCGTCGATCGCGACCGGCGCCTGGTCACCCTCGGCGCGGGCACACGGCTGCACGAGATCCCGACGCTGCTGGCCCCCTACCGGCTGGCGATGGAGAACCTCGGCGACATCGACACGCAGTCCATCGCAGGCGCCATCTCGACCGGCACGCACGGCACCGGTGCGCGCTTCCGTGGCATCGCCGCCCAGATCGCGGGTGTCGTGCTCGTCAGCGGGCACGGCGAGCGGATGCAGGTGGATGCCGAGCACAGCCCCGAGCTGCTGCCCGCGGTGGCGCTGGGACTGGGCGCACTCGGCATCCTCGTCGAGGTGACCGTGCGCTGCGTGGACGCCTTCGATCTGCACGCCCGCGAGCGGACGGAGCCCCTCGCCGCGGTGCTCGACTCGGTCGAGGAGCGCGTCCGCGACGCCGACCACTTCGAGTTCTTCTGGTTTCCCCACACCGATGTGGCGCTCACCAAGACGAACACCCGCGTCGCCGCCGGAGAGGGCCGCGCGCCCTCGCCGCCGGTGCGGCGCTGGTTCGACGAGACGCTGATGGCCAACGGCGTGTTCCGGGCGACGTGCGCTCTGGGCCGGCGCGCGCCGGCGGCGGTGCCGGGTATCAACCGCGTCGCTGCGCGGCTCTCCGGCGAGCGCACTTTCTCGGACGCGTCGTCGCGCGTGTTCGCCACGCGGCGCACGGTGCGCTTCACCGAGATGGAGTACGCGATTCCCGCGGATCAGGTGGTGGCGGCGTTCAGAGAGGTGCAGCAGGCGATCGCGCGCGGTGGCTGGCGCATCTCGTTCCCCGTCGAGGTGCGCTTCGCGGCCGCGGACGAGCTGTGGATGTCGACCGCCCACCAGCGCCCGTCGGCCTACATCGCGGTGCATCGCGCGGTGGGCGAGGACCCGGAGCCGTACTTCCGCGCCGCCGAGCAGATCATGCGCGCGCGGGGCGGCCGCCCGCACTGGGGCAAGCTGCACGGCCGCACAGCGGCGGATCTCGCCGATGCCTACCCGCGTTTCGGCGACTTCCTCGCGCTGCGCGACGAGCTCGACCCGCAGCGCGTGTTCCAGAACCAGCACCTGCAGCGGGTGCTCGGCGACTGAACACTTGGCGCGTCATCGGAACGCGAGGCCCGGCATCCGGGCGGCGGACGTCGAGGCGGGGCGGTCGTTCGGACCTCAACGCACCTCTGCGCGTGCGGCGATCACCTGCTGCAGCCAGCGGAACGACGACTTCGGGGTTCGCTCACCGGTCTCGAAGTCCACGTGCACCAGCCCGAAGCGCTGCGTGAATCCGGCGGCCCACTCCCAGTTGTCCATCAGCGACCACACGAACCAGCCGCGCAGATCCAGTCCCTCGGCCGGGCCGCCGGGCGCGACGGCCGCCAGTGCGGCCGCGAGGTGGTCGCGCAGGAAGGCGACGCGTTCCGCATCGTCGACGGAGCCGTCCGCGCCCACCTCGTCGGGGAAGCTCGCGCCGTTCTCCGTGATGTACACCGGCGGGAGCACGTCACCGTAGCGCTCCTGCATCTCGGCGAGTGCGCGGGCGAAGCCGGCGGGCTGGATGGGCCAGCCGAATCCTGTCGTCGGCACGCCCTCGAACTCCAGCAGCCGGAACGGCAGATCGGCCATCGCCTGGCTCATGCCGTCGGGGCTCTCTCCGTCACCGGCACCGGCGGCGACGAGGGTGGGCATGTAGTAGTTGAGTCCGTAGAAGTCCAGCGGCTGATGGATCTGCGCGAGGTCTTCGGGCGGGACGGCGTCGAACGCCGCCAGCGCGTCGCCGAGGAAGTCCGGAGCATCCGGATAGCGGCCCCGCAGCACCGGATCGGCGTAGATGCGGTTGTGCACGAGGTCGAACAGCGCGGCCATCGTCTGATCCTCGGGGGAGGCGGATGCCGCGATGACCGGGCTGTGCGTGTTGGTGATGCCGATCCCGCCCGGCACGCCCGCGGCCCGCAGCGCCTGCACGGCCAGACCGTGGCCGAGCAGCTGGTGGTGCACGGTGGGCAGCGCGTCGAACAGCAGACTGTGCCCCGGGGCGTGCAGGCCGAGGGCGTAGCCGTTGAGGGTCACGGTGGCCGGCTCGTTGATGGTGATCCACGAGTCGACGCGATCGCCGAAGCGCTCGCCGAGCAGACCGGCGAGATCTCCCAGGCGCTCGGCGGTGTCGCGATCGAGCCAGCCGTGCGCGTACTCCTCGGGGAGGTCCCAGTGCGAGATCGTCGCGAAGGGGCGGATGCCGGCGCTGTGCAGCCGATCGAGCAGCCGATCATAGAAGTCGGCCCCCTCGCGGCTCAGCGCACCGGATCCGCCTGGCTGCACGCGCGTCCACGAGAACGAGAAGCGGTACGCATCGGCGCCGAGGTCGCGCATCAGCGCGACATCCTCCGCGTAGCGGTGGTAGTGATCCGCGGTCACCGAGGTGTCGCTGCCGTCGATGATGCGCGCAGGCTCGGCGGCGAAGCGATCCCACACGCTCGGGGTGCGGGCGCCCACCGTGCTCGCGCCCTCGATCTGGGCGGCGGCGGTGGCCGTGCCGATGAGGAATCCCGGCGGAAGTGCGCGGGCGAGGGCGTGCGGGGTGGCGGCGGCAGTGGCGTCAGCGAGCATCGTCGTCTCCTGATGAACGGCAGAGAGTGGGACAGGTGTCCCACATCGGTCGATCCTAGGCGGGCGAGAATGCGTGCACAAGGGCGCTGTCCCTGGCGGAGGCGAAGGATCGGGCGGGCGAGCCGCTCGCAGTCAGTTCAACTGCGCGGATATCTCCGCGACCATCTTCATGACGCCGGCGTGGGCCTCGTGCAACCGGCGAACGTCGGTCTCGAGGCTCGCCGTCGTCGCCTCGGGTGCGCCGTGGTTGCGCGCGATCTGGAGGTTCGCCCGGATGCTCAAAGCCGCGCCCGACAGGCCGGCGGCCAATGACTCCATCGCGACCGCCAGGTCCACCGCGATGTGCGGGTTGCCGGCCGAAGCGAGCACTTGCGCATCCGATGCCAGCAGGATGCCGATCGCGCCGAGCCTCGCCACGGAGGTGGCGGCCTCGACGGCAGCGTCGCTGACGCGCTCGTCGCGCCGGGGATCACCGGTGGGCAGCGCCAGCGCGGCTCCGAAGCGCGCCGAGAGGACGCCGTCCGCTTCGACGGCATCCAGTACATCGGCGCGGTTGCGCTCGAGACGCTCTGCGCATGCGGATGCCGCGGGGCTGTCGGGCGTGTATGCCGCGACCATGCCCATCAGAGCGGCCGCGATGCCGAGCAGAACTCCCGTGGCCGCCCCTCCGCCGGGTGACCCGTTGGGCTGACTGAGCGCAGCGAGCCACGCATCCATCGGGCGGGACGTCGGGACGTGAGCGGGGTCGGCCATGCGCGCCACACTATCGACCGGGGTCACCCGCGAGCATCCGACCGTAGGTCCACATGCTGCGGTCCGGGGGTCGGCGCGCTATCGTATGAGCCCCTGGCGGAGCGTCGAGGAGGACGCGATGGACTGCGACGGATGGTGGGAGTGCCGCATCGCGGTGCCATGGCAGTCGCAGGTCTGGCCCTGGTTGACGGAGTTTCTGCAATCCGCCGGCTTCGGCGCGCTCGCCGCGGTACTCGCCGCCGTGATCGCGTTCATCGGCGTGCGTCGGCAGACGAGGTTGGACGCGTGGTGGCAGCGCGCGCAGTGGGCGCTCGAGCTGCTGACGCGCCGCGAGCGTGAGGCGAGTGATGAGGTCATCGCACTGGCCGCACTGCGGGTGCTGCGCACCAGCCGCTTGGCGAAGCGGGAGGAGCAGAGGTTTCTGCGCGCTGTCGTCGACGAGTATGTGCTCAGCCCGCAGGAGCAGGATGCGCTCGACGACGGTGAATCCCCGGGGGCATCGCAGGACGCTGTCATCCGCTCTGGTTCCGGAGGCATACTGGAAAGAGTGATCCGACGTGTTTTCGCAGGGAGGTCGAGATGAGCACGAGTGCCGTGCCGCAGAGGAGGTCTCGCGCCAGCGAGCGCGCGCGTTTCATCGCGGCGGAGATCCGCGTCGAGGCGGACAAGAAGCTCGGCGATCCGACTCCGCAGTGGATTCAGGATCTCGCCGAGGAGGGCAAGAAGCGCTTCTCCTGACGCGACGCGCGAAGGCGCCGCAGGCGCGCGATCCGCTGCGCCACCAGTGGCAGCGGGAACAAGTCTGCGGCGGCCGGTGCGGGATGAGCCGGAGGATCGGCATCTGCTGCGCGCCTGAGGGTCGATGGCCCCTGGCGGAGCTGCTGCCTGCACGTGACTGGTGAGGAACCCGCGCGCGCCGGTAGTGTCGTGGACACTGCGCGCCCTCCACGCGTCATCCCGCTCGACCGGAGAACCATGAGACTCAGATCACGTCATGCGCTGGCCATATCCACCGCGATCGCATTGGCGGGCGTAGCGCTCTCGCCGGCCGCTGCGGTCGCTGCCGCACCGGTTCCTGCCCTTGCGGCTGCCCCCGTCTCTGCGGCCCAGGGTGCCGCGGCCCCTGCGCTGCCTGCGGCGGCCGCCTTCGTGATGCCGCTCGCAGCGAAGTCATACACAGTTTCGGCATGGCACGGTCCGCGCTGCATGCCGATGCCCGGCGCCTCCACGTCGCACGGCGGGGTCGACCTGGCGACCAAGAGCGGTTCGCCGATCTACGCCGTCGCCGCAGGCGTCGTCACCGCCACGGTCTCGGGGTCCAACTCGGTCGTCGGGCACATCGACATCAGCCACAGCGTCGGCAATGTCAGGTACACGACGAAGTATCTGCACATGTGGTCAGCGACGACGCACGTGAAGGTCGGTCAGGTCGTGACGGCGGGGCAGCGCATCAGTTCGGTGGGCATGAGTGGAAACTCCACCGGCCCGCATCTGCACCTGGAGCTCTGGGAGCACCAGGCGGGCGGGAACAAGCAGCTTGATCCGGTCCCCTGGCTGAAGGCCCGCGCCGTCGACCTGAGCGGGCGGGCCACCGCAATCACCGCCAAGACCGCTCCCGCTGCTTGCGCCTACTACACGACGGGAGCGGTGAACCTGCGCGCAGGGGCATCTACCGCGACGGCCATCCTCGCGCATCTCGACGCCGGCACCGTGGTCTCGGCCGTGCCGGGCAACATCTCCAACTCGTTCCTGCCTGTCAAAGCGGGTTCGCGCAGCGGATGGATCGCGAACTGGCTGCTCAGCCCGACTCCTCCCGTCATCACAGCCCCGACGCCGACGCCGACGCCGACGCCGACGCCAGTGCTTACGCCGGCTCCAGCCCCGAAGCCGACGACCGCGCCGACGCCGGCTCCGGCGCCTGCCGGGAGCTCCTCAGCCGTCGCCAGCTACCAGACCACGGCGGCGGTGAACCTGCGGCCCACCGCGTCGACGGCCAGGACGCCGTTGCTGACGATTCCGAAGGGCAAGAGCGTCGGCAAGATCCTCGCTTCGAGCGGTTCTTGGCACAAGGTGACGTATGCCGGAAAGACCGGCTGGGTGCACAAGGACTATCTCGCGAAGTCGACGGGGACGTCCGCGGTGCCGAAGGCGGTCATGTACAAAACCACGGCGGCGGTGAACCTGCGGTCGACGGCGTCGACGGCCAGGACGCCGTTGCTGACGATTCCGAAGGGCAAGAGCGTCGGCAAGATCCTCGCTTCGAGCGGTTCTTGGCACAAGGTGACGTATGCCGGAAAGACCGGC